>NZ_JBITZX010000003.1:0-560345 GCF_044547145.1 Streptomyces sp. NPDC052773 | reverse complement strand
ACCTCGACCATCGGTGATCCGATGGACGGGGTATCAACATATCTGGCGTTGACTTTTGGCACGCTGTTGAGTTCTCAAGGAACGGACGCTTCCTTTGTACTCACCCTCTCGGGCTTTCCTCCGGGCGCTTCCCTTCGGTCTTGCGTTTCCGACTCTATCAGATCTTTTCTCGATCCGATTTCCTCGGTGCTTTCCAGGTTCCCGCTCTCGCGTTTCCCTTTCCGGCGGTTCCGACTTTATCAGAACTTTCGAGCCGGTCAGACCGGCCATCGGTTTCCGATTTCATCGGGAGGGGCTTCGTCGAAATCGATATTTCGAGAAGCGATAGGTTCTCAAGGTCACCGACCGGATCAGGTCCAGTCCCAGGCAACTGTTCGAATCTACCTCCCCGCTCGCGCCGTGTCAACGGCTCTTGCGGGGCGAAGAGGACACTAGCAGCTCAGCGGGCGTGGATGCACATCAGGCGGCCGTGGGCACGGTGGCGCTGCGTTCGGCCGCCTCTACGTCGCCGGTCTCCCCGGCGCGGGCCGCGCGGCCGCCGAGGACGTAGACGTAGGTCAGGAAGGCCAGCTCGGCGACGACGCCGATCGTGATGCGGGCCCACGTCGGCAGGCCGGACGGGGTGACGAAGCCTTCGATGGCACCGGCGACGAAGAGCACGAGGGCGAGGCCGATGGCCATGCCCAGGGCGGCACGGCCCTCCTCGGCGAGGGCTGTGCGGCGAGTGCGGGGGCCCGGGTCGATGAGGGTCCAGCCGAGACGGAGGCCGGTTCCCGCGGCGACGAAGACGGCGGTGAGTTCCAGGAGGCCGTGCGGCAGGACGAGGCCGAGGAAGGTGTCGAGGCGGCCGGCCGAGGACATCAGGCCGAAGCCGATGCCGAGGTTGAGCATGTTCAGGAAGAGGATCCAGATGACCGGAATGCCGAGGAAGACGCCCAGGATCAGGCAGATGGCGGCGGCCTGGGCGTTGTTCGTCCAGACCTGGGCGGCGAAGGAGGCCGCGGGGTGGCTGGAGTAGTACGACTCGTACTCGCCGCCGGGGCGGGTGAGCTCGCGTAGTTCGCTCGGGGCCGCGATCGTCGCCTGGACGTCGGGGTGGGTGCCGATCCACCAGCCCAGGAGGGCCGCGACGAGCGCGGAGAGCAGCGCGGTGGGCACCCACCAGTGACGGGAGCGGTAGACGGCGGCGGGGAACCCGTATGCGAGGAAGCGGGTCACGTCGCGCCAGGAGGCACGGCGGGTCCCTGTGACGGCTCCACGCGCGCGTGCCACCAGTTGGCTGAGCCGGCCGGTCAGCTGGGGATCGGGCGCGCTGGACCGGATGAGGGACAGGTGGGTCGCCGTGCGCTGGTAGAGGGCGACGAGTTCGTCTACCTCCGGACCGGTGAGCCGGCGCCGGCGGCGGAGCAGGGCGTCCAGGCGGTCCCACTCCGCGCGGTGGGCGGAGACGAAGACGTCGAGGTCCATCGGTGTGCCTGCTCCTCGGCTGATCGTCGCGACTCGTCGTGGATGTCAGCTTGTCGTACTGCGGCGCGATGTGCGCTCAGCTTGGCAGACTGGCCGTTCTCGGGGCAGGCCAGGGGAAGGACGGCGGGCGTGAGTGAGCTGGTGACGGGCGAGGCTGTGGCGCTTGAGCTGCGCCCGGCGAGGTTGCCCAGCAGGGCCTTGGCCGTGCTGCTCGATCTGGTCGTGGCCGTGGTGGCCTACATCGCCGTGTCCGTGGGGCTGCTCATGGCGACCGCGTCGTTGGATCAGGCCGCGCAGACCGCGGTGTCCATTGCGACATTCGTGCTGATCCTTGTGGGTGCGCCGATCGCGGTGGAGACGCTGAGCCATGGGCGTTCGCTGGGGAAGCTGGTGTGCGGGCTGCGGGTGGTGCGGGACGACGGCGGGCCGATCCGGTTCCGCCACGCGCTGGTGCGCGGCGCGATCGGGGCCTTCGAGATTCTGCTGACCTTCGGAGTCGTCGCCTGTATCGCCTCGCTGATATCGGCGCGGGGCCGGCGGCTCGGGGACGTGTTCGCGGGGACTCTCGTGGTGCGGGAGCGGGTGCCCGTGGCGCGGACCGGGTTCATCGCGCCGCCTCCGCCCGGGCTCGCCGGGCGGTTCTCAGGGCTGGACCTGTCCGCGGTTCCCGACGGGCTGTGGCTGGCCGTGCGCCAGTACCTGGCGCGGACGCGGCAGCTGGATCCGCAGGTGGGCCGGGCCATGGCGGAACGTCTCGCCGGTGATCTCGCGGCGCGGACGGGTGCTCCGGTGCCGCCGGGGGTGCCCCCGGCCGACTATCTGGCCGCGGTGCTCCAGGAGCGGCAGGCACGTGAGGTGCGGCGGGTGTTCGAGAACGGGAAGGGTTCGGCGGTCGGCCCCGCCGGGCAGCCGGCGGGGGGTTCGGCGGCCGGTGCCTCCTACGTTCCGCCCGCCGTGCCGGTCGAGCGGGCAGCACCGCCGGGCGGCGGGTCCGCGCAGCCTGCGCCGGCACGGGGTGAGGGTGCTTCAGCCGAATCCCCCGCCACCGGGTTCGTGCCCCCGGCCTGAGGTGCCGGCAGGCCGACCTTCGCGGGGGCCACGCATCGCTCGGGCGCGGACGTCACTCGGACGCGGTCGTCACTCGAACACGGTCGGCGGTGAGTCCAGGTCCTCCAGCTCGATGCCGGGGGCCGCGAGGACCACGTCGCCGGCGATGTGCACGGCGTGCTGCTCGCCCGTGTCCAGGGCTGTGACCTGGTATTCGTCCACGGTCAGGGGGCCGTTGTCAGTGCCGTGTGTTTCTCTGTTCACCAGGGCCCAGGACTGGTCGACGGTGCGCGGGGCGAGGACCGGGTCCGTGAAGGCGACGAGGCGTACGCGGGTGGCCGCGCTGGAGGGGGTGAGGCGCAGGAGACGAGTGGTGGCGACGAGAAACGCGGGGGATGTGCCGGTGAACGCGTGGGCGCGGACGTTGCCTTCCGTGGCGTGAGCGCCGGTGGGGTCCGTGCGGACCCAGGTGACCCCGTCGAGGGCGGCGCCGCGCACCTGCCAGCCGCCTGCGTGGAGTTCGAGGCGGATGGGGCGGCCGAGGTCGTCGAGGGCGAGGTCGACGGAGCCGTGGTGGTCGCCCGAGGGTGTCGTCGTCTGGGCGACGTAGCGCCAGCCGGAGGGGCCGGGGGCGCAGTGGAAGTGCTCTTCTGCGAGGGGGGTGTGATCGTGCGGATCGTGGAGCGAATAGCGGCCGCGGGGCATGGGGGTCCTGGGGTCTGACGGGCTGGTCCGGGACGCTGCCGACACGGACCGGTTCGGCCAAAGGGGCAGGCCCCCGGCACGGGGGTGCGGGGGCCTGCCTCGGAGGACGGTGACCGGGCCGGGTGGCTCAGTAGCGGTAGTGGTCCGGCTTGTACGGGCCCTCGACCTTCACGCCGATGTACTCGGCCTGCTCGGGGCGGAGCGTGGTCAGCTTCACGCCGAGCGCGTCCAGGTGGAGGCGGGCGACCTTCTCGTCGAGGTGCTTGGGCAGCACGTAGACGCCGGTCGGGTACTCGTCGGGCTTGGTGAACAGCTCGATCTGGGCCAGGGTCTGGTCCGCGAAGGAGTTGGACATCACGAACGACGGGTGACCGGTGGCGTTGCCCAGGTTCAGCAGGCGGCCCTCGGACAGGACGATGATCTTCTTGCCGTCCGGGAAGGTCCAGGTGTGGACCTGCGGCTTGATCTCGTCCTTGACGATGCCGGGGACCTTGGCGAGGCCGGCCATGTCGATCTCGTTGTCGAAGTGGCCGATGTTGCCGACGATCGCCTGGTGCTTCATCTTGGCCATGTCGCCGGCCATGATGATGTCCTTGTTGCCGGTCGTGGTGATGAAGATGTCGGCCGTCTCGACGACCTCGTCGAGGGTGGTGACCTGGTAGCCGTCCATCGCGGCCTGCAGGGCGCAGATCGGGTCGATCTCGGTGACGATCACGCGGGCGCCCTGGCCGCGCAGCGACTCCGCGCAGCCCTTGCCGACGTCGCCGTAGCCGCAGACGACCGCGGTCTTGCCGCCGATCAGAGTGTCGGTGGCGCGGTTGATGCCGTCGATCAGGGAGTGGCGGCAGCCGTACTTGTTGTCGAACTTCGACTTGGTGACAGCGTCGTTGACGTTGATCGCCGGGAACAGGAGGGTGCCTTCGCGCTGCATCTCGTACAGGCGGTGGACACCGGTGGTGGTCTCCTCGGTGACGCCGCGGATCTCGGACGCCAGCTGGGTCCACTTCTGGGGGTTCTCCGCCAGGGTGCGGGTCAGCAGTTCGAGGATGACGCGGTGCTCGTCGGACTCGGCGGTGTCGGGCGAGGGGACCTTGCCGTCCTTCTCGTACTCGACGCCCTTGTGGACCAGGAGGGTGGCGTCGCCGCCGTCGTCCAGGATCATGTTCGGGCCGCCGGTGGCGGTGCCGGGCCAGGTCAGCGCCTGCTCGGTGCACCACCAGTACTCCTCCAGGGTCTCGCCCTTCCAGGCGAAGACCGGGACGCCCTGCGGGTTGTCGGGCGTGCCGTTCGGGCCGACGGCGATGGCGGCCGCGGCGTGGTCCTGGGTGGAGAAGATGTTGCAGGAGGCCCAGCGGACCTGGGCGCCGAGGGCGACCAGGGTCTCGATCAGGACCGCGGTCTGCACGGTCATGTGCAGGGAGCCGGTGATGCGGGCGCCCTTGAGGGGCTGTGCCTCGGCGTACTCCTTGCGGATCGCCATCAGGCCCGGCATCTCGTGTTCGGCGAGGGTGATCTCCTTGCGGCCGAACTCGGCGAGGGAGAGGTCGGCGACCTTGAAGTCCTGTCGGTTGTCGACAGTCGTCATTACGAGCTGCTCCTCGGAGGTTGGGTCGAGGTGGGTACGGCTGATCTGCGCGGCGGCGGTCACCGGGGTGCCCGAACGAGGACACAGGCATGCCCGCGTACGCGCAGCGCAGTCCGTCGGAGGCCCTCTCTCCCTCGGTCGGTCCCGGTGGGACCGCCCGACCGCCATCAGCAGCGACGTCTGGCTCCGTCCCAAGCTACACCGGTCGGCCCGCCCGTCCCCAGTCCGCAGTCGAACAGATCACGCCGTTCATGGGACGGGACGGTGCTGTCCGTGGGCCCGCCGTGCCGCGTCGTCACGGCCCCCGCCGGGTCGTCATGGCGGCCGGGGGGTGGGGTCCGCAGGGGTGGGTGTTGCAGGATGCGGGGGTCCGCAGTGACGAAGTAAGGAGATCGACGTGACCAGTCCGGCCGGACCTCCCCCCACCGGCGGCGGTGGCGAGGGCAAGCGGTTGAAGCTGCTCGCCGTGACCGCGTGCCCGACCGGTATCGCGCACACGTACATGGCGGCGGAGAAGCTCGCGCAGGCGGCGGAGAGCCGCGGTATCGAGATGAAGGTGGAGACGCAAGGCTCGATCGGGGCCGAGAACGTCCTCGATGACAACGATGTCAGAAGCGCGGACGGGGTCATCGTCGCCGCGGACAAGGACGTGGACCTCGGTCGGTTCGCGGGCAAGCGGGTGCTCGTCGTCGGGGTCGCCGAGGGCATCCGGCATCCGGAGCGGCTGATCGAGCGGGTGTTGTCGGCGCCGGTCCTCGCGCCGGGCGGCGCGGCGGCGCCGGGTTCCGCCGACGGTCGTGACGGTGATGGCCATGGCAGTGGTGGCGGTGGCCGTGGCGGCAGGGAGCGGAGTGTCGCGTACAAGGCGCTGATGAACGGGGTCAGCTACATGATCCCGTTCGTGGTGGTCGGCGGATTGCTGATCGCGATCTCGCTGTCGCTCGGCGGGCACACCGATCCGTCCGGTGGGCTGGTCATCCCGAAGGACTCCTTCTGGATGGACGTGAACAACATCGGCGTCATCGGCTTCACGCTGATGGTGCCGATCCTGTCCGGCTATATCGCCTACGCGATCGGTGACCGGCCCGCGCTGGTGCCGGGCATGATCGGCGGGTGGATCGCCAACACGGGTGAGCTGTACGACTCCGAGGCGGGGGCGGGGTTCATCGGGGCGATCGTGACCGGGTTCCTCGCCGGATATCTCGTGGTGGGGATCAAGAAGGTCCGGGTGCCGAGGTTCGTGCAGCCGATCATGCCGATCATCGTGATCCCGATCGTGGCGACGACCGCGCTGGGGCTGTTCTTCGTCTACGTCATCGGACAGCCGATCGCCTGGGTGTTCGAGCATCTGACGAACTGGCTGAGCGGGATGACCGGCACGAGCGCGGTACTGCTCGGGGCGGTTCTCGGGCTGATGATCGCGTTCGACATGGGCGGGCCCGTCAACAAGACGGCGTTCCTCTTCGGCGCAGGGCTCATCGCGTCCGGCAACCAGACGGTCATGGGCATGTGCGCGGCGGCCATTCCGGTGATGCCGCTGGGGCAGGGACTGGCCACGCTGATACGGCGACGGCTGTACACCGAGCAGGAGCGGGAGACCGGGCTGGCCGCCCTCTTCATGGGCTGCTTCGGCATCTCCGAGGGCGCGATTCCGTTCGCGGCTGCGCGGCCGGCGCAGGTCATCCCGGCCAACATGCTGGGCGGCGCGGTGGCCGGGGCGATCGCCGGGCTCGCCGGGGTGGAGGACGCGGTGCCGCACGGCGGGCCGATCGTGGCGGTGCTGGGCGCGGTGAGCGGGGTGCCGATGTTCTTCGTGGCCGTGCTGGTCGGTTCCGTGGTGACCGGGGTGGCGACGGTTGCGCTGGTCGGGCTCGGCGAGCGGGGGCGGGGACCTGGGCACGGGCGGGGGCTCGGTGCGGTGAGCGGTCCCCGGTCCGAGGCCGCGTCCGAAGCCACGTCTGCTTCCGAGACCGTATCGGCTTCCGAGGCCGCGCTGGTCGGTGTCGGTGCGGAGGTGCCGGGGACGTCGGGGACCTCCTCGCGGGGCACGGCCTCACGGGCGGAGGGCGCCCCTGTCCCGCGCGGCGGAGGCGGCCGACCGGGCGAGGACGATCACGACGGCGGCCGGCGCCGGAGCGGCGTAGACGGCGGGGACGGTCGCGATGTGCTCTCCGGTCATCTGACCCGGCGGACGGTCCGGGTCGCTCTCGGGGCTCGGGACAAGGAGTCCGCGATCCGGGAGATGGCCGGGCTGCTGGCGCGGAGCGGCCGGGTCGCGGATGTGGACGAGCTGGTGCGGGTGGCGCTGCGGCGTGAGGCGCAGGGCACGACCGGGCTCGGCGAGGAGATCGCGATTCCGCATGCCAAGACGGATGCCGTGACCGCGCCGGTGGTCGGTTTCGCGCGGTCGGCTGAGGGCGTGGAGTGGGGCTCCCCGGACGGTACGAAGGCTCGGCTGGTGTTCATGATCGCCGTACCGGAGGCAGCGGCGGGTGATGAGCATCTGCGGATCCTGGCGCTGCTGTCGCGGCGGCTGATGGACCCCGCCTTCCGGGAGCGGCTGCTGGGTGCGGCGGACGAGGAGGCGGTGCTGGAGGTGCTGGGCGAGATCCGGTAGGTCGTACGGCCGCCCCCGGCGCGAGGTGTGTCGGTGGGCGGCCGTAGCCTCGGCGTCCACGGTTGTGCCGGGTGGGGAGGGAGAGCAGCGGTGGACGCGATACGCCGTGTCACGGTGGTGGCGTGGGTGGTGGGGGTGCTGGGGGTGGCGCTGATGGCCACGTCCCTGGTGAGTCTGCGCGCGGGATACAAGCTGGTCACCGTGCGGGGCGAGAGCATGGTGCCGACGTACGACATCGGTGATCCGGTCCTGTTCGAGCGCATCGGGGCGCAGGACGTGCGGCGGGGCGATGTGGTGCTGTACGCGGCGCCGGAGCGCTATCACGGGAAGAACGTCGTGCAGCGGGTGGTCGGTGTGGGCGGCGACCGGGTGGTGTGCTGCGTGGGGGCGGCGGGGACCGCCGACGAGCGGCTCGTACTCAACGGTGGGCCGCTGGTGGAGCCGTATGTCCGGGACGACGTCGGTGACGGGATGCGTCAGCCGTACGAGGTGCGGGTGCCGGAGGGGCGGCTGTTCCTGCTCGGCGACAACCGGATGACCGCGCGGGACTCGCGGGCCTTCGCCGCCGACCACGGCGGGACGGTTCCGGCCGGCGCCGTCATCGGCCGGGTGACCGGTGACCGCGTGGTGCCGGTGCTCTTGGCGCTGCTTCTGCTGCTGGGGCTGGTGCTGCTGGTGGGTGCGGTGCTGCTGGCGGTGTCGGCGCGGAACGTGCGGCGGCGGCCGTCGGTGCTCACGCAGTGGTGGCCGCAGCACCTGTGAGGTCCTGGGGGTGAGGAGGGGCCCTGCCGCTCGGGGTGAGCGGCAGGGCCCCTTCTTCGTTCGGGTCGTTCGAGTCGTACGGGTCGTACGGGTCGTACGGGTCGTACGGGTCGTAGGTGTCGTAGGTGTCGTACGGCGTCAGTGGTCGGTGCCGAGTGGTGCCGGGCCGCCGGGGGTGGCCTCCGGGTCGGGGCCCTTGGCGGCCTCGGTCTCGCTGTAGATGTCAGGCTCCAGGTAGATCACGCGGGCGATCGGGACGGCCTCGCGGATGCGGGCCTCGGCGGCGTCGATGGCGGCGGCGATGTCGGTGGCCGTGTCCTCGTGGCGTACGGCGATCTTGGCGGCGACCAGCAGCTCCTCGGGACCGAGGTGGAGCGTGCGCATGTGGATGATGCGGGTGACGGTCGTGCCGTCCACGATCGCGGCCTCGATCTTCTGGACCTCTTCCAGGCCCGCGGCCTCACCGAGGAGCAGCGACTTGGTCTCGGCGGCCAGGACGATGGCGATCACGATGAGCAGGACGCCGATGCACAGGGTGCCGATGCCGTCCCAGACGCCGTCGCCGGTGAGGAGGGCGAGGCCGACGCCGCCGAGGGCCAGGATCAGACCGACGAGTGCGCCGAGGTCCTCCAGGAGGACGACCGGCAGCTCGGGGGCCTTCGCGTGGCGGACGAACTCCTTCCAGGACTTCCTGCCGCGCACGGCGTTGGACTCCTTGATGGCCGTGCGGAAGGAGATCGTCTCGGCGATGATCGCGAAAACGAGGACGCCGACCGGCCAGTACCAGTGCTTGATCTCGTGCGGGTGCTTGATCTTCTCGTAACCCTCGTAGATGGCGAACATGCCGCCGACCGAGAAGAGGACGATCGAGACGAGGAAGGCGTAGATGTAGCGCTCGCGGCCGTAGCCGAAGGGGTGCTGCGGGGTCGCCTCGCGCTTGGCCTTCTTGCCGCCGAGGAGCAGCAGGCCCTGGTTGCCGGAGTCGGCGACGGAGTGCACCGACTCGGCGAGCATCGAGGACGAGCCACTGAAGAGGAACGCCACGAACTTCGCTGCCGCGATCGAGAGATTGGCGAACAGTGCCGCCACGATCGCCTTGGTACCGCCTGACGCGCTCATGTGTTGGCGTGGTCCCTTCGTACGTACGCCGCTGCCGGGCCTTGCCCGTCCTTGACGGTGGGCCATTGTTGCAGCCCTTGTGCGGGTACCGCGCCAGGCGGTCCTTACGGGCTGCTTAAGGTGCCCATATCGGTTGTTGCCGGACCGTCAGACGACGACGGTCGCCCGGAAGAGAGTGCCCGCGCCGGACACGTCGATGCCTTCGCCCGCCGGGACGAAGACGGACTGCCCGGGGCGCAGTTCGTGCTCTCCGGCCCGTACGGCGCCGGCCGTGCACAGCAGGATCTGCGGGGCAGGGCGCGTGAGGTCGCGGCGCGGGCCGCCCTCCGGGAGGACGTACCGGGACAGCCGGAACTCGTCGGTCGGGGTCTCGTAGACCTCCTCGCCGTCCGGGGAGGCCTCCGGGCGCAGGACGCCCGGGTCGCTCGGCTCGAAGCGGACGACGCGCAGGAGTTCGGGGACGTCGACGTGTTTCGGGGTCAGGCCGCAGCGCAGGACGTTGTCGGAGTTGGCCATGATCTCGACGCCGAGGCCGTTCAGATAGGCGTGCGGGATGCCGGCGCCGAGGAACAGGGCCTCGCCGGGCTGGAGCCGGACGTGGTTGAGGAGCATGGCGGCGATGACGCCGGGATCGCCCGGGTAGTGGTGAGCGATGTCGGCGTAGGGGGCGTAGGCGCCGCCGAGGCGGGTGCAGGCGGCGGTGGCCTCGGCGACCGTGCGGGCCATCTCCTCGCGGTCGGCGCCGAGGACGGCGGTCAGCACCTCGCGCAGGGCCGCGTCCTCGGGGTGGGCGTGCAGCAGGTCGACGTACGGCTTGAGGGAGTCGACCTCGAGGCCGGCGAGGAGGTCGGCGGCCCGGACCGGGTCGCGGAAGCCGCACAGGCCGTCGAACTCGGTGAGCGCGCAGATCAGTTCGGGCTTGTGGTTGGCGTCCTTGTAGTTGCGGTGCGGGGCGTCCGCGGGGATGCCGCGGCGCTCCTCGTCCTCGTAACCCTCCTTCGCCTGGGCGAGGTTCGGGTGGACCTGGAGGGAGAGCGGGGCGCCGGCGGCGAGGAGCTTGAGGAGGAAGGGGAGGCGGGGGCCGAACCGGGCGACGGCCGCCTGGCCCAGTTCCCGTTCCGGGTGAGCGTCGATGACCTCGGCGAGGGTGCCGCGCGGGGTGCGGGAGGGTGCGCCCGGGTGGGCGCCCATCCACATCTCCGCCTGGGGTTCGCCGGTCGGTTCCACGCCGAGGAGGTGCGGGATCGCGGTGGGGGAGCCCCAGGCGTAGGGGCGGATGGTGTTGTCGAGCCGGTCCATGGGGGTTCTCTGGGTTCTTTCTGCCGTCGGACCCTCGGGGGGCGGGCGGCGTACGAGGTCCGTCCCGTGGGTCCGCGGCGGTCGGGTCAGGGTGTCCCGGGCAACGTCAGGGCCTCGAGGCGAGCGCCAGGTAAACGGCGGCGAAATCCGTGATGGCGATCAGTTCCGCGAGGGTCTCCAGTTCGCCGCCCGGCTCCGGCTCGAGTTCGCTGATCGGCGTGTCGTGGCTGAGGGCCAGGTCACGGGCCCCGGGGGCGGCGGTGAGGCCCGCGATCGGGCGGTCGCGGAGCAGGACCACGCGCGCGTGGAGGGCGGGTGGCTCCTCGACACGGTCGCGGAAGAAGTCGTCCGGGTTGGCGCGGGCCGCGAGGGGGCCGGCGAGCAGGGCGCTGTGCGCGGCGAGCGCCTCGGGCAGTTCGGCGACGACGGCCGGGGTGCCGGACAGCTCCGCGAGGGCGGCGGCGAAACGGCGGCCCGCGGGGCCCGCCGAGGTGCCCTCGGTCCAGATCACCGGGAGGGCGTCGGCCAGCTCGGCGGCGAGGGTCTTCGCCGGGTTGCTGTACGTGGCGATGGCCGGGCCGCAGCGTTCGGCGACGAGGTCGAGGCGGTCGGCGACCTTGTCCAGGGCCTCGGTGGAGGCACCGAGCAGGCCGATGCGGTCCAGGAGGGCGAGGAGGGGGGTGAGCAGGGCCCACAGGACGCCGGGGGCGGAGGCGGCGAGGGGTTCGTCCTGGTCGTACGGGGCCGTGGCCATCGGTACGAAGAGGCCGTGGGCGCCGGCGACGGCCTCGGCGAGCGGGGTGCTGGGCGGGGCTACGGCGACGACGGTGCAGCCGCGGCGGTAGGCCTGCTCGGCGAGGAGGGCGAGGCCGGGTTCGGTGCCGTCCGGGGTGGTGATCAGGAGCAGGTCCACGGAGCCGGCCCAGCCGGGGAGTTCCCAGCGGAGGGCGCCGGCGGCCGGGGCCACGCCGGTGGGGGCGAGGCGGGTGACGGGGCTGCCGGGGCCGGCGAGGGTGCCGAGGAGGTCGGCGGCGTGGGTCGCTGCGGCGCCCGGGCCGGCGATCAGGACCGCGCGGGGGCGGCCGTCGGGTTTCAGGCCGCCGACGCCGGCCTCGGCGGCGTGGCGGGCCGCGGTGCGGACGCGGGCGCCGGCCTCGGCGGCGCCGCGCAGCAGGCCGCGGTGGTCGGCCTCGGCCAAGGCCTCGGGGGTGTCGAGCAGCGATTCGTCGAGCATGGGCGGCAGCCTCCGGACGCCGGGTGGTGTGTGCGGGTTGACTGCGGTGCTGGGGGTGGTTCCGGGTGGCGAGGAGCCCCCGGGTCGCGCCGGGTGTCGGGGGCGCGCCGGGTGTCGGGCCTCGCGGGTCCGGGTGCTCCGGGGGTGCCGGGTTATGCCGGGCGGCGGGCCTCGTCGACGAGGAGGACGGGGATGCCGTCGCGGATGGGGTACGCCAGGCCGCAGTCCTGGCCGGTGCAGATCAGCTCGGTGTCCTGCTCCTTGAGGGGGGAGTGGCAGGCCGGGCAGGCGAGGATCTCCAGGAGGCCGGCTTCGAGCGGCATGGGGGGTCCCTTCTGGGGTGGGGCGGGTTGGTCTGGATCGGTCTGGGTTGGTCTGGATCGGTCTGGGGTGTGGGTGCGGCGAAGTGTGCGTGCGGTGCGCTTGCGCGGTGCTTCGCGTGCGGGGGCGCGGGTGCGCTCTATGGCTGAATGCTGTACGGCTGTTGGGCTTGGTGTGTGGATGTGCCTGGTCAGCGTACCGCCGTGGGGGGTGGTGTGCCGGGGTTGGGCGGGGTTGGTGGGGGTGGGCGTCGGGGAGGCTCGCCCCGCCGCCCCTACCCATTCCCATCCCCAGGGGCTCCGCCCCTTCGACCCCGCCAGGGGCTCCGCCCCTGGACCCCGGCGGGGGTGCACGCCGTGGGCGCCCGGCCCGGCTGGGTCTCCCGCCCCGGCGGCGGCTGCGCCCCCTGCACCCCGCAGGGGCTGCGAGCTGGGTTGCGCCCCCTCGGCCTCGGGGGCCATGGCGGGGGCTGCGCGCCCGGTATCCCGCGGGGGCTGCGTGGGCTGCGGCCCCGGGGCGGGCGGCTGGCTCCGCCCTTGGACCTCGGCGGGGCTGTGCGCCCTGCACCCAGCGGGGCTGCAACCTGGGGCGCGGCCCCTGGGCCCGGTGAGGGCTGCAGCCCTTGGCGCCGGCAGAGGCTGCGCCTGCCGACCTCGGCGGGGGCTGCGCCCCGGCACCCCACGGGGGCTGCGTGCTGGGCTGTGCCCCCTGGGGCCTCGGCGGGGGCTGCGATCTGAGCTGCGCCCCCGCGGCCCGAAAGGACTCCGCCCCTTCGACCCCGCCGGGGGCTCCGCCCCTGGACCCCAGCGGGGGCTCGCCCCCTGCACCCCGTCGGGATACGACCCCTGCACCGGCCACCTCGACAACCGGCCCGCCGCAGCCCCCGTCCGGCACGCCCGGACCCGGAGCCTGCAGTTCGGTGACCGTCCTGCCCAGCCCCGTCCAGCAGGCGTCGGCAGTTCGACGACCGCCTCGCCCCGTCGTCGCGATCCGACCCGCCCCGGGTCGAGGCCCAACCGCGGCGCGCTCTGAGTCACCTCGGCGCGAGCACGCGTCTCAGCCGCGGATGATCGTCAGTACCTCGTCGCGGATCTTCGTCATCGTCGCCTCGTCGCGGGCCTCGGCGTTGAGGCGGAGGAGGGGTTCGGTGTTGGAGGGGCGGACGTTGAACCACCAGTCGGGGGCGGTGACGGTGAGGCCGTCGAGTTCGTCGAGGGTGACGCCCTCCCGGGACTCGAAGGCCGACTTGAGGGCGGCGAGGCGCGCCGACTGGTCGTCGACGGTGGAGTTGATCTCGCCGGAGCCGGCATAGCGGTCGTACTGGGCGACCAGGCCGGACAGCGGGCCCTCCTGGCCGCCGAGGGCGGCGAGGACGTGGAGGGCGGCCAGCATGCCCGTGTCGGCGTTCCAGAAGTCGCGGAAGTAGTAGTGCGCGGAGTGCTCGCCGCCGAAGATCGCGCCGGTGCGCGCCATCTCCGCCTTGATGAAGGAGTGGCCGACACGGGTGCGGACCGGCGTGCCGCCGTTCTCCTTGACGACCTCCGGGACGGACCAGGAGGTGATCAGGTTGTGGATGATCGTGCCCTTGCCGCCGTTCCTGGCGAGTTCGCGGGAGGCGACCAGGGCGGTGATGGCGGACGGGGAGACCGGGTCGCCGTGCTCGTCGACCACGAAGCAGCGGTCGGCGTCGCCGTCGAAGGCGATGCCGAGGTCGGCGCCCTCCTCGCGGACCCGCTGCTGGAGGTCGACGATGTTCGCCGGGTCGAGGGGGTTCGCCTCGTGGTTCGGGAACGTGCCGTCCAGTTCGAAGTACATGGGGACGAGCGTCAGGGGCAGGCCCGCGAAGACCGTGGGGACCGTGTGGCCGCCCATGCCGTTGCCCGCGTCGACGACGACCTTCAGGGGGCGGATGGAGGTCAGGTCGACGAGCGAGCGGAGGTGGGCCGCGTAGTCCTCCAACGTGTCGCGCTGCGTGATCGTTCCCTGGGTCGCCGCCGGTTCCGGGGCGCCCGAGTCCACCCAGCGCTCGACGAGTTCGCGGATGTCGGCGAGGCCGGTGTCCTGGCCGACCGGGGCCGCGCCCGCGCGGCACATCTTGATGCCGTTGTACTGCGCGGGGTTGTGCGAGGCGGTGAACATCGCGCCGGGCAGGTTCAGCGCGCCCGAGGCGTAGTACAGCTGGTCGGTCGAGCACAGGCCGATCTCGGTGACGTCGACGCCCTGTGCCGCCGCGCCACGCGCGAACGCCCGGGACAGTCCAGGCGACGAGGGGCGCATGTCGTGGCCGATCACGATCGCGTCCGCGCCGGTCACCCGGGCGAACGCCGCCCCGAAGAGCTCGGCCAGCGACTCGTCCCACTGGTCGGGGACGACTCCGCGCACGTCGTACGCCTTCACGATCTGTGACAGATCAGCAGCCACGGCCAACCCTCCTGAAAGTCCTGTCGGTCACCACAAACTACCCGCCCACGCTGACACTCCACCGGGTGGTCCGGCGAGCGGACTTCCCGTCTTCATCGGATTCAGTGGGTTCAGTGGGTTCAGTGGGTTCAGTGGGTTCGTCGGGTCGCGGCGTTCGCCGGTGCGCGGCGACAGTGTCGGGTCGCGGCGACAGTCACGGCTGTGCCCGTGCGTCGATCAGGAGTCGTCGCTGCTGCGGCTCAGTTGTCCGGTGAACGCAGAACCCGCAGGTGGCCGCGACGGGCGACCTCCATCGGGTCCGCCGCGCGGCCCGCGCCGCCGGCCTGCGCCGCGCGCTCCTGGGGGCGGGCCGCCTCGCGGACGGCGTTCGCCAGCGCTTCCAGGTCGTCGCCGCTCGGGCGGGCGGGCGCCGAACCGTCGAGCAGCCGGACGACCTCCCAGCCGCGCGGGGCGGTGAGGCGCTCGGAGTGCTCGGCGCACAGGTCGTAGCAGTGGGGTTCGGCGTAGGTGGCGAGCGGGCCGAGGACCGCGGTCGAGTCGGCGTAGACGTACGTCAGCGTCGCGACGGCGGGTCGGCCGCAGGCGGTGCGCGAACAGCGACGTACAGGGCTCACGACGTTGGACGGTACCGCACTCTTGAGCGGGCCGCGACGACTCTCCATCAGGTCACTCCACCGTGTCGTGCTGTGAAACGCCCCACACACCCCTCTTGGCATACCCCACTGACCTGGGCAGATATGCACATTCCGCCCCCTGGGGAGGGCGTGAAGCGGTCATCAGTCGGTATAAACGCCGTCATTTGCCTCGCGCTCGTCGGTCTCGGAGAGATACAGAATCGAGCCCAACCTTGGCCGGAATGGTCATCCAGCGACACGCCGTCCGTGAGGACTACCCTTCACCAGTGATGGACAACCGAGTACCGCCCCGTGCCGCCGGCCCCGGGCCCCGCCGCCGTGATCGTCACGGCCGGGGCATGCGCGGCCCGATCGCGCCGCCGCAGGTTCCGCTCGCCGCGAGCCGCGCCGATGTGTTCGCGGATCTGGTGCAGGACTCCGTGGAGCGGCTGGAGCGGCGGTGGCCGCAGCTCGCCGACATCGACTTCCTCGTGCTCGAGGTGCCTCGGCTGGACGGCCCCGGGCAGGTGTGGAACGACGAGGCCGTTCCGCTCGGCGGGATCATCCCCGCGCGGGAGGGGCGGCGGGCCCGGGTGGTCGTCTACCGGCGGCCCGTCGAGATCCGGACCAAGGGGCGGGACGAGCGCGCAGCGCTGGTCCACGAGGTCGTCGTCGAACAGGTCGCGGAGCTGCTGGGGCTGACGCCGGAGACGGTGGATCCGCGGTACGGGGAGGACTGACGGCCGGGGATCCGCGGTACGGGAGGGCTGACGGACGGGGATCTGCGGTAGGGGGAGGGCTGAAGGGCGGGGATCCGCGGTGGGGGCGGGGCTGAGGCCTGGCGTCCGGCCGGGGTTTCCCAGCCCCGCCGCCCCCTACTCCTGGAGCACCGCGAGGTCCTCCTCCGTCTCCGGTACCGAAACCGTCCCCCGGTCGTCCGGGAGGGTCTGGATGGTGAAGGCCGGGACGCCGTCCTGGTCGGTGCCGAGGGTGCGGGCCGCGTGGACGGGGCCGCCGGAGAGCGGCTCCACGGTCAGCGCGTAGGTACCCTCGAGGCCGCTCGGGACCGGGACCTCGACGTTCTGGGTCGTGCCCGCCTTCAGGGTGTAGGTGCGGGAGACGGGGCTGCCGCCCTCGCTGCCCGCCGACGCCGTGACCTTGACCTTCGCCGACTCGGCGGGTGCGGTCAGGGACAGGGTCGTGCCCTTGGCCCCGTTGCCGGCCGCGCTCGCGCGGCTCTCCACCGCGCGGGTCGCCGGGACGAACGCCGACTCCTGCGCGGAGCCCTTGCCCCGCAGGACCCGCACGGCCGCCACCACGGGCACTTCCTCGTCCGTCGGAGTGAGGACCAGGGAACCCGCCTCGCCGCGCGTGACGTCGCCGAGGTCGATCGCGGTCGTCATGCCCGCCTTGACGTGCAGCGTCTCGTTCCCGGCCGGGGTGATCTCACCCGACGGGGAGGCGAGCCGCACCTTGAGGTCGGCGTCCGAGTCCCCGGGGGAGAACGCGACGAGCCGTACGGCGGTGGCGTCCTCGGGGATGCCCGGCAGCACCAGGCTGCCCGCCGGGTCCGCGGCGGCGGTCAGCCAGTCCCCGCCCAGCTTGTCGTCGAGCGCCTGGACCGCCGCGCCGACCCGCCCGCCGCGCACGGTCACATGCACGGTGAGGTTGGTCTGCTTCTCGGCGGTGAGCGTGGACAGCAGGATCGGCTCGGTGGAGTGCGGCGGGACCGTCATGCCCTCGCCCACCTCGCTCTCCAGCTCGCCCTCCTTGCCGTACAGCTCGATGTCGACGACGGCCGCGGAGTCGTCGGGGTTGGTCAGGTGGAGGTAGTCCGTACGGCCCTCCTCCGTGCTCGCGCCCGGGAACCAGAACTCGGTGTCCGGCACGGTGCAGCTGAGGCCCTGCAGGCCCCGCCCGGTGCCGGCCGTGACCTCGGTGGTCTGCTGCACGGTCCAGCCCGGCGCGTACGTCCCCTCGGCGCTGCCGGTCAGCGCGGGCGACTCGGCGCCGGAGGCCTCCCCCGTGGTCGGCTTGCCGGGCTCCCCAACCTCGAGGACGGGCTTTCCGGCCTTCTCCGTTTCCTCGGTTTCGTCGGCCTTGCCCCTCTCGCCGGTCTCCGTCGACTTCCGTTCCGCGGCGCGCAGTTCGGCCTTCCCCTTGCCCGTCGCACCCTTGGTCACGGGGGTGAAGGACGCGTACGACGTCTCGGCGAGGTCGGAGGAGCTGGGCGCCGGGCAGGCCAGGCTGGTGCGCTCGACGGGCAGTTGGGCGGCCGCGCGGGCGGTGTCGGTGCCGGACGCGTCGGGGGCGGTGAGCGAGGCGACCGCGGTGACGGCGGCGAGCGCGCTCGCCCCGGCGATCAGGGACAGGGTGGTGCGGTTCACTGCTGGCTCCCGTCGGAACGCTCACTGCCGTGCGGCTGCCGCGCCGGGTCGTACGGCGCGTCGTAACCCGCTTGGTACGTCGGGTCGTAGGCCTGTTCGTACGTCTGCTCGTACGTCTGGTCGTACGAGCCGGGCTGGGCCGGGCCGTCGTACGCGTACGGGTCGTACTGGCCGCTCTGGTAGGCGTCCGCCGGGTACGACTGGCCGTAGCCCTGGTACTGGTCGTAGGCGGGCTGTGCGGGGGGCGTGGTCTCCCAGTCGCCGTAGGGCTGCTGCTGGGGCGCCGGAGTCGCGGGGTCCTCCTGGGGAGGGGGCGGGACG
The DNA here is from genome assembly GCF_044547145.1 of Streptomyces sp. NPDC052773. Taxonomy (NCBI): domain Bacteria; kingdom Bacillati; phylum Actinomycetota; class Actinomycetes; order Kitasatosporales; family Streptomycetaceae; genus Streptomyces; species Streptomyces sp. NPDC052773. The sequence goes on along the minus strand of NZ_JBITZX010000003.1, from coordinate 542,446 downwards.
GCGTCGGGGGCGGTGGTCTCGGACTCGGCCTGGGCGCGCAGCCGGCGGGCCCGGCGGCCCTCGCCCGCGACGGCCTGCGCGGGGACCGGGGGCTCGTCGGGGAGGTCGTCGTCGACGTCGCGACGGCGGCCGGGGAGGGCGAGGACCACGAGGACGACGGCGAGGGCGCCCTGGGCCCACAGCCAGGCGGTGTGGGTGAGCGGGGCGTCGTAGGTGACGTCGAGCCTGCCGCCGGTGGGGGGCAGCTCGAAGCCCTGGGCCCAGCCGTCGACCGTGGTGGGGGTGAGCGGCTTGCCGTCCAGGGTGGCGGTCCAGCCCTCGGCGGCCGCGTCGGCGAGGCGCAGGACGCGGCCCTGGGCGCCGGTCGGGATGGTGGTGTGGATCTCGACGGGTCCGGCGGCGACGGGCCGCGGGTCGCCGGAGCCGGAGGCCGGGACGATCACCGCGCGGGAGACCTCGTCGACCACCCGCCACAGGGCGCTGCCGTTCTGCTCGCTGAGCCGCATCAGGCCGGGCGTGGTGTCCAGCACGCGGCTGACCTCGCGCGGGGCGCCCTTGTGGACCAGGACGTACCGCACGGCGTAGGCGCCGAGTTGGTCGGCCTGGTCGGCGCCGGAGCCTGCGACGAGGTTGGCGACGACCTTGTCGAGCCGCTCGTTCGCGCCCTGGGCGGCGGCGAGTTCGGCGTCGCCGAGGCGGGCGCCGGAGCCGCGGACCAGGGTGTAGCGGACGTGCGCGGTGGAGTCGCTGTCGAGGACGAGGGTGCGGGCCTGGTCGCGGGTGCCGCTGTCCTCGGCGACGAACGCGGGCACCTGCGCGGGGTCGTCGCGGCGCTCCAGGGGACCGTCGGCGCCGCGGATCATCCAGCCGGCGGCGACGAGCAGGGGGCCCGCGGCGGAGGCGAAGGCGATCAGCGCGGCGACGGGCTGGCGCCAGCCGAAGCTCTGCTCGGCCACGCGTGCGCGTGCCCCGTCGGCGCCGAGGACGGCGGCGGCGAGGAGGGCCAGGCCGTAGACGAGGGTGGCGGGGCCGGCCCACGTGGAGCGGTTGGCGAGCACGGCGAAGACGAGGCCGGTCAGGGCGACCGCCCAGGCCGTCAGGATGGAGAACCGGCGCTCGGAGCGAAGGAGGGCGGCGAGCGCGGCGAGCACGACGCCGATGAGCATCAGCCCGCTGACCGTGCCGGAGCCGCCGGGGCTGGCGCCGAGCAGGTCGAGCCCGGAGGCGCTGGAGGCGCCGTACTCCAGGCCGGCCTCCCGGAAGAAGCCGAACGGCAGCAGCGACAGCGACCACGGGGCGAGGACCAGCAGGGGCGTGCCGAGCTGGGCCAGGAAGCGCAGGCCGTAGGCGGTGATGTCGGTGCGGCGGACGGCCAGCAGGGCGAGGCCGAGGACCAGGGCGACGGGCCAGACGATCGGGGTGAACGCGGTGGTGACCGTCAGCAGCAGGGCGTACGCCCAGGTGGCGCGCCAGCTGCCGCGGGCGCCGCCGGGGTGGCCGAGACCGCCGGCGGCGACGCCCGCGCGGGCGAGCAGCGGCAGCAGCACGGCAAGGACGGCGGTGCCGATCCGGCCGCCGGCGAGGGCGCCGGTGGCGGCGGGCAGGAAGGCGTAGACGACGGCGGCCCAGGCGCGCAGCAGCCGGGAGGTGACGAGCGGCCGGGAGGCGAAGTAGGCGGTGAGGCCGGCGAGCGGCACCGAGCAGACCAGCAGGACGGTGACGGCGAGGCCGGTGGAGCCGAACAGCACGGACGCCAGCAGGGCGACGAGTGCCAGGTAGGGCGGCGCGTCGGGGGTGCCGCCGGCGCCGACCGGGTGCCAGGCGTCGGTGTACCGCGACCACAGGTCGCCGGAGTCGGCGGGGGCGGGCAGCAGGGCGCCGCCCGCGAGGGCGCCGCCGCCGAGGAGGGCGCGGCAGGCGACGAGGGAGACGAGCAGCAGCACCAGGAAGAGCATCGGAGCCGGGTTGCGGGCGATGCGCTTGAGGCGGGCGAACTGTTCGATCTCCATGAAGTCGGCGTCGTCGCCGCCGGGTCCGGACTCGATGGCGCCGCCGTGCCGTCCGGCGCCGGAGGCGGTCTCGGAGTCGGAGCGGCCGACGACATTGCCGGCGACCTGTTCGACGGTGGCGCGGACGGTCGCGCCGGGCGGCGGGAACAGTGCGCGCAGTTCGGCCTTGTCGATCTGCGGTGTGCCGCGCCTGCGGCGTCCGGCGACGATCCGCTCGGGCCGCAGCAGCACGCCCATCAGGCCGCGGATCTCGTCGACGGCCTGTCCGGGGACCTTGCCGACGAGGTAGGCGACGGTCCTGACGAGGGTGCCGAGCACGAGCCGCAGCAGGACCCAGGGGAGCGCGGCGGTGCGGGTGTTGACGAGCAGGGTGTAGACGGCGCCGGCCTTGTCGACCTTGTGCGGGGAGGCGGTGGTGCGGCCCGCGCAGTCGACGGTGCGGCGTTCGCGGGAGGCGGCCTCGGCGTGCCGGACGACCGCGTCGGGGGCGACGAGGACGCGGTGGCCCGCGGCGTTGACGCGCCAGCACAGGTCGACGTCGTCGCGCATGAGCGGCAGCCGCCGGTCGAATCCGCCGAGTTGTTCGAAGACGTCGCGGCGGATGAGCATGCCGGCGGTGGACACGGAGAGCACGGACCGGATGTGGTCGTGCTGGCCCTGGTCCTGTTCGCGGCGGTCGAGGCCGGTCCAGCGGCGGCCGGAGTTGGCGATGGAGACGCCGACCTCCAGGAGCTGCCGTTTGTCGTACCAGCCGCGCAGCTTGGGGCCGACGACGGCCACGTCGTCGCGGCCCAGCTCCATCTCGTTCTCGACGACGCGCAGCAGCTGGGCCAGGGCGTCGGGTTCGGGGGCACAGTCGTCGTGCAGCAGCCACAGCCACTGGACGGGCTCGCCGTGCGGCAGCTCGGGGAGGTCGTAGGCGTCGTCGCGCCAGGTGCGGGTGGCGGGGTCCCAGCCGCTGGGCCGCTTGAGATACGGCAGGTCCTCGGGGGTGAGGTGCGGGGCGGTGCGGTGGGCTTCCTCGACGGCCTGGCCGAAGCCGGTGCGGCGGGCGAGGTGCAGCACCCGGTCGGGTCCGATGGCGTCGGTGATCAGCTGTGCGGAGTCGTCGGCGCTGCCGGTGTCGGCGGCCATGACGTACTGCACGGGGCGCTCCTGGCCGAGCAGCCCGGCGAGCGCGTCGGGCAGCCAGCGGGCGCCGTCGTGGGAGACGAGGACCGCCGTCACCACGTGACGCGGAAACTCGGGTGGGGCAGTGGCGTCTTGGCCGACTGCCGTGTGGCTGTGCACGGACATCGAGGTACGGGCCCCGGTTCGGTGGACTGCGGTGGACGCCTGTGCCCCGAGGGGGCAGCGGGGCGTCTCGGACGAGCGACCACACTATCGGCTGGGCATGACGACGGCCCGCCGCCTGTGGACAACCCAGCCGCGACGGGCCGTTCGCCCCTTCTGTCCGCTGGTGGCGCGGGGCCGTGGGGTCAGACGGCGGCCTTCTTCAGCCGGCGGCGCTCACGCTCGGACAGGCCGCCCCAGATGCCGAACCGCTCGTCGTTGGCGAGGGCGTACTCGAGGCACTCGGAGCGGACCTCGCAGGCGAGGCAGACCTTCTTGGCCTCGCGGGTGGAGCCGCCCTTCTCGGGAAAGAAGGACTCGGGGTCGGTCTGGGCGCACAGCGCGCGCTCCTGCCAGCCGAGTTCCTCGTCCGCGTCGTCGACCAGCAGTTGCTGCACCAGCTCGGTCATGTGCGCCCCTCGTCTGTTCTTTCCGCGTCCCCGTGATGTAGCCGTTACCGATCTCGGCTGAACGACACGAGTGAAATTACAAGTGTGCTGCTCCGGGCGAGTCAAGCCGAGATCTGCTATTGGGCCCCTTATTCACTCTGCGGAACCAAGGCCATGCGGAAAGTGTTCAAATCGGCATAAACCTTGACACAGGGACGGGGCCCGGGAGGGTCGCCGGCCCCGCACGGTCCTGTACGGAGGAAGACGCCCGCGTGTTCGATCCCGTTCCGACACGCCCGCCGAAGCGAACCGGATCACAGTCGGATCACGGGATCGCAACGGCGCTTGCGCGCCCGGTTGTGCGCCATGTGTCCCGGCGACCCCATGCACAAACCTTTCATCTGCCAGATGGCCCGGAAGAGGTGAACCGGGTCCCACATACCGGGCATCGAGTTGACAGTGGAGGTGTGAACCGCTGTCCTTGTGGGCATGCTCGCGAACTTGGCACTCACCTCGACCCGCACCGCCGGGTCCCACGGTGCTGCCCGGGCTCGCTGTAGCTGTTGCTGTCCCTGCTGTTGAGCCTTCCCTCGCTCCAGCCTCCGGCCAGGCCCCTCTTCTCACGGCCCAGGCCGCCGCGTTTCCACCTTCGCCCCCGCCCACGGGGCCACCCTCTGTTCGCTCCTTCCGCCAAGGAACCACCGCACCCATGAACAGCGACAGCGACCTCCAGATCGCCGGCGACATCCTCGAAGTACCGCACCTGCTCCAGGCCCGGCGAGAGCACCCGGCCACCGTCGCCGAGTTCGTCGGCCTGGCCCGCGCCATCGCCGCCGACCGCGCCCAGTGGGAACCCCTGGTGCGCTACGACGCCACCACCCGCTGGTACCACCGGCTGCGCACCGGGCCCGGCTACGAGGTCTGGCTGCTGTCCTGGGTGCCCGGGCAGGGCAGCGGGCTGCACGACCACGGCCCGTCCTCCGGAGTGCTGACCGTGCTGGACGGCACGCTGACCGAGCACACCCCGGGCGGCACGCGGGTGCTGGCGGCCGGGGCGCAGCGCGTGTTCGCCCCCGGTTACGCGCACGAGGTCGTCAACGACGCCCTGGAGCCCGCCGTCAGCCTGCACGTCTACTACCCGGGCCTCACCGAGATGCCGATGCACGGCACGGCCCGCTGCGCGGCGGCCACGCCGGTGGCCTGAACGCGTCCGTCGCGGCCCGGCTCGCCCCGACTCGCCGACACGTTGTCAGACCCGCCTGACAGACTTGCCCCATGCGCATTGTGGTTCTGGCAGGCGGTATCGGCGGTGCCCGGTTCCTGCGCGGTCTGAAGCGGGCCGTGCCGGAAGCGGACATCACCGTCATCGGCAACACCGGGGACGACATCCACCTCTTCGGGCTGAAGGTCTGCCCGGACCTCGACACGGTGATGTACACGCTCGGCGGCGGTATCAACGAGGAGCAGGGCTGGGGCAGGGCCGACGAGACCTTCCATCTGAAAGAGGAGCTGGCGGCGTACGGCGTCGGCCCCGAGTGGTTCGGGCTGGGCGACCGGGACTTCGCCACGCACATCGTGCGGACCCAGATGATCGGCGCCGGATATCCGCTCAGCGCGGTGACCGAGGCGCTGTGCGACCGCTGGCAGCCCGGCGTGCGCCTGATCCCCATGACCGACGACCGCGTGGAGACCCATGTCGCCGTCGAGCTGGACGGCGAGCGCAAGGCGATCCACTTCCAGGAGTACTGGGTGCGGCTGCGCGCCTCCGTCCCCGCGGAGGCGATCGTGCCCGTCGGCGCCGAGCAGGCCAAGCCGGCGCCCGGCGTCCTGGAGGCGATCGCCGAGGCCGACGTCATCCTCTTCCCGCCGTCCAACCCCGTCGTGTCGGTCGGCACCATCCTCGCCGTGCCCGGCATCCGCGAGGCCATCGCCGACGCCGGGGTGCCGGTGGTGGGCCTCTCCCCCATCGTCGGCGACGCGCCGGTGCGCGGCATGGCCGACAAGGTGCTGGCCGCGGTCGGCGTCGAGTCCACGGCCGCCGCGGTCGCCGAGCACTACGGCTCCGGGCTGCTCGACGGCTGGCTGGTCGACACCGTCGACGCGGGCTCCGTCGCGCGCGTGGAGGCCGCCGGGATCCGCTGCAAGGCGGTCCCGCTGATGATGACCGACATCGAGGCGACCGCGCGGATGGCCCGGGAGGCGCTGGCCCTGGCGGAGGAGGTGCGGGGGGCGTGACCACCGAGCCCGCCGACCGGCCCGCCGCTCCCCGCGCTCCCGGCGTCCCGCCCGGCAACGCCCCGTCCTACCGCGTCTGGGCCGTGCCCGGCATCCCCGAGGTCGGGCCAGGCGACGACATCGCCAAGCTGATCGCGGCGGCCGAACCGGGGCTGGCCGACGGGGACATCGTCCTGGTCACCTCCAAGATCGTGTCCAAGGCGGAGGGACGGATCGTCGAGGCGGCGGACCGCGAGGCCGCGATCGACGCGGAGACCGTCCGCGTGGTGGCCCGGCGCGGCACGCTGCGCATCGTGGAGAACCGGCAGGGCCTGGTGATGGCCGCCGCCGGGGTCGACGCCTCGAACACCCCCGCCGGCACCGTGCTCCTGCTGCCCGAGGACCCGGACGCCTCCGCCCGCGCGATCCGCGCCGGGCTGCGCGAGATCCTCGGCGTCACCGTCGGCGTCGTGATCACCGACACCTTCGGGCGGCCCTGGCGCTCGGGCCTCACGGACGTCGCGATCGGCGCCGCGGGCGTGCGGGTGCTGGACGATCTGCGCGGCGGCACGGACGCGTACGGCAATCCGCTCAGCGCCACCGTCGTCGCCACCGCCGACGAGCTGGCCGCCGCCGGTGACCTGGTCAAGGGCAAGGCGGCCGGGCGGCCCGTCGCGGTGGTGCGCGGCCTGCCGCACACGGTGACCGGCCCCGAGGACGACGACGGGGGCGCCCGGGCCCTGGTGCGCGGCGCGCGCGACGACATGTTCCGCCTCGGCACGTCGGAGGCGGTCCGCGAGGCGGTCACCCAGCGGCGTACGGTCCGCTCCTTCACGGACCAGCCCGTCGACCCGGGGGCGGTACGCCGCGCCGTGGCCGCCGCGGTGACGGCGCCCGCGCCGCACCACACCACGCCCTGGCGGTTCGTCCTGCTGGAGTCCGCGGAGTCTCGCACCCGGCTGCTGGACGCGATGCGAGAGGCGTGGATCGCGGATCTGCGCCGGGACGGCAAGAGCGAGGAGTCCATCGCCAAGCGGGTGCGGCGCGGGGACGTGCTGCGCAACGCGCCGTATCTCGTCGTGCCGTGCCTCGTCATGGACGGCTCGCACACCTACGGGGACGCGCGGCGCGACGGGGCGGAGCGGGAGATGTTCGTCGTCGCCGCCGGGGCGGGTGTGCAGAACTTCCTCGTCGCCCTGGCCGGGGAGCGGCTCGGCTCGGCGTGGGTGTCGTCGACGATGTTCTGCCGGGACGTCGTCCGTGACGTACTGCGGCTGCCGGAGGACTGGGATCCGATGGGTGCCGTGGCGGTCGGCCACCCCGCGGAGGAGCCGAGACCTCGCCCTGAACGGGACGCGGCGGCCTTCATCGAGGTGCGGTGACCGTAGGCTCGTAGGGTCTTCTCCCCTTAAGGACCTCACCCGTGGCTGGACGCTTCGCTCCCCGACCCACACTCCCCCACAGCCTCAAGGGCGTGGGAGGGACCCCCGTGCGCGGCGGGCACGTCCCGGCGTCCCGAGGCGTGCCGCGGCCGTCGGCCGGGCCCGGGCGGGTGCGGGCCTACGTGCCGGACGGCCCGCTGGATCTCGGGCTGGTCCTGGGGCCGCTGCGGCGCGGCCCCGGCGACCCCACGTTCCGGGCGGCCCGGGACGGCTCCTTCTGGCGGACCAGCCGGACCCCGCAGGGCCCCGGGACCCTGCGGGTGACCGCGCGCGGCGCGGAGGTACGCGGTGAGGCGTGGGGGCCGGGCGCCGAGTGGCTGCTCGACCGGTTGCCGGACCTGCTGGGCGCGGCGGACGATCCGTCGGCGTTCACGCCACGGCACCGGCTGGTGGCGCTCACCCGGCATCGGCGGCCCGGGCTGCGGCTGACCCGTACAGGGCTGGTGATGGAGTCCCTGATCCCGTCGATCCTGGAGCAGAAGGTCACCACCGACGAGGCCTACCGGGCGTGGCGGTTGCTCGTCCGCAAGTTCGGCGAGCCCGCGCCCGGGCCCGCGCCCGAGGGGATGGCCGTGATGCCGGAGCCCCGGACCTGGGCGCTGATCCCCTCCTGGGAGTGGCACCGGGCCGGGGTCGACAACAAGCGGGCGTCCACGATCCTGCGGGCCGTACGGGTCGCGGCGCGGCTGGAGGAAGCCGTGCGGATGGATCCGGTGGCGGCGCGGGCGCGGCTGGAGGTCGTACCCGGTATCGGGCCGTGGACCTCCGCGGAGACGGTGCAGCGCAGCCATGGGGCGGCGGACGAGGTGACCGTCGGGGACGTGCATCTGCCGGGGATCGTCGGGTGGGCGCTGGCCGGGGACCGGGATGCGGACGACGCGGAGATGCTGCGGCTGCTGGAGCCGTACGCGGGTCAGCGGCACCGGGCTGCCCGCCTGATCCTGCTCAGCGGGAGGGTGCCGCCGCGGAGGACTCCGAAGATGCCGGTGTGGGACATCGGGCAGCTGTAACCGGGCCCCGCGGTTGTGGCCGGCCGGGGGTGGGGAGCGCAGCCCGGCGGAACGGGGCGCCTCCCCCAAGCTCTTCGAGCAGGGGGTACCCCCAGCGCCCACCCGTGCCGCCCCAGCGGCACGACTGCCCGCAGCTACGTGGGGAGCGGCCACCGCCCCACCCGCGCAGGCCGCCGCAGGCACCCCCGCCAGGCCACCGCACGCCGCCGCAGGCACCCCGCCACGCCGCCGCAGACCGCCGCAGCATCCCCGCCAGGCCGCCGCAGGCCACCGCACGCCGCCGCAGGCACCCCGCCCGCTCCGGCCTACTGGTCGGAGGAGAAGCGCACCGCCCCCGCCGGAATCCGGGCGTCGCACCACACTCGCATGCCGTCGCGGAGTTCGTTGTCGGCTCCGATGACGGCGCCGTCGCCGATGACGGTGCCGCTGAGGATGGAGCGTTCGCCCACGCGGGCGCGGGTGCCGATGAGGGAGTCGGTGATGACGGCGCCGGGCTCGATGACCGCGCCGGGCAGGATCGTCGAGCCGAAGACCCGCGCGCCCTCCGCCACGAACGCGCCCTCGCCCACCACCGTGCCGCCCGCGAGCTTCGCGTCCGGCGCCACTCTCGCCGTGGGCAGGATCAGCCGGTCCCCGCAGCGCCCCGGCACCGCCGGCGACGGCGCGCGGCCGAGGACGAGGTCCGCCGAGCCGCGGACGAACGCCGCGGGCGTGCCCAGGTCCAGCCAGTAGGTGGAGTCGACCATGCCCTGGAGGTGGGCTCCGGCCGACAGCAGGTCGGGGAAGGTCTCGCGTTCCACCGACACCGGCCGCCCCTGCGGAATCGTGTCGATCACCGACCGGCGGAAGACGTACGCCCCCGCGTTGATCTGGTCGGTGACGATCTCCTCGGGAGTCTGCGGCTTCTCCAGGAAGGCCTGCACCCGCCCGGTCTCGTCGGTCGGAACCAGCCCGTACGCCCTGGGGTCCGTCACCTTCGTCAGATGCAGCGAGACATCCGCGCCGGTGGTCTCGTGCGTCCGCACCAGCGCCCGGATGTCCAGCCCCGTCAGGATGTCCCCGTTGAAGACCAGGACCGGTTCGTCCGGCCCCGAGTGCAGCCGCGACGCCACGTTGCGGATCGCACCGCCCGTGCCGAGCGGCTCCTCCTCCGTGACGTACTCGATGTGCAGCCCCAGCGACGAGCCGTCACCGAAGTACGGCTCGAAGACCTCCGCCAGATAGGACGTCGCGAGCACGATGTGCTCGACCCCCGCCGCCCTCGCCCGCGCCAGCTGGTGCGTGAGGAACGGCACCCCCGCCGCCCTGACCATGGGCTTGGGCGTGTGCACCGTGAGCGGGCGCAGCCGGGTGCCCTTGCCGCCGACCAGGAGGATCGCTTCTGTCACCTGTCGTCTCTGCTTCCTGCCGGGACCGGCCGAACTGTCTTTCGGCCGGCCAGTGTATGCAGACCGTCGTCCGGCAGCTCCGACGGCGTGCGGCGTCGCGCAGCGTCCTCATTCCCCCGCCCCCCTCGCCGCCCCGCCGCCGGCTATTCGCGTCCCTGGTAGTAGGCCGCGTAGCCGCGCACCGAGCCGAGCTTGCCGTAGAGCTTCCGCCCCGGGCATTCCGTGGGAAACCCGTCGCGGTGCCCGGAGATTACATTCAGTCGTACGTTCTTACCTTTTGCGTAGAGATTGCCACCGCCGGACTTCAGATACGTCTTGCCACGCGGATTGGCCCCGTGCAGACCCAGCTTCCACGCCGTCAGCCGGCCCAGCGCCTTCACCGTGGCCTTGGTGGGCTTGGCCGAGCTGAACGTGCCGAGCACGGCGATCCCCATGCTGTTGCTGTTGAAACCGAGAGTGTGCGCGCCCATGACGGGCTTCGCCACACCCCCCGCCCGGCCCTCGTAGATGTTTCCGCACTTGTCGACGACGAAGTTGTAGCCGATGTCCCGCCAGCCCATGCTCTTCACGTGGTAGCGGTAGATACCGCGAATGACGGAGGGTGCCTGGGAACAGGTGTAGCCGTTGCCGGTGGCGGAGTGGTGCACGAAGGCCGCCTTCACCTTCTTGGTGTAGATGAACGTCTTCTCGCGCAGCGACTCGTCCGCGCCCCAGCCACGGCGGGTGACGATGGCCGGACGCGGCCCGATCTTCGGCTTCGCCCGCTGGTCCGCCGTCAGTTCCGCGGCGCCCAGGGCCGACAGCGTCGACAGCTCCCGCTCGGTCGCCCCCCGGTCGAGCGCCGGGATCTCGGTGGCGCCGAGCGGGGCGAGCACGGCGTTGGGTTCGGAGGCGGCGACGGTCTCGGGGGTCAGCGTGCCCAGGCGGGAGGACGCGGCGGGGGCGCCCTGGGTGGGGGTGTCGTCGGAGCCGCCGGGGTCGATGAGTTCGAGGCGGAGCCCGGCCGGAAGGGCGGCCCGGGAGGCAAGCCCGCGGTCACCGTCCTGCGATGACGACGTGTCGTACGCCGGCTCCTCCTCCACCACCCCCTGCCCCTGCTCCTGCCCTTGCGAGGGCGCGTGCGCGGCCTCCGCCGGTACGGCCCGGACCCGTACCTCCACACCGTCCGACTCCCCCACCCACAGCGGGGCGGTGGCGCCGCGGACCCGGCCGGAGGCGCGCTCCTCGGTGCCGAGGTCGGCCGCATGGTCGGCGTTGTGGGTCTCGACGTCCTGCCAGTCGGACCAGGTGCCGGTGGAGGCGGTGCGGGTCCGGACCTCGACCTGGCCGTGCAGTTCGGCGTCCGGGTCGTCCCAGACGACGCCGACCATCGAGAAGTGCCGTACGTCACGGCGCGGCAGGCCCTGGACGGTGGCGGAGCCGAGGGAGCGGTCGTCGGTGAGCGGGACGAGGGGCAGCGACTGGGTGCTGCCCGGGATCCCCGGCGACTGGGCTTCCTCGGCCACACCCGGTCTCGCTGTCGCCGGTGCCGCGGGCAGGGTCAGCGGGAGGGCCAGGGCGGCCGCGCAGGTGACGCTTATGGAGCAAGCAAGGAATCCATGCATGCTCCCGATCCTGGACATAGTCAGACAACTCTGTCCATCCGGGAATTGACGCCTTCTCACGGGCGACGGGGCCGCGGTTCGCCCGATCCGGTGGTGCAGCCACTCGATGCCCGGCCGGGCGCCCGCGTACGCTTGCGCGGGTGACTGCCACCGATCGCACCCCTGCCGACCTGCTGCGTTCCGCACTGGCCGCGGACCCCGCGCGGCCCCTGGTGACCTTCTACGACGACGCCACCGGCGAGCGCGTCGAACTGTCCGTCGCCACCTTCGCCAATTGGGTGGCCAAGACCGCGAACCTCCTCCAGGACGAGTGGTCCGCCGAACCCGGCGACCGGGTCGCGCTGCTGCTGCCCGCGCACTGGCAGACGGCGGTGTGGCTGCTGGCGTGCGCGTCGGTGGGCGTGATCGCGGACGTGGAGGGCGATCCGGCGCGGGCGGACCACGTCGTGGCCGGCCCCGGCCGGTTCGACGCGGGGCTGGCCTGCGACGGGGACCGTTACGCGCTGTCGCTGGAGCCGCTGGGGCGGCGCTTCATCCCCTCGCCGCCCGCCGGGTACGCCGACTACGCCGTCGACGTGCCGAGCCACGGGGACCGGTTCACGCCGTACGCGCCGGTCGACCCGGAGGCGCCGGCGCTGATCGTGGCCGGGGCGGAGTTCACCGGCGCCGAGGTCGTGGAGCGGGCCCGCGCGGACGCGCCCGGGCTGGGACTGATCGGCCCCGGTTCGCGGATCCTCGCCGCGCTGCCGTACGACACCTGGGAGGGGCTGAGCGCGGGCCTGTTCGCGCCGCTGGCGTCCGGGGGGTCCGTGGTGCTGTGCCGGAACCTGGACCGGCTGGGCGAGGAGGCCCTGGCCAAGCGGATCGAGAGCGAGCGGGTGACGGCCGTGTCCCGGTAGGGCGATCGGCACTGCGGCGTAGGGCGATCGGCACTGCGGCGCGGCGCACGGCACCGCGCCGCACCCACCCCTACGCCACCCCACCCCCCTCCCGCCCTTCACCCGTTCAGCCCACCCCCACCCCCCACCCGCACCCCATCCACGCCATCGTCGTAGGAGCAGTGCAGGACGTCACGCTCGTACGCCATGAGGGGTGGACACAGTCGTGAGCGACACCGCAGGCACGCCGACCGGGCGCACCGGGCGGGCCCTCGGGCCGGGCCTCGGGGTGTCGGCTTCCGGCATCGGGCTGATACGCCGGCGCAGGAGGCGCTGGATACGCGTCGGGACCCTGGGCGTCACCGCCGTCGTGGCGGTGGCCGTGGGAACCGCCTCGGCCCTCTACGCCAAGCTCGACGGGAACATCACGCCCGACGAGGCGGCGGCGGCCGAACTCGCCCGCTACGAGAAGGAGCGGCCCACCGCGCTGGCCAAAGGCGCGCGGAACATCCTGCTCATCGGTTCGGACTCGCGTGCGGGCGCGGGCAACGGCCGCTACGGGCGGGACCGGGGCACCGCGCGCTCGGACACCATGATCCTGCTGCATCTGGCCGCGGGCCGCCGCAGTGCCACCGCCGTCTCCATACCCCGCGATCTGATGGTCGACGTCCCCGCCTGTCTGCGCCGGGACGGCACCCGCGCGGAGCCGATGTTCGCGATGGTCAACTACGCGTTCGAGACCGGCGGTTCGGCCTGCGCCATCCGGACCCTGGAGCAGCTGACCGGGATTCGCATCGACCATCACGTCGTCGTCGACTTCACCGGGTTCAAGAGGATGGTCGACGCTGTCGACGGCGTACAGATCTGCCTCAAGAAGGCCATTCACGACAAAGCCGCCAAACTCCGCCTCCCCGCCGGGACGGTGATCCTCAACGGCGAACAGGCCCTCGGCTACGTCCGCGCCCGCAAATCCCTCGGCGACGGCAGCGACACCGACCGCATGGACCGCCAGCAGCGCTTCCTCGCCGCCCTGGTCAACAAGGTGCGCAGCAATGACGTCCTGCTGAACCCGGCGAAGCTCTACCCCGTGCTCGACGCGGCGACCTCCGCCCTCACCACCGACCCGGGGCTGGCCAGTCTGCGCAATTTGTACGAACTCGTCCGCGGGCTGCGCGACATTCCCACGGAACGTGTGCAGTTCCTGACGGTTCCGAGAGAGTCGTACGTCTACAACGCCAACCGGGACCAGCTCGTGGAGCCGGAGGCGGAGCGCCTGTTCGAGCGGCTGCGCACGGACCGCCCCGTGGAGGTGACGCCGGATTCCGGGCGCGGCAACGGCTCCCAGGAGCCCGCGGCCCGCGTCTCCCCGGCGCCGACCTTCCGAGGGAACACGGCGGCCGACGACGACTGCCGGTAAAGCGTGCACCAAGCCGGCACCAAGACGGCGAACCTCACTTCAAGGAAATGCGCCGGATTGCCCAGTTGTAGGGACGTGGAATTTGTCACCGCCGTCGCTTGACGCTGAACTGGGCGGATAGTGTGAGCGATCCGGTGCACCCGGCTCCACGGCCACCAGTCCGTCCAGGGGTCGCGCACTGTATGTACGAGACCCGAGCGCCTCGGAGGGGGAAGGCGCCGCGTGGCCCCGACGGAGGATTCAGGCAACCGTGGACGCGCAAGGCCGTGGGCGGGCGGAGCACATCGACCCCGCAGACCAGTGGGTACTCAATCCGAACACCGGCGAATACGAACTGCGACTGACCCCTTCCGCACCGCAGTCGGCGGTCCCGGGCCCGCGCAGGGGCGCATCCCGGGGCCGCACCGCCGCCCCGGGCCGTGAGCGCCGCGAACCCCGCCCCGCCCCGGGCGGCGAGCGGGACGCCCGCGCGGGCCGTGACGGCGGCCGGGACGGCCGGGACGCGCGGGGGGGCCGCGACGGCCGCGAGGGCCGGGGCAGCCGCGAGGGCCGGGGCAGCCGCGAGGTCTCCGGGCCGCGCAGAGGACGCGGCGCCGCGCCCGAGCCGGACGCGGGCCGGCGCGGCAGGCGCCCGGCGAAGAAGAAGCGCGCCGGGAAGATCCTGCTGTGGACCGGCGGCACCATGGCGTTCCTGCTGGTCGCCGGCGCGGGTGCCGGTTACCTGTACCTGGAGCACCTCAACGGCAACATCGAGTCCATCCCGGACGACGGCGCGAGCACCGGTGGCTTCCAGAAGGACCAGGCCATCAACATCCTGCTGATCGGCACGGACAAGCGCACCGGCGCGGGCAACGAGTCCTACGGCGACCACGGCAGCCCCGGACACGCCGACACCACGATCCTGCTGCACGTCTCCAAGGACCGCTCGAACGCGACCGCGCTGAGCATCCCGCGCGACCTGATCGTGGACATCCCGGACTGCCCGACCACGCAGGAGGACGGCAGCCAGAAGGTCATCCCCGGCGAGCAGGGCGTCCGCTTCAACACCAGCCTGGGCCAGAGCGGCCGTACGCCGAGCTGCACCATGCGCACGGTGACCGAGCTGACCGGGATCAAGCCGGACAACTTCATGGTCGCCGACTTCAACGCGGTCAAGACGCTGACCACGGCGGTCGGCGGCGTCGAGGTGTGCCTGGCCAAGGACATCAACGACGAGGACTCCAAGCTCAACCTGACCAAGGGCAAGCACGTCATCGAGGGCGAGCAGGCGCTGGCCTTCGTGCGCACCCGGCACTCCGTGGGCAACGGCGGCGACCTGAGCCGGATCAACCTCCAGCAGCAGTTCCTGAGCGCGCTGATGCGCAAGCTGAAGTCCAACGACACGCTCACCAACCCGTCCAAGATGATCAAGCTGGCGGAGGCTGGCACCAAGGCGCTCACCGTCGACGATGATCTGGACAGCATCGGCAAGCTGAAGGACCTCGGCCTGGAGCTGGGCAAGCTCAACGTCAAGAACCTGACGTTCACCACGGTCCCGGTGGTCGACAACCCGGCCGAGACCGTCAAGGCCACCGTCGTACCGCACCCCACGCAGGCGCAGGAGGTGTTCGACGCGATCGCGAACGACGTCTCCTTCACCGCCGTCAAGGAGAAGAAGGCCAAGGAGAAGGCGGAGGTCGCCGCCCGGCTCAAGGGCCCCAAGGCCGACGCGTCCGAGGTCCGGGTGCGGGTCCTCAACGGCGGCGCCCCGTCCGGCAGCGCGTCCGAGACGCTGCTGTGGCTGCAGAACGACGAGGGCGTCACCAAGTCCGAGAACGCGGGCAACGCGGACACCGTGCTGAGCAAGACCACGCTCGAGTACGCGCCCGAGCAGGCCGACCAGGCCCGCCGGCTGGCCGACATCATGGGCCTGTCCGGTTCGGCGATGAAGCCGGGCGAGAGCGTGACCAACTCCCAGGGCCTGCCCACGATGACGCTGACGCTGGGCAAGGACTTCAAGGGCGCGGGAGTGTCGCTCACCGCTCCGAGGAAGGCCCCGGACGTGGACAAGTCCACCGCGGACAAGGTCCAGTGCGCCAGCTAGGGGGTGTCGTTCGGATCAGCCCGGTTGAAGGCCGGGCCCGGGGGTGCCCCCGCGCGAGCGCAGCCGAGCGTGGGGGATTCGGCGAGTGACGACAACGCGGCAGATGCGCGTGCCAGGGCCCGCGACGCCGGGATGATCCGAACGACAGGCCCTGGCCCGGCGGGCGGTGAAATTGGGGGGTAACCCCACGGGTCCCTCGTGCGTCTGACTTGACGCGGGGCGGACCCGTGTCAGGCGCAGGGTGGGGAGGGCAGGCGAAGTGGCGCAGAGCAGTGTGCGGGAGGACGTGCCCGCGGTGGAGGACACGATGTCCCTCACGGCGCGGGACGAGGCCTCGCAGGACGGGGAACCGGCCGGCGGCGCGGAACCGGCGCAAGACCGCGGCAGGCACGGCGGAGGCGGCGGTGGCGGTGGCCGGCGGCGCGGGGGCCGCCGCGGCACCGGACCGCGGCGCAGACGCCGGGTGCTGCGCTGGTCGGCGACGGTGCTGGCGGTGCTCATAGTCGGCACCGCGGGAGCGGGCTACCTCTACTACCAGCACCTGAACGGCAACATCAAGAAGGACAAGCTCAACCTCGGCGACAGCAAGGTCGCCGCGCCGACGCCCAACGCGGCGGGCCAGACCCCGCTGAACATCCTCCTCATCGGCTCGGACGCCCGGGACAGCAAGGAGAACCAGAAGCTCGGCGGCGCCAGGGACACCTTCGGCGGGACCCCGCTCGCGGACGTCCAGATGCTGCTGCACCTGTCGGCGGACCGCACCAACATGTCGGTGGTCAGCATGCCGCGCGACACCCTGGTGCACCTCCCCAAGTGCACCACCCCGGACGGGAAGGTCTATCCCGCGAGCGCCGTTCCGCGGCCCACCAACGAGAGCCTGGGCCGGGGCGGCCCGGGCTGCACGGTGGCGACCTGGACCGAGCTGACCGGCATCCACATCGACCACTTCATGATGATCGACTTCGCGGGCGTGGTGTCGATGGCGGACGCCATCGGCGGCGTCCCGGTCTGTGTGGACGCCAACATCCACTCGCGCGACAGCCAGGGCCGCGGCTCCGGGCTGAAGCTGGAGGAGGGCACCACCAAGGTCAAGGGCGAGCAGGCCCTGCAGTGGCTGCGCACCCGGTACGGCTTCGGTGACAACACCGACCTCTACCGCGCCCGGGCCCAGCACATGTACATGAACTCGATGGTCCGCGAGCTGCGCGCCAACGCCACCCTCAGCAACCCGAACAAGCTGCGCAAGCTCGCCGAGGCCGCGACGGACGCGATCACGGTCGACGAGGGCCTGGGCGACATCAAGAAGATGTACAGCCTGGCCAACGAGCTGAAGAAGGTCCCCACCGACCGCATCACCATGACGACCATGCCGAACCGGCTGGTCGGCTACCGGGTGGAGCCCACCGAGGACGCCGAGACGCTGTTCCGCATGATTCGCGAGGACATCGCACTCGACGGCAAGGACAAGAAGAAGAAGCCGAAGAAGGAGACGGAGTCGTCGGATCCGGCGGCGCCCGACGGCGAGATCGCCGTGCAGGTCCGCAACGGCACCCGCACGGACACCCTGGGGGCGGCTCCCGGCCGGGCCAGTGCGGTGGCCGGGATCCTGGCCGGCGAGGGCTTCACGCAGGCCGTGGCCGACTCCTCGGTGCTGCCCGTCGAGAAGACGACGGTGATCCGCTTCCCGAGCACCGACCTGGAGGGCGACGCCCAGCGGGTCGCCAAGGCCCTCGGCATCCCGCTGAGCGCGGTGAAGAAGTCCACGGACGTCTCCGGCGTCACCCTGATCGTCGGCGCGGACTGGCGCGAGGGGACGGCGTACGAGGCGCCGAAGAAGCAGGACAAGACGCCGGACTCGGCGAACGCCCTCAACGCCTCGGACGACTCCGCGTGCATGGAAGTGAACCCGAACTACACCTGGGAGTAGCCCGGGTCACCGGAAAAACCCTCCGGGGCGGGCTCGCTCAGCCGACCGTGCTGTCGGTGGCCCGCACCGCCGGCCGCCGCGCCGCGATGACCTTCCTGGCCAGCGACTTCGGGCTGGTCAGGAAGCCGAAGCCCCACGACATGTGCATGGTGGCGAGGGCGACCGGGATCTGGAGCCGGGCCTTCAGCGGCAGCCCCTTGCCCGCGGGGACCGACCCGGCGACGATCGCCGCGAGGTAGCCGCCGGGGATCACGAAGCCCCACGGGGTGACCGCCGCGCCCACCACGAGGCCCGCGGCGATCGCGCAGACCGCGGCGGGCGGGGCGAGGTAGCGCAGGTTGATCGAGCCGGAGTGGTAGCGGGCGACAACGTGCCGCCAGCGGCCGTAGTCCTTGTACTGCTTGGCGAGGGCCTTCACGCTCGGCCGGGGCCGGTACGACACCTTCAGCTCGGGCGAGAACCAGATCAGGCCGCCCGCCTCGCGGATGCGGAAGTTCAGCTCCCAGTCCTGGGCGCGGATGAACTCCTCGTTGTAGCCGCCCTGCTGCTCCAGCGCCTCACGGCGGAAGACACCGAGGTAGACGGTCTCAGCGGGGCCGGCCTGGCCGCCGGTGTGGAAGGCGGCGTTGCCGACGCCGATCTTCGAGGTCATGGCGGCGGCGACCGCCTTCTCCCAGTCGTTCTCGCCCTCGGCGTGCATGATGCCGCCGACGTTCTGCGCGCCGGTCTCCTCCAGGAGCCGCACGGCGGTGGCGATGTAGTTCGGCGAGAGCATGCCGTGGCCGTCGACGCGGACCACGATCGGGTGCCGGGAGGCCTTGATCGCGGCGTTGAGCGCGGCGGGGGTGCGACCGGTCGGGTTCGGCACGGTGTGCACCCGCGGGTCCTCGCGCACCAGCTCGGCGGCGATCTCGTCCGTGCGGTCCGTGGACGGACCGAGGGCGATCACGACCTCCATCTCGCCGGCGTACTCCTGGGCGAGGATCGCGTGGACGGCGCCGCGCAGATGCCGCTCCTCGTTGAGGACGGGCATGATCACGGACACGGCGGGGAGCTGCACGTCGGGCTTCGCGTTCATAGGGGCCTCACGTTACCGCGAACGGGGGACACCGGTGCGCCCCGCCGGTGACGCTGCACCGGGCCGCAGATCGTATGGGCCTACGGTGCTCACGGCTCCCGCGTACGGCCGTCGTCCGGAGGTGTCCCTTGCCCGCACCGCCTCGGTCCCCGAGCCGGCCCGAGCGTCGCCCGCAGCCCTCGCGCCGCGCGCCGCGTCCGCCCGTCCGGAGGAAACGGCCGCGCTGGGCCATGCGGGCGGTGACGACCCTGTCGGTGGTGGTCCTGGCCTCCGCCGGGATCGGCCACGCGGTGATCACCAGCCTGGAAGGGGACATCGCCCGCGTCGACGCCTTCCGCGACATGAAGAACCGGCCGCGCGCGGGCCACGGCATGAACGTGCTGATGGTCGGCACGGACGGCCGCGACAAGATCGGCGCGGCCGACCGGCACCGGCTCCGGCTGGGCGGGACGTCCTGCCGCTGCACGGACACGATGATGATCGTGCACATCTCGGAGGACCGGAAGCGGGCGAGCGTGGTGAGCCTGCCGCGCGACTCCTACGCCGAGCTGCCGCCGCACACCGCCCGCACCACCGGCAAGCGGCACGGCGGCCATCCGATCAAGCTGAACGCGGCGTACGCGGAGGGCGGGCCGCAGCTGACCGTGCGCACGGTCGAGCACATGACCAAGGTGAAGATCGACCACTATCTGGAGGTCGACTTCACCAGCTTCATGAAGACGGTGGACGTCCTCGGCGGGGTGAGGATCTGCACGGCCCGCCCGCTGAAGGACCGCTACTCCGGCCTCGACCTGCCGGCCGGCACGCACACCCTCAAGGGCCCTCAGGCGCTCCAGTACGTCCGCGCCCGCCATGTCGACGGCGCCTCCGACCTCGGCCGGATGCAGCGCCAGCAGCGCTTTCTCGCCGCGCTGATCGACCACGCGACGTCCTCCGGTGTGCTGCTGAACCCGATGAAGTTCCGGGACGTGACGCGGGCGGTGCTCGGGTCGGTCCGCGCGGACAAGGGGTTCGGCACGGACGAGCTGCTGGGCCTGGGCCGGGCGATGCGGAACTTCTCGCCGTCGTCGTCGGAGTTCACCACCGTCCCGATCGGGCGGATGGGACACGCCGTGAAGGGCATCGGCTCGACCCTGAAGTGGGATCCGGTCAAGGCGGACCGCCTCTTCCAGGCGCTGCGCGACGACCGTCCGCTGGCCGCCGCCCGCCCGAAGGGCGCGCCGGTCCGGGTGGTCGACGTGGCGCCGCAGCAGATCCGGGTGCAGGTGGAGAACGGCACGGACATCGCCGGTCTCGGCCGGCGCGCCGACGCGGCCCTCGCGGCGACCGGCTTCCGCACCACCCGGCTGCCGGTGAACGCGGCGCACCGGGAGGTGTGGCGCACGGTCGTGGCGTACGACCCGCGCTGGGACCGCTCCGCGAAGTCGCTGGCCGCCGCGCTGCCCGGCAGCGAGCTGCTCGCGGTCAAGGGGCAGGGCGGCACCCTGAGGGTGATCGTCGGCGCGGACTACAAGGGTGTCGCCAAGGTGCGTGCCGAGTCGCCCCGGCCGCCCGGGCAGCCCGCGGTGGTGCGGGGCGACGAGGTGGGCTGTTCCTGACCGGGTGCCCTCGGGGGCTTCAGTCCTCGAAGCCCTCGGCGGCCCGCTTCTCGCGCAGCTCCATGATCGCGCGGCGGCGGGCGAGGCGGTGGGTGCGGCGGATCTGGGCCTCCTGGTAGCGGCGCTTGTCGCGCTCGGTCTCCGGGATGACCGGCGGCACCCGGCGGGGCTTGCCGTCGGCGTCGACCGCGGCGAAGACGAGGTAGGCGGAGCCGACCTGGGTGGGCGGGGCGGACTCGTTCCAGCGTTCGGCGAGGACGCGGACGCCGACCTCCATGGAGGTGCGGCCGGTCCAGTTGACCTGGGCCTTGACGTGGACCAGGTCACCGACGCGGACCGGCTCGAGGAACGCCATCTCGTCCATGGAGGCGGTCACGGCGGGCCCGCCGCTGTGCCGGCCGGCCACGGCGCCCGCGGCGTCGTCCACCAGCTTCATGATCACGCCGCCGTGCACCGTACCCAGCAGGTTGGTGTCGTTGTGGGTCATGATGTGGCTGAGCGTGGTCCGGGACGCGGAGGTGGGCTTGCCCGGGATGTCCGGCTCCGTGGCGCTGGCCTGGTCTGTCATGGCCTCCACCTTATGCCGAACGGGCATCCGGGGAATTTGTGTCGGGTTCGCAACAGCCAGGCCCCTGTTTTCCACGGACCCTTGTAAAGCACACGGCCGCGCCCGGCACACTGGGGCCCATGAACGATTGGCCCGAGGGATGGTCCGACGACAACCGCGGCCCGCGCTACGGACGCGGGAGCGCCGGCGCGCAGCCGGAAGGTGCCCGCGTGATGCGCCAGGTGCGGCGCGGCGGCCCGGCGGTACCGCCCGCCTCGGGCCCGGGGGCACCGCCGTACGGCCAGGGGGTGCCCCGGCAGCCGTCGTACGTCGACGGCGGTGAGGGCGATCCCGGCGGGTACGACAGCGGCTACAACACCGGGCAGGTCTACGGCAGCCCCGGCGGCCGTGGTCCCGGCGGGGGCGGGCCCCGGCAGGCGCGGCCCGCGCCGAACTGGCGCCGCCGGATCAAGGTGACCTCGATCACGCTGGCCACGGTGCTGGTCGTGACGACCGTCGGCACGTACTTCTGGGCCGACTCCAAGCTCAACCGCGAGGTCGATCTGTCGACGGTGATCGACCGGCCGGAGAAGGGCGAGGGCACCAACTACCTGATCGTCGGTTCGGACAGCCGTGAGGGCATGACCGACGAGCAGAAGAAGAAGCTGCACACCGGGTCCGCCGAGGGCAAGCGCACGGACTCGATGATGATCCTGCACACCGGCAGCAACGGCCCGACGCTGATATCGCTGCCGCGTGACTCCAACGTCACGATCCCCGAGTTCAAGGGCTCGGAGTCGGGCAAGATGCTGCCCGCGAAGGGCGCGAACAAGCTGAACGCCGCGTACTCCATCGACGGGCCGACGCTGCTGGTGCGCACCGTGGAGTACAACACCGGGCTGCACATCGACCACTACGTGGAGATCGGCTTCGCCGGCTTCGCGAACATCGTCGACGCGGTCGGCGGCGTGGAGATGGACATCCCGCAGGACATCAAGGACACCAAGTCCGGCGCGAACTTCGAGAAGGGCAGGCAGACCCTGAACGGCGAGGAGGCGCTCGCCTTCGTCCGCACCCGGTACGCGCTGGCCGGCTCCGACCTGGACCGCACGAAGAACCAGCAGAAGTTCCTCAACGCCCTCGCCAGCCAGGTGGCCACCCCCGGCACGATCCTCAACCCGTTCAGGCTCTACCCGACGATGGGCGCGGGCCTGGACTCCCTGATCGTCGACAAGGACATGGGCCTGTGGGACCTGGCGTCCATGTTCTGGGCGATGAAGAGCGTCAGCGGCAACGAGGGGACGTCCATGAACATGCCGCTCGCGGGGAACGCCGCGAACGGCAACCTCCAGTGGGACATGACCAAGGTCAAGCCGCTGATGGAGCAGCTGAAGAACGACGAGAAGGTGACCGTCTCGGCCGGCTGAGGACGGCATGAGGACGGCGTGGGAACGGCCCCCGGCGCGTCGCCGGGGGCCGTTTCGCGTGTCCGTGTCCGGGGTTACGGCAGGTTGCGCGCCATCACGATGCGCTGGACCTGGTTGGTGCCCTCGTAGATCTGGGTGATCTTGGCGTCGCGCATCATGCGCTCGACCGGGTAGTCACGGGTGTAGCCGTAGCCGCCGAGGAGCTGGACGGCGTCCGTGGTGACCTCCATGGCGACGTCGGAGGCGAAGCACTTCGCCGCCGCGCCGAGGTAGGTGAGGTCGGCGTCGCCGCGCTCGGAGGCGGCGGCGGCCTGGTAGGTCAGGGCCCGGGCGGCCGAGATCTTCATGGCCATGTCTGCGAGCATGAACTGGATGCCCTGGAAGTCGGCGATCGGCTTGCCGAACTGCTTGCGCTCCTGGACGTAGCCCTTGGCGTAGTCGAGGGCGCCCTGGGCGATGCCGAGGGCCTGGGCGGCGATGGTGATGCGGGTGTGGTCCAGGGTCTTCATCGCCGTGGCGAAGCCGGTGCCCTCCTCGCCGATCATGCGGTCGGCGGGGATGCGGACGTTGTCCAGGTAGACCTCGCGGGTGGGCGAGCCCTTGATGCCGAGCTTCTTCTCGGGGGCGCCGAAGGAGACGCCCTCGTCGGACTTCTCGACGACGAAGGCGGAGATGCCCTTCGAGCGCTTGGAGGGATCCGTCACGGCCATCACCGTGTAGAACTCCGACACGCCCGCGTTGGTGATCCAGCGCTTGACGCCGTTGAGCACCCAGTGGTCGCCGTCGCGGACCGCGCGGGTCTTCATGCCGGCCGCGTCGGAGCCCGCGTCGGGCTCGGAGAGGCAGTACGAGAACATCGCCTCGCCCTTGGCGAGCGGGGTCATGTACTTCTTCTTCAGCTCCTCGGAGCCGGAGAGGATGACGGGGAGCGAGCCGAGCTTGTTCACCGCGGGGATGAGGGAGGACGACGCGCAGACGCGGGCCACCTCCTCGATCACGATCACGGTCGCCAGGGCGTCGGCGCCCGCGCCGCCGTAGGACTCGGGTACGTGCACGGCGTGCAGGTCGTTGGCGACCAGGGCGTCCAGCGCCTCCTGCGGGAAGCGGGCCTCCTCGTCCACGGCGGCGGCGTGCGGCGCGATCTTCGCCTCGGCCAGCGCGCGGACGGCGTCGCGGAGCATGTCGTGCTCCTCGGACGGGCGGTACAGGTCGAAATCAGCCGATCCGGCCAAGGTCTCTCACGCTCCAAGGACGCTAATTACCGTTAAGTAACACAAATTTTAGAGCTCTGGCCACGGCAGGGGTAGGTGAGCTTGGCGACAGGGGGAAAGCTGCCCGGCGTGCGGCCCGACTATGCTCGGGCTCCGCATGACCGTCGTACCCCCAGGAGCATCCATGGCCCTCAAGATCACCGTGATCGGCACCGGCTATCTCGGCGCCACGCACGCCGCGGCCATGGCCGAACTCGGGTTCGAGGTGCTGGGGCTCGACGTGGTCCCCGAGAAGATCGAGATGCTGCGGCGGGGCGAGACCCCGATGTACGAGCCGGGCCTGGACGAGCTGCTGCGGGGGCACGTCGCCGGGATCGAGGGCTCCACCGGGCGGCTGCGGTTCACCACCGACTGGGCCGAGGTCGGCGCCTTCGGCGACGTGCACTTCGTCTGCGTCAACACCCCGCAGCGGCACGGCGAGTACGCCTGCGACATGTCGTACGTCGACGCCGCGTTCGCCTCGCTCGCCCCGCACCTGAACGGCCCCGCCCTGGTCGTCGGCAAGTCCACGGTGCCCGTCGGCTCCGCGGACCGGCTCGCCCGCTACCTCGCCGAGCACGCCCCGGCCGGCGGCGACGCCGAGCTGGCCTGGAACCCGGAGTTCCTGCGCGAGGGCTTCGCCGTCGAGGACACCCTGCACCCGGACCGGATCGTGGTCGGCGTGCGCAGCGACCGCGCGGAGAAGCTGCTGCGCGAGGTGTACGCCACGCCGCTCGCCGAGGGCACGCCGTTCGTCGTCACCGACTTCCCGACCGCCGAACTGGTGAAGACCTCCGCGAACTCCTTCCTCGCCACCAAGATCTCCTTCATCAACGCGATGGCCGAGGTCTGCGAGGCCGCGGGCGGCGATGTCGCCAAGCTGGCCGAGGCGATCGGCTACGACGACCGGATCGGCCGCAAGTTCCTGCGCGCGGGCATCGGCTTCGGCGGCGGCTGCCTGCCGAAGGACATCCGGGCGTTCATGGCCCGCGCCGGTGAGCTGGGCGCCGACCAGGCGCTGACCTTCCTGCGCGAGATCGACTCCATCAACATGCGCCAGCGCGGCCAGATGGTGGAGCTGGCCCGGCAGGCGCTGGGCGGCGGGCCGTTCCTCGGCAAGCGCGTCGCGGTGCTCGGCGCGACCTTCAAGCCGGACTCGGACGACGTCCGCGACTCGCCGGCGCTGAACGTGGCCGGGCAGATCCACCTCCAGGGCGGCCAGGTCACCGTCTACGACCCGAAGGGCATGGACAACGCCCGCCGGATCTTCCCCACCCTCGGCTACGCCGACTCCGCGCCGGAGGCGGTGCGCGGCGCGGACGTCGTGCTGCATCTGACGGAGTGGCGGGAGTTCCGCGAGCTGGACCCCGAGGCGCTCGGCGAGGTGGCGGCGGCCCGCGTCATCCTCGACGGCCGCAACGCGCTCGACCCGGAGCTGTGGCGCCGCGCGGGCTGGACGTACCGGGCGATGGGCCGCCCCACCGCGTAAGCCGCGGCGTGCGCGTGGGCCGCGCCTCGCCGCCCGGGGTGCACCGGCACGCACGGCGACGCCGGTTCGGCCGAGGCTCAGTCGGCCGAACCGGCGTCTTGTCGCATTCTGCACCAACTCGGCCGACGCCACGTATCCTTCGCGGCGTCTCACACGTACTCCACCGCGCACCGCACGCGCTTCACCGCGCGCCACCCCGCGCCCCGCCACGCGCCGCACGTGCTTCAGCGCGCCGCGCGCGTCCCGCGCACTTCGTCGGGCGAGGCACCGCTGGGCGTGAGACGCCTGCTCGCCGCCTGCGGCGGGCCCTCCGCCGGGTAACCGGCGACCACGCCTCGCCGCATGGCAGCCCTGGGCGGCGGCACGTGTGCCCCGCGCGCCCCGGCGCCCACGCACAGCGCCCCGGACTCGGTTCGCCGCGCCGCGCGCGCTTCCCGCCCCTCACGCCCCCTTCGCCCGGTAGCGGCGCATCTTCGCGCGGGCGCCGCAGACCTGCATGGAGCACCAGCGGCCGCGGCCGGCCGGGCTGCGGTCGTAGTACGCCCAGTGGCAGGAGGGCAGTTCGCAGGCCTTCAGCCGCTCCCAGGTGCCCTCGGTGAGGGCCTGGGCCACGGCCGCCGCGACCCGGGACAGCAGTGGCCCGTCGTCGGCGGGGGCCAAGCGGGCCGAGCCGTCGCGCGGGTCGACGGCGACGTACAGCGGCGCCCGCGCCAGCAGGTCCCCGAGCGGGGTGACCGGGCGGTGCGGCGGGTGACCGGCGTGCGCCAGACAGGTCGCGCGCAGCGACTCCCGCAGTTCCCGCGCGGCGTCCAGGTCCCCCTCCGCGATCCCGAACCGCGCCCGGCCCTCGGGCGTGTCGAGATCGTCCCGCCCCGACTCCAGGTCGACGGTGTTGACCAGGGCCTCGACCAGGGCGAGTCCGCCGGGCGCGGGAAGTCTGTCGCTCATGCTTGCGACGTTACCCGTTATGGGGGAGCATGCGGTAACGGTTACCGGTTACCCGTCTCTACCGGTAACGCCTCGACGAGGAGGAAGTCATGGCACTCGCGAAACTGGGCGTCGTCGTCCTGGACTGTCCCGACCCGCGCCGGCTGGCCGATTTCTACGCCGCGGTGCTGGGCGGCACCGTGAAGCCGGAGGAGGACGGGAGCTGGGTCTCCCTGAAGGTGCCCGACGGGCAGGACCTGGCCTTCCAGGCCGCACCGGGCTTCGTCCCGCCGAAGTGGCCGTCCCCGGACGCCTCGCAGCAGTTCCACCTCGACCTGGACGTCGAGGACCTGGACGCGGCGGAGCAGGAGGTGCTCGCGCTCGGCGCCACCGTGCTGGACGCCGAGGACCGCTCCCGCACCTGGCGTGTGTACGCCGACCCCGCGGGGCACCCGTTCTGCCTCTGCGCCTGCTGAGCCCGGACCACACCCATGGAGGTGCCCATGCCGCCCGCCGCCCGTCTGCGTTCCGTCGTCCTCGACTGCCCCGACCCGCGCGCCCTCGCCCGCTTCTACGCCGGGATCATCGGCGGCGAGCCCGAGGACGCCGACCCCGACTGGGTGGTGCTCCAGGTCCCCGGCGGGCCCCGGCTGTGCTTCCAGTCGGCGCCGGACCTGCGCCCGCCGGAGTGGCCGCGCTCCGACCGGAACGCGCAGCAGTTCCATCTCGACCTGGACGCCGGGTCCACCTGGGAGGAGGTCGACGAGGCCGAGAAGCGGGTGCTGGCCCTCGGCGGCCGGGTCCTGGACGCGGAGGACGACAAGACGAAGGACTTCCGGGTCTACGCCGATCCGGCGGGGCATCCGTTCTGCCTGTGCCGGATCGAGCGTTCCTGAGGTGACCTGAGCAGTCCTGACGTCACCTGCCCGTACCTATCCGTCGAGTTCGGCGATCTTCACCGCCGACGGGGCCCGGCGCTGCTGCGCCGCCCGCGCCGTGAAGTCCGCGACGCGCAGCACCCGCTGGACGTTCCCCCAGGTCAGCAGCGCCAGGTCGGGTTCGCTCCAGCCGCGCCGCAGCAGCTCGGCGATCAGATGCGGATAGCAGGAGGCGTCGCCCAGCTCCTGCGGGTGGGCGCAGCCGGCGTCGTAGGTGCCGGAGAGGCCGACGGACGCGGGGCCGGCCAGGTCGCGGACGTGGTCGAGGTGGTCGGCGACGTCCCGCACCGACGGGCCGGTCTGCTCGGCGGTCAGCGGCACCATGCACAGGCCCTGGGCGGCGCCCAGCTCGGCCAGCAGCTCGTCGGGCAGGTTGGCGGGGTGGGGGCGCAGGCTGCGGGCGGCGGAGCGGGTGGCCAGCACGGGCGCCCGGGAGCACGCGAGGATCCGGCGGAAGGTCTCCTCGGAGGCACCGGAGAGGTCGGCGAGCACGCCGAGCCGGTTCATCTCGCGCACCACCTCCTCACCGAACCGGGTCAGCCCCGCCTTGCTCGCCCACGAGGTCCCGGAGAGGGTGAGCACCCGCAGTCCGAGCGCGTGCAGCACCCGCAGCAGGCCGACGGAGTCGTCGAGGGCGGCGGCGTGGGCGGGGCCGAGGATGACGGCGGCCCGGCCGCAGTTGCGGGCGTCGATGACCTGCCCGGCGGTGAGGGCCAGGCGCAGGCTCTCGGGGTGCCCGGCGATCACCTTGCGGACCAGGTCCAGCTGTTCCAGCGTCGCGGCCACCGCGCGGTCGGCGGCCAGCCCCTCGGGCAGGTGCAGGGAGCAGAACAGCGCCCCGACATGTCCCTGCCGCAGCCGCGGTACGTCGGTGTCGACGGCGGTTTCGCCGGTCTCCAGGTCGTACCAGGGCAGATGGCGCAGGGCCCACGGCAGCCCGCTGTAGCCGTCGGCGACGGGGTGCGCGGCGAGCAGGGCGTGCGCCCGCTCCAGCGGGGCGGCGTCGGGGTCGTCCCCCTCGCCGGGGACGTACGGCTCGGGCGGGAACGGCCCGCCCAGCGGCAGGTCGCCGAGCTCGCCGACCTCGGAAGGGGTGTGCAGGTCGTCCTGGAGTTCGGCCATGGCGGCTCCTGACGTGCGCGGCGGTCGCTTACCGTCACCGTCGCACGCCACCCCGAGCCGTACCCGGTGGACGGGGCGTTCGGGGGTACCCCCGGCCGAGAACCCCAGGTCGGCGCGGCTGCTCCGCTCCGATCACCTCGACGGGGCCACGCCCTCAGTCGTGGTAGTGGTAACGCGCTTTGAGGATCTTCACTTCCTTGTCGTCGGCCCGGTACACCAGCCGGTGCTCGTCATCGATCCGGCGGGACCAGTAGCCGGACAGGTCGCCCTTGAGCGGTTCCGGTTTCCCGATGCCGCCGAACGGGTCGCGCTGGACCTCACCGATCAGGCGGGTGACCCGGCGGGCCATCCTGCGGTCCGCGGCAAGCCAGAAGAGGAAGTCCTCCCAGGCGTCCGGATCGAGGTGGACGCTCCTCACTCGTCCCCCGCCAGCGCTTGCAGCTCCTCCAGGGTCTTGGCGACGGTGCCCTCACCGGCCCGGTCCCGGGCCACGGCCTCCATGAGGCGCCGGGCGTTCGCGGGCGAGCGCAGCAGGTAGACGGTTTCCTGCCAGGCCTCGAAGTCGTCTGCGGACATGAGGACCGCGTCGCCACCCTTGGAGCTGATGCGGACCGGCGTGTGGTCCTCGTTGACGCGCTTGATGAGGGGAAACAGGTCCCGACGTGCCTCAGCCGTCCAGTTCCTCGATGCTGGCGTTGGAGGGGGCCCGGGTGGCCTGGAGGTCGCGTGCCACGTCCTCGGCCGCGCCCAGGACACGTACCGCGTTCTGCCAGGTCAGCTTGGCCAGGTCGGTCTTGGACCAGCCGCGGTCGAGGAGTTCGGCGATGAGGTTGGGGTAGCCGGAGACGTCGTCCAGGCCGTCGGGAGTAAAGGCGGTGCCGTCGTAGTCGCCGCCGATGCCGAGGTGGTCGATGCCGGCGACCTCGCGCATGTGGTCGAGGTGGTCGGCGACCGTGGCGACGGTCGCGACCGGGCGCGGGTGGCGCTCCTCGAAGGCGCGGTGCACCTTCATCGCCTCGGGGGTGGTGTCGAGGTGGTGGAAGCCGTGGGCGCGCATGTTCTCGTCGGCGGCGGCCGTCCAGTCGACGGCGGCCTGGAGCACGAACTTCGGCACGAACGTCACCATCGCGACACCGCCGTTGGCGGGGAGGCGTTCCAGCACGTCGTCCGGGATGTTGCGGGGGTGGTCGCAGACCGCGCGGGCGGAGGAGTGGGAGAAGATCACCGGCGCGGTACTGGTGTCCAGCGCGTCCCGCATGGTGGTGGCGGCCACGTGCGAGAGGTCGACCAGCATGCCGAGGCGGTTCATCTCCCGGACCACCTCGCGGCCGAAGGCCGACAGCCCGCCGACGCCCGGCTCGTCCGTCGCGGAGTCCGCCCAGTCCACGTTGTCGTTGTGGGTGAGCGTCATGTAGCGCACGCCGAGCGCGTACAGACCGCGCAGGGTGCCCAGGGAGTTGGCGATGGAGTGCCCGCCCTCCGCGCCCATCAGGGAGGCGATACGGCCCTCCGCGCGCGCTTCCTCCACATCCGCCGCGGTCGTCGCCGGGCGCAGCGCGTCCGGGTGACGGTCGATCAGCCGGCGCACGCAGTCGATCTGCTCCAGCGTCGCGGTGACCGGGTCGGGCAGGTCGGCGCGGACGAACACCGACCAGTACTGGGCGCCCACCCCGCCGGCCCGCAGGCGCGGGATGTCGGTGTGCAGATGGCCGCCCTGGGGGACGGCGATGTCCCGGGCGCCGAGGTCGTAGCGGACCTGCTCGCGCAGTGCCCAGGGCAGGTCGTTGTGCCCGTCGACCACCGGGAACGCGCGCAGCAGTTCCCGGGCCTCCTCCAGCGAGGTCATCGCCGTCCCTTCGTCAGTGGGCGTGAGTGGCGTCGGTACGCCTCAGCGGGCTGTCACTTGCCGAAGCCGAAGCCGTTGCCGGAGCCGTCGACCTTGGCGCGCAGCCGCTTGCCCTTCTCCGTGGCCTGGTCGTTGAGGTCCTGCTGGAACTCGCTCATCCGCGCCAGCAGGTCCTCGTCGTGTGCGGCGAGGATACGGGCCGCGAGCAGACCGGCGTTGCGGGCACCGGCGACGGAGACCGTCGCCACCGGGACACCGGCCGGCATCTGCACGATCGACAGCAGGGAGTCCATGCCGTCGAGGTACTTCAGCGGGACCGGCACGCCGATGACCGGCAGCGGGGTGACGGAGGCGAGCATGCCGGGCAGGTGGGCGGCGCCGCCCGCACCGGCGATGATCACCTTGATCCCGCGGTCCGCGGCCTGCTCGCCGTACGTGATCATCTCGCGCGGCATGCGGTGCGCGGAGACCACGTCGACCTCGTAGGGGATCTCGAAGTCGTCGAGGGCCTTGGCGGCGGCCTCCATGACGGGCCAGTCGCTGTCCGACCCCATGACGATGCCCACGACGGGGCCCGCGGCGGTGCTCATTCGGTGATCGTGCCTCTCAGGTAGCCGGCAGCGTGACGGGCGCGCTCCAGCACGTCGTCCAGGTCGTCGCCGTAGGTGTTGACGTGACCGACCTTGCGGCCGGGCTTCACGTCCTTGCCGTACATGTGGATCTTGAGCTGGGGGTCGCGGGCCATGCAGTGCAGATACGCCGGGTACATGTCCGGGAAGTCGCCGCCGAGGACGTTGACCATCACGGTCCACTTGGCGCGCGGGCGCGGGTCGCCGAGCGGCAGGTCCAGGACCGCGCGGATGTGGTTGGCGAACTGTGAGGTGATGGCGCCGTCCATCGACCAGTGGCCGGAGTTGTGCGGGCGCATCGCCAGCTCGTTGACGAGGATGCGGCCGTCGCGCGTCTGGAACAGCTCGACGGCGAGGTGGCCGACGACACCGAGTTCCTTGGCGATCGTCAGGGCCATCTCCGACGCCTGGAGGGACAGCGACTCGTCGAGGTCCGGGGCGGGGGCGATGACCGTGTCGCACACGCCGTTGACCTGGCGGGACTCGACCACGGGGTAGGCCACGGCCTGCCCGTGCGGGGAGCGGACCACGTTGGCGGCCAGCTCGCGCACGAAGTCGACCTTCTCTTCGGCGAGCACCGGCACTCCGGCGCGGAACGGGTCGGCGGCCTCCTCGACGGAGTCCACCACCCACACGCCCTTGCCGTCGTAGCCGCCGCGGACGGTCTTGAGGACCACGGGGAACCCTCCCCCACTCTCGGCTTCGCTCGAGCGGGAGGTGCCCCCACCCTCCGCCGCGAAGGCCGCCACGTCGTCCGGATCGCTCACGATCCGGTGGCGCGGACACGGCACGCCGATCTCGACGAGCTTCGCCCGCATCACGCCCTTGTCCTGGGCGTGCACCAGCGCGTCGGGACCCGGGCGCACGGGGATGCCGTCCGCCTCCAGGGCCCGCAGGTGCTCGGTGGGCACATGCTCGTGGTCGAAGGTGATCACATCGCACCCGCGCGCGAACTCGCGCAGCGTGTCGAGATCGCGGTAGTCGCCGATGACGACATCGCTCACGACCTGCGCCGCGGAATCCTGAGGGGTGTCACTGAGGAGCTTGAACTTGATGCCCAGCGGGATGCCCGCCTCGTGTGTCATACGAGCGAGCTGGCCCCCGCCGACCATACCGACTACCGGGAACGTCACGCCCCCAGGGTATCCGGCGCGCCAAGGCGGCCGGATTCCGCCGTCGCCCTGGCCGGTCGGCGGTCTTTCCGCGGCCCGCCCGCTCGTCCACAGGCGATCACGGAAGGGGGGTGGTTAGCATGACGGGGTTGACGAATCCGACGGACGGGGGCCTTCACGACCATGGGACGTGATTCCTCGGGGCTCCCTGCGACGCCCCCCACCGCGCTGCGG
The DNA here is from genome assembly GCF_044547145.1 of Streptomyces sp. NPDC052773. NCBI lineage: Bacteria > Bacillati > Actinomycetota > Actinomycetes > Kitasatosporales > Streptomycetaceae > Streptomyces > Streptomyces sp. NPDC052773. Next base: position 510,556 of record NZ_JBITZX010000003.1, on the reverse strand, counting down.
CAGCGGCTGAGCCGCCTCGCGCGCGAGGCCGCCAAGTTCGGAGCCGTGGGCGGTGCGGGTCTGCTCGTCAACCTCGCCGTGTTCAACCTGGTACGGCACGTCACCGAGCTGCCGGTGGTGCGGGCCAGTGTGATCGCGACCGTCGTGGCGATCGCCTTCAACTACGTGGGCTTCCGCTACTTCACCTACCGGGACCGCGACAAGAGCGGCCGAACCCGTGAGATGACGCTGTTCCTGCTGTTCAGCGCGGTGGGCCTGGTCATCGAGAACGGGGTTCTCTACACCGCGACGTACGGCTTCGGCTGGGACAGCCCGCTGCAGAGCAACATCTTCAAGTTCCTCGGCATCGGCATCGCGACCCTGTTCCGGTTCTGGTCCTACCGCAGCTGGGTGTTCCGGGCACTGCCGGTGCGGCCGGCCTCCGCCGACCCCGAGTCGTTCCTGGAGACCGAGCGGCCCCGCGACCGCGAGCGCACCCGGCAGCGGGCCAAGGTCTAGCTCTACGGCGCGGACCGGGAGCGCCGACGGCCACCGGCCGGCTAGCGGACCGTCCGCTCGCCCTCGTCCTCCGGCTTGCGCACCGCCGTACGCGACAGGAACAGGCCGAAGACCGGCGGTGACGCCTGGAGCATCTCCAGCCTGCCCCCGTCGGCCTCGGCCAGGTCGCGGGCGACGGCCAGGCCGATACCGGTGGAGTTGCGGCCGCTGATGGCCCGCTCGAAGATCCGGGCGCCCAGGTCGGCCGGGACGCCGGGGCCCTCGTCGGTGACCTCGATGACGGCCTGGTTGCCGGTGACGCGGGTGCGCAGGGCGACCGTGCCGCCGCCGTGCATCAGGGAGTTCTCGATCAGCGCCGCGAGCACCTGGGCGACCGCGCCCGGGGTGCCCACCGCCTTCAGATGGCGCTTGCCGGAGCTGACGATGGCGCGCCCCGCCTGGCGGTAGGCCGGGCGCCACTCGGCGAGCTGCTGCTGGATGACCTCGTCGAGGTCGAAGGTGACGGCGGAGCCGGTGCGCGGGTCGCGCGAGTTCGTCAGCAGCCGCTCCACCACGTCCGTCAGGCGTTCCACCTGGGTGAGCGCGATGGTCGCCTCCTCCTTCACCGTGGCCAGGTCGTCGGTGAGGGTGATCTCCTCCAGCCGCATCGACAGCGCGGTGAGCGGGGTGCGCAGCTGGTGGGAGGCGTCGGCGGCGAGCCGGCGCTCGGCGGTGAGCATCCGCGCGATGCGCTCGGCGGAGGCGTCGAGGACGTCGGCGACCCGGTCCAGCTCGGGGACGCCGTAGCGCTTGCGCTTGGGCCGCGGGTCGCCGGAGCCGAGGCGTTCGGCGGTCTCGGCGAGGTCGGTGAGCGGTGAGGCGAGCCGGTCGGCCTGACGCAGCGCCAGCAGCACCGCGGCGATCACGGCGAGCAGCGCGACCGCGCCGATGATCAGCAGGGTCCGGCCGACCTCGCGGAACACCGCGGAGCGGGGCTCCTGGACGGTGACCGTCTCGCGCTGGTCCCCGGTGCGGGTGGCCTCGATGACGTCGCCGTCCGGCTTCTGCCCGATCTCGATGGGCGCCTGGCCGGGGATGCGGATGACGGCGTACTGGTCGCTGCCGAGCTGGTCGCCGAGCAGATCGGCGCTGATCTTCTCGGCGGCGAGGATCCGGCTGTCGACGATGCTGGCCAGCCGGACCGCCTCCGACTCCACCCGCTCCTTGGCGCTTTCGCTGATGGTCCGGGTCTCGACGATGACGAGGGAGACGCCGAACACGGCGATCACGACGAGGACCACGGCGAGCGTGGACTGGATCAGTCGGCGGCGCATGTCCTGCTACTCCCCAAGGCCCGGTGGCGGGCTCAGCTCTTCTCGAAGCGGAAGCCCACGCCGCGGACCGTCGCGATGTACCGGGGGTTGGCGGCGTCGTCGCCGAGCTTCTTGCGCAGCCAGGAGATGTGCATGTCGAGGGTCTTGGTGGACGACCACCAGGTGGTGTCCCAGACCTCGCGCATCAGCTGGTCGCGGGTGACGACCCGGCCGGCGTCGCGGACCAGCACCCGCAGCAGGTCGAACTCCTTCGCGGTGAGCTGGAGCTCCTCGTCGCCCATCCAGGCGCGGTGCGACTCGACGTCGATGCGCACGCCGTGGGTGGCGGGCGGCTGCTGGGGTTCGGCGGAGCCGCGCCGCAGCAGGGCCCGGACCCGGGCCAGCAGCTCGGCGAGCCGGAACGGCTTGGTGACGTAGTCGTCGGCGCCCGCGTCCAGGCCGACCACGGTGTCCACCTCGTCGGCGCGCGCGGTGAGGATCAGGATGGGCACGGTGTGGCCTTCGGCACGCAGCCGGCGGGCCACCTCCAGGCCGTCCATGCCGGGCAGACCGAGGTCCAGCACGACCAGGTCGACGCCGCCCTGCATTCCCGCGTCCAGCGCGGTGGGTCCGTCCTCACGCACCTCGACCTCGTAACCCTCCCGGCGCAGCGCGCGCGCCAGCGGCTCCGAGATGGACGCGTCGTCCTCGGCGAGCAGTACACGGGTCATGAGCTGATGGTAGTCCCAGCGTGACAAGAGACGGGGTGTGATCGCGGCCTTGCTTCTTACCGTTCTCCGCACCGGTTCTTACCTTGGTACGGACCTGCATCTGCGAGGTGCGATCCTAGAAGTGACCTTCGAATGCGGTCGTGCGGTTCCCGTGACACCTGTGATCCGCGTCTCAAGTCCTTCCATATCCGGCAGTGTCCTGACGTATGGTGATTGAACGCCTGTAGCACGCGTGACCTTTGGCGGCCGTCTTGACGCTGAAGGTCTCTTTTGTGTGCGGGCTGGTCTAGACCAATTCTGGGCCGGCCTCGAAAGGAATGACCTGTGGCCGGGCCTCGCGCGCAGTGACGCACGCGGGGCGTGGATCCCGGTGGACGCCGTCCGCCGCTCCGTGACCCGGAGCGGAAAACCCCTGGGCGTGGGGCGGACGTGTTCGATCGTGCCGGTGCCGGCTCCCCCACCGGGCGCGCAACGCTCCAATCGCGCGTCCCGACCAGCAAGGAACGACCATGGCGTCCAGCCTGACGAAGGACTCGGCCCGACCGGGCACCCCCGGTTCCGAGAAGACCTTCTTCGGCCACCCCCGCGGACTGGCCACTCTCTTCATGACCGAGATGTGGGAGCGCTTCTCCTACTACGGCATGAGGGCACTGCTCCCCCTCTACCTGGTCGCCCCCGCCGGGCTCGGCCTGGACGCCGGCACGGCGATCGCCATCTACTCCGTCTACGTCTCGACGGTGTACCTGCTGGCGATGCCGGGCGGCTGGTTCGGCGACCGCGTCTGGGGTCCCCGCAAGACGGTCACGATCGCGGGCTCGGTCATCATGGCCGGCCACCTGGTCCTGGCGCTGCCCACCGACGGCACCTTCTACTTCGGCCTGCTGCTGGTCGCCATCGGCTCCGGCCTGCTGAAGTCGAACATCTCGACCATGGTGGGCCACCTCTACGACGGCCCGGGCGACCCGCGCCGCGACGGCGGCTTCACGGTCTTCTACATGGGCATCAACCTCGGTGCCTTCGCCGCGCCGCTGATCATCGGCACCGTCGGCCAGAAGGTCGACTGGCACCTCGGCTTCGCGCTGGCCGCCCTCGGCATGGCGCTGGGTCTCGTCCAGTTCCTGCTCGGCAGCCGCCACCTGTCGGACCGCTCCGCCGTCGTCCCGAAGCCGCTGGACACCGCCGAGCGCAACGCCACGCTGCGCAAGGCCATGATCTGGATGCTGATCGCGGCCGTCTTCTACACGATCGTCGTCACCACCGGCCACTACACCCTGAACTGGGTGATGGTCCCGCTGATGGTCATCGGCCTGGTCGTCCCGATCACGGTCCTGGCGCGCATCAAGCGCGACAAGGAGCTGACCGGCGTCGAGCAGTCCAAGGTCTCCGGCTACATCTGGTTCTTCGTCGCCGCGGCCGTCTTCTGGATGATCTACGACCAGGGCGGCTCGACCCTGTCGATCTTCGCGGACAAGCACGTCGACAACCACGTCTTCGGCTGGGAGTTCCCGGTCTCCTGGTTCCAGTCGGTCAACCCCGTCCTGGTGATGGCGCTCGCCCCGGTGTTCGCCACGATCTGGCTGGCGCTCGCCCGCAGCGGCAAGGAGCCGAGCACGATCGTCAAGTTCGCGGGCGGTCTGGTCCTGGTCGGCATCTCCTTCTTCGTCTTCCTGCTGCCGCTGGTGGCGGCGGACGGCGGCAAGGTCTCGCCGTGGTGGATCGTGCTGATCTACTTCTGCCAGACGACCGGTGAGCTGATGCTCTCCCCGGTGGGTCTGTCGGTGACCACGAAGATGGCCCCGGCCAAGTACGCCTCGCAGATGATGGGCGTCTGGTTCCTCGCGGTCACCGCGGGCGACGCCGTCACCGGTCTGCTGTCCACCTACGGCGTCGACCTCAACAAGACCGGCGTCGTCGCCGCGGAGGCCGCCCTCGCGGTGCTCGCGGGTGTCGCGGTCTGGATGTACCGCAAGAACGTCAAGCAGCTCATGGGCGACGTCCGCTGACGCGAACCGCACGCTCCTGAAGCCCGGAGGGCCACCGCATCACTGATGCGGTGGCCCTCCGGCGTTGCTGGAGGCGTCTGGGTGCACGGTGGGGCGCCGTCCCGGCAGGGGGTGCCGGGGGGCTCGGGAGTGAGGGGGGTGCGTGGTCGCCGGGGCCGGGGACGGCGCGGCGGCAGGCCGAGCCGGGGCCCCGTGTCGGCGCGGCGGCGCGGCGGGTACCGGCGGCGGCGACGTTTACGCCGGGGCGCCCAGTTCCGCCCAGACCCGCTTGCCGGCGACGCCGGGGGTGCGTACGACGCCCCAGTCGAGGCAGAGGCGCTGGACGATGAACATGCCGTGGCCGCCGGGGCGGCCGGCGCGGTGGGGGGTGCGGGGCGCGGGCTGGCCGGTGCCGCGGTCGGAGACCTCGATGCGGATCACCTTGTTGTCGCAGGCGATCGACATCTCGTCCGGGCCCTCGGCGTGCAGGCAGGCGTTGGTGACCAGCTCGGAGACGACGAGCAGCACGTCCTCCGCCGCGGCCCGCTGGTCCGCGGTGGAGGCCGGCAGCCAGCCCCAGGCGTAGAGCGCCTGGCGGGCGAAATCCCGGGCCATCGGCACGACCCCGGCCTCACCGGCCAAGCTCAGCCTGCGGACCTGCCGTCCCTGTGACGAGACGGGCACGCCCCCCTCCGGCGCCCCGGAAGCGCCGCTGGGCTCCGGGCCGCGGTCGCCCGGCGGGTAGGGCCGGGTGGTGCTCATCAGCGCTTCACCTCACCGATTCACCAGTTCACGATTCAAGAGTTCTTTACGGGCGCCGAACCAGAATGTCTCCTGCCCGACCGGACCGGAGGGACACTCCCCTTTTCGGCACACGCACCCTTTCGGCACCTCCCCGTCACCGCGGGCCCCGCCGACGCGCACTCAGCCGGCGTCGCCGTCGGGGAGGGCGGCCTCGAGGGAGTCGTGGACGGTGAAGACCGCCTCCGCCCCGGTGATCTCGAAGACGCGCGCCACCACCGGCTGCATCGCGGCCAGGTGCACTCCGCCGCCCGCGGCCTCCGCCTTCAGCCGGGCGCCGAGCAGGACGTTGAGCCCCGTCGAGTCGCAGAACTCCAGCCGTGAGCAGTCCACGACCAGCCGGTTGAAGCCCTTGGCGAGGCACTCCTCGAGTGGTTCGCGCAACAGATCGGCGGTGTGGTGATCGAGCTCACCCGCCGGAGTCACAACGGCACTGGAGCCCGCTTCCCGCACCTCCACCAGAAGCCGGCCCGACTGTGCGCTGCCGACCGTCCCGTGGTCCATGCCGTCTCTCTCCCGAGGTCGTGGCTGCTGACTGTCGCCCTCGAACACTACGCCTTCCTTGCGCACTTCGACAGCCGACGATCCGCGCAAAAACGGACATACTACCACAGAACGCACTTGCGGTCTCTTCGGGGTAGCGGGTAGGGCTAGTAGGAACACGTAACCGACACGGCCGGCTTTGGAGGCGCCGCACACCGCAGTGCACGTATCTGGCTTCGGCAGCCGTATGCCGAGAACGATGGAGGACATCATGTCACCCCGGCTCGACGAATCGCATACCCCCCAGGCGACGTCGACACTCCCTCCGGAACATCTGGATCCCATCGCCCCCGACGGCGTCGCCGCAGACGCCCTCACCGGACTCCCGGAGATCCCCCCATACGACGAAGTGGCCCCGGAAGACGCCCGGGCCCTGTCCAAGACCCTCTTCGAGCGGCTGGAGTCGCTGGAGGAAGGCACCCACGAATACGCCTACGTCCGCAACACGCTCGTCGAACTCAACCTCGCCCTGGTCAAGTTCGCCGCGTCCCGGTTCCGCTCCCGCAGCGAGCCGATGGAGGACATCATCCAGGTCGGCACGATCGGCCTGATCAAGGCGATCGACCGCTTCGAACTCAGTCGTGGCGTCGAGTTCCCGACCTTCGCCATGCCAACCATCATCGGCGAGATCAAGCGGTTCTTCCGCGACACCTCGTGGTCCGTGCGCGTCCCGCGCCGGCTGCAGGAGCTCCGGCTCGACCTGGCCAAGGCCGGTGACGAGCTGGCCCAGCAGCTGGACCGCGCGCCGACCGTCGCGGAACTGGCCGACCGGCTCGGCATCTCGCCCGAAGAGGTCGTCGAGGGCATGGCCGCGTCCAACGCGTACACCGCCTCCTCGCTGGACGCCCAGCCCGAGGAGGACGACAGCGAGGGCGCGCTGGCGGACCGTATCGGCTACGAGGACCACGGGCTCGAAGGCATCGAGTACGTCGAGTCGCTCAAGCCGCTGATCGCCGAACTCGCGCCCCGGGACCGCAGGATCCTCTCCCTGCGGTTCGTCGCCGGTATGACCCAGTCGGAGATCGGCGAGGAGCTGGGCATCTCGCAGATGCACGTGTCCCGGCTGCTGGCCCGCACGCTGGGGCGGTTGCGCAAGGGGCTGACGGTCGAGGAGTGACCTCCTCCGCGCGGAGCCGGACCCCTTCGCGCGGAGACCGACCGACGTCCGCTCCGGACGGTGCCGTTACCCGCGGAAACTCTTTCCCCGCGGGTCCCCTTCCTCCACTATGAGCCGTCATACCCGCCGGTAGGTCAGAACACCGGCGGGTCGGACGGCTGTGCGAGGAGGCGGGGGATGGGGCGGGGCGACCCGGACGACGGTCACGGTCACGATCCCGGGGACCGCGCGGGGACACCCGACGCGCACCTCACCCGGTTGCTGCGCGCCGACTCCGCCACCGCGTACCCGGCGCTGCGCGAACTGCGTGCCCGGCACCGGGAGTCCGCGCTGGCCTACGCCCGGCTCTGCGTCGCCGGCGAGTCGACGGCCCGTCAACTCGCCGCGCAGGCCTTCGCCGAGGCCGCCCGCGAGACGGCCCAGGGCACCGACCCCGCCGGGCCGTGGCGGCACCGGCTGCTGCTGCTCACTGCCCGGCTGGCCGCCGAGTGGGCCGCCGACGAGCGCTCCGCCGGGCTCGACCCGGGCGTGCTGCTCGTCCTCAACACGGCGGGACCGGGCGTCCCGGTGCCGCCGCTGCTCGGCGCGTTCCGCTCCCTGCCGTCGAACACCCAGGGCATCCTCTGGTACGCCGTAGTCGAACAGGAGGACGACGAGACCACCGCCGCCTTCCTCGGCCTGACCCGCGAGGAGGTCGCCCACGGCCGGGACGGCGCCCTCCAGGCGCTGGGCCGCGCCTGTCTGCGCGCCCGCCTCGCCGCCTCCGACGACCCGCGCTGCCGGGGCTTCGAACGGCTCCTCGAGGAGGCCGTACGGCCGTACACGGCCCGCCGCAGCGCCGATCTGGACGCCCACCGCGCGGTGTGCCCGCACTGCGCGACGGCCTACGAGGAGCTGTGCGCGCTGCGCGACGCGCCCGCCACCGCGCTCGCGGAGGGGCTGCTGCCGTGGGCGGGGACCGCGTACGCCACGGCAGGCCGGCGGCCCGAACCCCGGCCGGCGGACCCGGCCTGGCCGCCGTCGCGCCGCCGGTACGCCCTGGCCTCCGCCGCCCTCGGGGTGGCGCTGGCGCCGTTGCTCGCCTTCCTGCTGACCCCCGACGGCGACCGGATCCACAACACGGCGAGCCCGGCGGGCCCGCCGTCCGTCCCGGCCGCTCCCCCGCCGGTGACCGTCACGACGACGGCGACGGTGTCGGCGACCACGTCACCGTCCCCGTCCAGATCGCCCTCGCCGACGCGGACTTCCGCCCGGCCTCCCCAGCCGTCGCGCACCCCGGCGCCGCCTCCTCCGTCCTCCGCGCCTCCCCCGGCCCGGCCACCGGGCGCCGCCTACGCCCAGGTCGTGAACGCCGCCTCCGGGCTGTGCCTGGACATCCGCGACGGGGTGATGACGAACGGCACGGACGTCATCACGGTCCCGTGTGCCTCCTCCGCCACCCAGATCTGGCGGGTCGACGCCTGGCGGGGCGTGCTCCAGTCGGCCGCCGATCCGGAGTACTGCCTGGACAGCCGGGGTTCCGTCGACCGGGGCGTGGGCATCTGGACGTGCTCCTCGGTGAACGGGCGCAACGGCCGGAACCTGCGGTTCTCCGTGGACGCGCACGGGGTGATCCGGCCGGGGATCGCCCCGGGCCACGCGGTGACCCCGGCCGGCGGCGGACTGGCCCTGCTGCCGGAGACGGGGCGGCCGGACCAGCGGTGGCGCGCCGGCTCCTGAGGGGCGCGCCGATGTTCCTCATAGGCGCGCAGGAACGTGGGGGGCGCGAACGCTCGTGACGGGTGCGCCGGTTGCTCGCGGGCGCGAACGCTCGTGGCGGTCGCGCCCGTCGGCGGTCAGACCACGCGGATGCCGCGCCGCCAGACGCCGGTGACCAGGGGGACGCCCGGGCGGTAGGCGAGGTGGACGTGGCTCGGGGCGTCCAGCAGGATCAGGTCGGCGCAGGCGCCCGGGGTGAGGCGGCCGATGTCGGTGCGGCGCAGGGCCGCCGCGCCGCCCGCCGTGGCCGACCAGACCGCCTCGTCGGGGGTCATGCCCATGTCCCGCACGGCGAGGGCGATGCAGAACGGGACGGACGAGGTGAACGACGAGCCCGGGTTGCAGTCGGTGGACAGGGCGACCGTGACCCCCGCGTCGAGCAGCCGGCGGGCGTCCGGCCACTCGGCGCGGGTGGAGAACTCGGCGCCGGGCAGGAGCGTGGCGACCGTCCGGCCGCTCGCCAGCGCGTCGACGTCGGCGTCCGTCAGGTGGGTGCAGTGGTCGGCGCTGGCGGCGTCCAGTTCGACGGCGAGCTGCACACCGGGGCCGTACGACAGCTGGTTGGCGTGGATGCGCGGGTGCAGGCCCTTCGCCTTGCCCGCGGTGAGGATCGCGCGGGCCTGGTCGCCGTCGAAGGCGCCCTTCTCGCAGAAGACGTCGATCCAGCGGGCGTACGGCGCGCAGGCGTCCAGCATCTCGCCGGTGACCAGGGCGACATAGGCGGCCGGGTCGTCGGCGTGGTCCGGGGAGACGATGTGGGCGCCGAGGTAGGTGACCTCGTCGGTGTGGGCGGCGGCGATCCGCAGGGCGCGGGCCTCGTCGGCGACGGTCAGGCCGTAGCCCGACTTGGTCTCGAAGGTGGTCGTGCCCTGGCGCAGCGCCTCGGTGAGGTAACGGGTGAGGTTCGCCTCCAGTTCCGCGTCGGTGGCGGCGCGGGTGGCGGCGACGGTGGTGCGGATGCCGCCCGCGCTGTACGGCCGCCCGGACATCCGGGCGTTGAACTCCTCGGTGCGGTCGCCCGCGAAGACCAGGTGGGAGTGGGAGTCGACGAAGCCGGGGAGGACCGCCCGGCCGCCCGCGTCGACCCGATTGTCAGTGGCGGGTGCTTTGCTTGATTCACCGGTCCACGCGATGCGGTCGCCGTCGATGACGACGGCCGCGTCCCGGACCAGTCCGAGGGGGGAATTTCCCCCACTCTCGAATTTGCTCGAGCGGGGGGACCCCCATCCGAGGGAGGGGTCGTTGGTGACCAGGGCGGCGATGTTGGTGATGAGCGTGCTTGCGGTGCTCGCGGAGTGGGCGGGGCTGACGGTCGTCGCGTTGCTCATGGCGTCCTTGGTGGCCTGGTCGGCGGTGGGGTCGGGGGCGGGGGCGGAGCCGGCCGCGGGGGCGGATGCGGGCCGCGCGGGCGCGCGGCCCCGGTTCATCCGCGCAGGGCTGCGACGGCGTCCGCGAGGGATTTCGGCACATCCGGTACGAGGGAGTGGACCCCGTCCCGCACGACGTGCCGGCCTGCCACGACCGTATGCGACACGTCCGCTGCCGACGCGGCGAATACGGCCGTCTCGGCCCCGAGCCGCGGAGGCGGCCCTGCCGTCCTGACCGAGTCGAGCGCGATCGTCGTGAAGTCGGCGAGCGCCCCGGGCTCCAGGGTGCCTGCGTCGGTCCAGCCGAGGGCGGCGTGGCCGTCGGCGGTGGCGGCCCGCAGCAGGGCGGCGGCCGTCCAGTGGCCGCGGGTGCGGCTGCGCAGCCGCTCGTTCAGCTCCATCGCCCGCGCCTCCTCCAGCAGGTCGATGACGGCGTGGCTGTCGGAGCCGAGGGAGAGCGGCGAGCCCTCGTTCTGGAGGGCGACGGCGGGTCCGATGCCGTCGGCGAGGTCCCGCTCGGTCGTCGGGCACATGCAGGTGCCGGTGCCGCTGGAGCCGATGAGGGAGATGTCCTCGGCGGTGAGGTGGGTGTTGTGGACGCCGGTGGTGCGCGGCCCGAGGACGCCGTGCAGGGCGAGGAGCTGGGTCGGGGTGCACCCGTGGGCTTCCCGGCAGGCGTCGTTCTCGGCGGTCTGCTCGGACAGGTGCACATGGAGCGGGGCCCGCCGCTCCTCGGCCCAGCGGGCCACGGTCGCCAGCTGCTCGGCGGGCACGGCCCGCACGGAGTGGACGGCCGCCCCGATCCGCGCGTGATCGCGTTCCTTGAGAACTGAACAGCGTTCGGCCCAGGCCTCGGCGTCGCCGTCGGAGAAGCGGAGCTGATGGCGGTTGGGGGGCTGGCCGAAGCCGGAGGAGAGGTAGGCGGTGTCGAGGAGGGTGATGCGGATGCCGGCTTCGGCGGCGGCCGCGATCAGGGCCTCGCCCATCGCGTTGGGGTCAGCGTACGGGGTGCCGCCGGGGGCGTGGTGCACGTAGTGGAACTCGCCGACGGCCGTGATGCCGGCGAGGGCCATCTCGGCGTACACCGCGCGGGCGAGGGCGTGGTAGGTGTCCGGGGTCAGCCGGTCGGCGACGGAGTACATGACCTCGCGCCAGGTCCAGAAGGTCCCGCTGCCGACCTGGACGGTGCCGCGCAGGGCCCGGTGGAAGGCGTGGCTGTGCGCGTTGGCGAGGCCGGGCAGGGTGAGGCCGCGCAGCACCTCGGCGCCCGGCGGCGGGGTGCCGACTCCGGTCCGGACGGCGGTGATGCGCCCGCCGTCGGTCTCCAGGGCCACGCCCGGCTCGACGTTCGCGCCGAGCCAGGCGTGCTCCAGCCAGTAGGTCGCCTTGGTCACGTGCGGGCCAGTCCTTCCAGTACGTCGGCGAGGGCGAGCACCCCGGCCACGCAGTCGTCCTCGGCGGCGGACTCGGCCGGGGAGTGCGAGACACCGGTGGGGTTGCGCACGAACAGCATGGCGGTCGGCACGGTCCCGGAGAGGATCCCGGCGTCGTGTCCGGCACCGGTGCCGAGGACGGGGACCTTCAGGTCGGTTTCCTTGCCGAGGATGCGGGCGAGTTCGTCGCGCAGGGCGTGGTCGAACTCGACGACGGGCGTGAAGGACTCGCGGACCACGTCGAGGTCGACTCCGTGCGCGGCGGCGTACTCGCGGGCGGCCCGCTCGACGCCCTCCACCACCGTGTCGAGGGTGTCCTGGTCGGCCGCGCGGGAGTCGAGCCAGCCACGCACCAGGGAGGGGATCGCGTTGACGCCGTTGGGCTCCACGGCGATCTTGCCGAAGGTGGCGACGGCGCCGGCGAGCCGCGCCTCACGGCGGGCGGCGAGCACGGTCTCGGCGTACGACAGCATGGGGTCGCGCCGGTCGGCGAGCCGGGTCGTGCCCGCGTGGTTGGCCTCGCCCCGGAAGTCGAACCGCCAGCGGCCGTGCGGCCAGATGGCACTGGCGATGCCGACGGCGTCCCCGCTGAGGTCCAGCGCCCGGCCCTGCTCGACGTGCAGCTCGACGAACGCGCCGATACGGGCGAGGCGTTCCGGGTCCGGCCCGATCGCGTCGGGGTCGTATCCGGCGGCCTCCATGGCCTGCGCCAGGGTGACGCCGTCGCCGTCCGTCAGACGGTGGGCCTGCTCGCGGCCGAGCTGCCCGGCGGTGAGCCGGGAGCCCACACAGGCGAGGCCGAAGCGGGCGCCCTCCTCATCGCCGAAGTTGACGATGGCGAGGGGCTTGGTGAGCCGCGCGTTCCGGGCGCGCAGCTCGTCGAGCGCGGCGAAGGAGGACACGACTCCGAGCGGCCCGTCGAAGGCGCCGCCGTCGGGCACGGAGTCGAGATGCGATCCGGTGACGACGGCGTCCCCGGCGGCGGGGTCGCCGAGCCAGGCCCACTGGTTGCCGTTCCGGTCCACCTCGTACGCCAGCCCCCGGGACCGGGCCTGCTCCTCGAACCAGGCCCGGCACTCCCCGTCGGCCCCCGTCCACGCGAACCGCCGGTACCCACCGGAGTCGGGGTGCCGACCGATGGGCAGCAGCTCCCGCCACATCTCCTGGAAGGAGGAACCGCCCACAGGGTGTGGACACTCGCCGTCGATGGCAGACCGTGGCGGCTGTGGGCCGTCACTCCGCACAGCCGGGCCCGCACTCGGCGACGGGACATCGGCCCCGACCGGACGGTTGCCGTCACGCTCACTCACGCGGGGTCACCCTCACGCATCGGCACCCGCACGCCGCGCTGCTCCGCCACCGACTCGGCGATGTCGTAGCCGGCGTCGACGTGGCGGATGACGCCCATGCCGGGGTCGTTGGTCAGGACGCGGCGGATCTTCTCGCCGGCGAGGGGCGTGCCGTCGGCGACGGTGACCTGCCCGGCGTGGATGGAGCGGCCCATGCCGACGCCTCCACCGTGGTGGATGGAGACCCAGGACGCGCCGGAGGCCACGTTGACCATCGCGTTCAGCAGCGGCCAGTCGGCGATCGCGTCGGAGCCGTCCAGCATCGCCTCGGTCTCGCGGTACGGCGAGGCGACGGACCCGCAGTCGAGGTGGTCGCGGCCGATGACGACCGGCGCGGACAGCTCTCCGCTCGCCACCATGTCGTTGAACCGCTCACCGGCCTTGTCGCGCTCGCCGTAGCCGAGCCAGCAGATGCGCGCGGGCAGCCCCTGGAAGTGCACCCGCTCGCCGGCCATCTTGATCCAGCGGGCGAGGGACTCGTTCTCCGGGAACAGCTCCAGGATCGCCTTGTCGGTCCTGGCGATGTCGGCGGGGTCGCCGGAGAGCGCCGCCCACCGGAAGGGGCCCTTGCCCTCGCAGAAGAGGGGGCGGATGTAGGCGGGGACGAAGCCGGGGAAGGCGAACGCCCGGTCGTACCCGGCGAGCCTCGCCTCGCCGCGGATGGAGTTGCCGTAGTCGAACACCTCGGCGCCGGCGTCCATGAAGCCGACCATGGCCTCGACGTGCCGGGCCATGGACTCGCGGGCGCGGGTGGTGAACCCGGCGGGGTCCTTCGCGGCGTAGGAGGCCATCTCGTCGAAGGCGACGCCGACCGGGAGGTAGGACAGCGGGTCGTGGGCGGAGGTCTGGTCGGTGACGATGTCGATCGGCGCGCCCATGGCGAGCAGCTGCGGCACCAGCTCGGCGGCGTTGCCGAGGACGCCGATGGACAGCGGGCGGCGGGCGTCGCGGGCCTCGACGGCGAGCTGCAGCGCGTGGTCCAGGGAGTCGGCCTTGACGTCCAGGTAGCGGTGCTCGATACGGCGTTCGATGGCGCGCGGGTCGCAGTCGATGCAGATCGCCACGCCGTCGTTCATCGTCACGGCGAGCGGCTGGGCGCCGCCCATGCCGCCGAGCCCGGCCGTCAGCGTGATCGTCCCGGCCAGGGAGCCGCCGAACTTCTTCGCGGCGACGGCGGCGAAGGTCTCGTAGGTGCCCTGGAGGATGCCCTGGGTGCCGATGTAGATCCAGGAGCCGGCGGTCATCTGGCCGTACATGGTCAGGCCCAGCTGCTCCAGGCGGCGGAACTCCTCCCAGTTGGCCCAGTCGCCGACGAGGTTGGAGTTGGCGATGAGGACGCGCGGCGCCCACTCGTGGGTCTGCATGACGCCGACCGGGCGGCCGGACTGGACGAGCATCGTCTCGTCCTGCTTCAGGCCCTGCAGGGTCCGCACCATGGCGTCGAACGAGCGCCAGTCGCGGGCGGCCTTGCCGGTGCCGCCGTAGACGACGAGCTTGTCGGGGTGCTCGGCGACCTCGGGGTCGAGGTTGTTCTGCAGCATCCGCAGGGCGGCTTCCTGCTGCCATCCCAGGGCGCTCAGTTCCGTGCCGCGCGGTGCTCGGACGGGGCGGGGTCCTGACATGGCATGCCTCCTGACGGACGACGATCTTGTTTCTACGACTATTCACATCCTGACGGTCTGAATAGAGCTAGTCAATACACCGGTGTGCCAGCGCGGGCGCGCCGCGGATGTTTCGCTGGAGGTGGGCCGGACACAGGGACCGGGCGACGACATGACGGGGGATGCCGTGGTCAACGCGAGTGACGACAGGGCCGCGCGGGGCACGCGGGGCACGCGGGGCCGGCCGGGCGAGCCGGGCGGCGCCGAGCGGGCGGCCCGCCGGGACCAGGCGGTGCGCGCGGCGGTGGAGCAGGGCCTGCTGGGTCCCGCCGCGCCCCTCGTCGGGCTGCTCGACGTCACCGGGATCCGGGAGTCGGCCGCCGAGCTGCGGGCCGCGTTCGACGCGGTGGTGCCGCCGGGCACCCCGGTGCTGCACGCCTTCGCGGTGAAGGCGACCCCGCTGGTGCCCGTGCTGCGGCTGCTGCGCGAGGAGGGGATCGGCGCGGAGGTGGCGAGCCCCGGCGAGCTGGCCCTGGCCCGCGCGGCGGGCCTGCCGCCGGAGCGGACCGTGCTGGACTCCCCCGCGAAGACCCCCGCGGAGCTGCGCGAGGCGCTGGCGCTCGGCATCGCCGTCAACGCGGACAACCCGCAGGAGCTGGCCCGCCTCGACGCCCTGATGGCGTCCGCGCACAGCCGCTCACCCCTGGGGCTGCGGGTGAACCCGCAGGTCGGGGGCGGTTCCATCGAGGCGCTGTCCACCGCGACGGCCACCTCCAAGTTCGGGGTTGCCCTGCGCGACGAGGGCGCGCGGGACTGGGTGATCCAGGCGTACGCCGACCGGCCCTGGCTCACCCGGCTGCACGCGCACACCGGCTCGCAGGGCATCCCCCTGTCGCTGATGGCCCGGGGCGTCGCCGAGGCCCACGCGCTCGCCGAGGAGATCAACCGGCGGATCGGCCGCCCGCAGATCGACACCATCGACATCGGCGGCGGTCTGCCGGTGAACTTCGCCTCCGACGAGACGAGTCCGACGTACGCGCAGTACGCCCGGCTGCTGCGGGAGGCGGTCCCCGCGCTGTTCGACGGCCGCTACGGCCTGGTCACCGAGTTCGGCCGCTCCCTGCTGGCCAAGCACGGCACGGTGGTGGCGCGGGTGGAGTACACCAAGTCGGCGGGCGGGCGCCCGGTGGCGGTGACGCACGCGGGCGTCCAGGTGGCCACCCGCACGGTGTACGCGCCCGCCGCGTGGCCGCTGCGCATAGCGGCCTACGACGCGAAGGGCCGCCCCAAGGAGGGCCCGGAGACCGTGCAGGACATCGCCGGCCCCGCCTGCTTCGCCGGCGACCTGCTCGCCGAGGCCCGCGCCCTGCCCCTGCTGGAACCCGGGGACTACGCGGCGGCGCTGGACACCGGCGCCTACTACTTCGCGCACCACTACGCCTACAACTCGCTGGCGCGCCCCGGTATCCACGGGTTCGTGCCCGACGGCGCCGGGGGCGTGGCCTTCGCGACCGTCCGCGAGCCGCAGACGCTCCAGGAGATCGTGGCCGAGTCCGGAGGAGCGCACGCCGACGCGCTGACCGGGCTTCAACAGCCGTAATCCGACGCGCAGTTGCCCCGCCGGGAACAGGTGGCCAGCCGACCCACACTAGTACGCCGGACGCATGTTCCTGTGGAAAATGCCAGAACCCTCACCCGCCGCCCACACAGTGCGTAGCCTCGGCGTCACTCGACGGAAGGCCAGGCGGGGAGGGGAGCCACGGTGCCCGGAATCGACGAGTGCCTGCTGGACGCGATGCGATTGCCCGGTGCCCGGGGTGCCGCGCTGGTGGACTGGACGAGCGGGCTGGCGCTCGGCGTCGTCGGGGAGTTCCCCGGCGGTGACGCGGAGGCGGCCTGCGCCGAGTCGGCGGAACTCGCGCGGCTGGCGGCGGAGCACAAGACGTTCGCCCCGGACGGCGGCCCGGGCGAGGCGGATCCGCCGGTCGAGGACCTGCTGATCAGCAACCGGGACTCGTACCACGTACTGCGGTTCGTGCCGACGTCGTTCGACAGCACGGTGTTCCTGCACGTGTGGCTCGGCCGCGCGGACGGCAACCTGGCCCTCGCCCGCATCCGGCTGGGCGAGCTGGCCGGACGGCTGGTCCTGGCATGAGAGCCGTCCGCACCACCGCCCCGCCCCCGCTGCCGCGCCGGCACCGCGCGGGCGCCGCGGAGCTGGTGGCGGCCGGGCTCTCGCCGATGCTGTCCCGGCTCGCCGCCGAGCGCGCCACCGGGGTCCTGGTCCGCGAGCGCGGCACCCTCCACCTCGCCGAGGGCCGCGTGGTGCACGCCGAGAGCCCGGCCGCGCCCGGACTCGGCGTGCTCCTCACCGCCCGCGGCACGCTGGAGCCCGCCGCCTGGCGGGAGGCGGTGGACCGGACCGGATCGCCCCAGGACGCCGGGCGGCTGCTGGTCGAGCTTGGCCGGCTCGCCGCGGGGGCGCTGGAACTGTGCCGGCTGGGCGCCCTGTTCGACGCGGCGTACTTCGCGCTCGCCCCGAGCAGCGCACCCGGGCGTTTCCGCTACGGCGATCCGCTCCCGTCGGCCGGACTGCGCCCGGTGCCGGTGGCGGAGGTGGAGCGCGCGACCCTGCGCCGTCGGGAGCTGCTGTACCGCATATGGCCCGACCCGGGCACCGACACCGCGGCGCTGACCCGCCCGCACCCCGCCGCCGCCCCGGCCCGCCGGCCCCTCCCGGCCCTCGCCCTCCCGCCCCGGCAGCGGGCCGTCCTCGCCCTGGTGGACGGCGTCCGCACCGCCGCCGACATCGCCCGCGCGCTGGGCCGCCCCGGCTTCCACACCCTGGTGGACCTGCGCCGCCTGGCGGCGGCGGGCCTGGTGGCCCCGGTCCCGGCACCACCGGAGCGTCCCGCACCACCGGAACGTCCCGCGCCGCCGGAGCCCTCCGCGCCACCGGAGACTTCCTCGCCGCCGGCACCCTTCGCACCGCCGGAGACTTCCTCGACGCCGGCGCCCTCCTCCCCGCCGGCGCCCTCGGCACGACCCGCACCGCCGCTGCCGACGAGTCCACCGGCACCGACGCCTCCAGCTGCGCTGACCGTTCCACCGGTACCGACCGGTCCGCCGCCACCGGCCGGACCGGCGCCCACCGGCCGGGCCGCACCGACGGGACCACCCACACCGACGGGCCGGCCCGCACCGACCGAACCACCCATCCCCACCAGTCCGCCCCCACCGTCCCCCGCAAGCTCCCTGCCCGAGGTCACCGACCCCGACATCACCTTGCTGAAGAGGCTCAGGGATGCGCTGGAGGCCCTTTGAACGGCACCGACCGCCCACCGCGATCGCGGAGATCACCGAGATCGCCGAGATCGCCGTGCGCGCCGAGAGGAGAGAACCGATGGCGGCCGAGCCCGACATCCTCCACGAACTGCACCTGCTGAGGGCCCGGATGCCCCAGCTGACCGGCGCCCTCGCCGCCAGCGTGGACGGCCTCGTCCTCGCCCACGACACCCCCGGCGTCGAGCCGGACGGCCTGGCCGCACTGACCGCCGCCTCGCTCGGCGTCGCGGTGCGGCTGACCGACGCCACCGGCCGCGGCGGACTGCGCGAGCTGCTCGTGCGCGGCGAGCGCGGCTATGTGGCGACGTACGCGGCGGGCCGTACCGCCGTGCTCACGCTGCTCGCACAGGACCGCGTCAACGTCGGCCGGCTCCACCTGGAGGGCCGCCGGGCCGGCGCCCGCATCGGGGAGCTGGTCGAGACGGCGCACCGCACCACCCACCCCATCACCGAGAGTTGAGAGGACCCACCACCATGGCCAACACCGAGACCGCCCTCAAGGAAGCGCTCTCCTCCATCGAGGGCGCCACCGGTGTCGCGCTCGTCGACTACACCAGCGGCATGGCGCTGGGCACGCTGGGCGGCAGCAAGACCTTCGACCTGAACGTCGCCGCCGCGGGCAACACGGACGTGGTGCGCGCCAAGATGCGCACCATGGAGCACCTCGGCCTGAAGAGCGAGATCGAGGACATCCTGATCACCCTGTCCGACCAGTACCACCTGATCCGGCTGCTCAAGAGCCGCGGCGGCAACGGGCTCTTCCTCTACCTCGCGCTCGACGCCAAGCGGGCCAACCTGGCGATGGCCCGCCACCAGCTCAAGCGGATCGAGGAGGACCTGGAGGTCTGACGCGCCCTCCCCCGCCGGCGGGTCAGACCAGCGCCGCGGTGCGGCGACGCTCCCCGCTCTGCGCCGCGGCGCGGCGGCGCGCCCCGCTCTGCACCGCGGTGCGGCGGCGCGCCCCGCCCGGGGCCGCGTCGCCCGCCGCGACGCCCGTGCTGCGGTACGCCTTGACGGCCTTGCCGGCCGGGCGTCCGCCGCGCGCGGTGAGCCAGTCCACCCGCACCCACAGCAGCTCCTCCTGCGCCCGCTCCAGGCGGCCCAGCCACGCCGCCTTCAGCCACAGACCGGTCCCGCACCCGGCGAGCAGCAGCCCGCCGGCCACCGGCACCGCGAAGTTGCCGCCCAGCGCGGCGAGAAACCCGAGCAGCAGCCACCAGCGGTGCCCGCGCCGCCAGGTCCGGGCGGTCACGGCGCGGTCCTGGAGGACGTCGTACTTCCCCGCGCGGGCCGTCCCGCGGGCCAGCGCGGCATAGCGCCGGCGGCGGGCGCGGGCCACCACCACGGCGCCCGCGATGAACAGCGCCGCACCGGCGTACACGCCGATCCGCCGTCCCGTCAGCCCCGGGATGAACAGGCCGATCCCGGCCGCGCAGACGCCCAGCCACCACAGCGGCGCGGCGCCCGCCCGTACGACGACGGCCACCCGAGCCAGTCCCTGACCTCCGCGTGCCACGTTCCGCCTCCTCGTCGTCCGGCACAGTCCTGACGGCCCGGCAGGGTAGCGGCGGAACCTGAGACGAGTCTGAGAACGCGGGCCCCGGAAGCCCGGCCACTCCGCCGAAACCCCGCGGAAGCCCGGCTGTCCACGGACGCCCCAGGAAGCCCGGCTGCTCCACGAGCACCCTCCGGAAGCCCGGCCGCTCCACGAACACCCCCGGAAGCCCGGCTACTCCACGAACAGCCCCCGGGCCGCCGCCCGCGTGTCGAACTCCTCGAGCCGCGCCTGGGCGTCCGGCAGGTCGTCGCACATCGCCTCCAGCAGCACCCGCCCCAGCAGCATGGGCGCGCAGGCGGTGTCGAAGGCGAGGCCGGTGCCGACGGCGGCGGGCAGCAGCAGGTCGGAGACCTTGGCGACCGGGGCGAAGGCGGAGTCGGCGACGGTCACCACGGTCAGGCCCGCCTCCCTGGCGTACCCGAGGGTGTCCACGACCTCGCGGGGGTGGCGGGGCAGCGCGAAGCAGAGCAGGGCGGTGGCGCCCGCGCGGACGGCGCCGTCGATGCGGTCCTGGAGCATCGTGCCGCCCTCGTTGAGCAGCCGTACGTCCGGGTGGACCTTGGCGGCGAAGTAGGCGAAGCCGTGGGCCTGGGCGGCGGCGGCGCGCAGGCCGAGGACGGGCAGGGGGCGGCTCGCGGCGAGGACGCGGCCCGCGCGCTGCACCGGGCGCGGGTCGGCCAGTGCCTCGGCGAGGTGCCTGAGGTTCTCGATCTCGGCCTCGACGGCCTGCTGGTACTCGTTGAACGCGCCGGTCTCCGCGGCGGGCTGCTCGGCGGGGGCGACCTCGCGGAGGTGGCGGCGCAGCGCCGGGTAGCCGTCGAAGCCGAGGGCGACGGCGAAGCGGGTCACGGACGGCTGGCTGACCCCCGCCAGCTCGGCGAGTTCCACGCTGGAAAGGAACGGCACGTCGGCGGCGCGGCGCACCATGCTGTGCGCGATCCGGCGCTGGGTCGGCGTGAGCCGGTGCCCCTCGAAGAGCGCCTGCAGTCGTGCGGCAGGGCTGTCGGTCGGGCTCATGCCGTGCTCCCCCTTGTCACCGGGTCCGTCGTCACCACGTCTGGCGTCACCAGGTCTGGCGTCACCAGGTCTGGCATCTCCAGGTCTGGCATCTCCAGGGCTGGCATCTCCAGGTCTGGCGTCACCAGGTCTGCCTATTCAGGTAACGGAAACTCTGCATTCTCCTATGCAGCCGGGCAACAGGGGGGTTGTCCCCAGTGCCGCCGCGTCCCCCGCTTCCTACCGTGGGGGTCATGACCGGAATGGACGGGCGGGACACCGACCTGAAGAAGGAACTCGACGCCACCCTGCGCGCGCGCCGGGAGCTGGGCGAGGAGTACGAGTCGGCGCTGGTCGACTCCTTCCTGGAGAAGGTCGACCAGCGCATCGACGGCGTGGTCGAGCGCCGGGTGCGGCGGCAGCTGGCCGAGCAGCAGCTGGCGGCGGCGCGGGAGACCCGGTCGCCGGACGGCACGGACTCCTGGGGCGAGCGCTTCGGCTTCGGCATCGTCTCGCTGGTCCTGGCCGTCCCGCTGTCCGCGATCGGCGGGGGCATCGGGGGCCTGTCCGGCCTGGTCACCGCGTGGCTGGGGATCGTGGGCGTGAACGCGGTCCAGGCGGCCCGCGTCCACCCGGGCCTGTTCCGCGGGCGCGGGCGGCGGGCCGACGACTCCGGCTGGGAGGACTGAGCCCGCCGGGGAAAGACCTGCAGGGGAAGGCCCAGCGGGGGAAGACCCTGCGGGAAAGAGTTGCGCGGGGACCGCCGCACCCCCGTTTCCGGGGGGCGGGACGACGGCGGTCCCCGCGAGGGACGCGGGCCGGGTCAGGGCCGGGCTTGCGCGTCCGTGGCGTCCATGGAGGTCCGGGAGCCGCTCCGGAGGTCCTAGGCGCCGCTGGGTGCCGGTCGGAGCGGGGAGCCGCTCCCACCCCTGCCGACACCCACTACTGTGCCGGTCCCGTGTTAAGCGGGTGCTGCGCGGACGTGACACCCTCGTACCACTTCCGCGCGGCCCAAACCCCCTCGAGTCACCGCGAGTTCGCCGCCGTCACCGGCGGTTCACCGCGGCTTCGCCGCGACGTCCCCTCGGCTACTTGGCGTTCTTGGCGAGGAAGGCGAGCAGGTCCTGGCGGCTGACCACACCGGTCGGCTTGCCCTCGACGAGCACTATCGCGGCGTCCGCCTGGCCGAGCACGTTCATCAGGTCGCCGACCGGCTCGCCGGAGCCGACCTGCGGCAGCGGGGCGGACATGTGCTTCTCCAGCGGGTCGTCGAGGGAGGCGCGCTTGGCGAACAGGGCGTCCAGCAGCTCGCGTTCGACGATGGAGCCGACGACCTCGGCGGCCATGACGTCCGGGTGGCCGGCGCCGGGCTTCACGACCGGCATCTGGGAGACGCCGTACTCCCGCAGGACCTCGATGGCCTGACCGACCGTCTCGTCCGGGTGCATGTGGACGAGGGACGGGATGGCGCCGTGCTCCTTGTCCTCCAGCACGTCGGCGACGCGGGCGCTGGGACCGGCGTCCTCGAGGAAGCCGTAGTCGGCCATCCACTCGTCGTTGAAGATCTTGCTGAGGTAGCCGCGACCGCTGTCGGGGAGCAGTACGACGACCACGTCGTCCTCGGTCAGCCGCTCGGCGACGCGCAGCGCGGCGACGACCGCCATGCCGCAGGAGCCGCCGACCAGCAGGCCCTCCTCCTTGGCGAGGCGGCGGGTCATCTGGAAGGAGTCCTTGTCGGACACGGCGACGATCTCGTCGGCGACGGTCCGGTCGTAGGCGGTCGGCCAGAAGTCCTCACCGACGCCCTCGACGAGGTACGGCCGCCCGGAGCCGCCGGAGTAGACGGACCCCTCGGGGTCGGCGCCGATGACCTTCACCCGGCCGTCGCTGGCCTCCTTGAGGTAGCGGCCGGTGCCGGAGATGGTGCCGCCGGTGCCGACGCCCGCCACGAAGTGGGTGATCTTCCCCTCCGTCTGCTCCCACAGCTCGGGGCCGGTCGAGTGGTAGTGGGAGAGCGGGTTGTTCGGGTTGGAGTACTGGTCCGGCTTCCAGGCGCCCGGCGTCTCGCGGACCAGGCGGTCGGAGACGTTGTAGTAGGAGTCCGGGTGCTCGGGGGCGACCGCGGTCGGGCACACGACCACCTCGGCGCCGTACGCGCGCAGCACGTTGATCTTGTCCGTGGACACCTTGTCCGGGCAGACGAAGATGCACTTGTAGCCCTTCTGCTGGGCCACGATCGCCAGGCCGACGCCGGTGTTGCCGCTGGTCGGCTCGACGATCGTGCCGCCGGGCTTCAGCTCCCCGCTCTGCTCGGCCGCCTCGATCATGCGCAGGGCGATGCGGTCCTTCACGGACCCGCCCGGGTTGAAGTACTCCACCTTGGCCAGGACGGTCGCCTTGATGCCCTTGGTCACGCTGTTGAGCCGCACCAGCGGGGTGTTGCCGACGAGGCTGATCATCGAGTCGTGGAACTGCACCGTTGTCTCCGGTTGCTGCAAAAAGAAGTGGTCGTGGTGCCGCCAGCCTAAGCCCCGGAACGGTCGTTCACTCACTGTTGCGATTGGCGGACGGCCGGTACGGGGCAAGGAGTGGATGTACGGCAACGAGGAGGTGGCGGCGACGCATGACCAGCATGTCGAGGGCGAGGGTGGCGCGGCGGATCGCGGCCGGCGCCGCGTACGGCGGCGGTGGCATCGGTCTGGTCGGCGCGGCGCTCGTCGGCCTGCTGCTGGCCGAGGCGCAGATGGCCAGACGCCAGGTGCAGGCGAACGGCTCCTCGCCGTACGTACCGAAGGCGGACGGCCTGTACGGCGGCGGCTACGGGACCCCGGGCGAGGAACCGCTGCGGCTGACCCTGCTGGGCGACTCCACCGCCGCCGGGCAGGGCGTGCACCGGGCCGGGCAGACGCCCGGCGCGCTGCTGGCCTCCGGGCTCGCGGCGGTCGCGGAGCGGCCGGTGGAGCTGCGCAACGTGGCGGTGCCGGGCGCGATGTCGGACGACCTCGACCGGCAGGTGGCGCTGGTCCTGGCCGGGCCGCAGCCCGTGCCCGACGTGTGCGTGATCATGGTCGGCGCCAACGACGTCACCAACCGGATGCCGCCCACCCGCTCGGTCCGCCACCTGGCGGGGGCGGTGCGACGGCTGCGTACGGCCGGTGCGGAAGTGGTCGTCGGCACCTGCCCGGATCTCGGCACCATCGAGCCGGTGCAGCAGCCGCTGCGCTGGCTGGCCCGCCGGGTCTCGCGCCAGCTGGCCGCCGCGCAGACCATCGGCGTGGTGGAGCAGGGCGGCCGTACGGTGTCGCTGGGCGATCTGCTGGGCCCCGAGTTCGCCGCGAACCCCCGTGAGCTGTTCGGCCCCGACAGCTACCACCCCTCGGCCGACGGGTACGCCACCGCCGCGATGGCGGTCCTGCCCACCGTCTGCGCCGCCCTGGGCCTCTGGCCGGCCGAGGAGGAGCGTCCGGACCTGTCCCGCCGCGAGGGCTTCCTGCCGGTCGCCCGCGCCGCCGCCGAGGCCGCCTCGGAGGCCGGTACGGAGGTCACCGCCGCGATGCCGACGGGTCCGCGCGGCCCGTGGGCGCTGCTGAAGCGGCGGCGCAGGCGGCAGGTGGCGGAGGAGCACCTGGACGAGCACGCGGACTCGGGGAGGCAGG
Organism: Streptomyces sp. NPDC052773; assembly: GCF_044547145.1. Classification (NCBI taxonomy): domain Bacteria; kingdom Bacillati; phylum Actinomycetota; class Actinomycetes; order Kitasatosporales; family Streptomycetaceae; genus Streptomyces; species Streptomyces sp. NPDC052773. The sequence goes on along the minus strand of NZ_JBITZX010000003.1, from coordinate 486,529 downwards.
CGGGCGGCTAGAAGCCGAACGGACGGGCACCCGGAGTCCGACAGCCCGGGCCCCGGAGTCCGGCAGCCGGGCCCCCGGGAACCAAGCAAGCGCTTAGAAAGTTGCGGTCCATGTCACACCGCGTACGTCGTGACCGCGCGCATACGTACGGGTAACTTCCCAACCAGCCCTGCCATCCATCCCGTACGCCACTGGAGCCGTGATGCCCGAAGCCGTGATCGTCTCTGCCGCCCGCTCCCCCATCGGCCGCGCCTTCAAGGGCTCCCTCAAGGACCTGCGCCCCGACGACCTCACCGCCACGATCATCCAGGCGGCGCTCGCGAAGGTCCCCGAGCTGGACCCGAAGGACATCGACGACCTGATGCTCGGCTGCGGTCTGCCCGGTGGCGAGCAGGGCCACAACCTCGGCCGGGTCGTCGCCGTACAGATGGGCATGGACCACCTGCCGGGCTGCACCATCACCCGCTACTGCTCCTCCTCGCTCCAGACCTCCCGGATGGCGCTGCACGCCATCAAGGCCGGCGAGGGCGACGTCTTCATCTCCGCGGGCGTCGAGATGGTCTCCCGCTCCCAGTTCGGCACCTCCGACCAGCCCGACACCCACAACCCGCTCTTCGCCGAGGCCGAGGCCCGCACCGCCTCCGTCGCCCAGTCGGAGGGCGCGACCTGGCACGACCCGCGCGAGGACGGCGTCCTGCCCGACCCGTACATCGCCATGGGCCAGACCGCCGAGAACCTGGCCCGCTTCTGGGGCGTCAGCCGCCAGGAGATGGACGAGTTCGGCGTCCGCTCGCAGAACCTCGCCGAGGAGGCCATCAAGAACGGCTTCTGGGAGCGCGAGATCACCCCGGTCACGCTGCCCGACGGCACGGTCGTCTCGAAGGACGACGGCCCGCGCGCCGGCGTCACCCTGGAGGCCGTCTCCGGCCTCAAGCCGGTCTTCCGCCCCGACGGCCTGGTCACCGCCGGCAACTGCTGCCCGCTCAACGACGGCGCCGCCGCCCTGGTCATCATGTCCGACACCAAGGCCCGCGAGCTCGGCCTGACCCCGCTGGCCCGGATCGTCTCCACCGGCGTCTCCGGCCTCTCCCCCGAGATCATGGGCTACGGCCCGGTGGAGGCGTCCAAGCAGGCGCTCCAGCGCGCGGGCCTGACGATCGACGACATCGACCTGGTGGAGATCAACGAGGCCTTCGCCGCCCAGGTGATCCCCTCCTACCGCGACCTGAACATCCCGCTGGAGAAGCTGAACGTCAACGGCGGCGCCATCGCCGTCGGCCACCCCTTCGGCATGACCGGCGCCCGCATCACCGGCACGCTCATCAACTCCCTCCAGTGGCACGACAAGCAGTTCGGCCTGGAGACCATGTGCGTCGGCGGCGGCCAGGGCATGGCGATGGTCATCGAGCGCCTGAGCTGAACCGCGGCCCGAGCGGCGCCCCTGGGTGACCGCCATACCACCCACCGTCACCTGACGGCCCGGAACCCGGAAACCTCCTGGGTTCTGGGCCGTTTTGTGATCCAATCTCCCCCAGGATGTGACCTATCTCCCTCGGCACAGGGAACTCCGCAGGTCAGAGCAGCACCACCGGACACCCCCACCCCAAGAACCTGTCCGTTTCGTGACGTTACGCACTGACAGCTGGTTAGTTCACCCCTCAAGCTGATGTAGGAAGTCGGGGGTCGACTTTGAACCGGGAGTACGTCAGTGAGCGCCATGCCGATCGCCCTGCTGGTCACCACGGCCGCCACCGGCGCCGTGGGCGTCGCCGTCCTGCGCACCCTTCTGCAGCTGCGCCGCCAGGTCGCGGCCCTGCACACCGAGCTGGCCGCGGCCCGCGGGGCCCGCGCCCACGTGCCCGCCGCGCGCACCACCGCCGACACGGACGAGATACGCGCGGCCGTGGCCGAGGCGCTGGCCGAGGAGCGCGAGCGCGAACTGGCCGAGGCCCGCGCCTTCTGGGCCGCTCAGGAGGCCCGGGACATCTCCGACGCCCCGTCGCTGCTCTCCCTCGCCGACAGCGACCTCTTCCTGCCGCGCCAGGCCGACTTCGTGGGTCTGGAGCCGGTCGCCGAGCCCGACGAGTTCCCCGGCGACTCGCCCGAACTGGCCGCCGCCCGGCGCCGCCACCCCTCCCACCCGGACTTCGTCCCGGTCGCGTCACCGGTCGTGAACGACCACGAACGCACCGTCGCGACCCTGGAGGAACTGGCCGCCGCCCGCACCGAACTCACCGACGTCCGCCCGGGCCCGCTCGGCACCCTCGACGTCTACGTCTTCGCCGACGGCACCACCCTGTGCATGACCCCGGGGCACCGCGAGACCGCCGAACGCCTCGCCGCCGCCCTCCAGGCCGGCGAGACCCCGGTCCTCCTCGGCGGCTCCGGCATCTCCGGCGCGTACGCCCTCACCTTCGAGTGCGGCGACGAGAACGTCTACATCCTGGCGGACAGGGTCATAGCGAGCCTGTGAGGGCTCTCCCGAAGAGCCCCGGGCTCGTCTCGGCGAACGGCGCCGGTGCCCCCCTCAGGGGCGCGGGGAACTGCGCGAACACCCCCCACTCACCCGCACCCGCCGACGAACCTCAGACCCCCGCCTTCTTCTGCGCCTCCTCCACCAACCGCACCGCCTCGGCGACCTCGGCGTCGCTCCGCAACACGACCGCGAGATCATGCGCGGCCACACTCACCTGATCCGCCGCCGCGAACATCCCCGCGTCCGGCATGACCCGGGGCTCCACCCCGGGAGTCTCCAGCTCCTGCGCCCACCGGGCCAGCTCCCTGGCCAGCTCCAGAGCCGCCCCGGCCGCGCTCCGCTGCAACCGGCTCTGCGGCGCGGCCCTCAGACGATCGGCAAAGTGATCCACCGCACGGGTCAAAGGCGTCGTATCAACCACGCCGAGACCCTACGCCCCGCACGGGGACCGTTTCCAACAGCCACCCGCACTGTTGCCAACGGGCGAACGCTCAGGCACGGTGACCTGAAGGACCGGCTTACATCCCCTTGCGTATGGAGGCGCCGATGTCCCAAGTCTTCTCCGAGGAGACCCACCGCAATCTGCTCGCCCGCATCCCCCATTGCACCGGTCGTGAAGTGACCGACTGGCTGCGCACCGTAGAAGAAGGCCCCGCGCTCCGCTTCGAGGAGAAGGTCAGCTGGCTGCGCCACGAATACGACCTCGCGTACGGCCACGCCAAAGCGCTGATCCACGAGTACGACCTGAGGAGGGCCGCGCGCCGGTTCTGAAGGCCGGGCGCGCGCACGACGAAGGGCCCCGGGGGCAGCCCCGGGGCCCTTCGTCATGTCACCGCCTGCCGGCTACGGCAGATCAGTCGTCGCCCGAGAAGATGGCGACCAGCCGCAGCATCTCGATGTAGATCCAGACCAGGGTCATGGTCAGACCGAACGCGGCCAGCCAGGACTCCTCGCGCGGCGCGCCGTAGGCGATGCCGTCCTCGATCTGCTTGAAGTCGAGGGTCAGGAAGAACGCGCCGAGCACGATCGCGATGATGCCGACGATCGCACCGAGCGGGCCCATGCTGCGCAGTCCGCCGTCCTCGGCGACACCGAAGACGACCAGCAGCAGGTTGACCGCCATGACCAGGATGAACGCCATGGCGATCGCCAGGCCGATCCGGGCGTAGCGCGCGGTCACGCGGATCCAGCCGGCCTTGTAGATCAGCAGCGTGGCGCCGGAGACCGCCATGGTGCCGAGCACCGCCTGGAAGGGCGCGCCGGACCACTGGGTGTTGAACATCTCGCTGATCACGCCGAGGAAGACGCCCTCGAAGGCGGCGTACGACAGGATCAGCGCGGGGGACGCCTTGCGCTTGAACGACTGGACCATCGCCAGGACGAAGGCGATCAGCGCGGCGCCGATGGCGAGCCCGTAGCTGGTCGACGAGACCGGCAGGAGGGCCCAGGCCAGGACGGCGCCGACGGCGACGGTGCCGAGCGTCATGGCCGAGCGCATGACGACGTCGTCCATCGTCATCCGGTTGCCGGTGGCGACCGGGGCCTGCGGCGGGGCGCCGTGCTGCACGTCCTGGGCGTACGGGTTCTGGGCGTAAGGGTTCTGCGCGTACGGGTTGCCGCCGGCGCCGGGCTGCGCGTAGGGGTTGCCCGTGGCGTACGGGTTGCCCTGCGTGCCTACCGCTGCGCCCCCGGCCTGCGGCGCGGTGTTGAAGCCCGCGTAGCCGTTGTCGCGGCTGAACCCCCGTCGCGAGAAGACCGGGTTGCTGCTCCTCATTTCACTCCTCCATGGCCACCCTGCGTAGCCTTGGCTCAAGAGTAATAGACAGGCAAAGGAATGACCCTAGTGCTTGGGGAGGATCTTTCCCTCCACTTGCTGCGCAACACGCTACGCGGCCGGGTGATTCCCGGCATGTGAGGGACCGAACCGTGGCCCCACGGTGACGATCTCGTCACCCTGGGGGCGGTGAGCGCCGCCCGGGGGGGCGGTGTGATGACGACTCGGGGAAGACTTCGGTGCATGGTGCACACGAGACTTCGGTGCATGGTGCACACGATCCGAGGGCGTCGGAGGTGCCCGGAACCGGACTCGAACCGGTACGCCCGCGAGGGGCAGCGAGGTTTAAGCTCGCCGTGTCTGCATTCCACCATCCGGGCAGGCCATGGGCTCCGCGTCGAGGTTCCGAGCCTAACGGGACGCGTCCCCCGAACAGCGGAACGACGGCCCGATGTTGTCTTATTTTATTGACGTCTGAGGGTGCATCAGCACTCGGAACGCGCCATCCGCACTTGCCAATAGCCTTGCGTGTGACGCCCGCCCGCGTATGCGGAATGACGGAATTTCACCGCCCGAACAAGGGCACTCCACCTGTTCTCGACACGATCACCCGCTCGGGCACGCCCCCTCCGCCCCCCCCGGCGGTCTCTCAGGGTCCCCGTCATCCCCAGGTATGACGCGGGCCCCTCCCGGTCCGACCGGAGTCGCCCCCCGGAACCGGAACAGCGGCTGACTACACGGCGCCGTACGGCCGCAACGATGGACGGGTACCTCGATCCCCGTCCCGACAGGAGCCCTTTGCCGTGACCACGACTCCCCTCGCCGACCGGACCACCGCGGTGGCCGCCCGCGCCACGGAGCTGTCGAAGATCTACGGGCAGGGCGAGACCCGGGTGGTCGCCCTCGACCGGGTCTCCGTCGAGTTCCGGCAGGCCGAGTTCACCGCGATCATGGGTCCCTCCGGGTCCGGCAAGTCCACGCTGATGCACTGCGTGGCCGGCCTCGACACCTTCTCCTCCGGTTCGGTGCGCATCGGTGAGACGGAGCTGGGCTCGCTGAAGGACAAGCAGCTCACCAGGCTCCGCCGGGACAAGATCGGCTTCATCTTCCAGGCGTTCAACCTGCTGCCCACGCTGACCGCGCTGGAGAACATCACCCTTCCGATGGACATCGCGGGCCGCAAGCCGGACAAGGAGTGGCTGGACACGGTGATCCGGATGGTCGGCCTGTCCGACCGGCTCGGGCACCGCCCTTCCCAGCTCTCCGGCGGCCAGCAGCAGCGCGTCGCGGTCGCCCGGGCGCTCGCCTCCAGGCCGGACATCATCTTCGGTGACGAGCCGACCGGGAACCTCGACTCCCGCTCCGGCGCCGAGGTGCTGGGCTTCCTGCGCAACTCGGTGCGCGAGCTGGGGCAGACGGTGGTGATGGTGACCCACGACCCGGTGGCGGCGGCGTACGCGGACCGCGTGGTGTTCCTCGCGGACGGCCGGATCGTGGACGAGGTGTACGGGCCGACGGCGGAGTCGGTGCTGGACCGGATGAAGCGGTTCGACGGCAAGGGCCGCACCAGCTGACGCACCGACGCCGTTCCCCGCCCTCCCCCACCCTGGACTGAGAAGAAACGATGTTCCGTACCGCCTTGCGCAATGTGCTCGCGCACAAGGCCCGGCTCCTGATGACCGTGCTCGCCGTGATGCTCGGCGTGGCCTTCGTGTCGGGGACCCTGGTCTTCACCAACACCATCTCGGACGCCTACCAGAAGAGCTCCGCCAAGGGGTTCGACCAGGTCGACGTCGCCGTGGACCCCGAGTACCAGGAGGACGACGGCGACACCCTCGGCAAGACCCCGGAGCTGACCCAGGCGCTGCTCGACAGGAGCGCGCGGGTGCCGGGGGCCGAGTCGGCCATCGGCGTCGTCACCGGCTTCACCGCCCTCGCCGACAAGGACGGCAAGCTGGTCGGCACCGGCTTCCAGTCGCAGGGCGGCAACTACTGGGGCACCGACGACCCGCGCTACCCGCTCGTCGAGGGCCACGCCCCCAAGGGCCGCGGCGAGGTCGTCATCGACGCGAAGACCGCCGAGCGCACCGGCTACCGGGTCGGTGACACCCTGCGCCTGTCGGTCGACGGCCCGGTCCTCACACCGAGGATCGCCGGCGTCTTCACCACCGACGACGGCAACGTCGCCGCCGGCGGCAGCCTCGCCCTGTTCGACACGGCGACCGCGCAGCGGCTGTTCGGCAAGACGGGCACGTACGACCAGATCGCCGTCAAGGCGAAGCCGGGCGTCACCCAGAGCGCGCTCAAGGCGCAGCTGGACAAGGCGCTGTCCGCCGGTCTCGTGGAGACCACCACCGGAAAGCAGCTCGCCGACGACCAGGCGGAGATGATCGCCTCCTCGATGAGCGGGCTGAAGCAGGGCCTGCTGGTGTTCGCCGGGATCGCGCTCTTCGTCGGCACCTTCATCATCGCCAACACCTTCACCATGCTGGTCGCCCAGCGCACCAAGGAGCTGGCGCTGCTGCGCGCGGTCGGCGCCTCCCGCCGCCAGGTCACCCGCTCGGTGCTGATCGAGGCGTTCGTGGTGGGTGTGGTCGCCGCGGTGACCGGACTGGTCGCGGGCATCGGCATAGGCGCGGGTCTGCGCTCCCTGATGGGCTCGCTCGGCGAGACCGTGCCGGACGGGCCGCTGGTCGTCACCCCGGGCACGATCGCCGCCGCGCTCGCGGTCGGTGTCCTCGTCACCATGCTGGCCGCCTGGCTGCCGGGGCGCCGCGCGGCGAAGATCCCGCCGGTGGCCGCGATGAGCAGCGTGCACGCCCAGGCGACGGTGAAGTCGCTGGTACTGCGCAACACGATCGGCGCGCTGTTCGCCGGGGCGGGTGTCGCGGTCGTCCTCGCGGCGACCTCCATGGGCGGCTCGGACGGCCAGGCGCCGATGGGTCTGGGCGCCTGCCTGCTGATCATCGGGGTGTTCGTGCTGACGCCGCTGCTGTCCCGGCCGCTGATCGCGGCGGCTGCGCCGGTGCTGCGGGTCTTCGGGGTGTCGGGCAAGCTGGCCCGCCAGAACTCGGTGCGCAACCCGCGCCGTACGGCCGCCACCGCCTCGGCACTGATGATCGGGCTGACCCTGATCACCGGGATGACGGTGATGGCGGGCAGCCTGCAGAAGGCGATCGACAAGATGGCCTCGGACGCGATCCGCGCGGACTACGTCGTCTCGATGGCGAACCGGACCCCGCTCTCCCCGGACGTCGACGAGAAGCTGCGCGCGACCGAGGGCGTCACCGCGACCAGCCCGCTGCGCAACGCGCCCGCGCGCATCGACGGGGAGACCGAGTTCCTGACCGGTGTCACCGGCGCCACCATCGGCGACCTGACGGAGCTGCCGGTCGCGGACGGCAGGTTCGAGGTCGGCGGCGACCGGGTGGTCGTGGACGAGGACACCGCGAAGGCGCACGGCTGGAAGGCCGGATCGGTGTTCAGCGCGTCGTTCGAGGACGGCGAGAAGGAGCGGCTGACCGTCGCGGGCGTCTACCGGCCCAACGAGATGATGCGCGGCATCATGCTCGACCTGCCCACGCTCGCCCCGCACCAGAGCGACCCGGCCGACATGCAGGTCATGGTGCAGACCGCCGACGGCGCCTCGCCCGCGACGAAGGACCGGCTGGAGAAGGCCCTCGGCTCCAACCCGGCCGTCCGGGTCCAGGACAAGCAGGACATCTCCAACGAGATCGCGCAGATGTTCACGATGATGCTGAACATGCTCTACGGCCTGCTGGCCATGGCGGTGATCGTGGCCGTCCTCGGGGTCATCAACACCCTGGCGATGTCGGTGTTCGAACGCTCGCAGGAGATCGGCATGCTCCGCGCGATCGGCCTGGACCGCACCGGCATCAAGCGGATGGTCCGCCTGGAGTCCCTGGTCATCTCGCTGTTCGGCGGGGTCCTCGGCATCGGCCTCGGGGTGTTCTTCGGCTGGGCGGCCGGAGAGCTGATGGCGGACAGCCTGGCGACGTACGAACTGGTCCTGCCGTGGGCCCGTATCGCGGTGTTCCTGCTGCTGGCGGCCACGGTCGGCATCCTGGCGGCGCTGTGGCCGGCGCGCCGGGCGGCCCGGCTGAACATGCTGGCGGCGATCAAGTCGGAGTAGCCGCCACGACGGCCCGAGGGCCCCGCTCCTCCCGCTTCTCCCGGGGGGGGGGGGGGGGGGAGCGGGGCCCTGGCGTTGCCGCTAGACGTTCCAGGTACGGGACCGCAGGGGCATCCCGGACTTCCCGGAATCGGGTGTGCGCACGGCGAGGACCTGGTTGACGCCGATGCGGTTGTGCTCGAAGGACAGCGCGGAGGCGGCCATGTACAGCCGCCAGACCCGGGCCCGGCCGGGGCTGGTCAGCCGTACGGCCCGCTCCCAGCCGGCCTCGAGGTTGGTGACCCAGCGGCGCAGGGTGAGGGCGTAGTGCTCGCGGATCGACTCCACGTCGCGCACCTCGAACCCGGCCCGCTCCAGCTGGGCGACGGTGGTGCCGATGGGCGCCAGCTCGCCGTCGGGGAAGACGTAGGCGTCGATGAACTCGTCGACGTCGTACTCGGATTCGTCGCGCTGCGGGCGGCGCGCGATCTGATGGTTGAGCAGCCGCCCGCCGGGCTTCAGCAGGCCGTACAGATTCCGGGCGTACTCCAGGTACTTCTCGGAGCCCACGTGCTCGGCCATGCCGATGGAGGAGATCGCGTCGTACGGCCCGTCGGTGACGTCGCGGTAGTCCTGCACCCGGATCTCCACCCGGTCGGTCAGCCCCTCGTCGGCGACCCGCTTGCGGGCGTAGGCCGCCTGTTCCTGCGAGAGGGTGATGCCGACGACGCTCACCCCGTGCTCGCGGGCGGCGTGGATGGCCATGGAGCCCCAGCCGCAGCCGACGTCGAGGAGTCTCTGCCCGGGCCGCAGGCCGAGCTTGCGCGAGACGAGTTCCAGCTTGTCGCGCTGGGCGTCCTCCAGGGTGCCGCCCTGTTCCTCGGGCCTCTCCCAGTAGGCGCACGAGTAGACCATGGACGGGCCGAGCACCAGCTCGTAGAAGTCGTTGCCCACGTCGTAGTGGTGGCTGATGGCCCGCCTGTCGGTGCGCCGGGTGTGGAGATGGCCGCGGCGCCGGCGGACCTCCTCTCCCGGCGGGGCGGGCGGCAGCCCGGGCCCCGCCATCCGCACCAGCCCCCGCACGGCGGCCCGCACCTCGGGGTCCCGCAGGGCCTCCGCGAGGGTCCGCGCGTCCTCCCCCCGCTCCCAGACCAGTCCCGCCATCAGGTCGAGCGTCGCGTACAGATCCCCCTCGACCTCCAGCTCCCCCGCGACCCAGGCCCGCGCCAGCCCCAGCTCCCCGGGCTTCCACAACAGCCTGCGCAGCGCCCGCCGGTGACGCACCACCAGCACCGGCGCCCCCGGCGGCCCGGCCTGCGAGCCGTCCCAGGCCCGGATCCCGACCGGGAGCGGCGCTCCCAGCACCTGCTCGAGCAGCTCCTTCAGCCGCGGCGCGGCGTCCGCCATGGTGCACACCTCCGTGACAGCGATCCCAGGAAGTCCGACACCACGTAAACACCTGCGAGGTCGCAGCGCAGTCCCCCACGCGCGTTACGGCTGGGCAAAACCCTGGTGGGGCAGAGCCGGTTACCGGAAACGCCGAAGGGGCCGCCCGCACCACGGATGGCAGGCGGCCCCTTCGGGGTGTTTCAGAGGTGACCGGAGGTCAGGAGGCCTTGGCCTTCTCCTCGGTCTTCTCGGTCCTCGCGGCGGCCGGGGCCGGCGCCGGCTTGGCGGCCTCGTAGAACTCCTCGCGCGGGGACTCCAGGGCGCCGAGTGCGACGACCTCACGCTTGAGGAACATGCCGAGCGTCCAGTCCGCGAAGACGCGGATCTTGCGGTTCCAGGTCGGCATGGCCAGACCGTGGTAGCCACGGTGCATGTACCAGGCGAGACGTCCCTTGAGCTTGATCTTCATCTTGCCCATGACGATCATCGCGACGCCCTTGTGCAGGCCGAGGCCCGCGACCGCGCCCTTGTTGGCGTGGCTGTACTCCTTCTGCGGGAAGCCCCGCATGCCGGAGACCACGTTGTCGCCGAGGACCTTGGCCTGGCGCAGCGCGTGCTGGGCGTTCGGCGGGCACCAGGCGTTCTCGTTGCCCGCCTTGCGGCCGACGAGGTCCGGGACCTGGGCGTTGTCGCCCGCGGCCCAGATGTAGTCGGTGCCCTTGACCTGGAGGGTGGGCTCGCAGTCGACGTGACCGCGGGGGCCGAGCGGCAGGCCGAAGCGGGCCAGGGCCGGGTTCGGCTTGACGCCGGCGGTCCAGACGATGGTGTTGGCGTCGACCTCGAGGCCGTTCTTCAGCACCACGTGGCCGTCGACGCAGGAGTCCATCGACGTGGAGAGGTAGACCTCGACGCCGCGGCTCTCCAGGTGCTCCTTGCCGTAGGCGCCCAGCTTCGGGCCGACCTCGGGGAGGATCTTGTCGGCGGCGTCGACGAGGATGAAGCGCATGTCCTCGCGGGACACGTTCTTGTAGTACTTGGCCGCGTCGCGGGCCATGTCCTCGACCTCGCCGATCGTCTCGGCGCCGGCGAAGCCACCGCCGATGAAGACGAAGGTGAGCGCCTTGCGGCGGATCTCCTCGTCGGTGGTGGAGTCGGCCTTGTCCAGCTGCTCCAGCACGTGGTTGCGCAGGCCGATGGCCTCCTCGATGCCCTTCATGCCGATGCCCTGCTCGGCGAGGCCGGGGATCGGGAAGGTGCGGGAGACGGCGCCGAGCGCGATCACCAGGTAGTCGAAGGGCAGCTCGTACGCCTCGCCGACCAGCGGGGCGATCGTGGCGACCTTGCGGTCCTGGTCGATGGTGGTGACCCGGCCGGTGAGGACCTCCGCCTTGGGGAGCACGCGTCGCAGCGGGACGACGACGTGACGCGGGGAGATGTTGCCGGCGGCGGTTTCGGGGAGGAAGGGCTGGTAGGTCATGTACGACCGGGGGTCGACGACCGTGACGGTCGCCTCGCCGTAGCGCATCTTCTTCAGAATGCGCCGAGCTGCGTACAGGCCTACGTACCCACCGCCTACTACGAGGATCCTGGGACGCTCCGTGGTGCTCATGCCATCGAGTATCCACCCGGTCGGAGGGGGTGGCTCGTGCGCCCCTTCACAAGCTTCCACAGGCCCTGTGCTACACTCCCCGGCTCGCGTGACTTAGATCATGTCTAAGTGCGGGAACCGTGACCCCGCCCACACCGTTGTCAATGCCGCGTGAGCTGCCTCTCTGGGTCGCGGAGCCCCTCGTGAGCCGTCGGAAACAGTCCGCGGACCGCGTGATTCGAAGGCGCCCCACCCCCTGTTCTGAACATGTTCAAAGGCCAGTCGACCCCCCGAACGGGGCAACCGAAGGCGTTCGACGGCCCTCAGGGACCAAATTCCTTGTGAAGAACTTCACGAACTTTCCCGACGCGGCGTCACCGCGGGGTCCCGAAGGCCGCTCAAACGTGGTCACCGACTGCTCACCAGAGGCCTCTGACCAGGGGGTCGGTGCCGTCGGCGGGGTCGCCGACGGCACCCTTCCCGGCGGGCCGGACCACCGCCCGAAGCGCGGGTCGTCGGGGTCGTCGGCCCGGTAGGTGGACTTCCCGCGCGTCAGTGCACTGCCGTCACGCGACGGACCAGGCGATGCCGTCCAGGATGTCGTGCTCGCTCACCACGACCTCCTCCGCGCCGATCCGCTCCATGATCGCCAGCAGGACGAGGGCGCCGGCGGCGATCACGTCGACCCGGCCGGGGTGCATGGACGGTACGGCGGCGCGCTCGGCGTGGGTGGAGTGCAGCAGCCAGTCGGTGATCTCGCGGACCTTGTCGTGGGAGATCCGGGAGTGGTGGATGGCCGCCGAGTCGTACTCCGGCAGTTCCTGGGCGATCGCCGAGACCGTCGTGACCGATCCGGCCAGGCCCACCAGCGTGCGCGCCTCGCGCAGCGGCACCGTCCGTTCGGCCAGGTCGAGGGCGGCCTCGATGTCGGCGCGCATGGCCGCGACCTGCTCCTCGGTGGGCGGGTCGGTGACCGCGCCGTCCGTCACCAGGTGCCGCTCGGTCATCCGGACGCAGCCGACGTCCACGGAGCGGGCGGCGCGCACATGCTCCTCGCCGACGACCAACTCGGTGGAGCCGCCGCCGATGTCGACCACCAGGAAGGGCCGCTCCAGGTGGTCGTGGCCGGTCAGCTCCTTGGTGGCGCCGGTGAAGGAGAACTCGGCCTCCTGGTCACCGCTGATGACCTCCGGCTCGACCCCGAGGATGTCCACGACGCCGCGCACGAACTCGTCCCGGTTCTCGGCGTCCCGGGAGGCGGAGGTGGCCACGAACCGCAGCCGCTCGGCGCCGTACTCCTTGATGACGGCGGCGTACTCGCGGCAGGCCGCGAAGGTCCGCTCCAGCGCCTCGGGGGCCAGCCGCCCGGTGCGGTCGACGCCCTGGCCGAGCCGCACGATCGTCATACGGCGGTCCAGTTCCGCCAGTTCGCCGGTCTCCGGGTCGCAGTCGGCGACCAGGAGGCGGATGGAGTTCGTACCGCAGTCGATGGCGGCCACCCGGGTCACTGTCCGGCCTCCTCACCGGTGAGGGTCACGCAGGAGCCCTTGCGCCACCACTCGGGCAGCATGGCCAGGGCCTCGTCGCCGAGCGGGTTCACGCCGGGTCCGGCGGCCAGCGAGTGGGCCACCAGGACGTGCAGGCACTTGACCCGGTCCGGCATGCCGCCGGCGCTGGGGAAGCCCTTCAGCTCCTCGATCTCGTCGCGGCGGCGGATGTAGTCCTCGTGCGCGGCGCGGTAGGCGGCGGCCAGCTCGGGGTCGCTCTCCAGCCGGGCCGTCATCTCCTTCATGACGCCGTTCGCCTCGAGCGTGCCGATGGCCGAGTTGGCCTTGGGGCACGTCAGGTAGTACAGCGTCGGGAAGGGCGTGCCGTCGGGCAGCCGCGGGGCCGTCTCCACGACGTCCGGCTGCCCGCAGGGGCAGCGGTGCGCGATCGCGCGCAGCCCGCGGGGCGGCCGGCCGAGCTGCTGCTTGAAGGCCTCGACGTCCGCGTCGGTGGGCTCGGTGCGCGGGGTGGGCGGCAGATCAAACAGCGTCAGCGCGGAGCGCTGCCCTTCAGGGGGGGTGGTCGGGCGGCGGGCGGGAGTTTCCATGCCTGTCTTTCTTCGTCCGTTCAACGGTCCGGGACATCGGCGGCGTCGGCCTTGTCGACGCCGTCCCAGACGTTCGAGTACCAGGGGCGGTCGGCCCCGCCCGTGTCGGTGCGGGACTGCTTGGCCGCGTCCGGGTCGATCACCACGTACCCGGTCTCGCCGGGCATCACATAGTGCAGCCGTTTGCGGATCTGCTGCTCGGCGTACGCGTCGTCCTGCCACCGCGCCTTCTGGTCGCGCAGCCGTTCGACGCGCTCCCGCGCCTGCCGCTGCTCCCGCTCCAGGTCGGCGATCTCGGCGCGCTGGGCGACGTACTGCCTTATCGGGTAGGCGAGCGCCACCACCAGGGAGCAGACCACCAGCGCGAGCAGCGCGGCCCGGCCGGTGAGCCGGGAGCGGCGGGCCTGCCGTTTGGTCTGCGAGCGGTAGACACGGGCGGCGGTCTGCTCGCCGAGCAGTCTGATCCTGGTCGCGGTGGAGAACCGGTCCCGGTCCTTCACGGCCATCGTCCCGCCTCCCGTTCACGCGCGTACGTCCCCGCACACGGTACGGGACCGAGTACGGGGACGTACGTACGACGCTTCCTACGCGAGCGCTGCTCAGCCCTTGAAGCGGGGGAACGCGCTGCGGCCGGCGTACACCGCGGCGTCGTCGAGGATCTCCTCGATGCGCAGCAGCTGGTTGTACTTGGCGACGCGCTCGGAGCGGGCCGGGGCGCCGGTCTTGATCTGGCCGCAGTTGGTGGCGACGGCGAGGTCGGCGATGGTGACGTCCTCGGTCTCGCCGGAGCGGTGGGACATCATGCACTTGTAGCCGTTGCGCTGGGCCAGCTCGACGGCGTCCAGGGTCTCGGTGAGCGAGCCGATCTGGTTCACCTTCACCAGCAGGGCGTTGGCGGCGCCCTCCTCGATGCCCTTGGCCAGGCGCTCCGGGTTGGTGACGAACAGGTCGTCGCCGACGAGCTGGACCTTGTCACCGAGCTGGGCGGTAATGGTCTTCCAGCCCTCCCAGTCGTCCTCGAACAGCGGGTCCTCGATGGAGACCAGCGGGTAGGCGTCGACCAGCTCGGCGTAGTACTCGGTCATCTCGGCGGCCGAGCGGTTCTTGCCCTCGAAGACGTAGGAGCCGTCCTTGTAGAACTCGGACGCGGCCACGTCGAGGGCGAGGGCGATCTGCTCGCCGGGGGTGTAGCCGGCCTCCTTGATGGCCTCGAGGATGAGGTCCAGGGCCTCGCGGTTGGAGCCGAGGTTCGGGGCGAAGCCGCCCTCGTCGCCGAGGCCGGTGGACAGGCCGCGGTTCTTCAGCACCTTCTTGAGGGTGTGGTAGACCTCGGCGCCCCAGCGCAGGGCCTCGGAGAAGGACTCCGCACCGATCGGGGCGATCATGAACTCCTGGATGTCCACGTTGGAGTCGGCGTGCGAGCCGCCGTTCAGGATGTTCATCATCGGCACCGGGAGCAGGTGCGCGTTGGGGCCGCCCAGGTAGCGGAAGAGCGGCAGGTCGCTGGCCTCGGAGGCGGCGTGCGCGACGGCGAGCGAGACGCCGAGGATGGCGTTGGCGCCGAGCGAGCCCTTGTTGTCGGTGGCGTCCAGGTCGAACATGGCCTGGTCGATCAGGCGCTGCTCGGTGGCGTCGTACCCGACCAGCTCCGGGCCGATCTGCTCGATGACGGCCAGGACGGCCTTCTCGACACCCTTGCCGAGGTAGCGGTTCGAGTCGCCGTCGCGCAGCTCGATGGCCTCGAAGGCGCCCGTGGAGGCGCCGGACGGGACGGCGGCACGACCCGTGCTGCCGTCGTCGAGGCCGACCTCGACCTCGACCGTGGGGTTGCCTCGGGAGTCCAGGATTTCCCGGGCTACGACGACGTCGATGGACGGCACGAGCATCTCCTTCGTGGATGTGACGCGGTTGGCAGAACCGCGGGTGTGGCTCTGCGAGACGAGCCTAACCGGCTCCGGGGGATCGGCCAGCCGACCGCCCACCCCGTGGACGGAACCGAGAGTAAATTGTTTCCGAACGGAACAAAGACCGTTTCGGAAAATCCGCCGTCTCGGGCGGGGCGGGCGGGCGGCGGACACGGCAGGCGGGCGCCGCGAACACATGGGCGGCCAGGCGGCGGACGCGCGGCCGGACATGACCCCGCCCCGGCGCGTACGGGGGAGACGCGCCGGGGCGGGGAGTCTGCGGACGTGCCGCTGCTCTCTTCTTACTTGAGGTGCAGCTGCTGGCCCGGGTAGATGACGTCGGCGTCGTCGACGATGTCCTTGTTCAGCTCGAACAGCTTCTGCCAGCCGCCCTTGACGTCGTGCTCCTCGGCGATCGTGCTGAGGGTGTCGCCCTTGACGACCTTGTACTCGCCGTCGCCCTTCTCGACCTTCTTGCCGGTCGGGGTGGTGACGGTCTTCTCGGCCTTCTGGGCCGGCTCGGCGGCCGGGCGCTCGGCGGAGCGGGAGGCCGGCTGCTCCTCGGTCTCGCGGGCGGCGGTGGAGCCGGTGCTCTCGGCGGAGCCGCCGTTGTACGGAGCGCTGGAGAGGTTGACGCCGCAGTGCGGCCACGCGCCCTTGCCCTGGCCCGCGAGGACCTTCTCGGCGATGGCGATCTGCTGCTCCTTGGTGGCCTGGTCGGCCGTGGCGGCGTACTGGGTGCCGCCGTACGCGGCCCAGGTGGAGGCGGAGAACTGCAGGCCGCCGTAGTAGCCGTTGCCGGTGTTGATGGACCAGTTGCCGCCGGACTCGCACTGGGCGACGGCGTCCCACTCGGCGGCGGTGGCGGCGGAGGCGTTGCCGGCCGCCATCAGCGGGCCGGCGACGGCGGCGCCGGCGACACCGGCGATGGCGATGGCGCGGGTGGCCTTGGACGGACGACGGTGCTTGCCCTTGCTGGAAAACAGCATGGATCGATCCCCTCACCGACGCCTACGAGGTGAGCTGTCGGGTTCGGGCCGGTTGAGTTGCCCGGCCGCGGCTCTCGCGAGCTGCGGCTTCACCCCAAGCCGGTTCCGGTGTCGAGTCTCCTCAACGGCCGGGCCCGGCACTTACCTTGGGTCCCCCGCTCCTGCCTACGGCGCTTGAAGCGACGACTGTTCCCGGGCGCCGCTGGCAGGATTCGGCGTTGCGGCAGCCGGGGCTCGCGGTGACGAGCGGCTTTGACCGTAGCCACGCGATCAGCGGAATTTCAAAGACGATCAGGGCTTCTGAGACCTATCTCTCACCATGTTTATAACGGACATTCACCGCGAACCGTATGCTGAAGTCCCGCTACTTTTCTCCCGGTTCAACCCCGACCTCGAGGGTCTGACCGGGGAGGATGAGGTCGGGGTCGGCGCCGACCGTCGCCTTGTTCTCGGCGTAGAGCGCGGACCATCCGCCCTGCAGGTCAAGGGAGTCGGCGATGCCCCAGAGGCTGTCGCCGGAGCGGACCGTGTAGGTGCCGTCGGCCGCGTCGCGGGCGGCGGCGGAGTCACGGGAGGCGTGCCGCCCGGAGGGCTCGGTCGTACGACTGTCGGCGGCCTCCTCCTCGGCGCTGTCACCGCGGTGGCGCCCAGTGCCGGTGGAGCCGCTTTCGCCGGTGCCCGAAGAAGGGGCGTTCTGGCCGGACTTGTCCGACTCGTCGTTCTTGGTGGTGGCCGAAGGAGAGTCACCCTCTCCCCGTGCGTCACCCGACGACGCACCGTCGGTGGCGGCGGGGGACGGCGAAGTCGTGCCAGAACCGGACGATTCGGCATCTTCCGAGGCGCCGGCACCACCGGAAGACAGGGAGGAATCGGAGGATTCGGCCGTTTCCGAGGATCCAGAGTTTTCCGACGAGTCGGACAAGCCGGACTCGGGGCTCGTCGAGGAGTCGTCGGCGTCCGGCGTGGCCGTCGCACCCGACGCGGCGTCAGCCGCGAGACCGGTGTCGACACCGGGCGACGCGGAGTCGCCGTCGAGGCCGGCGAGCAGACCGCAGGTGGGCCAGGCCGCCACGCCCTCGGCGGCCAGGATTCTCTCGGCCACGGCTATCTGCTGCGAACGGCTGGCCACGTCGGGGCTCTCCGCGTAGTCGAGGCCGCCGTACTTCACCCAGTTCTCCTGGGATATCTGCAGACCGCCGTAGTAGCCGTTGCCGTTGTCCGCGCTCCAGGAGCCGCCGCTCTCGCACTCCGCGACCCTGTCCCATGTGGCTCCGCCGGCGGCGCTCGCGCTGGTCGCGCCGAGGAGCGGGATGGCGATGGCGGAACCGGTCACTCCGGCCGCGACGATGAGGGCCGGGGCCTGGCGGGGGCGACGGTGACGACCGTTCCCGGAGAGCATGCGGGGACCTTTCGCGAGACAACGGTGAAGCGCGGCACCGCTGCTGTGACGCTCGGCGCCGCGTTGATGGGTGAACGTATAGGCAGACGATCACTTGTCACAAGTTAATGCCGCACAGATCACGTGAAGATCACAGAGGTGAGGGTGTGTCACCTTTACGGCGGGGCAGGCTCGCTGGTCGCGCCGGGAACCGCGGGCGCAGCCGCGCGCGTCCTCACCGCTCGGGGGTGAACTCCACCGGCAGCGTACGCAGTCCGCGCATGATGAGGCCGCCGCGCCAGCGCAGCTCCGCGGGGTCGACGGCCAGGCGCAGATCCGGGAGGCGGGTGAGGAGGGTGGCGAGCGCGGTCTGGCCCTCCAGCCGGGCCAGCGGGGCGCCCAGGCAGTAGTGGATGCCGTGCCCGTAGCCCAGGTGCTGGTTGTCGCGGCGGGCGAGGTCCAGGGTGTCGGGGTCGGCGAACCGGGCGGGGTCGCGGTCGGCGGCGGCGAGCACGACGAGGACCGGGTCGCCGGGGGCGATGTCCTGTCCGCCGATGGTGAGCGGCTGGGTGGCGAAGCGCCAGGTGGCCAGCTCCACCGGGCCGTCGTAGCGCAGGAGTTCCTCGACCCCGGTCTCCAACAGGCCGCGCTCGCCGGCCGCCAGGGAGCGCTGGAGGCGCTCGCGCTGTTCCGGGTGGGTGAGCAGGGCGTAGGTGCCGTTGCCGATGAGGTTGACCGTGGTCTCGAAACCGGCGAACAGCAGGATGAACGCCATCGCCGCCGCCTCGTTCTCGGTCAGGTGCTCACCGTGGTCGGAGGCGCGGATGAGACCCGAGATCAGGTCCTCGCCGGGGGCGGGTTCGGCGGGCAGGGCCTCCCGCTTGCGGTGGATGAGGTCGGCGAGATAGCCGCGCATCTTCTTCACCGAGCGCGCCACGCCGCCCCGCGGGCCGCCGCCGTGCCGGATCATCATGCCCGCCCAGTCCCGGAAGTCGTCCTGGTCCTCGCGCGGTACGCCCAGCATGTCGCAAATGGCGTAGATGGGCAGCGGGAAGGCGAACTCGTGGATGAGGTCGGCGGAGCCGGTGCGGGCGAACCGGTCGATGAGGTGGTCGGTCAGCTCCTGCACACGCGGCGCGAACTCCGCGACGCGCCGGGGCGTGAACGCTTTGGAAACCAGGCGGCGCAGCCGGGTGTGGTCCGGCGGGTCGATGTTGAGCAGATGCGTCATCAGCTCCGCCTTGCGCTCCCCCGGGATGCCCGTCTTGCCCTTGGCGTGCGCGGGCTCGTCGTGGTGCGCGGGGTTCTTCGACAGCCGCTGGTCGGCGAGCGCCTGCTTGGCGTCGGCGTACCGGGTGACCAGCCAGGCCTCCACCCCGCTGGGCAGCCGGGTCCGGTGCACGGGGGCGTGCTCACGGAGCCAGGCGTACGCGGGGTAGGGGTCGGTGGCGAACTCCCAGGTGAAGAGCGCGGGGGCGGGGGTCGGGGGGTGGGGCTGGTCGGTCACGCCGTCGACGGTATCCGGAGGCGGGGGGTGCCCTCACCCTGAGGTCATGCGGACCTCTTGGGGGTGTGGTGATTGCGGATCTCCACGTTGCAGTCGGTGACCCGCGAGTGGTCGCCCGCGCCGCGGCCTCCGCGCGCTGCCTGGCGAGGGCCTGGCACACCGCGCAGTCCGGTCGTGCGGCCGGCGGGTCCAGGGGCAGGCCGAGGTCCATCGGCCGCCCCTGGAGGGTCACGGCCTCCCCCCTCGGGCGGTCGAGAGGTCCTGGTGCCGTGGTGCTCGCCGATACTCCTCGTACAGCGCGTCGGCGGCCGGGCACTTCAGGTCGGCGTTGACGCCGTGCTCGTCCGTGGCCGTGCAGGTCTCACAGTCGAGGCAGTGGTTCCACAGTCGCAGGAGTGCGGCCCGCTGAGGGTTGAGCACGACCGGAGGCCCGCCGCTCAGGTTCTCGTAGTGGTCGCACAGCGTGTTGACGGATCGGGCCAGCCGCTGGGCGTGCGCGACCCGCGCGCGCAGCGTACGGCCCGGCGGCACGCTGAGGCGAGTGCGGTCTCCATGACGGCGACGTTCGCGCAGGCGCGCGGCGCGTCGTCCTCGGGCAAGGCGTCGGCCAGCGCCTCGACCACGGGGAGGGCCAGCATGAGGTGCCCACGCAGCCGCAGGGTCAGCGTCTCCAGCTCGTCTTCCGAGGGGAGTTCGGCGCCCTCCGCGAGCAGGGCGCGCGCGGCGGCGCGCATGGTCTTGATGTCCAGGGGGGCGGTCGTACCGCTGGGCGGCATGCCTCTCACCTCCGCGTTTTGGGTGATCATCGCGTCACCGAAGGTAATCGGCGGGGGTGGGGGCGGACAGACACGTTCCGTGGCCCGCGCGGCGGCGGCCCACCGGGAGCGGACACGGAACGTGCCCCTTATCACTGGGTGCCGAAGAACGCCGCCAGGTCCCGCTGCTTCGACGTCAGGCTGCGCCGCTTGCTCCTCCGGAGCAGCTCGTGGAACGTGTCCGCGGCCATCCGCTGGTGCCGCAGCCACTGCGGTGTGTCGTCCATCAGCGACCCCAGGATGTCCGTCGCCGCGTCCGTCTGTTTCAGCATCACGTGGGCGTGCGCCACGTCCAGCAGGTGACGGCGCATGAACAGCCGTCCCTTCGCGTCGGCCGGCTTGGGCATCCGCTCAGACAGGCGCAGCACCCGGTCGGGTTTCTCCGCCACCAACTGGTTCTCGATGCCCTGGAACGCGACCGTCCGCCAGTCGAACCGCCCCCACGAGGACACCGCGACAGCCTGCCCGCCGCCGAGTGCGGCCCCCGCCGTACGGCCCAGCCGAAGGATCTCGCGTGCTTCCTGGGGCCGGTTGTTGCGGGCGGCGGCAGCGCTGCCGTGCACCAGCAGCTTCCCCCAGGCGCCGAGCGCCTGCGGGGTGGCGCGGGAGATCCGGGGCTCGACGGCGTCCGCCGTGGCGATGCTGACCTGCTCGGCCTCGTCCAGGCGCCCCTGCCGCATCAGCAGCCAGCCCTGCTGGTACACGGCCGCGGCAACGCCCCCCATGTCCTTGACCCGTGCGGCGTCCTCGATGGCGTCGCGCAGCGCGATGTGGGCGAGGTCGTACGCGCGGACCTGGGTGAGATAGCGGCCGGCCATCTGGAGAACGTCGGAGCGGATCCGCAAGGCCTCGGTGTGCTCGGGGCCGTGGTCGAAGTGGTCGACCGCGGAGTGGGCGGCGTGGACGAGGGAGGGCAGGAAGTCGGCGACGTAACCGTAGTCGTCGCGGTGGTAGGCCGTGCCGACCTCGGTGGCGGTGGACCGGAGCCGGTCGAGGTCGGGCTCGACGATCGCGTCGGTCAGGCGCCCGCCTAACGTGATCGGCGGCGCGAGCGCCTGACGGAGCGGCATGAGGTCGATGTTGTCGTCGTCGCCGCGGGTGGTGGCGTGCGGCCCGCCCGGTTCGAAGAGTGCGGAGGTACGGACACCGAGGGTGCGGGCCAGGGCGTGGTACGTCTCGAGGCGGGCGGTGCCGCCTCGTTCGAGCTTCTTCACGACTCCCAGGCTGAGCTGGGCGCGTTCCGCGAGGCCTTCTTGGGTGAGGCCTCTGGTGAGGCGGAGTTCCTTGAGCCGGTCACCAGGGTGCGCGGGCCTCTTGTCGGCGGGGTGGGGCATGCTGGTGCTCCGTTCTCGGTACGCCTTTCCCCGGTACCTACCCCTTCTCCTTCTCCCCCCTCTCGTACGCCACGATCGCGTCCCGGTACGCCCGGGCCGCCGCCCGCAGGGCCGCCTCCGGGTCCGTTCCCTCGGATTCGGCGCGGGCCGCCAGGGCCAGGAGTTCGTAGCCGATGCCCTCGGCCGGGGGGAGGGGTACGTCCAGGCCCGCCGTCCGTACGCGGGAGGCCAGCTTCGCGGCGAGGGCGAGGCCGGGCTGGTGCAGGGGGATGCCCTCGGTCACCGATGTGCGCTGCTTCTCCTCGGCCTTGGTGCGCAGCCAGTGCTCCTTGACCTCCTCCGGGGTGGACGCGGTCTCGTCGCCGAACACGTGCGGGTGGCGGTGGATCAGCTTGGCGACGATGCCGCCGGCCACGTCGTCGACGGAGAACGGCGCCTCCGGGTCCTCCTCGGCGATCCGGGAGTGGAAGACGACCTGGAGCAGGACGTCGCCCAGCTCCTCGCGCAGCTCGTCGCGGTCGCCGTCCTCGATCGCCTCGACCAGCTCGTACGCCTCCTCGATGGCGTACTTCGCCAGGCCCTCGTGGGTCTTCTGGGAGGTCCAGGGGCACTCCGCGCGCAGGCGGTCCATGACCTGCACGAGGTCGAGGAGGCGGGCGCCGGGCAGGTCGTAGGAGGCGGGCAGCAGCTCCAGCTCGGGCATCCGGACCCTGCCGGAGCCGGCGAGGCGGGCCAGACCGTCCGTCAGGGCGGGCTCGCCCTCGCCGGTGGCGACGACGACCACGGTGCGACCGCCGGCGCAGGCGTCGACCAGTTCCTCGGCGGTCGGCGCGGCCTCCTCGACCGTTATCCCGGCCTCGCGCAGATAGGGCAGCTGCGGGTGCGTCCCGTCCGCGCACAGGACGCGGTCGGCGGCGTGCAGCGCCTGCCAGGCGGGCCAGGAGAGCAGGCCGGGGGCGACGCGGTGGCTGGTGGTGAGCAGGACGACGCGGCCGGGGGCGGCCTGCTCGGTTGCGCCTTCGAAGCTGGTTGCGTTCACGATCCGAACGTAACCCACGCCGCCGACCGGCCTCAGAAGTTATCCACAGGCACGGTGCGATCATCCGACCGGCATGGCTGCCGACGCCCCCGCCGTACCGTTCCTGCTACGCGATCACGCTCCCGCTACGCGATCACGCCGGTTCCTGCGCCGCCGTGACCTCCCGCACCCACGGCGTCTTCGCGTCGACGCGGCTGCTCTTCTCCACGTCCCAGCTGCCGTAGCGCGGATTGAGGTCGACGCCGAGCTTCTTCGAGGTCTCGGACAGGGCCTTCCAGAACTCCGGCCGGCTGGTGTCGGTGCCGAGCTTCGCGGCGAGTTTCTGGGCCTCCAGCTGCAGGCTCAGGTTCTCGTCCAGCCGCGCGGGCGCCACGCCGTACTGCTGGAGCCAGGCCGTCTCCAGCGCCTTCGCCCCGCCGACCTGCTGTTCCAGGCCGGACCGCATCTCCTGGACCTCCTTGCGGGTCACCGTGACGCCGGCGTCCCGCGCGGCCTGGTGCAGCACCCGGTCGAGGACCATGCCGTGCAGGGTGTCGCGGGTGAGGCTGCCGGTCTTGGCGATGGCCTGCGCGTACTGCGCCTCGTCGGCCACCGCGGCGCGCTGGGCCGCGCGCACCTCGTCGACCCGGTTCTCGAGCTGGGCGACGGTGATCCGCTGGTCCCCGACGACGGCCGCCGCGCCCGGACGCGCATCGTTTGCGCAGGCGGTGAGCAGGGGTGCCGCGGCGATCGCGGCGGACAGGAGGAGCGCGGTGCGACGGCGGTGCAAGGAAACCTCCCGAGGAGATTGTGCGACGGTGCACAAAGTCTTGCGGTGATCGATGGTAGGCAGGGGACCGGCTCTGGCCAACCCATTCGACCAACGATTCACCGCCACTTCCGGCACCGCCGCGCCGCGCCCCCCGCGGCCCCTGGGCCGCGCCCCTCCGGGCGCCCGCGCCGCGACCCGCGCCCCCGGCCGCCCGCTAGCGCACCTGCCCCAGCCACTGGAGGGTGCGCCGCACCTCGGCCGCCAGCGGGTGCCCGGGGCCCCGGAGGCGCTCCACGTCGTGGAGGAGGCGGACGAGGGTGTCGTGGGCGGCGGCCCGGTCGCCGAGGGCGAGCAGGAGGTGGCCGATGCGGCGGCGGACGTCGTGGGCCAGCTCCGGGTCGCCGGAGACGTACTGGTTCTCGTAGTACGGCAGCAGCGCCCGGTACTCGGCGAGCGCCGCCGCCGGTTCGCCGAGCTGTTCCAGGCACTGCGCGGCCTCGTAGCGGAAGCGCAGCGACTGGGGGTCGGCCTGGCCTGCCTCGGCGGCGCGTTCGTCGGCGAGGCGGCGCAGTTCGGGCAGCGCGCGCCGGTACTGGCCGTCGTCCATGAGCGTCGCGGCGTACTGCTTGCGCAGGGTGCGGACGACCGGGGAGTGCTCGCCGTGCTGTTCGGCGGCGGCGGGCAGGATCGCGCCGAGGATGTCGACGGCCTGGGTGATCCGGCCCTCGCCGAGCAACCGCTTGACCTCGTCCACCGCGCGGGCCACGTCCGGCTTCTCGGCCTTCTCGACGGCCGGGGTGACGGGGGCGGGCTGGGGCGCGGGCGTGCGCGCGCGGTCCGGCCAGGGGGCGTGCGGGCGCAGGAAGGGGCGCGTGGGGTCGAGGGGCGCCCCGCTGGGCATCCCGCGCACGGGCAGCAGCGGCGCCAGCTCCTCGTACACCTCCTGCGCGGAGGCGGGCCGGTGCTGCGGGTCCTTGGCGAGCAGCCGCAGGACCAGCGACTCCAGGGCCTCGGGCACCTCGGGGCGGATCCGGCGCACGGGCAGCGGCGGCTCGTACAGATGCCGGTGCAGCACACCGAGCGCCGTCGAGCCCGCGAACGGCACCTCGCCGCTGAGGAGTTCGTGCAGCAGGACACCGAGCGCGTACAGGTCGGTGTACGGGCCGACCGCGCCGCCCATCGCCTGCTCCGGCGCCATGTAGGCGGGCGAGCCGATCGGGGAGCCGGTGTGGGTCAGCCGCGTGGTGTCGCTGTCCATGACGGAGGCGACGCCGAGGTCGAGGACGGTGACCGTGCCGTCCTGCTTGACCATCACGTTGCGCGGCTTGAGGTCGCGGTGCACGATCGGCACGGCGTGCACGGCGCTCAGTACGGCGCACAGTTGCGCGGCGACCGCCACCGCCCACTGCCACGGGTACGGGGTGTGCTCGGCGAGGTGGTCGGAGAGGTCGGCGCCGTCCACGTACTGCATGACGAGGAACAGCTCCTCGCCCTCGCTGCCCGCGTCGTGCACGGTCACCAGACCGGGGTGGTCGACCTGCGCGGTCACCCGGCACTCGCGCACGAAGCGGCGGCGCAGCTCGTCGGCCTCCTGCCCGGCCACCTTGTCGGGGCGCAGCAGCTTCACCGCCACGCGCCGGTCCAGGCGCCGGTCGTAGGCCGTCCAGACCTGGCCCATGCCGCCCTGCCCGATGAGCGTGGCCAGTTCGTACCGGTCGGCGACGACGCGTCCTGTCGTCACGGTCACCGTCCGCCCTCGTGGTCGCCGCCCTCACGGCCGTCCTGTCTGCGCAGCAGCTCGCTCAGTTCGTCGAGTTCGGCGCGCACCTGGTCGATCCGGGCGGGCGCGGGGCGCTGCGGCGGCGGGGTGTGCGCCGGGGGCACCGGCACACCGGAGGCGGGCCCCGGGGGCGGGGTCGTCCCCGGTATCGGGGTCGGGGGCTGGGGCAGCGGGGACACCTGCGGAGGGCGCGGCGTCTGCGCGGGCTGCGGCGCCTGCGGGACGGTGGTGGCGGCGCCCGGGACGGCGCCCGGGGACGCGGCGTACGGCGCGGCGGGCCGCGGATAGCCGTACGCCTGCGCCGGACGCGGAGCATACGGGCCGTAGCGGAGCTGGTGGAAGTGGCGGATGTCCGCGGCCAGGTAGTACGCGATCACGATCACCAGCGTGCCCAGCAGCAGCCCGAGGCCGGTCCAGCCGGCCGCGGTGTGGATCTCCTCGCCCGGCTCGGTGCCCAGCAGCACCATGGCGAGGGCGTCCACGGCCAGGACGGCCACGAACAGCCCCCAGTCAAGCGACTTGCGCGTCACGAGCGCCAGGCGCAGCAGCATCGTCCACGTCAGGAAGCCGAGACTGAGGACGGAGATCACCACGAACAGCACACGCAGAACGACCAACCACGCCGTGGGTGGCGGCTGTTTCACCGGCTGCACGTAGCCGTGGCCATGCATGACTGCTCCTGAAGTCGGGCGATTGTCGCTTCGAGCGTATAGGCCGACTCGGACAACCGGTCCCGGGTTGTACCGAACCGTTGTCATGCTGATCACTTCCGACGACCGCGAAGACCCCGCAGGTCGTACGCGCCTCAGTCCGGGGTGACCGTGCCGTCCGTCAGGCCGTCGTACATGCCGCGCACGAGTTGTTCCCCGAGCCGGCTCGCGTGGCGCAGCACCCGCTCGAAATCGTCGAGGGCGCGGAAGCGCGCGCCGTAGCGCCGTTGTTCGTCGAGCGGCAGCCGGGGCAGTTGCAGGCGGCGTACGTCGAGCCGGGTGGCGGTGGAGGCGTAGCTGCTGGCCTGGCGGTTGTTGGCGGTGCCGCGCAGGAAGCCGGCGAGGAACCAGGGGTCGAGGGCGGTGGGATCGGGGCGCAGCAGGACGAGGTTGCGCCCCAGGGCGGCGCCCCCGGTCGCGTCGTCGATCACGCGCGCCACCGCGCCGCCGCCGAGGACCGGCACGACGACGTCGCCGGGCCGCGTCAGCACCGCCTCCTCCTCGCTCTCCGGCAGGGTTCCGGAGGGTGCCGTTCCGGCGAGCACGTCGTGGTCGGTGAGGACGGGCACGCGCGCGGGGCCGCCGAGTCCGCCGGTACGCATCACCAGGGCGCCCGCGCGGGCGAGTTCGCCGACCGTGGTGAGCGGCCACCGCGCGGGCTGCGCCGGCCGGACCGCGGGCGGGGTGAGGTCGGTGGTCAGCCGCAGGGTCTCGCCGAGGCGGGTGCGCACCTCGGTGAGCTGTTCGGCGCCGTCGGCCGCCGTGGGCGGCGGGAGGTGGCGCGCCGGGGAGAAGTCCACGTCGTCGTCGAGGAGTTCGATGACCGGCACGGAGCGCGCGAGACCCGGCCGCTCCTGGAGGGTGCCCGCGCGGTCGAAGGACTGCCAGGCGTCGAGGACGGCGTCGCGCACGGCGTGCCAGTCGGGTCCGCCGCGCCCCTCCGTGGCGAACTGCCCGGCGTCCGCGAGCAGCACCTCGGGCTGCGCGGGCGTCGCCGCGGGCCGGCGCAGCACCCACAGGTGCAGGGGGATGTTGTACGGCGGTGCCGCGCCGACCGGCAGGGCGACGACGGCCCGCAGCGCGCCGCGGCGCAGCAGGTCGGCACGGATGCGGCGGCCGGAGCGGCGGGAGGCGGCGGCGGGCGGCATGAGCAGGACGGCCGTGCCGCCGTCGCGCAGCCGGGCCAGCGCGTGCTGCACCCAGGCCAGCTCGGACTCGGTGCGGGCCGGGAAGCCGTACTCCCAGCGCGGGTCGTAGGCCAGTTCGTCGTGGCCCCAGTTGCGCTCGTTGAACGGCGGGTGGCACAGCACGACGTCGGCGCGCAGCGCCGGGTGGGCGTCGGCGCGCAGGGTGTCGCCGCCGGCCGCGCGCACGGTCGACGTGGTGTGCAGGGCGAGCCGGAACGCGGTGAGCGCGGCGAGGTCGGCGGCGCTGTCCTGGGCGTACAGCTCGCGGTCGGGGCGGGCCGCGGCGGCGCGCAGCAGGGCGCCGGTGCCGCAGGCGGGGTCGAGGACGGTGCGGGCGGGACCGGCGAGGTCGGCCATGAGGCGGGCCAGTTCGGCGGGGGTGAGCGTGTACTGGCGGGGGTTGGCGTCGAGGTGCCGGCCGAGCAGGAACTCGAAGGTCTGCCGCGCGCCCAGCTCGGCGGCCAGCTCGGCGGCGCCGCGCAGGAGGGGGACGGAGGGGAGGAGTTCGGGGCCGGTGGGGAGGTGAACGGCCGGCGCGGTGTTCACAGGGGTGGAGCTTGTGGCTCCGGACGACGGGCGGCCGGGCGCCGGGGTGTTCACAGGCCCGCCGTCGTTCACCGCCTCGGGTGCCCCGGAGCCGCCGTATCCCCTGTCCGCGCCGCTTCCGCCGTTCACGGCCGCGGCGCCGCCGCCACCCGTCGGCGTCACGCGCGGCACCGCGCCGAAGCGCGGCGCCATCACCTGCTCCAGCGCCGCGGGCAGGGACTGCGCGAGCCGTTCGTCGGAGCCGGCGCTCAGCTCCAGCCAGACCGTCGGCCGGTCGTGGATGAGCAGCAGGGCGCAGCCCGCGTGGATGAGGGCGGTGACGGGCCCCTCTGGGTGTCCGGCGAGCTGCTGCCAGACCCGTTCGCGCAGCGGGACCTCGGCGAGTTTGCCCTGGCGGCGCAGCCATGCCTCGACCTCGGCGAGGGCGAAGGAGGGGCTGGTCTCCGTGCCGCCGACCGGTTTCGGGAAGTCGGCGTGGCGGCGGCGCCAGTTGCTCACGGCGGCCCGGCCGACGCCGGCGAGCCGGGCGATCCCGGCGGCGGTCACCTCTGTCGCGTTGTCCTGCACCCCGCCCGCTCCCCTCGCCACGTTCGTTCTGTGCATCGAGCATACCGACGTAGGCAAGATCCAGGCATTCACGGACGTGTACGCACCTCGGCCTGTGAACCGTGTTGACTCGGTTCACACCTCATGCTCTCATTGACCCAGCGAACGAACGATCGCCGGACGGAGGCGGTCGACACGTTGGGGAGGGAACAGTCATGGGCATGAAGGCCAAGGTCGCGCTGGGCGCTGTCGTGGGTGTCGTCGTCATCGGCGCCGTGTCGGCGAACGGCGGTGGCGACGACGGCAAGGCGTCCGGTGGCGACAAGGGCTCTTCGGCCTCCGCGAACCGCGACTCCGGCACGGGTGTCGGCAAGGGCTCGGGTTCCGAAGCGGCCGAGAAGAAGGTCGCCTTCGAGGGGGACGGCGACTTCCAGGTCGGCTCGGACATCAAGCCCGGCACGTACCGCACCACCGGCAACACCGACGACATGTGCTACTGGGAGCGCGCCAAGGACGCCTCGGGCGAGGTGGACTCCCTGCTGGCCAACGACAACGTCAGCGGCACCGCCTACGTGACCGTCCAGGCCACCGACAAGATCTTCAAGTCCAGCGGCTGCAACGACTGGGAGGCCGTCGACCCCAAGGCCAAGGGCGGCTCCCCGGCCACCGAGATGGCCGGCGACGGCGGCATGTTCAGAGTCGGCGTCGACATCGCCCCGGGCACCTACAAGTCCACCGGCAACACGGACGACATGTGCTACTGGGAGCGCGCGAAGGACGCCGAGCACTCCCTCGACTCGATCATCGCGAACAACAACGTGTCCGGCTCGGCCGTCGTCACCATCAGCGCCTCGGACGCCTACTTCAAGACCTCCGGCTGCCAGGACTGGAAGAAGACCTCCTGAGCCGGCGGCTCACCGGGCGGCCGGCCTCCCCCGCCGGCCGCCCACCCGTCCCTCGTATCTCATCTCCAAGGAACCCCCATGCGCCGTACGACACTTGCCGCCCTCTGCCTCGCCGCCGTGACCACCGTCGGCCTCACCGGCTGTCTGCCGGGCCAGGACAAGGCGGACGACAAGCCGAAGGGGCCCTTCGCCGGGCTGACCGGCGGCGAGATCGCGGACCGGGCCGTCAAGGCCACGACCGGCGCCTCGTCGCTGCGGATGGCGGGCGAGGTCCCCGACGAGGAGAGCGGCGGCACGATCCGCTTCGACGTGGCCGTCAACAAGAAGGGCGAGTGCGCCGGCACCTTCGGCACGGGCGAGGGCAAGGCCGACCTGATCAAGACCGCCGACACCGTCTACATGCGCTACGACGAGGCGTTCCTGCGCGCCCAGGCCGAGGGTGAGCCCAAGGCGGAGACCGACGCGGTCGTGGACATGATGGCCGGCAAGTGGACCAAGATGGCCGCGACGGGCGCCGACGCCGAGGGCGTGGGCGACTTCTGCGACCTGGACGAACTGCTCGGCGGCGCCGACGACGTGAAGTCGGACGCGACCCGCTCCAAGACCACGACCGTCGACGGCGCCCCGGCCATCGTCCTGCACGAGAAGGACGGCAAGGACCGCTACACGCTGTACGTCGCCACCGAGGGCGAGCCGTATCTGCTGCGCCTGGACACCAAGAGCGCCGGCGAGCGGGACTCGCTGGTCTTCAGCGACTACGGCAAGCCGGTCCCGGCGAAGAAGCCCAGCGGCGAGATCCTCGACCTGGACGAACTCGCGGGCTGACCACAGTCCTCGGATGCGGCGGCGCCTACAGCGCGTGCCGCATCCACACGTTGGGCTCGACGTACACCGCGTATCCGCGCTCCGGCTCGCACCGCACCGGCACCAGCGCGCCGGGCACCTCGACGTCGCCCGCGGTGTCGAAGGGCAGGCCGGTCCACCGGCGCCACTGCTCCAGTGAGCCGGAGACGGTCATCGAGGCCGGTGCCACGGAGTGGACGGTGGCGCCGGCCCGGGCGTGCACGCGCAGCCACGGGTCCTGAGGAAGCCCGTCGGGGCGCACCCGGCGGGCGTACTCCTCCATCGACGTCCGCGGCTCCAGGTGCTTGGCGCTGGGGCGTACGGGGGCGACGACCTCGCGGAAGCCGAGGGCGCGGGCGTTGTCGCGCAGCGCCGCGAGCATCACCGCGGACAGGCCGAGACCCTGGCGGTGCGGGGCGACCGAGACGGAGATCGCGCTCACGGTGTCCGGCCGGACGCCCCGGCGCAGATCGGAGAAGGCCCACAGGAGGACCGCGTCCCAGCCCCGCTCGGGCAGGTCGCCGCGGCCTTCGGCGGCGAGGGCGAACGGCACGCTGTAGGCGTTCGCGACGACCTCGCCCCGCTCGTCCTCGGCGAACAGCACGTACTGCGGCAGTTCGGTGGCCATGCGCGGGAAGTGGGCCCAGCCCACCGGGTCCTCGGTCACGAACTCCGGCCAGCTGTCCGCCATTCCGACGACCCGCCGCAGCATGTCGGGACGCTCCGCCAGGGTCGACACTCTCCATTCCATGGGCGGCACCGTAGGCCGGACCCGGGACACCGGAGAAACGGTTTTCCCGTGCGGCGCGGGGAGTTCAGTCGGCGTGGAACCGCTCCGGTGCCTTCGTGGGGGTGCCGCCCGACGGCAGTTCCTGGTCGGGGCAGCGGGAGAGCACCCGCCGCATCGCGGCCTTCTCGGCGGAGGTCACCCACAGCCCGTACTTCTTCTTCACCGCGACCTGCGCGGCGACATACGTGCACCGGTACGCCTTGTTCGGCGGCAGCCAGGTCGCGGTGTCGCCGTCGCCCTTGGCGCGGTTGGTGCCGGCGTCGACGGCGAGGAGGTTGAGCGGGTCGTTGGCGAAGGCGACGCGCTTGCTCGGGTCCCACCGGCCGGCGCCCTTCTGCCAGGCGTCGGAGAGGGCGACGACGTGGTCGATGTCGACCTGGCTGCGACCGCGGACGTAGGTGACGTCCCGGCCGGTGTAGGGGTCGGGGTCCAGGGTGCCGGAGATGACCTCGCAGCGGTCGTCGCCGAACCGGACGCCGGTGAGGTCGCGGCGCAGGATGTCGTCGCGGGTGTCGCACCGGTTGGAGTCGGTGTCCGCCCAGGGGCTGCCGAAGCGGTCCCGGTCGTAGCCGGTCCTCGGCGCCCGCCCCTTCACGGGCAGCGACTCCACGGCCGCCAGGGCCGCTCCCCCGCCGGCCGTCTCCTGCGGTCCGCCGGCCCCCGTGGTCGACCCGGTGCAACCGGTCACGACGCTCAGCAGCACTCCCACGGCGACGGCCGCCGCCCGGCCCCTGTCAGGCCTCATATCGCCTTCCACCCCTTACTCAACTCGGCATCCCGGACATCTCGGGCGTATCGTCGGTCTTGAGTCATCCTCGGAAGGAGCTCTGGATGGGCATCTTCGACAGGTTCAAGAGCCATGGGTCGCAGGACAAGGCCAAGAAGGCGTCCGACGCGGCGGAACAGAAGATCAACGAGAGGACGGGCAACAAGTACGAGGACCAGGTCGACCAGGGCCAGCAGAGGATCGAAGGCCAGTTCGGCATGGACCGCGGCGACCGGCCCGACCAGCAGCAATAGGGCGTCAGCGCACCCCATGGCACCGCAAGCCGCCCGGAGGCACCCGGGCGGCTTGCGCCCTGTCGTGACGTGACGCAGCCCTTGCGCTACGACCCCAGCACCGACGTCAGGAACTCGCCCACCCACGCCAGCAGTTCCCGCCCGACCAGCGGCTTGCCGCCGATCTTCGCGGTCTTCGGCCGGGGCACCAGCACCTGGTGGGCCGTCGCCTTGACGACCGTCCCCGGATACAGCCGCTTCAGCCGCAGCTCCTGCGACTCGCGCAACTCCACCGGTGCGAAGCGGATGTTGGTGCCCTGGAGCACGATCTCGCCGACGCCGCACGCCCGCGCGAGCATCCGCAGCCCGGCCACCAGCAGCAGGTTCTCCACCGGCTCCGGCAACTTGCCGTAGCGGTCGACCAGTTCCTCCCGGACCGCCTTGATGTCCTCCTCCGTGTTGGCGGAGGCGATGGCGCGGTAGGCCTGGAGGCGCAGCCGCTCGCCCGGCGCGTAGTCGTGCGGGACGTGCGCGTCGACCGGCAGCTCGATCTTGACCTCGAGCGGCGGCTCCTCCTCGATCTCCCCGGTCTCCAGCTGGCGCCGGTAGTCCGCGACCGCCTCGCCGACCATCCGGACGTACAGGTCGAAGCCGACGCCCGCGATGTGGCCGGACTGCTCGCCGCCGAGCAGGTTGCCCGCGCCGCGGATCTCCAGGTCCTTCATCGCCACGTACATGCCCGCGCCCATCTCGGTGTGCTGGGCGATGGTCGCCAGGCGCTCGTGCGCGGTCTCCGTCAGCGGCTTCTCCGGCGGGTACAGGAAGTACGCGTAGCCGCGCTCGCGGCCACGGCCGACCCGGCCGCGCAGCTGGTGCAGCTGGGACAGGCCGAAGGTGTCGCCGCGCTCCACGATCAGCGTGTTCGCGTTGGAGATGTCGATGCCGGACTCGACGATCGTCGTCGACACCAGCACGTCGAACTTCTTCTCCCAGAAGTCCACGACGACCTGCTCCAGCGCCGTCTCCGACATCTGGCCGTGCGCGGTCGCGATCCGCGCCTCGGGCACGATCTCGCGCAGCCGGGCCGCCGCGCGGTCGATCGACTCGACCCGGTTGTGGATGTAGAAGACCTGGCCCTCGCGCAGCAGCTCACGGCGGATGGCCGCGCCGATCTGCTTCTCCTCGTACGGCCCGACGAAGGTGAGCACCGGGTGCCGCTCCTCCGGCGGGGTCGTGATCGTCGACATCTCGCGGATGCCGGTCACGGCCATCTCCAGGGTGCGCGGGATCGGCGTCGCCGACATCGTCAGCACGTCCACGTTGGCCCGCAGCTTCTTCAGCTGCTCCTTGTGCTCGACGCCGAACCGCTGCTCCTCGTCGACGATGACCAGGCCGAGGTCCTTGAACTTGGTCTCCGACGAGAACAGGCGGTGGGTGCCGATGACCACGTCCACCGAGCCGTCGCGCAGGCCCTCCAGGACCGCCTTGGCCTCGGTGTCGGTCTGGAAGCGGGACAGGGCCTTCACGACCACCGGGAACTGCGCGTACCGCTCGCTGAACGTGCCGTAGTGCTGCTGCACCAGCAGGGTCGTCGGGACGAGCACCGCGACCTGCTTGCCGTCCTGGACCGCCTTGAAGGCGGCGCGCACCGCGATCTCCGTCTTGCCGTAGCCGACGTCGCCGCAGATCAGGCGGTCCATGGGGACCGACTTCTCCATGTCCTCCTTGACCTCGGCGATGGTGGTGAGCTGGTCGGGGGTCTCCGCGTAGGGGAAGGCGTCCTCCAGCTCGCGCTGCCAGGGCGTGTCCGGCGCGAAGGCGTGCCCGGGGGCCGCCATGCGCGCGCTGTACAGCTTGATCAGGTCCGCGGCGATCTCCTTGACCGCCTTCTTCGCGCGGGCCTTGGTCTTCGTCCAGTCGGCGCCGCCCAGGCGGTGCAGGGTGGGCGCCTCGCCGCCGACGTACTTGGTGATCTGCTCCAGCTGGTCGGTCGGGATGTACAGCCGGTCGCCGGGCTGGCCGCGCTTGGCGGGGGCGTACTCCACCACCAGGTACTCGCGGGTGGCGCCCTGGACGGTGCGCTGCACCATCTCGATGTACCGGCCGACGCCGTGCTGCTCGTGGACGATGTAGTCGCCCGGCTCCAGGGTGAGCGGGTCGATGGTCTTGCGGCGCCGCGCGGGCATCCGGGTGCCGTCCCGGCCGGCCGCGCGCTGCCCGGACAGGTCGGTCTCGGTGAGCACCGCCAGCTTCAGGTGCGGGTCGACGAAGCCGTGCTCGATGGAGCCGCACGCCACGTGCACGACCGACGGGGAGATCTCGGCGAGGTCCGCCTCCAGGCGCGCGGCGATGCCCTCGCCGCCCAGCACCTCGGCCGTCCGGGCGGCCGGGCCGTGGCCCTCGGTGACGTAGACCGTGCGCCAGCCGTCGGCGAGCCAGCCCTTGGTGTCGGCGAGCGCCTTGGCGGTGTCCCCGCGGTAGGTCTCCGGGGCGTGCATGCCGAGCTTGAGGGTGTCGGCGTCCAGTTCCTCGTCGGCCGCGAACGGCGACACCGACCACCACATCATGTCCAGCTCGCGGGCCCGGTCGCGGACGTCGGCGATGGACCACAGGGAGGCCGCGCCGACGTCGATGGGGGCCTCGCCGCCGCCCGCGGTGGCCGCCCAGGACGCCTGCAGGAACTCCTGGGAGGTCGCGACCAGGTCGGAGGCACGGGTGCGCACCCGCTCCGGGTCGCAGACGACGGCCATGGAGCCCTTGGGCAGCACGTCGAGCAGCAGCTCCATGTCGTCCACCAGGACCGGGGCCAGCGACTCCATGCCCTCCACGGCGATGCCCTCGGCGATCTTGCCGAGGAGTTCGCCCAGCTCGGGGTGTTGCTCGGCGAGGGCGGCGGCCCGCTCACGGACCTCGTCCGTGAGCAGCAGCTCACGGCAGGGCGGGGCCCACAGGCCGTGCTCGGCGACCTCCAGGGAGCGCTGGTCGGCGACCTTGAAGTAGCGGATCTCCTCGACGTCGTCGCCCCAGAACTCGATGCGCAGGGGGTGTTCCTCGGTGGGCGGGAACACGTCGAGGATGCCGCCGCGGACGGCGAACTCGCCGCGCTTCTCGACCAGCTCCACGCGCGCGTACGCGGCGGCGGCGAGCGCTTCCACGACCTCGTTCAGATCCGCCGTCTGTCCTGACTTCAACGCCACCGGCTCCAGGTCGCCGAGGCCCTTGACCTGCGGCTGGAGCACGGAGCGCACGGGGGCGACGACGACGGAGACCGGGCCGGTCTCGGGGTCGTCGGGGCTGGGGTGGGCCAGGCGGCGCAGCACGGCGAGGCGCCGGCCGACGGTGTCGCTGCGCGGGGAGAGCCGCTCGTGCGGCAGGGTCTCCCAGGAGGGGTACTCCACCACGCCGTCCGGGGGCAGCAGCGAGCGCAGCGCCGCCGCCAGGTCCTCCGCCTCCCGGCCGGTCGCGGTCACGGCGAGCACCGGGCGGCCGGACTCGCGGGCCAGCGCGGCGATCGCGAAGGGGCGGGCCGCAGGGGGGCCGACGAGGTCGACGTGCATCCGGTTGCCGTCGGCTGCCGCCTTGATCGCTTCCGCGAGGGCGGCGTCCTTGACGACGGCGTCGAGCAGACCGTGCAGGCTCATGGAGGGGCTATCCGTTCCGGTGATGGGCAACGCGAATCGCCCGACGCGTGATACGGCCGGGGGGTCTCCAGCCTACGACGCTGCGCTGGGCGGCGCCGGGGCCTGTGGACAACCGTCGCTTCCGCAGGCCCCGGCGTGCTGCGCCACACCGCTGCCCCCTGCCGGCGGGCGCGTCCCGGCGGGCTCGCACCCTGGTCCCGGGGTCTCCGTCCACCCACCGCACGGCGGGCCTCTGCCCACCCACCGCACGGCGGGCGCGTCCCGGCGGGCTCGCACCCTGGCTTCCCGGGCCTCCCCGCCCACCCAGCGCCCGGCGGGCCTCCGCCCACCCACCGGGGTCGCGCGCAGCGCGGAGGCGCCCGGCTCTGTCCATCCACCGCACGGCGGGCCTCTGCCCACCCACCGCACGGCGGGCGCGCCCCGGCGGGCTCGCACCCTGGCTTCCCGGGCCTCCCCGCCCACCCAGCGCCCGGCGGGCCTCCGCCCACCCACCGCACGGCCCGCCCGGCCGGCAGGCGGGCGCCGGACCGGAAAAGCGCCCGGCGCCGAAGAGTCCCCTGGACTCCCGGCGCCGGGCTCCTCCGCAACCCCCGTGTGCGGTGGCTACTCGGTGGCGATGGCGTTCAGGACGTTCATCCGGCCCGCGCGGAACGCCGGGATCAGCGCCGCGAACAGCCCCACCAGGGCCGAGCCGAGGAACACCCCGCCGATCGTCGGCCACGGGATGTCGAGGACCTTCAGGCCCTCCAGGGCGAGGAGCTGCTGCGCGGTGGCGCCCCAGCCGATGCCCAGCCCGAGGCCGAGCAGCGCGCCGAACAGGGCGATCACGACCGACTCCAAGCGGATCATCCGGCGCAGCTGGCGGCGCGAGAGGCCGATCGCCCGCATCAGGCCGATCTCCCGGGTGCGCTCCACCACCGACAGCGCCAGGGTGTTCACCACCCCCAGGATCGCCACGATGATCGCCAGGGCCAGCAGGCCGTAGATCATGTTCAGGAGCTGCCCGATCTGGTCCTTCAGGGCCTCCTTGTAGTCGGTCTGGTCGCGGACCTGGAACTGCGGGTAGTCGTGCAGCGCCTCCTTGAGCGCCTGGTAGGCGGCCGTCTCCTGGCCCTCCTTCGCCGTGGCGAAGACGAGCAGGTCGAGCGGCATCCGGTCGGCCGGCACGTACTTCGCGACCGTGTCGATCGAGGCGTACATCGCGCCCTTGTCGACGACGACCTCGTCGCTGGTGATCGCGCGGACCGTGAGCGGCGCCGTCGTGCCGTCCTTGAAGTCGACCTTCACCGTGGAGCCGAGCTCGATGCCATGCTCCTCGGCGAAGCCCTCGAAGACGGACATCGAGTCGGGCCGGTAGGCGTCGGCGAGGTCGCCGGCCACCGTCTTGGTGCGCACGTCCTCGGCGTACGACGGGTCGGCGGCGTTGATCGTCTCGCTCTTGGACCGCTTGCCGTCGGGGGTGATCAGGTCGGCGTCGAGGACCTTGTACTCGGTGACCCGCTCCAGCCCGTCCACCGACTTCACGGCCTGCACGGCCTGCGGGATGATCGGACGTCCCTGGTCGTTCTGCACGATGAAGTCGGTGCCGACGGTCTTGTCGAGCTGGTCGGTGGCCGAGGCGACCATCGAGGAGCCCACCACCGACAGGCACGCCACCAGCGCGAGCCCGATCATCAGCGCGGCGCCCGTGGCGCCGGTGCGGCGCGGGTTGCGCAGCGCGTTGCGTTCGGCCATCCGTCCGACCGGCCCGAAGATCCGCAGCAGTACGGCGCTCAGCACCCGCACCACGCCGCCCGCGAGCAGCGGTCCGACGACCACGAACCCGATCAGCGTGGCCACCACGCCCACGCCCAGCCACAGCGAGCCGTCGCTCGCCTGGTCGGCGGAGCCGGCCAGGTAGAGGGCAGCGCCGCCCGCGCCGGTCAGCAGCAGACCGATCACGGCCCGGACGACACCGGCCTTGACGTCGGCGGGGGTGCCCACGTCGCGCAGCGCGGCCATCGGGGAGACCTTGCCCGCGCGGCGGGCGGGCAGGTAGGCGGCGAGGACGGTGACGACGACGCCGAGGAGCAGGCCGAGGACGGGCGTCGTCCAGGCGATCGTCAGGTCGTCCGTGGACAGCTCCATGCCCATCGAGCCCATGAGTTCCATGAGTCCGATCGCGAGGCCCACCCCGGCGCCCACGCCGAGCACCGAGCCGACGACGCCGAGCAGCAGCGCCTCCACCAGCACGGACCGGTTGACCTGCCTGCGGCCGGCGCCGATGGCCCGCATCAGGCCGATCTCGCGGGTGCGCTGGGCGACCAGCATCGAGAAGGTGTTGATGATCAGGAAGATGCCGACGAGGAAGGCGATCCCGGCGAAGCCGAGCATGGCGTACTTCATGACGTTCATGAACTCGCCGACCTCTTCGCGGTTGGCGTCGGCGACCTCCTCGGCGGTCTGCACCTTGTAGCCGCCGTCGAGCGCGGCGGAGACGTCCTTCTTCAGCCGCTCGTCGGTCACGCCGTTCGCGGCGGTGACGTTGACGTTGGTGTAGACGCCGGTCTCGCCGACCAGGGTCTTCTGGGCGGTCTCGGTGTCCAGGTAGAAGATCGCGGCGCCGGGGTTGGTGACGGTGAAGTCGGCGATGCCGGAGATCTTCGCCCGGTGGGTGCCGACGGCCGTGATGACGCCGATCTCGTCGCCGAGCTCCAGGCCGTGCTTGTCGGCGGTGTCCGCGTCGACCATGATCTGGCCGGCGCCCTCGGGGGCCGCACCGGAGGTGATGTCCATGGTGCGGGCGTCGTTGGAGTTCCAGTTGCCGACGATGGTCGGCGCGCCGGAGGACGGCGACAGGCTGTCCTTGTCGGCGTCGACGACGGTGACCGAGGTGGAGAAGACGGTCCCCTCCGCCGACTTCACGCCCGGCACGCCCCGTACCTCGTCGAGGACGGCGGCGGGCATCACGGGCGGCTTGCCGGTGCCGGAGGTGGTCTCACCGGTGTCCGAGGAGTCCTTCGCGCTGACCGTGACATCGGAGGAAGTGGCGGCGAACAGCTTGTCGAACGTCGTGTTCATGGTGTCGGTGAACACCAGCGTGCCGCACACGAACGCCACCGACAGCAGCACCGCCACGGCCGACAGGGCCATCCGCCCCTTGTGCGCGAGGAAGTTGCGCAGCGAGGTCTTCAGCACGGTCATGACGTACGCCCCCGGGCGTCGAAGTCCTTCATGCGGTCCAGGACCTGCTCGGCGGTCGGGTTGTACATCTCGTCGACGATCCGGCCGTCGGCGAGGTACAGCACGCGGTCCGCGTAGGAGGCGGCCACCGGGTCGTGCGTGACCATCACGATGGTCTGGCCCAGTTCGTCCACGGAGCGGCGCAGGAAGCCGAGGACTTCGGCGCCCGCGCGGGAGTCCAGGTTTCCGGTCGGCTCGTCACCGAAGATGATCTCGGGCCGCGCGGCCAGCGCCCGGGCCACGGCGACGCGTTGCTGCTGGCCGCCGGAGAGCTGGGTGGGCCGGTGCTTGAGCCGCCCGGCGAGCCCGACGGTGTCCACCACGCGCGCCAGCCACTCCTTGTCCGGCTTGCGGCCGGCGATGTCCATGGGCAGCGTGATGTTCTCGATCGCGTTCAGCGTCGGCAGCAGATTGAACGCCTGGAAGATGAACCCGATCCGGTCCCGCCGCAACTGGGTGAGCTTTTTGTCCTTGAGCCCGGTGATCTCGGTCTCGTCCAGGTGGATCTGACCGCTCGTCACGGTGTCGAGCCCGGCGAGGCAGTGCATCAGGGTGGACTTGCCGGACCCGGAGGGGCCCATGATCGCGGTGAACCGGCCGCGGGCGATGTCCACGTCGACGTGGTCGAGGGCGACGACGCGGGTCTCCCCGGCCCCGTAGGCCTTGACGACCTGCCGCGCCCGCGCGGCAACGGCCGTACGCCCTCCAGTGCCCCCGTGCCTGGGAATGGTTACAGCCGAAGTCACGGTATGTCTCCTATGTCGGTCATCTATTGGTGCGTGCGCATCCCTTGAACCGCTGGACGCGCACGAAGTGGTTACGAGAAGGAGTCTCGCGGGCGGAGGGGGTGCTGTTCGATGGTGCTCAGCCCCCTCCTGTGCTGGGGAAAACCCCACCCCCCACGCTGCGGTTCGCCGGTGCCGGCGGCGCCCTCAGCGGTGTAAAGCCAGGTTAAGGACGCCCGGTGCCCCGTCTCGTCCTCCGCCGGGACGAGCCCTCCCCGAGCCGTTGTACGGAGGAACCCCTAGGGGACTCCACCGGCAGACGGAACCGCCCCGGGGCGCTGTCCGCCCTTCGGACCACCCACCCTGCACCCTCCCGCGACGTCAGGGGCAAGTGCGAAGCTGTCGTGCGGCAGATAGGTGCAAGGGGAAGGAATCCCGTGGGCCAGGGCGACACCGAGCCGATGCGTCAGAACGGCACCGAGTCGGGGCCGAGGCCGCGGGGCGGCACCGCGTCCGAGCCCGGGCCGGGCACCCGGGGCCGCGGCGCCGTCGTCGCCGCGCTGATGCTGTCCATGGCGCTCGCCGCGCTGGACTCCACCATCGTCGCCACCGCCGTCCCGCAGATCGTCGGCGACCTCGGCGGGTTCTCCGTCTTCTCCTGGCTGTTCTCCGGCTATCTGCTCGCCGTCACCGTCAGCCTCCCGGTCTACGGCAAGCTGTCCGACACCTTCGGCCGCAAACCGGTGCTCATCGTCGGCGCGGCCGTCTTCCTGCTCGGCTCGCTGCTGTGCGCGCTGGCCTGGAACATGGGCGCGCTCATCGCCTTCCGCATCGTCCAGGGCCTGGGCGGCGGCGCTCTGCAGGGCACGGTGCAGACCCTCGCCGCCGACCTCTACCCGCTGAAGGAGCGCCCGAAGATCCAGTCCAAGCTGTCCACGGTGTGGGCGGTCTCGGCGGTCGCGGGCCCCGGCGTGGGCGGCCTGCTCGCCGCGTACGCCGACTGGCGCTGGATCTTCCTCGTCAACCTCCCCGTCGGCGGCCTCGCCCTCTGGCTGATCGTGCGCCATCTGCACGAGCCGCAGCGGGAGAAGGCGTTCCCCCGCGCGCGGGTCGACTGGGCGGGCGCCCTGGCCGTGTTCGGCTGCGGCGGGGCACTGCTGACCGCGCTGGTGCAGGGCGGGGTGGCCTGGCCGTGGCTGTCGCCGCCGTCGCTCGCCCTGTTCGGGGCCGGGATCGCGCTGCTCGCGGTCGTGGTGCTGGTGGAACGGCGGGCGGCCGAGCCGATCATCCCCGGCTGGGTGTGGCGGCGCCGTACGATCGCGGCCGTCAACCTGGCGCTGGGCGCGCTGGGCCTGCTGATGGTGGCACCCACGGTGTTCCTGCCGACGTACGCGCAGTCGGTGCTCGGACTCGGCCCCGTCGCCGCCGGGTTCGTGCTCTCGGTGTGGACGCTCAGCTGGCCGGTGTCGGCGGCGTTCAGCCAGCACGTCTACCGCAGGATCGGCTTCCGCAACACCGCCATGCTGGGCATCGGCACGGCCACCCTCGTCCTCGCCGCGTTCCCGCTCCTGCCGTATCCCGGCGAGGCCTGGCAGCCGACGCTGCTGATGCTCGTGCTCGGCGCCGCGCTGGGCCTGTTCCAGCTACCGCTGATCGTCGGCGTGCAGTCGACGGTCGGGTGGGCGGAGCGCGGCACGACCACCGCGTCCGTGCTGTTCTGCCGGCAGACCGGCCAGACCGTCGGCGCCGCCGCCTTCGGCGCGGTCGCCAACGGGGTGCTCGCCGCCCGCCTCGGCGGCGCCGGCGACCTCGACTCCGTCGCACACGGCCTGGACACCGGCGCCGCCTCCGAGGCGACCCGGCGCGCCATCGCGGACGCGGTCCACGCGGTCTACCTGGGCGCGGCCGGGGCGGCGGCACTGGCGTTCCTGGTCCTGCTGCTCCTGGCCCCCCGCCGCTTCCCGGTCCTGACGGACAACTGAGGCACAGGGGGCCGAAGCCCGGCACGCCGGCGGACGGTAAGCGCATACCGACCGCTCAGTTTGGTGAAAACGCCGCGCGTCCCGGATGTGCCGAGTAGCGTGCGTGGCCCCGCACCGCAGACCCCCACTCCCTGCGGTCCGACCTCCGCGGACCCGAGCCACGCAAGGAGCACCGGGATGTCCTCCGACCCGTATCCGACGTACCCCTGGCAGCCCGCGCCGCCGCCCCTGCCGCACACCCACCGCAGACCGCCCCGCCCGCCGCTCGGGAACCACGGCGACCTGCGCACCCTCCGCAGCGCCTACCGCTGGCAGCGGCGCGTGGCCACGCTCACCGCGCTGGGCTACTTCACCCTGTTCCTCGTCCTGTCGGCGTACGCGCCGTCGTTCATGACCTCCGACGTCACCGCCGGACTGCCCGTCGGGCTGCTGCTCGCACTCGTCCAACTGCCCGTCACCTGGCTGGCGATCGCGCTCTACGAATACACCGCGCGCCGCCACGTCGACCCGCTCGCCGACCGGATCCG
This sequence comes from Streptomyces sp. NPDC052773, assembly GCF_044547145.1. NCBI lineage: Bacteria > Bacillati > Actinomycetota > Actinomycetes > Kitasatosporales > Streptomycetaceae > Streptomyces > Streptomyces sp. NPDC052773. The sequence goes on along the minus strand of NZ_JBITZX010000003.1, from coordinate 444,955 downwards.
CAGGCAGTCCGCGCTGGACGCCAGGCGGGAGGCGGGCCGGTGAACGTCTTCAGCGAGTCCGCGCAGACCATGACCCTGGTCGCGTTCACCGCGATCGCCACGATCACCCTGCTGCTGTGCGTGATGACCGGCCCCGACCGGGACGACCTCGACGAGTTCTACACCGGCTACAGCTCCCTGTCGCCGATGCGCAACGGCCTCGCGATCGCGGGCGACTACATCTCCGCCGCGACCGTCCTCGGCACCTGCGGGGTCATCGCGCTCTACGGCCACGACGGGATCGTCCTCGCCCTGAGCACGGCCCTGTCGCTGATGCTGCTGATGTTCCTGCTGGCCGAACCGCTGCGCAACGCGGGCCGGTTCACCATGGGCGACGCCTTCGCACGCCGCATGCCCGGGCGGACCGTGCGGATGACGGCGTGCCTGGTGACCCTGGCCGCGCTGCTGCCGCTGATGCTGGTGCAGCTCGCGGGCACCGGACAACTGCTCGCGTTCATCCTGGGCTTCTCCGGCGACGAGGTGAAGACGGGCTGCATCATCGGCCTCGGCGCGCTGATGATCTCGTACGCGGCGATCGGCGGCATGAAGGGCACCGCCCTCATCCAGATCCTGAAGATCGTCATTCTGCTCGGCTCGGGCGCCGCGGTCGCCGTGCTCGTCCTGCACCGGTTCGACTGGGACCCGACGGCCCTGTTCTCCACGGCGGCGCGGCGCAGCGGCGTGGGCGACGCGTTCCTCGCCTCCGGGCTGGAGTTCGCGGGCGGCCCCTTCCCCCGCGCCGACATGATCAGTGCCCAGCTGTGCGTGGTGCTCGGCGGGGCCTGCCTGCCGCACGTCACCATGCGCATGTACACCGCCTCCAGCGCTCCCCAGGTACGCCGTTCGATGTCCTGGGCGGTGTCGAGCGTCGCCGTGTTCGTGCTGGTCATCACCGTCGTCGGGACGGGCGCGACGGCGCTGGTCGGGCGCGAGGCGATCGCGCTGGCCGACCCGCAGGGCAACTCGGCCTACCTGCTGGGCTCCCTCGCGGCGTTCGGCGCGGAGGTGTCCACCGCGGAGACGTTCCTGTTCACGACGGTCGCGACCGGGGTGTTCCTGACCGTGCTCGCCTCCGTCGCCGGCATGATCCTCGCCTGCGCCAACTCCCTGGCCCACGACGTGTTCGCGGCCCGCGTGCAGGAGATGCCGGCCCGCCGCGAGATGACCCTGGCCCGCGTCTCCGCGCTCGCGGTCGGCGTCCCGGCGATCCTGCTGGCGACGATGGTCCAGCACCGCAGCCTCCAGCCGCTGGTCACCCTCTCCTTCAGCCTCGGCGCCTCGGCCATCGCGCCCGCGCTGGTCTACAGCCTCTTCTGGCGCCGCTACACCCGCACCGGCCTGCTCGCCACCCTCATCGGCGGCACCCTCGCGGTCCTCGTCCTCACCCCGGGCACCAACCTGGTCTCCGGCTCCCCCGTCTCCGCCTTCCCCGACGCCGACTTCACCTACTTCCCCTTCACCACCACCGGTCTCGTCTCCGTCCCCCTCGGCTTCGCCTTCGGCTGGCTCGGGACGGTCCTCTCCGGCCGGCGCAAGGCGGAGCGGGAACGCCGGCAGTACGAGGCGGTGGAGGGCTGGATCCTCGCGGGGGCGGTGCGCAGGAACGAGTGAGGGCACCGCTGCCCGGGCGGTGGACGCAGTGAGGTGGCCTCACCCGCGGGAGCCCGCCCTGACCGGCTGTCACTCCGCCGGTGCCCGCCCGCCCTGACCGGCTGTCACTCCGCTGGTGCCCGCCCGCCCATGAGCGCCGCCAGGCTCTCGCGTACGTGGTCCATGTGCGCCTGTACGTCGTCCCGGCGCTCCCCGTGCTCGCGCAGCACCCGCTCGGTCTCCTGGGCGATGCGCTCCTCGCGGGCCCGGGCCTCGGCGACGATCTCGGCGGCCCGTGCCTGCGCCTCCTCCTGCCGCAGCCGGGCGGTCTCCTCGGCGTCGGCACAGGCCCGCTCGGCCTCGCGGAGCGCGGCCTCGGCGCGAGCGACGGCCGCGGCGTGCCGGGCGTCCAGCGCGGCGGCCCGCTCGGCGGTCTCGCGCTCGGCGGCGGCCCACCGCTCGGCGTGGTCCTTCGCCTGGTCCGCGAGGAGCGCGACGGTCCGCCGCCGCACCTCCCGCAGCGCGGCGACCGCCTCCGTACGGCGCTCCTTCACCTCCCGCCGGGCGGTGGCGCGGATCTCGTCGGCCTCGGCCCGCGCCGCGAGCAGCCGGTGACGCACCCGGTCCTCGGTCTCCACGCGGAGCGTGTCGGCGTACTCCCGCGCCGCCCGGCACACCCCGTCGGCGTACGCCCGCCCCCGCGCGCCTCGTTCGTGCGCCTCGCGCCGCGCCCGCTCGCGCACCTCCGCCGCCTCCTCCTCCCCGAGCAGGAACAGCCGCCGGGCACGCTCCCCCAGCGCCTCGTACGTCTGCGGCGCGAGCCGTGCGACCGTCTCCCGCATCCGCTCCGCCTCCGCCTCCATCTCCCTGGCGAGCACGGTGAGCCGGGCGGCCCGCTCCCAGGCGGCGTCACGGTCCCGGCACAGTGCCGCGGTGAACGCGTCGACCTGCCCGGGGCGGTACCCGCGCCCCCGGACGGTCACGAAGCCATGTGCCGACACCGATGCGCTGCTCATCCTCCGGGCCCCTCTCCACCGACCACGACGCGCTCTCGCGCACTTCTCGATGGATCGGCAGGAAACGCCCGCACCGCAACACCCGGCGCGCCAGGTGCACACAAAAGGGCCCGGCCCGGTCGGGAACGACCGGGCCGGGCCCCTTCTCACACACCGTCAGACGGGCGTCACAGCAGCCCGTCCCACATCTGCTCCAGCAGCACCGACCACCAGCTCTCCGGCGAACCGAGCGCCGCCGGGTCCAGCGCGGCCAGCTGGGCCTGGAAGTCGACGGTCCAGCGGCCCGCCTGCTCCTGGTTCAGCCCGAACCGCAGCCGCCACATCCGGCCCAGCAGCGCCAGGCAGCGGGCGAACTCCGGCAGACCGGTGTTCACGAACTGCGGCGGCACCGGCGCACCGCCCGGCCCCGCCTCCACCGGCACGGCGACGATGTTCGCCGTGCCGTACTGCACACAGATCGCCTTGCCGAAGTCCGTGCCCATGACGAGGTACGAACCCGCGTCCGCGGCCGGCTGCACCCCGCGCTCCTGCGCCAGCTCCGCCAGCGTGGGAACGGGCCGCCCCGGCTGGGCCTGCGCCCAGAAGAACGGGCCCATGTCGACCGGCAGACCGGCCACCACCAGGGTGTGCGCCACGATCGGCGGCACCCCCTGCCGGGACACCGCGGCCTGCTCGAACCGGAAGACGCCCGGCCCGAACGCCGCCGCCAGCTCCTGCGCCACGCCCTCCGGCGGAATCGGCGGCGCCGGCTGCACCGGCGGCACCGGCACCCTGACCGGCGCCGGACGCGCCGGCCCGTCCGCGACCTGGTGCAGCTCGCCCTGGTGCGCCAGCAGCTGCTGCATCCCCTGCTGCCGGCTCGCGTGGTCCGTGCCGTACGGCGCGATCGACGTGATCCGGGCCTGCGGCCACTGCTCGCGGATCATCCGCGCGCAGTACGCCCCCGGCAGCTCGCACGACTCCAGCTCCGTGTGCAGCTCCAGCACCTGGTCCGGCGGCACGTTCATCGCCCGCAGCTCATGGAAGATCTGCCACTCCGGGTGCGGGGTGCCCGGCGCGGAACGCCGGATCAGCTGCTGCTCCGAGCCGTCCTGCGCGCGGTAGCGCAGGACGGCCTGGTAGCCGGGGCCGACCGTCGGCTGGGCCTGCTGCTGCGGATAGCCGTACGCCGGGGGCTGCGCGCCCGGAACCGGCTGACCCGGAACCGGCTGACCCGGCATGGGCGGCATGGGCGCGTGCCGGCCGGGCGCGGACGGCATCGGCAGAGGGGCGCCGGGGGCACCCGGAGCGCCCGGGGGCATTCCGGGTGCACCCGGCGCCATTCCGGGTGCGCCCGGTACGCCGGGTACGCCCGGGGCCTGCGGCGGCGGGGGCACGCCCGGACCGCCGACAGGAGGTGCGGCCAGCATGGTCTCCGCGTGGTGCACGGCGCCCGCGCCGGGCGCACCCGGCACCCCCGGGGCGCCCGGAGGCTGCGGTGCGCCGGGGGCACCGGGGGCATGCGGGGCGCCCGGAGCGGCGGGCGGCTGGGGCGCGCCCGGCCCCATCCGGGAGGGGTCGGCCAGCATCGTGGCGGCGTGGTGGACGCCGCCCGGAGGCGTACCGCCGGGGGTGTTCGGCGCACCCGGCGGGCCCGGCGGGTTCGGAGCATCCGGGGCACCAGAGGCCCCCGGGGCGCCCGGGCCCTCGGGGCCGTCGGGGCCGAGGGCGGAGACGAGCTGCGTGGGCACGTACGCACCGCCCGCCGGGGTTCCGTCCGGCGGCGGAGGTGTGCTGCCCGGCCGTACGCCCGGGGTGCCCGGCGCGCCCGGCGGAGGCGGCGGCGTCGCACCCCGGCCACGCCGCGGCGGCGGGGCCGCCTTGCTGGTCGCGGCGTCGGCGATGTCCCCCGCCTGCGGCGGGTAGCCGTAGGCCGGCGGGGGCGGCGTGCTTCCCTGCGGCGCGGGCGGCGCGGCCGGAGGGGGCGTGCTCCCCTGCGGCGCACCCGGACCCTGCGCCCCCGGCACGGGCGGGGCGGACGGCACGGGCGGCGCGGACGGCGGCGGCGTGCTGTGCACCCCCGGCGCGGGCGGCACCCCGGGAGCGCTCGGCGCCCCGGGCACGCCCTGCGCACCCGGTCCACCCTGCACACCCGGTCCACCCTGCACACCCGGTCCGCCCATTGCGCCAGGCGCGCCCTGCGCCTGCGGATCGTCGATCGCCGGCGCGATCGCCGTCGGCGGGAGCTGGCTGCCGCCCGACATCAGTGCCGTCTTGGCGTCCGGCACCGCCGAGGGCGCCGACGGGGACGGCTCGTCGTCGACGCCGCTCAGCGGCGGCGCGAACACGGTCTGCGGCAGCGGCACGGAACGGTCCTCACCGGCATCCGCGTTGGTGTCCGTCCCGGCCCACGGCGTCGCCCCCGCGGGCGCGCCGGGCACGACACCCGGCGCCGGCGCACCGGTCGGAATCCCGGCCTGCGTCTGCGGCAACGCCGAACCCGAGGCCGGCGCCGCGAACCCGGGCACCGCGTCCCGAGGCCCGGCATCCACAGCCCCGGCCCCCTGCGACGCCGCACCCGCGGGCACCGCGTCCCGAGGCCCGGCCCCCTGAGAGACCGCACCCGCGGCCCCCGCACCAACAGGTCCCGCACCCGGAGGCACCGCATCCGCAGGCACCGCATCCGCAGGCACCGCATCCGCAGGCTCCACGCCCCGAGGTTCCGCCCCGGCCGCAGACGCACCCGAGGGCACCGCGTCCACCGGCTCCGGCCCCCGAGGCACCGCACCCGCGGACCCCGCGCCCTCGGCCCCGCCGCTCTCCTCGGCCGCCCCGCCCCGGGTCCCCCGCTGATCCGGGATGCCCAGCTTGTCCGCCGCCTCCTGCAACCACTCCGGCGGACTCAGCAGGAACGACGTCTGGTTCAGATCCACCCGGGCCGCCGGCGCCGGCGCGGGCTCCCCGGCCGCCTCCTCACGGCCGTACTCCTCCTCATAACGGCGGATCACCTCACCCACCGGCAGCGACGGCCACAGCGTGGCCTCCCCGCTGTCCCGGGCGATCACCAGTCGCTGCCCGCCGCCGTCCGAACGCGGCCCGTCGGGACGGTCCTCCGCCCACACCACGAAACCGAGGTCGAACTCCCGCACCCGCACCTCACGGTGCTGGTACGACGGCACGTCCCCGTTGATCCACTCCTCGGCGCGCTCCTGCGCCTGCGCGAACGTCACCATCGGCCAGCTCACTCCCCGGACACCGGAACGGACCGCGCGAAACCGCCGTCCACCATCAGATTCGCCACCGTCTCCAACTCCGGCGGCGAACCCGCGAGCCGCGACAGAAAAGCGTCGAAGTCCTCACCGCACGGCAGCAGCAGCCGCTCCACCCGCTCCGCGGGCGACCACGACGGATCCACGTCGCGCGCGTCGTCGTACGCGCAGAACCACACCGAACCGACCCGCTCGCCCTTCACCTTCACCGCGAGCAGGCCGCCCTGCACGAACGCCACACCCAGATAGTCCTTGGTGAGATGGTCCCGCAGGCACTTGTTGACGTACACCAGATCGTTGACCGCCGCCTCGTCCCGCACCGTGAAGAACGGCTGGTCGATCAGCAGCCCCAGCTCCGCGTCCAGCGCGGTGCCCACCGGCGCGCAACCACCCGCCGCCTTCAGGAACGACCGGTAGGCGCCCGGCAGCCGGTAGCCGAGATCCTCCTCGACGCCCTGCACCTGCGCCTCGCTCACCGCCACACCCGACTTCGGCAGCCCGAAATGCGCCGGACGCGTCTCCTGCAACGGCCGCGTGCCCCGCTTGCCGTGGTCCACCGCCGCCGTGGCGATACCGCCGTGATGCCGCAGCAACGCCTTCACCTCGACCGGCACCAGCTCCAGCCGCCGCGTCCCCGCCACGTGATGCCACGTCCAGCCGTGCGGCGTCGCCACCGACGGGATCGTGTCCCACAACTCGTGCCCGGACGCCGCCAGCGCCGCGTTCGCCGACACATAGTCCGTCAGCCGCAGCTCGTCGACACCGAAACCCTCCGGCGGATCCGCGATCTCCGCCGCCGCACGCGCGTACGGCGAGAAGTCGGGGTAGCCGCGCTCGTCCACCCGTACCCCTCTCGGGTGACGGGCCGCCCGGACCGGATCCGGGAAATGCACGACCTGCCCGGCGTAGGCCGCGTTCGGCGGCGCGGCGTGTCCCCCGGCCTGGCGGCCGGGAGGTGCCCCCAGCCCGAGCCGACCTGTCGTCATGGCGGTTGCCCCCTGCGGCACTCTGTACGACCCGTAACGACCGACTCCGGCCACTACGCCCCGTATCGACTTCTCTGCTCCGACGCACCCCTGTCCCGGGCACGCCCACCGCGCGCGACGCGGTCCCGACAGCCTATGCGGTACGGGGAAACCGGTCACCGGCGCCGGTCACGCCCGCCCCGCACCACCGGACGGACCCCTTCCGCACCACCCCAGCACCCACCGCCCCGCCACCACGCCACCCGACCCGCCCTGACACACCGTCACCATCGCGTCACCACCATGTGACGACCCACCCCCGACCGTGCGTGTCGAGCCGCCCCAGCTTCCACACCAGCCACGGCATTTGGCACTCTGTGTCCGCCGGGGGGATGCACGGGAGGGGAAACACGAGCATGAACGCAACACAAACAGGCCCGCACACCAGCGCCTCCGGCGACCCCCGCGTCGGCTGGAGCGCCACCGACGAACGCCCCGCACCCACCCTGCGTCACCGCCGCGACGGCATACTCCCCACCGTCGCCGCCGCCCTCTCCGTCCGCGGCACCACCCTCACCGGCACCGCCGCCCGCGGCGACCGGCCACCCGCACTCCACCCCCTCGTCCAGGACTTCCTCGACACCCTCACCAGCGCCCAACGCGACCGCTTCACCGGCCGCTGCGCCGAGACCATCCTCATCTCCCGCCACCTCACCGCCGCCGACGCCGCCCGCAGCAAACGCGCCGCCCGCAGACCCATGACCAACGGCGAAGCACGCAAAGCCCTCAAACACGCCAAACTCACCGCCCGCCGCATCCGCGAGGCCGGCGACCCCCTGCACGGCAGCTTCGCCGCCCCCTGCCGCGCCTGCACCGCCCTCAGCGCCCACTTCGGCGTCCGCATCGTCGACCCCACCGCGACCGACGACTGACCGCGCCACCGCCCCACCACCACACGACGAACAAGGGCAGATGCACACCGACCGCGCCTCGACCACCCGCTTCTCCGTCCCCGTCGACGCCGCCCTGCGCGCCGCCGGCTGGCAGCCCGGACGCTGGGACATCAAACAAGCCGAGATCTGGGCCGACACCCTGCGCGACCACATCTCACCCGGCGGCCACCGCCACGCCGTCTCCCCCGCCGCCGTCGAAGCCTGGGCCGAATTCGGCGGCCTCCACGTCAACCCCACCGGCCCCGGCCGCCAGCTCGCCCCCGCCGCCCTCCACCTCGACCCCCTGCACGGCCTCCACATGGCCCGCACCCTCGGCGACCTCGGCCGCGCCCTCGACACCGACGTCAGCCCCCTCGGCGCCGAAACCGACACCCAGGCCCTCCTCGCCATCGACGCCGAAGGCCGCGTCTACGCCCTCGACCACACCGGCGACTGGTACCTCGGCCCCGACATCGACCACGCCCTCACCACCCTCGTGGCCGGCCTCGAACCCGTACGCCTGACCGCCACCCCGACGGACTGAAACCGCACCCCTCCGGCCGAGACCCCACCCCGCCGGGCGAGACCCCACCCCTCCGGCCGAGACCCCACCCCGCCGGGCGAGACCCCACCCCGCCGCCTACGACGCCGGAATCACCGCCGACACCCGGAAACCCCCCGCCTCCGTCGGCCCCGACACGAACACCCCACCGAGCCCCACGACCCGCTCCCTCATCCCCACCAGCCCATTGCCCCCCGACGGCAACCGGGCCGACGACGCCGCACCCACCTCCGGCGGCGGCTCGTTCTCCACCTGCATCGCGATCTCCGACGCCCGATGCGCCAGCCGCACATACGTCTTCGCCCCGGCGGCATGCTTGTGGACGTTCGTCAACGCCTCCTGCACCACCCGGTACGCCGTCTGCTCCACCTCCGGCGGATACGCCCGCACCTCCCCCTCCACCGACAGATCCACGACCATCCCCGCCGCCGCCGACTGCCCGATCAACTCGTCCAGCTCCGACAGACAGGGCCCCTCCCCCGGCTCCTCGACAGCCCGCGACGCCGCGGCAGCCGCAGCGGCACCCACCGCCGCCAACGGCACCGACGACCCCTCACGCCGCCGCACACCGTCCCCCGCGGTCCGCAGCACACCCAGCATCTCCCGCAACTCGGTCAACGCCTGCCGCCCCATGTCCCCCACCAGCGCGGCGTTCTTCACCGCCTTCTCCGGATCCTTCCGCGCCACCGCCTGCAACGCCGCCGCGTGCACCACCATCAGACTCACCCGATGCGCGACCACGTCGTGCATCTCCCGCGCGATCCGCGTCCGCTCCTCGTTACGCGCCCACTCGGCCCGCTCCTCCGCCCGCTCCGCGAGCAGCTGAAGCTCCCGCTCCAACGAGTCCGCCCGCTCCCGCAGACTCTCCATCAGCCGCCGCCGCGCCCCCACATACAGCCCCAGCAGCAACGGCGGCGCGGTCACCCCCAGCGAAGCGGTGATCGAAATGAAGGGAACGAACCAGTCCCCCACACTCAGCTCGACATCCCCGTGCGCCATGTCCTGCCGCGCCCGCACGAACGTCACCACCAGCGTCCCCAGCAGCGACATCCCCGCCAGCGCCGCGATGATCCGACGCGGCAGCTCCGAGGCGGCGAGCGTGTACAGCCCCACCACCGTCAGCAGCAGCCCCATCTGCGCCGGCGCGATCGCGATCGACACCAGCACGACGGCGATCGGCCACTTCCGCCGCAGCAGCAGCGTCGAACCCGCCACCACCCCGAAGACGACCCCCGCCGCCTCCGGAATCCCCGCGTCCTGCGCGAACGGATACCCCTCCGCCCCGCACTCCAGCGCCGACACCAGCGCGAGGCTCCAGTCGAGCACCGCCCCGCGCCGCCTCACCCACCACCACGGCCCCGACCGGGCCTCCGTGTGGTCATCCCCCGTCGTGGTCATGCCTCCAGCCTACGGGCGGCCCTGTCCGCTTTTCCGGCGAGTTTCGACGACTGGCCTACACCACAGTCCGTAATCGAATAACCGCGAAACAGCCCGGAATCCCTCGAACTGGCGAACTGCGCCCGTTCGACCCCCGGAACCCACCATTCCGGCCGGACGGTATGCACATGGCACATACCAGCGGCAAGTACGCCGACTACGAGGGCCTGCGCGAGCGGGCGGTGGCGCTGCGGCGCCAGGGCTACAGCCTTCGGCAGATCCGGGACGAGCTGAGGGTCTTCAACAACGACATCCTCAACCGCCTGGTGAAGGGAGAACCCCCACCGGAGTGGACGAAGCGCCCGCGCGCGAAGGACGACCTGCGCGAGAAGGCAAGGGAGCTGCGACTCAAGGGCTGGACCTACGACCAGATCGAGGCGGAGCTGGGCTGCTCCAGAAGCTCTGTCTCCCTTTGGGTGCGGGATCTGCCGAGGCCGGCACGCAGTCGGTCCCCGGAAGAAGCGGTAGCGATCGCACGCAAGGGCTGGGAGGAGAAGCTCCGCATCCGCGAAGAGGAACGACAGCAGACCAAGGAAGCAGCCAAGCAAGCCGTCGGCAGCCTGTCGAGCCGCGAGCTGTTTCTGATCGGCGTGAGCCTCTACTGGGCCGAGGGCGGCAAGGACAAGCCGTACGACCGCCGAGAGAACGTCACTTTCGTGAACAGCGACCCAGGCATGATCAAGGTCTTCCTGGCCTGGCTCGACCTGCTCGGCATCGAGCGCGAGCGGCTGCGGTTCACCGTCATGATCCACGAGAACGCGGACGTGGCAGGCGCGGAGCACTACTGGGCTGACCTCGTCGGTGCCGACCGCTCTGCGTTCAACAAAACGACGCTCAAGAAGCACAACCCGAAGACGGTCCGCAAGAACGTCGGTGAGACCTATCGCGGCTGTCTGGTGATCAAAGTCCTGAAGGGCGCCGAGTTGTACCGTCGCATCGAAGGGTCTTGGTACGGCATAGTGTTGGGTGCCGACTCGGCGACCTGACCAAATGTCCGGTTTAGGCGAGTTTCATCCCCCATGGTGTAATCAGGCAGCACTGAGGGTTTTGGTCCCTTAAGTTCAGGTTCAAATCCTGATGGGGGAGCTCCTTGCATGCGGGCCCTGACATCTACGTCGGGGCCCGCTCTCATGTCCCCCCGGAAACCCCCCGGTATCCTGCGGTTGTCCACACCCCCTCCACAGCCGAAGGGCATCCCGTGAGCGCCATTCGCCCGGCAGCCGTCGTCGTTCTCGCAGCGGGTGAGGGCACCCGTATGAAGTCGGCCACACCGAAGGTCCTGCACGAGATCTGCGGCCGCAGCCTCGTGGGGCACGTGCTGGCCGCGGCCGGTGAGTTGGAGCCGGAGAACCTGGTCGTCGTGGTCGGGCACGCGCGGGAGCGGGTGACCGAGCACCTGGCCGCCGTCGCCCCGGACGTGCGTACCGCCGTGCAGGCGGAGCAGAAGGGCACCGGGCACGCGGTGCGGATGGGCCTGGAGGAGCTGGGCGGCGGTGTCGACGGGACCGTGGTGGTGGTCTGCGGCGACACTCCCCTGCTGACCGCGGACACGCTGCGGCGGCTCGCTCGGACGCACTCGGACGACGGGAACGCCGTCACGGTGCTCACGGCCGAGGTGCCGGACGCGACCGGCTACGGCCGGATCATCCGGGACGAGGCGACCGGTGCCGTGACCGCGATCGTCGAGCACAAGGACGCGACCGAGGCGCAGCGGGTGATCCGGGAGATCAATTCCGGGGTGTTCGCGTTCGACGGCCGGCTGCTGGCGGAGGCGCTGGGGAAGGTCCGTACGGACAACAGTCAGGGCGAGGAGTATCTGACGGACGTGCTCGGGATCCTGCGGGAGGCGGGGCACCGAGTGGGTGCCTGTGTGGCCGGGGATCACCGGGAGATCGCCGGGATCAACAACCGGGTGCAGCTGGCCGAGGCGCGGCGCATTCTCAACGACCGGCTGCTGACCGAGGCCATGCTTGCCGGGGTCACGGTGGTGGACCCGGCGACGACCTGGGTCGATGTGACGGTCACGTTCGAGCAGGATGTCGTGGTGCATCCGGGGACGCAGTTGCAGGGTTCCACGCATCTCGGTGAGGGGTGTGAGGTCGGGCCGAACAGCCGGTTGAAGGACACCCGCGTGGGTGCGGGGGCGCGGGTCGACAACACGGTGTCCGAGAAGGCCGTGGTGGGTCCGGAGGCGTCCGTGGGGCCGTTTGCGTATCTGCGGCCGGGGACGCGGCTGGGGCGCAAGGGCAAGATCGGGACGTACGTCGAGACGAAGAACGCGTCGATCGGCGAGGGCACGAAGGTGCCGCATCTGTCGTATGTCGGTGACGCGACGATCGGTGACCACACCAACATCGGTGCGGCGAGTGTGTTCGTGAACTATGACGGTCAGGACAAGCATCACACGACCGTCGGCTCGCACTGCCGTACCGGTTCGGACAACATGTTTGTGGCTCCTGTCACGATCGGGGACGGTGCCTATACGGCTGCCGGCTCAGTGATCACCAAGGATGTGCCGCCCGGCTCGCTGGCCGTGGCCCGTGGTCAGCAGCGGAATATCGAGGGTTGGGTGGCTCGTAAGCGTCCTGGGAGCGCGGCGGCGAAGGCGGCCGAGGCGGCGTCCCGGGGGCCGGAAGGCGAAGGCTGACCGGAAACAGGTGCGTCTGGGACGGCGTACCGTGATAAGTGCACACCCGCACCCCACCAGCTGAGACGACGTATCTCGCGCCCCAGCTGCGAGACGTCGTGTCAACACCCCAGCTGAGACACCTCTGAGGAGAAAGTGCTGTGACCGGGATCAAGACGACCGGCGAGAAGAAGATGATGTTCTTCTCCGGCCGCGCCCACCCCGAGCTTGCCGAGGAGGTCGCCCACCAGCTGGGTGTCGGGCTTGTTCCGACGAAGGCCTTCGACTTCGCCAATGGCGAGATCTATGTCCGCTATCAGGAGTCGGCGCGTGGCGCGGACTGCTTCCTGATCCAGAGCCACACGGCTCCGATCAACAAGTGGATCATGGAGCAGCTGATCATGATCGACGCGCTGAAGCGTGCGTCGGCCCGTTCCATCACGGTGATCGTGCCGTTCTACGGTTACGCGCGGCAGGACAAGAAGCACCGGGGTCGTGAACCGATCTCGGCGCGTCTGATCGCGGATCTGATGAAGACGGCCGGTGCGGACCGGATCCTGACCGTGGATCTGCACACGGACCAGATCCAGGGCTTCTTCGACGGTCCGGTGGACCACCTGTTCGCGCTGCCGCTGCTGGCGGACTACGTGGGCAAGAAGGTGGACCGGGAGAAGCTGACGGTCGTGTCGCCGGACGCGGGCCGGGTGCGGGTCGCGGACCGGTGGTGTGACCGGCTGGGCGCGCCGCTGGCGATCGTGCACAAGCGGCGTGACAAGGACGTGGCGAACCAGGTGACCGTCCACGAGGTCGTGGGTGAGGTCAAGGGCCGGGTGTGTGTCCTGGTCGACGACATGATCGACACGGGTGGCACGATCTGTGCCGCGGCGGACGCGCTGTTCGCGCACGGTGCGGAGGATGTCATCGTGACGGCGACGCACGGTGTGCTGTCGGGTCCGGCGGCGGACCGGCTGAAGAACTCGCGGGTGAGTGAGTTCGTGTTCACGAACACGTTGCCGACGCCGGGTGAGCTGGCGCAGGATCTGGACAAGCTGACGGTGCTGTCGATCGCGCCGACGATCGCGAGTGCGGTGCGTGAGGTGTTCGAGGACGGTTCGGTGACGAGCCTGTTCGACGAGCAGTGAGCCGTACGGTCCGCTGACTGATCGATTTTTCTGCGGCCTCCCGAGCCGAGTATCCTGGTCCGGTTGCTCGGCGAGGGAGGCCGTACTCGTTGTACGGCGGTCCGTTATCGACGCGCTCTTCGTAGCAGGCCGTTCGTGGCCGGGTGACCCGTCCGTTCCGCTTCCTACGAGGAGTGATCATCATGTCCGAGGTGAAGCTCACCGCCGAGACCCGTACCGAGTTCGGTAAGGGTGCCGCCCGTCGTATCCGTCGTGACAACAAGGTTCCGGGTGTGCTGTACGGCCACGGCTCGCAGCCGCTGCACCTGACCTTCCCGGGTCACGACCTGCTGCTGGCGCTGCGTACGCCGAACGTCCTGATCTCCCTGGACATCGACGGCAAGACGCAGGAGCTGGCGATTCCGAAGGCCGTGCAGCGTGACCCGCTGAAGGGCTTCCTGGAGCACGTCGACCTGCTGCTGGTCAAGCGTGGCGAGAAGGTCACGGTCGAGGTTCCGGTCGTCGCCGAGGGCGAGCTGGCCGCGGGTGGCAACCTGCTGGAGCACGTGCTGAACGCGCTTCCGGTCGAGGCCGAGGCCACGCACATCCCCGAGCAGCTGACGGTGTCGGTGGAGGGTCTGGAGGCCGGTGCCTCGATCCACGCCAAGGACATCGCGCTGCCGAAGGGCACCACGCTGGCCGTCGAGGAGGACGCCGTCGTCCTGCAGGTCCTGGCCGCGCAGGCCGAGGAGCCGGCCGAGGGCGAGGGTGAGGCCGAGGGCGGCGAAGAGTCCGCCGAGGCCTGATCCTCAGCTTCGTCGTTTCGTCAGCCGCTGTTCCCCGGGGGGTTCTCCGTGGGGGCAGCGGCTGGCGCGTATCCAAGGAGAGATGGACGTGACGGCGGATGTGGGTGCGCCCTGGCTGATCGTGGGGCTGGGGAATCCGGGGCCGGAGTACGCGATGAACCGGCACAACGTCGGTTTCATGGTGGCGGATCTGCTGGCGGAGCGGATCGGCGGCAGGTTCAAGCGGGCGGGCAAGGCGCAGGCGCAGGTCGTGGAGGGCCGGATCGGTCCGCCGGGGCCGGCCAGTCGCCGGGTGATCCTGGCGAAGCCGATGTCGTACATGAATCTGTCGGGTGGCCCGGTGAACGCGCTGCGGGACTTCTACAAGGTGCCGGTGGGCAACATCGTGGCGGTGCACGACGAGCTGGACATCGACTACGGGGCGCTGCGGCTGAAGCTGGGGGGCGGTGACAACGGGCACAACGGGCTGAAGTCGATGACGAAGGCGATGGGCTCGGACTATCACCGGGTGCGGTGCGGGATCGGGCGTCCGCCGGGGCGGATGCAGGTGGCGGACTTCGTGCTGAAGGATTTCTCGTCGGCGGAGCGCAAGGAGCTGGACTGGTTCGTGGACCGGGCGGCGGACGCGGTGGAGTGTCTGGTGATCGAGGGGCTGGAGCGGGCGCAGAGCACGTACAACTCGTGACTACGCACAACTCCTGACTTGTCCCTTACGTGAGTTGACTGGCCGTGTAGGCATGGCCAAGGATCGCGGCCATGCCTTCTGCGGTCGTCTCCCGTCAGGGTGCGGACGCCGTGCTGCGCTTCGGCCGGTTCGCGGCGATGGGCGCGGTCACGGCGCTGATCCTCGTCGCCGGTGTGTGGGCCTCGTGGGGGTCCGCTCAGTACGTGATGCTCACCAAGGGGAGGGAGAGCGGCACCGTCGAGGTCACCCGGTGCGGCGAGGACACGTGTGCCGGTCCGTACAGGCCTCTGTCGCCGGGTTCGCAGCCCCGGGAGCGGGTGGTGCTGGAGCACTCGGTGGCGGTGCGCGAGGGGCGGACGTACACGGTGGTGCTGAAGCCGGACGGTGGCGAGGCGGTGCGTTCGGGGCCGGCGGGGGTTCTCCACGCTTGGGTGCCGATGGGTGGCGCGTTGCTGCTGGCGTCGGTGGTGGTCGCGGGGGGTCTGCGGCGGGCGCGGGCGGCGTGGGTGCTGGCGGGGTCGGGGTTCGTGCTGATCACGGCGGCGTTCCTGGTCGTATGACGGCCTCGTGGTGGTCTTGTGGTCCGCTTTCGGGAGGGGCCGATACGTCTGACCGGGTTTCACCGTTGTCCCGCACGTGGAGAGTTGGATCGTTGCCTTTTCGTGCTTGATCCGACACCGGGGTCTGCCGGATGCTGAGCCGCCCCCTCCACATCTTCCCCGTTCGTCACACGAAGATGGACTACTGCTTCATGCGAACCCTCTCTCGCGCCGGCGCCGTGTGCGCCGTCGCCGCGGCCACGCTGCTCCTGTCGCCCGCCGCCCACGCCACCCCGCCGGGTGACAACGGCACCGTCAAGATCCATGACGCGGCCACCGGTGAGGAGCTGCGCAAGAACGAGCCGCACGTCTGCACCTTCTACCTGGACGCGTTCGGTTTCGACGCGGGTCAGAAGGTCGACTGGCACATCGAGGCCTGGGCGCCGACCGCCGACGTCAAGGGCGAGACGGTGAAGTCCGGCTCGCTGACCCTGGACGCCGACGGTCACGAGCGCACGGAGGACATGACCCTCCCCGACGGCCACTACAAGCTGTTCTGGACCTTCGAGGGCAAGCACGGCGCCCCGAAGCACAAGGTGTTCTGGACGGACTGCGAGGAGGAGGGCGGTCAGCCGGGTACGACGCCGTCCGCCTCGCCGTCCGGGTCGGCCGGTGCGTCCGAGGCGCCGAGCGCGTCCCCGAGCGTGTCGGAGGGCGCCTCCGAGGGTCCGTCGGAGGGCCCGTCGGGCAGCCCGTCCGAGGGTGCCACCCCGGGTGCCTCGGAGAGCGGTGCGGCGACCCCGGCCGCGTCCTCGTCCCCGCAGGGCGGTGTCGAGGGTGACCTCGCCGAGACCGGCAGCAGCGCCCCCGTGGGTCTGCTGGCGGGTGTGGCCGCCGCGCTGGTGGCCGCGGGTGGCTTCCTGGTGGTCCGCCGTCGCAAGGCCCAGCAGGGCTGACGCAGGCGCGGCAAGAGGCGGCGCCCCAACGCTCTCGGTGAGCGTGGGGGCGCCGTCGTGTGTGCGGGCGGGGGTCAGCCGGTGTTGCGCAGGCCCGCCGCGACACCGTTGACGGTGAGCAGCAGCGCCCGCGACAGCAGCGGGTCGACTTCCTCGCCGGCGGCGGCCGCGTCGCGCTGCCGCTTGAGCAGGGCGACCTGGAGGTAGGAGATCGGGTCGAGGTAGGCGTCGCGGATGGTGAAGGTCTGCTTGAGGACCGGCTGGGCGTCGAGCAGTTCCTTCTCGCCGGTGACGCGCAGGACCTCGCGGACGGTCAGCTCGTGTTCGGCCTTGATGGTGTCGAAGACGTGCTTGAGCTCGTCGGGGACGAGGGTGTCGACGTAGTGGCGGGCGATCCGCAGATCGGTCTTCGCGAGGGTCATCTCGACGTTGGAGATGAAGTTCCGGAAGAAGTGCCACTGCCCGTACATCTCGTCGAGCACGGTGTCGAGACCGGCCTCGCGCAGCGCCTTGAGGCCGGAGCCGACGCCGAACCAGCCCGGGACGATCTGCCGGGACTGGGTCCATCCGAACACCCAGGGGATGGCGCGCAGGCCGTCGAGCGAGACGCCGGAGCCGGGGCGGCGGGAGGGCCGGGAGCCCAGGTGCAGGTCGGCGAGCTGGTCCACCGGTGTCGAGGCGAGGAAGTACGCCGGCAGGTCGGGGTCCTCGACCAGGCGCCGGTAGGCGGAGTGGGCGGCGTCGGAGGCGACGTCCATGGCGGCGTCCCAGCGGGCGAGGGCCTCGTCGGACTGGCGCGGGGCGGTGTGCAGGGCGGAGGCCTGCAGCGTCGCGGCCACGGTCAGTTCCAGGTTCTCGCGGGCGAGGGAGGGGATGAGGTACTTGTCGGAGATGACCTCGCCCTGCTCGGTGACCTTGATCTCGCCTTCGAGGGTGCCCCAGGGCTGGGCGAGGATCGCGTCGTGGGTGGGGCCGCCGCCGCGGCCGACGGTGCCGCCGCGGCCGTGGAAGAGGCGCAGGCGGACGCCGTAGCGGTGGGCGACGTCGCGCAGGCGGCGCTGGGCGCGGTGGATCTCCCACTGGCTGGTGGTGATGCCGCCGAACTTCGAGGAGTCGGAGTAGCCGAGCATGACCTCCTGGACGTCGCCCCTGAGCGCGACGAGGCGCCGGTAGGACGGGTCGGAGAGCATGTCCTCGAGGATGGTGTCGGCGGCCTTCAGCTCGTCGGTGGTCTCCAGGAGCGGGACGATGCCGATCTTGGCCCAGCCGGCGTGGAGGTCGATGAGTCCGGCCTCGCGGGCGAGGACGGCGGCGGCGAAGACGTCGTCGGCGCCCTGGCACATGGAGATGATGTACGACTCGATGACCTCGGGTCCGAAGACCTCCAGGGCCCGCTTGATGGTCTGGAAGACGCCGAGGGTCTTCTCGCCGGCCGCGTCGACGGGCGCCGGGGTGGGGGCGAGGGGGCGGCGGGAGCGCAGTTCCTTGGCGAGGAGCCTGGTGCGGTAGTCGCGGGGCATGTCCGCGTACCGCCAGGACTCCTCACCGAGCCGGTCGAAGAGCTGGCCGAGGGCGTGGTGGTGGGCGTCGGCGTGCTCGCGGACGTCCATGGTGGCGAGCTGGAGGCCGAAGGCTGCCAGGGTGCGGATGGTGCGGTTCATCCGGCCTTCGGCGAACAGGGCGCCGCGGTGCTCGCGCAGGGAGGTCTGGATGAGGGTGAGGTCCGCCAGCAGCTCGGAGGTGCCGAGGTAGTCGCGGCCGGGCTCGTGCGGGGTGCCCTTGGCGAGGCGGAGCTTGGTGTTCTCCAGCTTCTGCCGGATGCAGGTGGCCTTGAGCCGGTAGGGCTCCTCGGCGTTGAGGCGCTTGTAGCGGGGGCTGATCTCGGGGAGGTTGTCGAGGTCGGCCTGGAGCGATTCCAGCAGCTCGGGGGTGGCCCCGCTGTAGCGGATGGAGTTGGACAGGAAGCCGCGCAGCTCGTCGATCATCTCCAGCGCGTCGTTGATGCCGTGCTCGTGCTGGAGGATGAGGACGTCCCAGGTCACCTGGGGGGTGACGTTGGGGTTGCCGTCGCGGTCGCCGCCGATCCAGGTGCCGAAGGTGAGCGGGCGGGTGTCGTCGGGGAGCTTGACGCCGACGCGCTCCAGCTCGGCCGTGAGGTCCTCCAGGACGTCGCCGACGGCGTTCGCGTGCAGCTCGTCCAGGTAGTAGATGGCGTTGCGGGCCTCGTCGGCCGGCTCCGGGCGGACGACCCGCAGCTCGTCCGTCTGCCACACCAGGTCGATGTTCTCGGCGAGGCGGACGTCGTGGCGGCGTCGGTCGGAGTCGAGGACGGGGGTGTCCAGCAGGGCGGCGATGCGCCGGAGCTTGTTCAGCACCGAGCGGCGGGCGGCCTCGGTGGGGTGGGCGGTGAAGACGGGGCGGACGTTGAGGTTGCGCACCGTCTCGCGCAGGTGCTCGGGGTCGGCGTCCTTCAGCCGGTCGGCCGTGCGGGACAGCAGGCCGCCCTCGGCGGCGCGCTTGGCCCGCAGCTCGCGGCCGCGGTGCACCTGCTCGGTGACGTTGGCGAGGTGGAAGTAGGTGGAGAAGGCGCGGACCAGCTTGGCCGCGGTCTCCAGTTCCGTGCCACGCAGCAGCTCGGCGGCGGCCTCGCCGTCCTCGCGGGTGAGGCGGCGGACCTTCTCGACGAGCTCCAGCAGCTCGGGGCCCTCCTGCCGCACCAGGGTCTCACCGAGGAGATCACCCAGCCGGCGGATGTCGGCGCGCAGCGCGCTGCTGTTCGTCGTGGTCTGGTCGTCGGCACTGCTCACAGGTGCGGCTCCTTGCAGTGTTGAAGCTCGTCTGGGAGGGGTACCCGGACGGCGTCTCGTACGGCGGCTTGCCGCATACGGGCCGGACATCCGGGAAGTAAACAGAGCGGACCGCGCTGTCCGACCGACATCAAGGATAGGTGTCCATGCGGACGCGCAGGCTTTCGGGCTCTTGCCGCCGGGCGAGCCGCTGCCATACTTACGACGCCGTAGGTTACGGAACCGTAGGGAGCTGCCCGGTTCGGTGGCCCCGGCACCCTTCTTGACCCTCGACCCCACAGGGGACGCCCATGACCCCAAGCTCCGATGTGATCGACAACGCCTCGCAGTCGACCGCCGAGACCTCCGCCGCTTCGACGCCGTCCGCCACGCTGGGCGGTGAGAAGAAGCGGTCCGTCGAGCAGATCACGCTGCTGCTCTTCATCGTCGTCCCGTTCCTCGCCCTGCTCGCGGCCGTGCCGCTGGCGTGGGGCTGGGGCGTGAGCTGGCTGGACCTCGGTCTGCTGGTCTTCTTCTACTTCCTCGGCTGCCACGGCATCACGATCGGCTTCCACCGCCACTTCACCCACGGTTCGTTCAAGGCCAAGCGCCCGCTGAAGATCGCGCTGGCGATCGCCGGGTCGATGGCGGTGGAGGGGCCGCTCGTCCGCTGGGTCGCCGATCACCGCAAGCACCACAAGTTCTCGGACGCGGAGGGTGACCCGCACTCCCCGTGGCGGTACGGCGAGACCGTGCCCGCGCTGATCAAGGGCCTGTGGTGGGCGCACATCGGATGGATGTTCGACGAAGAGCAGACGCCGCAGGAGAAGTACGCCCCGGACCTGATCAAGGACAAGACGCTGCGGACGATCTCCCGGCAGTTCGTGCTGTGGACGGCCGTGTCGCTGGGTCTGCCCGCGCTGATCGGCGGTCTGGTGACGATGTCCTGGTGGGGCGCGTTCACCGCGTTCTTCTGGGGCTCACTCGTGCGGGTGGCACTGCTGCACCATGTGACCTGGTCGATCAACTCGATCTGCCACGCGGTGGGCAAGCGCCCGTTCAAGTCGCGTGACCGCTCGGGCAACGTGTGGTGGCTGGCGATCCTGTCGTGCGGCGAGTCCTGGCACAACCTGCACCACGCGGACCCGACGTCGGCGCGCCACGGTGTGATGCGCGGCCAGCTGGACTCCTCCGCCCGGCTGATCCGCTGGTTCGAACAGCTCGGCTGGGCGTACGACGTGCGCTGGCCGTCACGCTCGCGTATCGATTCCCGCCGGAACACCGGGGAGGACGACTCCCGGCGCCGGAAGGAGGCCGCCGAGGCGGCATGATTGACGCCGTGGCGACCGACTCCAGCAGTACCCCGAACAGTGACAAGCCGCGGCGCACGCGCCGTACCCGAATGACCGGTGCGGAGCGACGCCAGCAGCTGCTGGAGATCGGTCGCACCCTCTTCGCCGCGAAGGGCTTCGAGGGCACGTCGGTGGAGGAGATCGCCGCGAAGGCGGGGGTCTCGAAGCCGGTGGTGTACGAGCACTTCGGCGGCAAGGAGGGGCTGTACGCGGTCGTCGTGGACCGCGAGATGCGGCGCCTGCTGGACATGGTGACCGGCTCGCTGACCGCCGGACACCCCCGCGAACTGCTGGAACAGGCGGCGTTCGCGCTGCTGGACTACATCGAGGAGTACACGGACGGCTTCCGGATCCTCGTCCGCGACTCCCCCATCCCCCAGTCGACCGGTTCCTTCGCCTCCCTCATCTCCGACATCGCCACCCAGGTGGAGGACATCCTCGGCAAGGAGTTCAAGAGCCGCGGCTTCGACCCGAAGCTCGCCCCCCTCTACGCCCAGGCCCTGGTCGGCATGGTCGCGCTGACCGGCCAGTGGTGGCTGGAGGTCCGCCGCCCGAAGAAGGCGGAGGTGGCGGCCCACCTGGTGAACCTGGCGTGGCACGGCCTGGACGGCCTGGAGCCGAAGCCGCGGTTGATAGGGCACCGGAAGAGCTGAAATCCAGGGTGCCGAGGCCTGCGCCGCGGAATGCCGGGTCCATGACCAGGATTCCGATCGACGAGGCAGGCCCCCGGCTCGACGAGCTGGTCCGCCGGGTAGCCCACAGCTGCGAGACGATCGCCCTCGCCGACCATGGACACGTGGCCGCGCTTCTCGTATCACCTCGGGTGATCGAAGATCTGGAGGACTCCCTCGCAGTCTCCGACTACCGGCGCCGCAAGGCCGAAGGCACGCTCGGCGCCGGCATCCCGCACGAGGACGTCAGACGCATCCTGGGGCTGGGCCCCTGAGCTGTAGGCCGGCCGGCGTCGGCCTGCTGTTGTCGGCGCGGCTTCGGGGCCACTCCCGCCTCACCCCTCCTTTCGGGCCACCGCGAACACACGGCGGAACGGAAACGGCGTGCCGTGCCCGGTCGGCGGGTACGCCTCGCGGAGGGCGTCGCGGTAGGTGCGTACGAATGACTCCTGGGCCTGGGGGTCGTCGGCCAGGGCCGTGAGCACTGGGCGCAGGGCCGTGCCCTTCACCCAGTCCAGGACCGGGTCATCGCCCTCCAGGAGATGGACGTACGTGGTCTCCCAGACGTCCGCCACGCAGCCGAGGTCCGTCAGGCGGCTCAGGTACTCCGACGGCGTGAGGACGGCGTTCTCGTGGCGCAGCGCCCCGGCGAGGCGGTCCCGCCAGGGCGGGGACTCGGCCAGCTCCCGCAGCAGCCGGTGGCTGGGGGCGTCGAAGTTGCCGGGGACCTGGAAGGCGAGGGTGCCGCCGGGGGTGAGGGCGGCGATCCAGTCGGGGAAGCGGTCGGCGTGACCGGGGATCCACTGGAGGGTGGCGTTGCTGATGATCAGGTGGTGCGGCTCGGCGGGCGTCCAGGTGCGGATGTCGGCCTCGCGGAACTCCAGCCGGCCGCCGCCCGGGGTCTGGCCGCCGGACGCCCGCGCCAGCATCTCGGGCGAGTTGTCGTAGCCCGTGACGCGGGCGGTGGGCCAGCGCCGGGCGAGGAGCTCGGTGAGGGTGCCGGGGCCGCAGCCGAGGTCGGCGATGCGGGGCGGGCCTGCGGGGAGGTCCGGGACGCGGGCGAGGAGGTCGGCGAAGGGGCGGGCGCGGGGGCCGGCGTGGCGCAGGTACTGGGCGGGGTCCCAGATCGGGTCAGCCATGGCGCCAGACTGGCAAGCAAGTCTCTTGACGTCAAGAGACTTCACATCGACACAACCACTACACTGATCGCCATGGAGGACGAGGTCGATCGGCTGGTCGCAGCGTGGCGCCGGGAGCGCCCGGACCTCGACGTGGAACCGCTCGAGGTGCTCAGCCGGGTGAGCAGGCTCGCCCGGCATCTGGACCGCGCACGCCGTCTGGCCTTCTCCGAGCACAGCCTGGAGCCCTGGGAGTTCGACGTGCTGACCGCGCTGCGCCGCGCGGGCACGCCGTACCAGCTCTCGCCGGGTCAGCTGCTGACGCAGACCCTGGTGACGTCCGGGACGATGACCAACCGTATCGACCGGCTCGCCAAGAAGGGCCTGGTGGAGCGGCTGCCCGACCCCAGCGACCGGCGCGGTGTGCTGGTCCGCCTCACCGACGAGGGCCGCGACCGCGCCGACCAGGCGCTGGCCGGGCTGCTGGACCAGGAGCGCGCCATCCTCGCCGAGCTGTCCCGCGCCCAGCGGGGGGAGCTGGCCGCCCTGCTACGCCAGCTGACCGCCCCGTTCGACAACATCCCCGGTTAGGTCGGCCGGCCCCACCCCGGCCCGCCGGGCGAGCGCGACCGCGGCGAGGGTGGAGTGCACGCCCAGCTTGCCCAGCACGTTCTGCATATGCGTACGCACCGTGTGCGGGCTGAGGAACAGCCGCTCGGCGACCGCCTTGCGGCCGAGGCCGGCCACCATGCAGCGCAGCACCTCCCGCTCCCGCGGGGTCAGCGACTCCACCAGCCGCTCGCTCTCGGTGCGGTGCCGGCGCGCGGCGGTCAGCTCCCGCAGCACCCCGGTGAGCAGCGCGGGCGGCAGATGCGTCTCGTCCCGCAGCACCCCGCGGATCACCGTGAGCAGCCGGGACAGGGAGCAGTCCTTCGCGACCCAGCCGGAGGCGCCCGCCTGGAGCGCCAGGGCCGCCCGCCGCGGGTCGTCCTTCTCCGCGAGGACCACGATCCGCACCCCCGGCTGCGCCGAGCGCACACAGCCGACCAGGGAGATCCCGTCGACGACGCCGTCCTCGCCGCTCTCACGCGGCGCGGGTACGGCCGCCACCGCGGGCCGGGGCAGGGGCGCGGGCAGGCTCCCGCCGAGGTCGGCGTCCACGAGCAGCACGTCGAACCGCCGGCCCTCGGCCGCCGCCCGTTCCAGGCTGCGCAGCGCGGCCGGGCCGCTGCCCGCCGCGGACACGTCGACGTCGGGTTCGGCGGCCAGGGCCGCCGCCAGCGACTCGGCGAAGATGCGGTGGTCGTCGACGACCAGGACTCGGATGCGAACCACTGATACCCCCACTGGTCCGGACAGACCGGAACACGAAGAACCGGCGCGGGTACAGCGCCCGAGCGGTGTGGCACCCACGACCGCACGGCCGCCGCCGTGCCATGACTGCTACCCCCGCTGCGGGCGCCGTACCCGACTTGTCTCGCCCCCTGAACAGCACCGGCCCCCACCGGTGCCAGTTCCTCAGAGTACGGGCGGGGGGCCGCGGCGGAAGGCTATTTGCAGAACTGGCGGTCCGCCGCGTTTATGGTGAGCCGCATGTTTCGTCTGGAGACAGAAGTCGACAAGGCCCGGCGCGATCTTCTCCGTTCGCGGCTGCGCGACACCAACACCGCGGCCTCGCCGGTGCTGGCGGCGCTGCGAGGCACGCGGGGGGCGCGCGAAGTGCCGTTGCACGTCTGGGCGTCGGACGAGACGGGGGAACTGGCGGGCGGGCTGGTCGGTCACACCTGGGCGACCTGGCTGCACGTGACGTATCTCTGGGTCGACGCGCCGCACCGGGGCGCCGGTCTGGGCGGCCGGCTGCTGGCCGAGGCGGAGCGCGTCGCCCGCGACGAACGCGGCTGCGGGGCCGCGCGGTTGGAGACCTGGGACTTCCAGGCGCCCGGCTTCTACGAGAAGCAGGGATACGAGGTGGTGTGCGTGATCCCCGACTATCCGCCGGGGATCACCGAGTACACCTTGGTGAAAAGGTTTTAGACGAACGGGTTCCAGATGAACCGGTTCCATAAGGGGCGGCGCTAGCCGATCCGCCGCGCCCCCGGCGACGGCACCGCCTCGAACACCCGCGGCGCGGTGAAGCCGGCCGCGGCGAAGGCCTCCTCGACGGCCTTGGTGATCGTGTCGACGTCGGCCGCCTCCGCGAGGACGATCGCCGAGCCGCCGAAGCCGCCGCCGGTCATCCGGGCGCCCAGCGCGCCGGCCGCGAGCGCGGTGTCCACCACCAGGTCCAGCTCCGGGCAGGAGATGCGGAAGTCGTCGCGCAGCGAGGCGTGGCCCTCGGTGAGGACGGGGCCGATCGCCCGGGTGTCACCGGACTCCAGCAGCGCGACGACCCTCTCGACGCGCTCGTCCTCGGTCACCACGTGGCGGACCAGGCGGCGCACCTCCTCGTCGTCGCCGAGCCGGTCCAGCGCCGCGTCGAGTTCCCCGTACGGGATGTCCCGCAGGGCGTCCACACCGAGCAGCGCGGCGCCCTTCTCGCAGCCGGCGCGGCGCTTGCCGTACTCGCCGGTGGAGTGCTCGTGCTTGACCTGGGTGTCGACGACCAGCAGGCGCATGCCCTCGGCGGCGAGGTCGAACGGGATCTGCCTCTGGGACAGGTCCCGGGTGTCCAGGAACAGGGCGTGGCCGTCGGTGCAGCAGGCGGAGGCCGTCTGGTCCATGATGCCGACGGGGGCGCCGACGTAGACGTTCTCGGCGCGCTGGCACAGGCGGGCCAGCTGCCAGCCCTTCAGGCCCAGCTCGTACAGGTCGTTCAGGGCGAGGGCGACGACGACCTCCAGGGCCGCCGACGAGGACAGGCCGGCGCCCGCCGGGACGGTGGAGGCGAGGTGGATGTCCGCGCCGGTCACCGGGTGCCCGGCCTCGCGCAGCGCCCAGACCACGCCCGCCGGGTAGGCGGTCCAGCCCTTGTCGGACTCGGGCGCCAGGTCGTCGAGGCGCAGCTCGGCGACGCCGCCCTCGACGTCGGCGGAGTGCAGCCGCAGCCGGCCGTCGGTGCGGCGCGCGACGGCGGCGAGCGCGGTGTGCGGCAGCGCGAAGGGCATCACGAATCCGTCGTTGTAGTCGGTGTGCTCACCGATGAGGTTGACGCGGCCGGGTGCCGCCCAGACGCCCTCGGGTTCGGCCCCGTACAGCTCGGCGAAGCCGTCCCGTACCTGCTGTGCGCCCACGCTCACCGCTCCCTCGTGATGTTCTGCGCGAACTCCCACGCGTCCGCGACGATGCCCGCGAGGTCCGCGCGGGTCGGGTTCCAGCCCAGCTTCTCGCGGGCGGTGGCGGCGGAGGCCACCAGGACCGCGGGGTCGCCGCCGCGGCGGGGGGCGACCACCTCGGGGATGGGGTGGCCGGTGACCCGGCGGACGGTCTCGATGACCTCGCGGACGGAGAAGCCGTTGCCGTTGCCGAGGTTGCAGATCAGGTGCTCGCCGGGCTCGGCGGCCTTCAGGGCCAGCAGGTGGGCCTCGGCGAGGTCCGCGACGTGGATGTAGTCGCGGATGCAGGTGCCGTCCGGGGTGGGGTAGTCGTCGCCGTAGATCGAGATGGCGTCGCGGCGGCCCTGGGCGACCTGGAGGACGAGCGGGATGAGGTGGGATTCGGGGTCGTGGCGCTCGCCGCAGCTGCCGTAGGCGCCGGCGACGTTGAAGTAGCGCAGTGAGACCGCGCCGAGGCCGTGGGCCTTGGCCTCACCGGTGATCATGTGGTCGACGGCGAGCTTGGAGGCGCCGTAGGGGGAGGTGGGGGCGGTGGGGTCGGTCTCGGTGATGGGCGTGCTGACGGGCTCGCCGTAGGTGGCCGCGGTGGAGGAGAAGACGAGCTTGCGCACGCCGGCCTCGCGCATCGCGGCGAGCAGGGCCATGGTGCCGCCGACGTTGTTGTCCCAGTACTTCTCCGGCTTCACCACCGACTCGCCGACCTGGGAGAAGGCGGCGAAGTGCAGCACGGCGTCGTAGGAGGAGTCGAGCCACTTGGCGGCGTCGCGGATGTCGCCCTCGATGAACGCGGCCCCGGCGGGGACGCCCTCGCGGAAGCCGGTGGAGAGGTTGTCCAGGACGGTGACCTCGGTGCCCGCCTCCAGCAGATGCTGGGCGACCACGCTGCCGACGTATCCCGCGCCGCCCGTCACCAGGTACTTACCGCTCATCAACTCGCTACCTCTCGCAGTCGCTCGGCCGCGCGCTCCGGCGGCACGTCGTTGATGAACACGCTCATGCCGGACTCGGAACCCGCGAGAAACTTCAGCTTGCCGGAAGTCCGTCGGATGGTGAAAAGCTCCAGGTGGAGCGCGAAGTCGTCACGCGTGACGCCGTCGAACTCCGCCAGCTGGCCGAACGGCGCCTGGTGCCAGGCCGCGATGTACGGCGTCGGAGGCTCACCCTCGCCGAAGATCCGGTCGAAGCGCCTCAAGAGTTCCAGATAAACCTGGGGAAACTCTGAGCGCGCGTCCTCGTCGAGCGCCAGCAGATCGGGCACGCGGCGCTTGGGGTACAGGTGGACCTCGTACGGCCAGTGGGCGGCGTACGGGACGAAGGCCGCCCAGTGTTCACCCTCAAGGACGACCCGCTCGTCGGCCAGTTCCCGCTCCAGGACGGCGTCGAACAGGTTCTCCCCGCCGGTGGCGTCCTTGTGGGCGGCGAGCGAACGCAGCATCAGGGCGGTGCGCGGGGTGGTGAACGGGTAGGCGTAGATCTGCCCGTGCGGGTGCTGGAGGGTGACCCCGATCTCGGCGCCGCGGTTCTCGAAGCAGAACACCTGTTCCACGGAGGGCAGATGGGAGAGCTCCGACGTCCGGTCGGTCCAGGCGTCCAGGACCAGCCGCGCCTGCTCCTCGCTCAGATCGGCGAACGAGGCGGTGTGGTCGGAGGTGAAGCAGACGACCTCGCAGCGGCCGGAGTCGCCGGCCAGGGAGGGGAAACGGTTCTCGAAGACCACGACGTCGTACGACGAGTCGGGGATCTCGCTCAGCCGTTCGCCCTCGGAGGGGCACAGCGGGCACTCGTCGGCCGGCGGGTGGTAGGTGCGGCCCTGCCGGTGCGAGGCGATGGCGACGGAGTCGCCGAGCAGCTCGTCGTGGCGGACCTCGGAGGTCGTCACGGTCCGGTCCAGCGGACGGCGGTCGACCGCGTCGCGCACGGCGTCGTCGCGCAGGTCGTAGTAGATCAGCTCACGACCGTCGGCCAGCCGGGTCGAGGTCTTCTTCACCGCGGACTCCTCATTCGAGCCACCCCATCACTAAGCCCACCCATCAAACAGAACCAAACACATCGAAACACAACTCACCACGACCGTCAACATCACAATCAAACAAAGACCATCACCAGAAGTGTTCAATTACTGAACGCGGAGGCGTAGGTTCCGCCACGGATCAGTTCGCGCAACGAAGCGAGTACTTATGCAAACCCCCACACACACCACCTCACAGCTGGCGGCCGAGCTACGACTCCCCACGAACTGGCTCGACTACACGATCCTCGGGATCTACTTCGTCGTCGTCCTCGGCATCGGTTTCGCCGCCAAGCGGTCGGTGAAGACCAGCCTCGACTTCTTCCTCTCCGGCCGCTCCCTGCCCGCCTGGGTCACCGGTCTCGCGTTCATCGCCGCGAACCTCGGCGCGACCGAGATCCTGGGCATGGCGGCCAACAGCGCGCAGTACGGCGTCTACACGACGCACTGGTACTGGATCGGCGCCATCCCGGCCATGGTCTTCCTCGGCCTGGTGATGATGCCCTTCTACTACGGCTCGAAGGTGCGCTCGGTCCCCGAGTTCCTGCTGCTGCGCTTCGACAAGGCGGCGCACCTGCTCAGCTCGATCCTGTTCGCCTGCGCCGCCATCCTCATCGCCGGCGTCAACCTCTACGCCCTCGCCATCGTCGTCGAGGCGCTGCTGGGGTGGCCGCAGTGGGTGGCGATCGTGGTGGCCGGATTCTTCGTCCTCGCGTACATCACCCTCGGCGGCCTCTCCTCGGCGATCTACAACGAGGTGCTCCAGTTCTTCGTGATCCTGGCCGCGCTCATCCCGATCACGGTGCTCGGGCTGAAGTCGGTCGGCGGCTGGGACGGGCTCTCCGACAAGCTGACCGCGCAGCACGGCGGCGACTTCATGACCTCCTGGGGCGGCACCGGCATCGGCGAGGCCAACCCGCTGGGCGCCAACTGGCTGACGATCGTGCTCGGCCTGGGCTTCGTGCTGTCGTTCGGCTACTGGACGACGAACTTCGCGGAGGTCCAGCGCGCCCTGTCCGCGAAGAACCTCTCCGCCGCCCAGCGCACCCCCCTGATCGCCGCCTTCCCGAAGATCTTCATCGTCTTCCTGGTGATGATCCCGGGCCTGGTGGCGGCGGCGCTCGTCCCGGCGATCGGCACGCCGGACTCCGACCTCCAGTACAACGACGCCATCCCGTACCTGATGGAGTCCCTGCTGCCGAACGGCGTGCTGGGCATCGCGGTGACCGGTCTGCTGGCGGCGTTCATGGCCGGCATGGCGGCGAACGTCTCGTCCTTCAACACCGTCTTCACCAACGACATCTGGGCGAGGTACGTGGTCCGCGACCGCGCGGACGACTACTACGTGCGGTTCGGCCGCCTGATCACCGCGATCGGCGTGCTGGCCTCCATCGGCACGGCGTTCCTGGCGTCGTCCTTCTCCAACATCATGAGCTACCTCCAGACGCTGTTCTCCTTCTTCAACGTGCCGATGTTCGTCGTCTTCATCATCGGCATGTTCTGGAAGCGGGCGTCGATGAAGTCCGGCTTCTGGGGCCTGATCGCGGGCACGACCGCGGCGATGGTGAACTACTTCTGGATCTACAAGCAGGGCATCGTCGACATCCCCTCCGACCAGGGCGCCAACTTCGTCTCGGCGATCGCGGGCTTCGTCGCGGGCGCGGTGGTCATGGTGGCGGTCTCCCTGTTCACCAAGCCGAAGCCGGCCGAGGAACTCCAGGGCCTGGTCTACGGCACCCGCTCCCCCGGCATGTCCGAGCCGCCCGCCCCCGGCGACGAGGCCTGGTACCGCAAGCCCGCCCTGCTCGGCTGGGGCGCGGTCGTCCTGGCCGCCGCCTGCTACATCCCGTTCTCGTTCTGACCGGAGGCCTGAGAAACCATGTCCGAACACCACGAGCACGGGTACAGCGAGAAGGACGTCCTGCGCGAGGTCACGGAGCTGGAGGGCAAGTCCGCGACCGCGGCCCGCCTCTTCGACATCCGCCGCATCATCGGCGGCCTCTTCGTGATCTACGGCGTCATCGTCACCATCGCCGGCCTCACCGACGACGACGCCGCGATCGACAAGGCCCAGGGCGTCAACATCAACCTCTGGACCGGCCTGGGCATGCTGGCGCTGGGCCTGTTCTTCCTCATCTGGCTGAAGCTGCGACCCACGGCTCCGCCGCCGCCGGACGCGATCCCGGAGGAGAAGCGGGCCGAGTAACTCGGATACGGGGCCGGGACCCACTCGCGGGTTCCGGCCCCATACGCATGCCTAGGCATCGCCGGGGTGGGACTCCTCCTCGCCGAGCCTCAGCCCTCGTGACTCGGCGACCCGCAGGGCGGCACTCAGACACTCGGCGAGCCGGAGCCCGGCGTACCGCAGCTCGGCGTGCGGGGAGAGCGGGTCGTCGAGGACCTGCCGGGTGACGGCGAGCACGTCGGCACTCGCGGCAAGCTGCCGCGCTTCCGCGGAGTCGGCCAGCCGGGAGAGGTACCCGTCTCCGGCACCGGGGAGGAGATAGCAGGGCTTGCCCTCCGGGGAGGTCCACGGCAGCAGTCGGACGACAGACTCCGGATCGGTGCGCTGCGGCTGCTCCATCAGGCGGCCACCCCTTCGAGGTAAGGGCGTACGAGGCGGGTGGCGGCGCCGTCGAGGGGGCCGGTCGAGGCCGTAGGGGGAGCGGTGGAGGGGGGCGGGGACGCGGAGAATGGGGTGGGGCGGGCCGGGGACCTGCTCGGTGGGTTCCGGTGCCGGGAGCGAACAGCGTCAGCAGCCACGCCGCAGCCCTGTGGATGACTCGGACGGCATCGCTATGACTCGGCATGACGCGTCCGGGTGCGTCATGACTCTGCCTGCCTATCTCCGCCGCGTTCTGACTGCTTAGTGTGCTCCCATGTCTGAGGACCAGGATTGGCGCCCCGACCCGGCGTCCCGGATCTATGTGTACGTGCAGATCGCGGACCGCATCTCGAGCCAGATCCGCTCAGGACAGCTCGCAGTAGGCGCCCGCCTGGCGTCGGAGCCCGATCTCGCAGCCCAGTACGGCGTCGGCATCAACACCCTGCGCCGCGCCATCCGGGAACTCAGGGAACGCGGCATCGTGGACACCGTCCCCGCGAAGGGCACCTTCGTGATCGCCGTGCCCGAGCCGGAGGCAGGCGCCTCCCGCGGCGACGAATAAGGCCATGGACTGGAAGGCCTATGCGGAGGCTCGCGAGGCGGAGATCGCCGCGGCGCGCGAGCGTGGCCCGTCCCATCTCGTCGACCTGCAATGGCGGCAGTTGCGGGAACGGGCCGCTGAAGCCGGATACACCGGCTTCCTGGTCCTTCTGGATGCGGCGGCTGCCGAGCCGAGGCTGCGGCAGCTCTTCCCGTTCACCAGCATGTGGGTCCTGTGTTTCAGTTCGAACGTGGACGAGCCGTCCTTGGCGGAGGCACCGGCTGTCGTCGCCCGACTCGACGGCCGATTCCAAGTCAAGGCTGACCGTTGGGGCGACATCATCGGTGAGACCGACTCCGCGGCCGAGGCCATCGCACTTGTCGTGGCTCACCTCCCGCCGCACCTTCGGTGAGACACCCCGGCGAGGATCCGGCACGCCGTCCGGACGCCGCAGGCCGGCTCGGCCGACTGGGCGTCAATGATCGCACCGGTACGGCCGGGCCCCTGTTGAGCCCCGGTTCTCGTACGTGACCCAGGCGGCCGCGGCGGCCAGGAGCGCTGAGATCAGGCGCCGGGGCCGGGCTGACCGTCACAGCTCCGGCCTCGTGCCCGGTTCCGGACTGCTCCCGGGGTGCCGCAGCGGCCCCGCCCTGTCCAGCAACCCCGTCCGAGCCGCCAGTGCCGCCGCCTCCAGGCGGGAGCCCACCCCCAGTTTCATCAGGACGCGTTGGACGTGGGTGCGGGCGGTGGAGGGGGCGATGCCCATGCCTGCGGCGATGAGGCGGGTGTCCTCGCCGTCGGCTACGCGGACCAGGACCTCGACCTCGCGGGGGGTGAGCATCTGGAGCAGGCGCTGGCCCTCGTCGTCGGGCTGGGCGGTCGGGTTGAGGAGTTCGGCGAAGGCGCCCTGGAGGAGGGCGGGGGCGACGGCCGCCTCGCCCGCGCGGGCCTTCATGATGGCCCGCTCGACGCCCTCTATGCGCTCGTCGTGACGGACGTAGCCGGACGCGCCGGCGGCGAAGGCCGCGGCGATGCCGCGGGGGGACGGGACCGGGCCGAGGACCAGGACCGCCACCTGGGGGCGTTCGCGTTTGATGCGCGTCACCGGGTCGAAGGCGCCGGGTTCCGCCGGGGCCGCCGTGCCCAGCAGGCATACTTCGGGCGCCCGCGTGATCACCAGCTCGGCCGCGCCCGCGGCGGGCGCCGCCGCGGCGAGCACCCGGTGCCCGCGCAGCTTCAGCGCCGAGGCCAGCGCCTCCGCGAGCAGACGGTGGTCGTCGACCACCATGAGCCGCACTCCCATCGAGCAACCCCCAGTCCCCCCAGTGGACGCCTCTATGGCTGCCCACGGATCACTCGGACAGACCCCCGCGCAGGGCCCCCCGGCACCCGCGCTCTTTCATGCCCCCGGAAGCTACACGCTTGTTCGACGTTGCGCTGCCCCTACTGGTGAGAACTGCCCCGTAACTCCGATATTCCGCTCATTCGAGGGTGTTGACGGGGTTGAGAGTTACGCGCACGGCCCCGTCCCTGAGCTGGGACGGGGCCGTGCGCTCCGGCGCGTGCGCCGGGGGGGGCGAGCGGGTGCCGGGTCAGCCGGTCGCGCCGAAGGCGACCGCCAGGTACTTGTCGCCGTACGAGGACGACGAGCTGGCGAACGTCTCGGACAGGTACAGCCGGCCCTGGGAGTAGAGCAGCTCCGAGTACTTGGGCGACATGCCGGTCTCGACGTCGCGGACCGACTCGTCGGACGGGTTCTCCAGCAGCTTGGTCTCCTTGAAGCTGCCGCCGTCGAAGCTGACGACCTGCCCGCCCTTGTCCCACGGCGGCGCCTTGTACGCGATCACGTTCCCGCCGTCCATGCGCAGCGGCATGATCGTGTAGCCGTCGCCGGCGTCGCCGCGCTGGCCGGTCGGCTTGCCGGTGGCCAGGTCGAAGACGATGATCTCGTTGGTCGAGCCGTAGTCGCCCGTGGTGTCGTGCTCCTCGGTCGGGATGTACAGCCGGTCGTTGCCGACGGCGATCCCCGTGCAGTCCTCGATGCGGGAGATGCCCTCGCAGGACGCGGCGTACTCGTCGCCGGGCGCCGAGATGCGGGTGCGCAGCTTGCCGGTCTTGTTGTCGATCGAGAAGAAGTCGGAGATGCCGGAGCCGTCGCCCGCGGCGTCACCGACGTCGGCGGCCACCACCAGCGGCTCGGTCGAGACCACGCTCGCGTACTCGATGCCCTGGGCCATCTTGTACTCGGAGATGACCTTCCCGGACTTCGGGTCGATGGTCTGGATGTGCAGCTGCCGCGCGCCGTACTGGCCGCACTTGCGCACCGCGACCAGCTTGGCGCCGCCGCCGTAGCCCGCGTCGTAGCAGGTGTCGGCCGGCTTCGGGGCCCACAGCGCCTTGCCCGTGGTGAGGTCGAAGGCGGCGCCGCCGCTGGTGCTGCCGACGGCGACGGTGGACGCGCTGATCGTGATGTTGTCGAAGTTGATGTCCCGGTCACCGGTCTTGGCGGTCTTCTGCCACAGCTTGGTGCCGGCGGCGAGGTCGATCACGGCGACCTGGCTGCATCCCTCGAAGCCGTCCTTCGCCGGCATCTTCGGCTGGAAGACCACCGCCGTCTTGAAGTCC
The DNA here is from genome assembly GCF_044547145.1 of Streptomyces sp. NPDC052773. Classification (NCBI taxonomy): domain Bacteria; kingdom Bacillati; phylum Actinomycetota; class Actinomycetes; order Kitasatosporales; family Streptomycetaceae; genus Streptomyces; species Streptomyces sp. NPDC052773. The sequence continues at coordinate 411,455 of NZ_JBITZX010000003.1, read as the reverse complement.
TTGGTCATCTGGCGGCTGGCGTGGCAGACCGGGCCGGGCAGCTTGATCGTCCAGGCCTTGGTGCCCTTGGCGACGTCGTAGCCGACGATCTCGGCGACACCGCTCTTGGCGTACACCTTGCCGGTGAGCCAGGAGCCCTCCACGACCACGGTGTCGTCCTTGGCCACCTTCGGCATCGGCACCTGGAACAGCACCTTGGACGCCGGGTTGGCGGGGACCTTCTCCGTGCCCTTGGAGGAGCCGCCGGAGCCGCCCTTGTCGTCACCGCCGCCGGTGCCGCCGCCGGAGCTCGCGGTGTTGTTCTTGTCGTCACCCTTGCCGGAGTTGGCGTACCAGACGCCGCCGCCGACGATCAGGGCGATCGCGACGACCGCGGCGACGATGATCGCCAGCTGGGCGTTGATCTTCCGCCCGCCGCCGGCCGGCGGGGCCGCCTGCGGGTGCATCGGCATGGTCGGCTGCGGATAGCCGTAGCCGGGACCGGGCTGTCCGTACGCACCGGGCTGCTGGCCGTACGGGGGCGTCGGCTGGCCGTACGGGTTCGGCTGGCCGTATGCGTTCGGCTGCTGGCCGGCGGGCGGGCCTGGCGGCGGGGTGGCCGGGGCGCCGTACGGGCCCGGCTGCGGGCCGGGGTAGCCGTAGCCGGACGGCGGCGGGGTCTGCGGCGGGGGCGGTGCCGCGGGGGCGCCCTGCGGGGGCTGGGGTGCCTGCGGGTAGCCGTAGCCCGGCTGGGGGGCCTGGGCGGGCGGCGTCTGCGGGGCGCCGAAGCCACCCTGTTGCTGCGGGGGCTGGGGCGGGTCCTGGGGTGCGCCGAACCCTCCCCCCTGCGGGGGCTGCTGAGGCGGCGGGGGCGGTGGCTGGGTCATCGTGGGGTACCTCTGGGGACGGATCGGCCGAGCGGGCGAAAGGGCGAAGGGCGCGTCAGATCAGGAGACAGGGGGCTCGTCACTTGCCGTAGGCGAGCATCAGCTTCTCCCTCGCTTCGTCGTCGCCGGACAGCCGCGTGGTGGACAGGTACAGCCGGCCGTCCACCCAGTCGACGTCCCGGGAGAAGAAGCCGTTCTCGACGTCCGCCGCGCCCGCCGGGTTCTGGAGCAGCTTCACCGGCTTGTGGCTGCCGCCGGTGGTGGCGATGGACACGACCTGGCCGCCCGCGTCGTACGACGGCTCGACGTAGGCGACGAGCTTTCCGCCCTCGGCCTTCAGCGGGAACATCGTCTCGTCCGTCGGGGACTTCACCCGCCACTTCTCCTTGCCCTTGGCCAGGTCGACCGCGATGACCTCGTTGGCGCCGGTGGTGGCCTCGGTGGGCAGGTAGAGGGTGTTCGCGTCGACGGCGACGCCGTTGCAGCCGGTCAGGTCACGCTGGAGGACGGCCCAGCCGCACTCGGGGGCGATCGCGTCGTCGATGTCGACCTGCGAGCGGATCCTGCCCTTGTCGGTGAACGTGGCGATGTTCCACGTGTCCTTGTCCTCGTTGGTGCTGTAGACCACCAGCGGGTTCACCGAGAAGGTACGGCCGATCCGCCAGCCCTTCTCGTACGCGAACGTCCACTTGACCTTGCCGGTCTTCGGGTCCAGCTCCTGGATCTCGTCGTGCTCGTTGTCCGTGGCGGCCCCGCAGGAGGCGACCTGGATCAGCCGGGAGCCGCCCGCGAACGCGGCCGGGAAGCAGGCGTCGCCGTACTTCTTCTTGTCGAAGAGCTTCTTGCCGGTCGTGACGTCGTACGCCGTGCCGGACTGCGAGCGGCCGACCATCAGGGTGTTGCCGGCGATGGACAGCTCGACGGTGATCGTGCTGTCGAACAGCGCGCCGTCGGCGATCTCGCCGCTCCAGCCCTTCTCGCCGGTGTTCAGGTCGATCTGCTGGAGCTGGTTGCACTTGGCGCGGTCGCTGGCGCCGCTCATGTACGCCACGACGATCTTGTCGTCGGCGGTCTTCTGCGGGGTGGTCGCGCAGATCTTCTGCGGGAAGGTGATGGTGTCCCAGGTGGGGTTGCCGTCCCCGACGTTGTAGCCGACCAGGTCCTTGTACGCCGCCTTCACAGCCGTCTTGTCGGTGATCCACATGCCGTTGGCGTCGGCGCCGGAACCGGGCGCGTCGGGCGCCTCCTTGTACCAGAGCACCTTCGACTCGCCCGGCTGGCGGCCCTCGTTGAGGTTGTCCGGGTCGGCGCCGCCGTCGCCGCTGCCGTCACCGGGGTTGACCGGGGACTCGGGGGCGGTGGGCTTGGCGTCGTCGCTCTTCCCGGCGACCGGCTTCTTCTTCCCGCCGTCGTCGCCGCCACTCGTGACCGCGTACACGGTGCCGCCGATGACCAGCAGCGCCGCCACGGCCGCGCCGATGGCGAGCGCGGGCTTGCCCTTGAAGGGGTTGCGGGAGCCGCCGCCGGGCGGCGGGGTGCCGGGGGCGCCGGGGAACTGCTGCTGCGGGAAGCCGTAGCCGGGCTGCTGCCCGGGCTGGCCGTAGGGACCCGGCTGCTGCGGCGCGCCGTACGGGCCCTGCTGGGGCTGGCCGTACGGGCCCGGCTGACCGTAGGGGCCCGGCTGCTGGGGGGCGCCGTACGGGCCGGGCTGCTGCGGGTAGCCGTAGCCCGGCTGCGGGACGCCCGGGGGCTGGGCGGGGGGCGGAGGGGTGCCGGGCCCCGGGTTCTGCGGGGCACCGAAGCCGCCCGGCGGCGGATCCTGCGGAGCGCCGAAACCGCCCGGCTGCGGCGGCTGGTTGGGCGGCTGGGTCATCTGCGGTTCCCCCTTGTGACCGATGTGGCGCCGCGCCCTGTGGCGCTGCGTTTCCGCCACACCCGTGATTCTCAGACGTTTTCAGACGGTACTCAGACGGCCCTTTCTATCACCCGGGACCGACAACGCAGCGGGCCGCGTCCTCCCCTGTTCCCAAGGGAGGACCGGCCCGTGATGCCGCCGTTACACGCCTTCACGCCCCCTTCACCAGGGTTACGCGTCCTCGGCCAGTTCGAGCCAGCGCAGTTCCAGCTCCTCGCGCTGGCCCGCCAGTTCCCGCAGTTCGGCGTCCAGTTCGGCCACCTTCGCGAAGTCCGTGGCGTTCTCGGCGATCTGCGCGTGCAGCTTGGTCTCCTTCTCGGAGATCTTGTCCAACTGGCGCTCGATCTTCTGGAGTTCCTTCTTGGCGGCGCGTTGGTCGGCGGCGCTCTTCTCGGCCGTGGCCGCGGGCTTCGGGGCGACGGGGGCGGCTGCCGCCGCGGCCTCCTCCATCTTCCGCCGCCGCTCCAGGTACTCGTCGATCCCGCGCGGCAGCATCCGCAGCGTGCCGTCGCCGAGCAGGGCGAAGACGCGGTCGGTGGTGCGCTCGATGAAGAACCGGTCGTGGGAGATGACGATCATCGAGCCGGGCCAGCCGTCGAGCAGGTCCTCGAGCTGGGTCAGGGTCTCGATGTCGAGGTCGTTGGTGGGCTCGTCGAGGAAGAGGACGTTGGGCTCGTCCATGAGCAGCCGCAGCAGCTGGAGCCTGCGGCGCTCACCGCCGGAGAGGTCGCCGACGGGCGTCCACTGCTTCTCCTTGGAGAACCCGAACGTCTCGCACAGCTGCCCGGCGGTCATCTCCCGCCCCTTGCCGAGGTCGACGCGCTCGCGCACCCGCTGCACGGCCTCCAGGACCCGCCAGTCCGGGTCCAGTTCCGCGACCTCCTGCGAGAGATACGCCAGCTTGACCGTCTTGCCCACGTTGATCCGGCCGGCGGCGGGCTGCGCCTCGCCCTCGGTCCGCGCGGCCTCCGCCATCGCGCGCAGCAGGGAGGTCTTGCCGGCGCCGTTGACGCCGACGAGACCGATCCGGTCGCCGGGGCCCACGTGCCAGGTCACGTGCTTCAGCAGCACCTTGGGCCCGGCGGTGACGGTGATGTCCTCCAGGTCGAACACCGTCCTGCCGAGCCTCGACGACGCGAACTTCATCAGCTCGCTGCTGTCCCGGGGCGGCGGCACGTCCTTGATCAGCTCGTTGGCGGCCTCCACGCGGAAGCGCGGCTTGGACGTGCGGGCGGGGGCGCCGCGGCGCAGCCAGGCCAGCTCCTTGCGGACCAGGTTCTGCCGCTTGACCTCCTCCGTGGCCGCGATCCGCTCGCGCTCGGCGCGGGCGAAGACGTAGTCGGAGTAGCCGCCCTCGTACTCGTAGACGTCGCCGCGCTGGACGTCCCACATGCGCGTGCACACCTGGTCCAGGAACCAGCGGTCGTGGGTGACGCACACCAGCGCCGAGCGGCGCTCGCGCAGATGCCGGGCCAGCCAGGCGATGCCCTCGACGTCGAGGTGGTTGGTGGGCTCGTCGAGGATGATCAGGTCCTGCTCGTCGATGAGCAGCTTCGCCAGCGCGATACGGCGGCGCTCACCGCCGGAGAGCGGCCCGATGACCGTGTCCAGGCCCTGCGGGAACCCCGGCAGGTCCAGCCCGCCGAACAGTCCGGTCAGCACGTCGCGGATCTTCGCGTTGCCCGCCCACTCGTGGTCGGCCATGTCCCGGATGACCTCGTGCCGGACGGTCGCCTCCGGGTCGAGGGAGTCGTGCTGGGTGAGCACGCCCATGCGCAGCCCGCCGGAGTGCGTGACCCGCCCGGAGTCCGCCTCCTCCAGCTTGGCCAGCATCCGGATCAGCGTCGTCTTGCCGTCGCCGTTGCGGCCCACGACACCGATGCGGTCACCCTCCGAGACGCCCAGGGAGATGCCGTCGAGGAGGGTACGGGTGCCGTAGACCTTGCGGACGTTCTCGACATTGACCAGGTTGACGGCCATTTCTCTCCTGCTCACGGGGGACGGTCAGCCTTCAAGCGTAGGGCCTCGGGGGTGGGGGGCGGGGCGCGAGGGGATCGTCACTCGTTGTGATGACGCGATCGGGAATCGGCGGCTACCGTGGAGGGCAGGCAGCAGGATCCCGTCCATGGGAGGAATCATGACCGCCGAGTCCGCGAAGCACCGCGTCCAGTGGCCGGTGCCACCGCAGGACGGCTACACCGTGGACGACCTGTTCACTCTGCCGGATCTCCCGCCGCACACCGAGCTGATCGACGGGAGTCTGGTTTTCGTGAGTCCGCAGCGCCACTTCCATTACGCCGCGATCCATCTGCTGGCGAACGGACTGCGCAGCACCCTGCCGTCGAGCTTGAAGGTCGCCTGTGAGATGACGGTGGTACTCGACCCGCGCAACGGGCCGGAACCGGACATCTGCGTGGTCCACAAAGAAGCCTTCACCGGCCAACGTCAGACCCGTTTCGCGGCGCCCGATGTCCTGCTCGCCGTGGAGGTGGTCTCACCGGACTCCGAGGCCCGCGACCGTGACACCAAGCCACACAAGTACGCCGCAGCCGGTATCCCCCACTTCTGGCTGGTCGAGATGGGCGGCCAGGACGACCACCCCGTGGTCCAGGTGTACCAGCTCGGCGAGGCCACCGGCACGTACGCGCTGACCGGCATCTACCACAACCAGGTCAAGGTCAGCGTTCCCTACGACATCGACATCGACCTGACCACCATCGACCGGTACTGAGCCCTCTCAGACCACCGTCGCCCCCACCACCGGCCCCGCCGCCACCCGCACCGCGCGGCACGTGCCCGACATCCGCAGCGCCTCCGCGACCTTCTCCGCGGAGGCCGCGTCCCGCGTGAGGAACGCCGTCGTCGGCCCCGACCCCGAGACCAGGCCGGTCAGCGCGCCCGCGGCGCGGCCCGCCGCCAGGGTGTCCGCCAGTTCCGGGAAGAGGGAGAGCGCGGCGGGCTGGAGGTCGTTGGAGACGGCCGCGGCGAGCGCGTCCGCGTCGCCCTTGGCGAGGGCGTCGAGGAGGTCGCGGGAGGCGACCGGCTCGGGAACCCGAGTGCCCTCGGCGAGCCGGTCGAACTCGCGGAACACGGCCGGGGTCGACAGCCCGCGCTCGGCCATCGCGAACACCCAGTGGAAGGTCCCGCCGACCTCCAGGACCGTCAGCTTCTCGCCCCGCCCCGTGCCCAGCGCCGCCCCGCCGACCAGGCTGAACGGCACGTCGCTGCCGAGTTCGGCGCAGATGTCGAGCAGTTCCTCGCGAGTGGCGCCGGTGCCCCACAGCGCCTCGCAGGCGAGCAGCGCGCCCGCGCCGTCCGCGCTGCCGCCCGCCATGCCGCCGGCGACCGGGATGTCCTTGGCGATGTGGATGTGCACGTCGGGGGTACGGCCGTGGCGGCGGCCCAGTTCGATCGCCGCGCGCGCGGCGAGGTTCGAGGAGTCCAGCGGCACCTGGGCGGCGTCGGGGCCCTCGCAGGTGACCCGCAGTCCGTCCGGGGACTCGGTGACCGTGATCTCGTCGTAGAGGCCGACCGCCAGGAAGACGTTCGCCAGGTCGTGGAACCCGTCGGGGCGGGCGGCACCCACTGCGAGCTGGACGTTCACCTTGGCCGGGACGCGGACGGTGACGCTCACTGACCGGCCTCCTTGTGCTCGGCGATGCGGGCGAACTCCTCGACGGTCAGGGACTCGCCGCGCGCCTGCGGTGAGACGCCCGCGGCGACCAGGGCGGCCTCGGCGTCGGCCGCCGACCCGGCCCATCCGGCGAGCGCGGCCCGCAGGGTCTTGCGCCGCTGGGCGAACGCCGCGTCGACGACCGCGAAGACCTCCGCCTTGGAGGCGCTGGTCTTGATCGGCTCGGCGCGCCGGACCAGCGAGACGAGCCCGCTGTCGACGTTCGGCGCGGGCCAGAAGACGTTGCGGCCGATGGCGCCGGCCCGCTTGACCTCGGCGTACCAGTTCGCCTTCACGGACGGCACGCCGTACACCTTCGAGCCGGGCGCCGCGGCCAGCCGGTCGGCGACCTCCGCCTGCACCATCACGAGGGTGCGCTCGATGCTCGGGAAGGTGTCGAGCATGTGCAGCAGCACGGGGACGGCCACGTTGTACGGCAGGTTCGCGACCAGCGCGGTCGGCGCGGGGCCGGGGAGTTCGGCGACGTGCATCGCGTCGGAGTGGACCAGCGCGAACCGGTCGGCGCGGTCCGGCATCCGCGCGGCGATCGTGGCGGGCAGCGCCGCGGCGAGGACGTCGTCGATCTCGACGGCCGTCACCCGGTCGGCGACCTCCAGCAGCGCCAGGGTGAGCGAGCCGAGCCCCGGGCCGACCTCGACGACCACGTCGTCGGGGCGCACCTCGGCGGTGCGGACGATACGGCGGACCGTGTTCGCGTCGATCACGAAGTTCTGGCCGCGCTGCTTGGTGGGGCGTACGCCGAGGGCGGCCGCCAGTTCACGGACGTCGGCGGGGCCCAGCAGGGCGTCGGGGGTGGGGCTGCTCACGGCACAAGGGTACGGGGGCGCGGGGCGGGGTCGGTCCGCGGCGGGCTCGGGGAAGCGGTCGTGGGCGGCCGGGGCCGGTGGGTTCACCCCTGGAGCCGGGAGCCGCAGTGCGGCCAGGGGCTGGCGCCGCGCCGCAGGTACAGCTTCTTCGCCCGGTAGGTCTGTTCGGCGGCGGGCGCGTCCTGGGGGCGGCCGGTGCCGCCGAGGCTGTGCCAAGTCTGGGTGTCGAACTGGTAGAGGCCGCCGTACGTCCCCGAGGCGTCGACCGCGTCGGGCCGCCCGCCGGACTCACAGGCGGCGAGGCCCTCCCAGTTCAGGTGGTCGGCGCCACGCACGGAGGTCGGCAGCGGCTTGGTGCCCACCTTCACCACCTGGGTGACCGGCGCGCGCACCAGCTCGGTGCGGATCCGGCGCGGCTTCTGCCGGACGCCGTTGACGGTGCGCAGGGAGTAGGTGACCCGGCGCAGGCCCGGCTGCCCGGCCTGCTCGACGATCTCCGTGCCCCGGAAGACGGCCGGGTCCTCGATCCGCCGCACCTGGAACGGGATCTGCTCCTCGCGCACCTCCTTGCCGCCGGTGATGCGCAGCACGGTGACGGTCTGCCCGTCGCGCGGGAAGCTGCCGGGCGGGACGGAGGTGGTGTCCTGGCCGCGCAGGGTGATGCCGGCCTGTTCGACGGCCTCGCGGACGGTCGCCGCGTTGGTGCGGACGACGCGGGCGCGGCCGTCGGCCATGATCGTGACGGAGCGTTCGGTGCGGACGTCCAGGGTGAGGCCTTCGCGCCCGATGCGCCGGGAGCGCGAGGTGGACAGATACGCGCCCTCCGCGCGCACCCCGAGCTGTCTGAGCGCCCCGTCCACCGTGCGCGCCGTCGTCCACACCTCGCGCCGGTGTCCGTCGAGGGTGAGCCGGACGGGGCGCCCGTAGCGGACCACCACCTCGTCGCCGCTGTCGAGCGCCGTGCCGGGGCCCGGCGCGACCACGTCGTGCGCCCCCACCTCGACGCCCTCGTCGGCGAGGAGTTCGGTGACGTCGTCGGCGAAGGTGTGCAGCGTGCGCGCTCGGCCGTCGACGCTCAGCTCGATCGCCTTGTCCTCGGCGACGAACGCGGTGGTGCCGCCGGCGAGGAAGGCGACCACCAGCGCCTGCGGGAGCAGGCGGCGCATGGAGCCGTCCGGGCGCTCGGCGTACCGCGCCCTGCGCCGGCGCGCGGCCCGCCGGCTCGCTCCGGCGCGCGGCACGGGCACCGGGGCGGGAGCCGAGAGGGGGCCGGAGCCGGGCGCGGCAACGGGGGCGGCGGCGGTGGGCGCGGGCCCCGGGGCTCCCTCGTAGGCCGGCGCGTACGTGTCCTCGTACGCCCCGTCCGTCACCCCGTACGCCGCCCCGCCCGTCCCCCCGTACCCGTAGGCCACCTCGTACGGGGCGCCGTCGAACGCCTCTCCGTACCCCAGCGTCTGCGCCGAGTGCGGATCGAAGCCGTCGGGCGCCCCGGGCACGGTCTCCGTGCGCATGGTCTCCGTGCCATGGGCGCCGTAGCCGTCATAGGTGCCGTAGGGCGCGTACTCGGCGCCGTACCCATAGCGCGCGTCCCGCGCGTACTGCGAACTGCTCACGCCGACACACTCCAGGGGCCCAGGGGTCCGATCGGGCCCCAGAACCTAGCGGAGCGGCGGTCACTCTCCAAAGCGACGCGACTACGCCGCGTCGCGATCAGTAGCCGAAGGCGCGGGCCGTGTTCGCCGCGATGGCCGTCGCCAGCGTGTCCTCGTCGATCCCGCGCACGGCGGCCATCGCGCGCACCGTGACCGGAATGAGATACGGCGCGTTGGGCCGTCCGCGGTACGGCGCGGGCGTCAGGAACGGCGCGTCGGTCTCCACCAGCAGCAGCTCCTGCGGGGCCACCGCGACGGCGTCCCGCAGGTTCTGCGCGTTCTTGAAGGTGACGTTGCCGGCGAAGGACATGTAGTACCCCGCCTGCGCGCATATCTCCGCCATCTCGGCGTCGCCGGAATAGCAGTGGAACACCGTCCGCTCCGGCGCGCCCTCCTCCTTGAGGACGCGCAGGACGTCCGCGTGGGCGTCGCGGTCGTGGATGACGAGCGCCTTGCCGTGCCGCTTGGCGATCTCGATGTGGGCGCGGAAGGAGGTCTCCTGCGCCTCCTTGCCCTCGGGGCCGGTGCGGAAGTAGTCCAGGCCGGTCTCGCCGACGCCCTTCACCTGGGGCAGTGCGGCGAGCCGGTCGATCTCGGCCAGCGCGTCGTCGAGCGCGGCCTGCCCGCCGGGCTCGCGGGCGCCCTGCCGGGACCAGCCGTCGGGGTCGCCGTGCACGATGCGCGGGGCCTCGTTGGGGTGCAGGGCGACGGCGGCGTGGATGTTCTCGTAGGCCGCCGCCGTCTCGGCCGCCCACTGTGAGCCGCGCACGTCACAGCCGACCTGCACCAGCGTGGTCACGCCCACCGACTCGGCCTTCAGCAGGGCCTCGGGGACCGTGCCGGACTGCATGTCGAGGTGGGTGTGGGAGTCGGCGACCGGCACCCGGAGGGGTTCGGGCAGCGGCGGGGCTTCGTCGTGGGAAGACATGCCCCGATCCTACGAAAGGGGGATGCCCCGCAGCACCGGCTTGATCGCTTCGGTCTCCGGGCTCAGCCCGTGGACGAGCGCTTGTCGGCGACCACCGCGTCGAAGACGACCCGCTTCGGCACCCCCGCCTCCACGGCGACGGCCGCGATGGCCTCCTTGCGGCGCTCCCCCGCCTCCTCGCGCACCCGCACCCGCCGCACCAGCTCCGCCTCGTCCGGCGTCTCCGGCGCGCGCTCGGGGGCGCCCTCGACCACGACCGTGATCTCCCCGCGCACGCCCTGTGCCGCCCACTCCGCCAGCTCGGCCAGCGGTCCGCGCCGGACCTCCTCGTACGTCTTGGTCAGTTCGCGGCAGACGGCGGCCCGCCGCTCGCCGCCGAACACCTCGGCCATCGCGGCGAGGGTGTCGTCGAGCCGGTGCGGGGCCTCGAAGTAGACGAGGGTGCGCCGCTCCTCGGCGACCTCGCGCAGCCGGGCCAGCCGCTCGCCCGCCTTGCGCGGCGGGAATCCCTCGAAGCAGAAGCGGTCCACGGGCAGCCCGGACAGCGCGAGCGCGGTGAGCACGGCGGACGGGCCGGGGACGGCGGTCACCTTGATGTCCTGTTCGACGGCCGCCGCGACCAGCCGGTACCCGGGGTCGGACACCGACGGCATGCCCGCGTCGGTGACGAGCAGCACGCGCGCGCCGCCGAGCAGCGCCTCGACGAGTTCGGGGGTGCGGGCGGTCTCGTTGCCCTCGAAGTACGACACGACGCGGCCCTTGGGGGTGACGCCCAGCGCCTGGGTGAGGCGCCGCAGCCGCCGGGTGTCCTCGGCGGCGACCACGTCGGCCCCGGCCAGCTCCTCGGCGAGCCGGGGCGGGGCGTCGGAGATGTCGCCGATGGGGGTGCCGGCGAGGACCAGGGTTCCGGGAGTGTCTGTCACGGTTCCATCCTCGCAGGGGCCGTGCACGGGACTCACACAGCACGGTTCCCTACGATGGCGCGGTGACCAGTACCGCGTCCTCCACGGACACCCGGCAGGACCAGGCCGCCCCCGACCCGCGGCCGTCGTGGCAGCGGCGGCTGCGCCGTTTCGGTTACCTCGCACCGCCGCGGGGCGACGTCCGGGACCGGCTGGTGCCGCCGTACGCCGAGCCGAGCCCGCGGCTGTGGGCGGCGCTCGGGATCCCGGGCGGGCTCGCCGGACGGCTGGTGCGCTGGTCGGGCTGGACCGGCCCGCTGCTGGTGACGCTGTTCGCGGGTGTGCTGCGGTTCTGGAACCTGGGCAGCCCGAAGGCGGTGATATTCGACGAGACGTACTACGCCAAGGACGCCTGGGCGCTCGTCCACCGCGGCTTCGAGGTCAACTGGGACAAGGACGTCAACAAGCTGATCCTGGACTCGGGCGGGCAGGTGCCCATCCCGACGGACGCGGCGTATGTCGTGCACCCGCCGGTCGGCAAGTACGTCATCGGGCTCGGCGAACTGATCTTCGGTTTCGACCCGTTCGGCTGGCGGTTCATGACGGCGCTGCTCGGCACGCTGTCGGTGCTGATGCTGTGCCGGATCGGCCGCCGGCTGTTCCGTTCCACGTTCCTGGGCTGTCTCGCGGGCGCGCTGCTGGCGGTGGACGGGCTGCACTTCGTGATGAGCCGCACCGCGCTGCTCGACGGCGTGCTGATGTTCTTCGTGCTGGCCGCGTTCGGCTGCCTGGTCGTGGACCGGGACAAGGCGCGCCAGAAGCTGGCCGCCGCGCTCCCGGCGGACGCCGACGGCCGGGTCCGCCCCGACGCGTACGCGGCGGAGACGACCCGTCTGGGCTGGCGGCCGTGGCGGCTGCTGGCGGGCCTGATGCTGGGTCTGGCCGTCGGCACCAAGTGGAACGGCCTGTACTTCCTGGCGGCGTTCGGTGTGCTGACGGTCCTGTGGGACGTGGCCTCGCGCCGGGTGGCGGGCGCGCGCCGGCCGTACGCGACGGTGATCCGGCGCGATCTGGGCTGGGCGTTCCTGTCGACGGTGCCCGTCGCGATCGTCACGTACATCGCGAGCTGGACCGGCTGGATCCTGTCCCCGAGCGACGGCACCGGCGGCTACTACCGCAACTGGGCGGCGACCGACGGCAAGGACAGCAGCTGGTCGTGGCTGTTCCCGGACTGGTGGCGCAGCCTGTGGCACTACGAGAACCAGGTCTACGACTTCCACGTGGGCCTGTCGTCGCCGCACACGTACGAGTCGAACCCGTGGAGCTGGATCGTCGCGGGGCGCCCGGTGTCGTACTTCTACGAGTCGCCCGCGCCGGGCAAGGACGGCTGTCCCGTCGACGCGGGCGAGAAGTGCGCCCGCGAGGTGCTGGCGCTGGGCACGCCGGTGCTGTGGTGGGTGGCCTGCTTCGCGCTGCTGTACGTGCTGTGGCGCTGGTTCTTCCGCCGTGACTGGCGGGCGGGCGCGATCGTGTGCGCCGTCGCGGCCGGGTATCTGCCGTGGTTCCTGTACCAGGAGCGGACGATCTTCTTCTTCTACGCCGTGGTCTTCGTACCGTTCCTGTGCCTGGCGCTGGCGATGATGCTCGGCGCGCTGATCGGTCCGTCCGGCTCGGGCGACACCCGCAGGGTCGCGGGCGCGACGGGCGCGGGCGTGCTGGTGCTGCTGATCGCCTGGAACTTCATCTACTTCTGGCCGATCCACACCGGCACGGCGATCCCGATCGACGACTGGCGTTCAAGGATGTGGTTGGACACCTGGGTCTGACCGGCCTGGGTGGGTCCGCACCACACCGCCCGATAGATGCACCTCACAATAAGGAAAACATCCGCCCCCGTTGTCACACCCCGCGCCTACAGTGCGAGAAACCACAACGGGGAGGGGACTGCGCCATGCGCAAGGGGGTCAAGGGCGCCATCATCGGCTCGGTGTTCGCCGTGATGGTGGGCGGCGCCGGGTACGGGGCGTTCAACATCGTGTCCGCGCTGAGCGGTGACGGGGGCGGGGCGGGCGGCACCGAGACCGTGAAGTCCGGGCCGCCCAGCGAGGACGAGGTCGCGGAGACCACGCGGAAGTTCTTAGCCGCCTGGGAGAAGGGGCAGGGCCGGACGGCGGCGTCGTACACCAACAACGCCGGGGTGGCCGGGCCGCTGCTGACGGCCTTCGGCGAGGACGCGCACCTCACGGACGTGAAGATCACTCCGGGGGCCGCCAAGGGCGCCACGGTGCCGTTCGAGGTGCGGGCGACGGTGTCCTACGACGGCAAGAGCAAGCCGCTGGCCTACGACAGCCGGCTCACCGTGGTCCGCGGGGTCACCACCGGGCGCGCGCTGGTCGACTGGAAGCCGTCGGTCGTCCACCCGGCGCTGAAGGACGGCGACACCCTCGTCACGGAGGAGGCGGCGAGCCCGCCCATCGAGGCCGTCGACCGCGGCGGCGCGGTGCTGAACGCGGAGGAGTACCCCTCGCTCGGCCCGATCCTCGACGAGCTGCGCAAGCGGTACGGCGACAAGGCCGGCGGCAGCCCGGGCGTCGAACTGGTCGTGCGGCACCCGGAGGAGACCGGCGCGGCCGACACCTCGCTGCTGACCCTCGCCGAGGGCAGGCCCGGGAAGCTGCGGACGACGCTCAGCGCGACCGCGCAGGCGGCGGCCGAGAAGGCGGTGAAGCAGTATCCCGAGTCGTCGGTGGTCGCCGTCAAGCCGAGCACCGGCGAGGTGCTGGCGGTCGCCAACAACCGCGCGGACGGCTGGAACGCGGCGTTCCTGGGGCAGGCGGCGCCCGGGTCGACGATGAAGATCGTGAGTGCGGCGACCCTGATCGACAACGGGCTGACCAACATGAACGGGCCGGCTCCCTGTACCCCTACGGCGATGTGGGAGAGCCAGACCTTCGGCAACCTGCCCGGCCTGGAGCCCAACCTGAACGCCAACCTCTCGGAGAGCTTCGCCCGCTCCTGCAACACTGCCTTCATCAAGTTCGCCGACGAGCTGAAGGTCGACTCCCTCACCCGGGAGGCCGACGAGCGGTTCGGTCTCGGCCGGGACGACTGGCAGGTGGGTGTGCCCTCCTTCGACGGCTCGGTGCCCGCCTCCGGCGGCCCGGACGGCGCGGCCAACCTCATAGGCCAGGGCCAGGTCCAGATGAGCCCGCTGAACATGGCGTCGGTGATCGCCACCGCCAAGACGGGCACCTTCCGGCAGCCGGTGATCGTGCCGCAGAGCCTGGACGGCCGGGAACTGGCCACCGCGCGGGGGCTGTCGCCGAGCACGGCCGAGCAGCTGCGGGCCATGATGAACCGCACCGCCACCAGCGGCACCGCGGCCGAGGTGATGGCCGGACTGCCCGGCGCCATCGGCGCGAAGACCGGTTCCGCCGAGGTCGACGGGGCGAAGGCGAACAGCTGGTTCACCGGGTACCGGGACGACGTCGCGGCGGCGGCCATGGTCCAGCAGGGCGGCCGGGGCGGTGACGCGGCGGGCCCGATCGTGGCGTCGGTGCTCCGCGCGGGCGGCTGACCCACCAGAGGACACCTTCGCGTGCGGGCGGGTGGCTGATCTCACGCCCGCACGAGGGGACTCTAGGGTGGTGCAGTCGTTGCAGACGGTGAAGGCTGTGGGGCCGTAGAGGCCGGGATACGCACCGGCGCTCCGGAGTGCCCGGGGATGTCGCGGAGGATCGGGAAGAAGTGGGCAACAGAAGGCGCGTCGCCGAGCGACGGAACACGAGACCCGCGGTCATCGGCGGGGTGATCGCCGCGGTCGTCGGCGGCGCCGGAATCGGCGCGTACGCGCTGCTGGGCGGCGGAGCCGCGGCCGAGGACGGGACGGCGAACTCGACCGCCGCCCAGCCGCGCACGAAGTCCGTCAAGACCGGGCCGCTGTCCGCCGCCGAGGTCACCACCACGGCACAGCGCTTTCTCACCGCCTGGCAGCGGGGCCAGGTCCGGCAGGCCGCCGCCGCGACGGACGACACCGCGGCGGCCACCGCCCTGCTCACCGGCTACGCCAAGTCCGCCCGCGTCGAGAACGTCACCCTCACCCCCGGTCCCCGCACCGGCGACAAGGTGCCGTTCACCGTGAAGGGCACGGTCACCTACAAGGGAGTGAGCAAGCCGCTCGCGTACGAGAGCGCGCTGACCGTGGTGCGCCGCGCCTCGGACGGGGAGCCGCTGGTCGGCTGGTCGCCGGCCGTCGTCCACCCGGATCTGCGCGAGGGCGACACGCTCGTGACCGGCGAGGCCGGCACCCCGCCGGTGAAGGCGCTGGACCGCGACGGCGGCGAGCTGACCAGCGAGAAGTACCCCTCGCTGGAGCCGGTCCTCGACGGGCTGCGCGAGAAGTACGGCAAGAAGGCGGGCGGCACGGCGGGCGTCGAGCTGCGGGTGGTCCGCGGCAAGGAGTCCAAGGCGCGGAAGCTGTCCGACAAGACGCTGCTGGAGCTGAGCGAGGGCACGCCCGGCACCGTGAAGACGACGCTCAGCCCCCGGATGCAGGCCGCCGCCGAGCGGCAGGTCGCCGCCAAGGCCCGCGCCTCGGTCGTCGTGCTCAAGCCCTCGACCGGCGAGATCCTGGCGGTGGCGAACTCCTCGCGCGGCTTCAACACCGCCTTCCAGGGCTCGCTGGCCCCCGGCTCCACCATGAAGGTCATCACCGCGTCCCTGCTCATCGAAAAGGGGCTGGCCTCGGCGGACAAGGCGCATCCGTGCCCGAAGTACTTCACGTACGGCGGCTGGAAGTTCCAGAACGACGACAAGTTCGAGATCAAGGGCGGCACGTTCAAGGCGAGCTTCGCCCGCTCCTGCAACACGGCCTTCATCAGCCAGGCGCCCAAGCTGAAGGACGACGACCTGACCCGGCAGGCCCAGCAGGTGTTCGGGCTGTCGCTGAACAACTGGGCCGTCGGGGTGCCCACCTTCGACGGCTCGGTGCCGGTGCAGTCGCAGGCCCAGATGGGCGCGTCCCTGATCGGCCAGGGCGGCGTGCGGATGAACCCGCTGAACATGGCGTCGGTGTCGGCGACCGTGAAGTCGGGCGTGTTCCGCCAGCCGTATCTGGTCGCCCCGTCGGTGGACGGCCGCACGCTGGCCACGGCCCAGCGCACCCTGTCCGCCTCGACGCTGGCCCAGCTGCGGGACCTGATGTCCTACACGGCCGCCTACGGGACGGCGGCGGAGGCGATGGCCGGGGTGAGCGGTGACGTGGGCGCGAAGACCGGCTCCGCGGAGGTCGACGGCCAGAAGAAGCCCAACGGCTGGTTCACGGCGTACCGGGGCGACCTCGCTGCGGCGGGTGTCGTCCAGGCGGCCGGGCACGGTGGCGAGACGGCGGGGCCGATCGTGGCCTCGCTGCTGAAGCTCGGCGGCTGAACCACTCGGCAGCTGAGTACTCGGCAACTGGGACTCAGCAGCTGAGCACCCGGCGGCTGAGCACCCGGCGGGCCGAAGCAGGCCGTCAGCCGGCGGTGGAGACCGGGAGCGCCGTGTAGGTGCGGCGCAGGAAGCGCATCAGCGCCTTGGTCTCGAACTGGACCACGGAGACGCCGTGCGGGTCGTGGAACTCGACCACGGCCTGCACGCGTCCGCACGGCCACACCCGGACGCTGCCGGAGCCGGCCGGGGCCTCGGCCGGGGCGCGCAGTCCCCGTTCGAGAAGCTCGCGGTCGAAGGTCCATTCGTGGTCGCCGGGGAGATCCATCCGCACCGCGCCGGGGTCGGCATCCGGGTCGTAGCGGAGGATGACCGGAACCGCTCGCTGTTCGTCCTCCACCTGGTCGGCGGTGTCGGTGACTATGTGGGCCCGCGCGTACTGCTCGACTACAGACATAGAAGGACCCCTTACCCAGCGTGACCGATGCGGAAACCCGTGTGTCCGCTTCTTCTTCAATGTCCTATATTCCGCGATTCACGCCTCGGGGGCGACAAGAGAGAGACTCGCTCTTGCAAAGGGTTCGCATCAAGCCACTATCATCGAACGGTGCATGTACCTGACGGATTCATCAACGCCCCCACCTCCGTAGCCACCGGAGTCGTCGCCGCGGGTGCCGTCGCCGTGAGCCTGCGGGGCGCGCGCCGCGAGCTCGACGAGCGGACCGCGCCGCTGGCCGGACTGGTGGCGGCGTTCATCTTCGCCGTCCAGATGCTCAACTTCCCGGTCGCCGCGGGCACCAGCGGGCACCTCCTCGGCGGGGCGCTCGCCGCGATACTGGTCGGCCCCTACACCGGCGTCCTGTGTATATCCGTGGTCCTGCTCATGCAGGGCATCCTCTTCGCGGACGGCGGCCTGACCGCGCTCGGCGTGAACATCACCGACATGGCGGTGGTCACGGTGATCGTCGCCTACGCGTTCTTCCGCGGCCTGGTGAAGGTGCTGCCGCGCACCCGCCGCTCCGTCACCGCCGCCTCCTTCGTCGCCTCGCTGGTCTCGGTGCCGGCCGCCGCGCTCGCCTTCACGTTCTTCTTCTGGATCGGCGGCACCACCGACGTCTCCATCGGCAAGGTCGCCGGCGCCATGGTCGGCGTGCACCTCCTCATCGGCATCGGCGAGGCCGCGATCACCGCGCTGACCGTCGGCGCCGTGATCGCCGTACGCCCGGACCTCGTGTACGGCGCCCGCGATCTGCGCGCGCCGCTGAAGCTGCGGGTGGGCGGGGAGCTCGTCGACGCGCCCGCTCCCGAGGCCGCCCCGGTCGCGGCACGGGCCTCGCACCGCGCGGTGTGGATCGGCGGCCTCGTGGCCTCCGTGGTCCTCGCCGGGTTCGTCAGCTTCTACGCCTCCGCCGACCCGGACGGCCTGGAGAAGGTCGCCGCCGACCACGGCATCGACAAGAAGGCCGAGGAGCACGCGATCGCCGACTCGCCGCTCGCCGACTACGGGGTCGAGGACGTCGACGACGCCCGGCTCTCCGGCGGCCTCGCCGGGGTGATCGGCGTCGGTGTGACCGTCGTCGCGGGCAGCGCCGTGTTCTGGGCGGTGCGCCGCCGCCGCTCCGCCGAGACCTCGCCGTCGTCCACCGCCACCCCCGAGAACGTCTGAGGCCGCCGTCATGGGCGCAGGGCACGCGCACCGGCTGTACCGGCGAGGCGACTCGCCGGTGCACGCGCTGCCGCCGCACACCAAGCTCGCCGCCGTCTTCGCCTTCGTGGTGGTCGTGGTCTCCACACCCCGGGAGGCGATGTGGGCGTTCGGGCTGTACGCGGCGCTGCTCGCCGGTGTCGCGTGCCTCGCGCGCGTGCCCGCCGGTTTCCTGCTGAAGCGGCTGCTGATCGAGGTGCCGTTCGTCGCGTTCGCGGTGCTCATGCCGTTCGTGGCGGAGGGCGAGCGGGTCGAGGTGCTGGGGATGTCCCTCAGCGTCAGCGGGCTGTGGGGCGCCTGGAACGTGCTCGCCAAGGGCACCCTCGGCGTCGCCGCCTCCGTGCTGCTGGCGGCCACCACCGAGCTGCGGGAGCTGCTGCTGGGTCTCCAGCGGCTGAGGCTGCCGCCGCTGCTGGTGCAGATCGCCTCCTTCATGATCCGTTACGGCGATCTCATCACCGACGAGATGCGGCGCATGCGGATCGCCCGGGAGTCCCGGGGCTTCGAGGCGCGCGGGGTGCGGCACTGGGGCGTGCTCGCGAAGTCGGCGGGCGCCCTGTTCATCCGCTCCTACGAACGCGGGGAACGCGTGCACCTGGCCATGATCAGCCGGGGGTACGCCGGTGCCATGCCCGTGATCGACGAGGTGACCGCGTCCCGCGCGCAGTGGTCGTACGCCCTCGCCCTGCCCGTCGCCGCGCTCGTGATCTGTCTGCTGGGATGGATGCTGTGACAGCTTCTGTGGACTCCGCCGCCCCGTCGGGAACTCCGGCCTCCCTTGAGGTCTCCGGCCTCGCCTTCGCCTACCCCGACGGGCACCAGGCCCTGTTCGGCGTGGACTTCTCGATCGCGCGGGGCGAGCGGGTGGCGCTGCTCGGGCCGAACGGCGCGGGCAAGACGACCCTCGTCCTGCACCTGAACGGCATCCTGACCGGCGGCACGGGCAGCGTGAGGGTCGCCGGGCTGCCGGTGGACAAGCGGAACATGGCTCAGATCCGGCGCAAGGTCGGCATCGTCTTCCAGGACCCCGACGACCAGCTGTTCATGCCGACGGTGCGGGAGGACGTGGCGTTCGGGCCGGCGGCGGCCGGGCTGAAGGGCGCGGAGCTGGAGGCGCGGGTCGACCGCGCGCTGGAGCGGGTCGGCATGGAGCGGTTCAAGGACCGCCCGCCGCACCACCTGTCCTTCGGGCAGCGGCGCCGGGTGGCCGTCGCGACGGTGCTCGCCATGGAGCCGGAGATCCTGGTCCTGGACGAGCCGTCGTCCAACCTGGACCCGGCCTCCCGCCGTGAACTCGCCGACATCCTGCGGTCGTTGGACGTGACGGTGCTGATGGTCACCCACGATCTGCCGTACGCCCTGGAGCTGTGCGCGCGCTCGCTGATCCTGAGCGAGGGGGTCATCGCGGCCGACGGGCCGACCGGTGAGCTGCTGTCCGACGAGGCCCTGATGCGCGCCCACCGTCTGGAGCTGCCGTTCGGCTTCGATCCGCGGTCCGTGACAATGGGCGCGTGACGCGCCGAGACGACGAGGGAGTCGAGCAGGCCGAGGGGCCGCCGCTCCTCGACCAGCAGCTGTGCTTCGCGCTGTACGCCGCCCAGCGCGCGGTGACCGCCGCGTACCGCCCGCTCCTGGACGAGCTGGGTCTCACCTACCCGCAGTACCTGGTGCTGCTGGTGCTCTGGGAGCGCGGTGAGATCACGGTGAAGGAGCTGGCGGGCGCGCTGCGGCTGGACTACGGCACCATGTCGCCGCTCCTGAAGCGGCTGGAGAGCGCCGGTCTGGTACGCCGGGAGCGCGCGGCCCACGACGAGCGCTCGGTGCTCGTCGCGTGCACCGGGCGCGCGGAGGAACTACGCGAGCGCGCGTCACGGGTGCCCGCCGCCCTCCTCACGGCGACGGGACTCGACGCGGCGGACGTCGCCCGGATGCGTGAGGAACTGTGGCAGCTCGCGCACCGCGCGGAGGAGGCGGCGGCCCGCGCCCGCTGAGCCCCCTCCCCGCGGCATACTCACCCCGCCGCGTGCCGCGCCCCCGCCGACGCCATCCCCAGCCAGGTGTGCGGGTTGCCCTCCCAGCACCAGCCGAGCTTGGGCATGCCCTGGCTGATCCAGATCGCGGGGACGCGGTGGTCGCCGGAGCGGGAGCCGCCGAGGGAGAAGCACTTGTTCTTCACCAGCACCTCGGGGAAGTGGGTGATCAGTGCGATGCCCTCCTCGATGGTGAGCAGGGTGCGGCCACGCCCGGCGATGGTCTCCATGGCGTCGTTCGGCACGACCCCGCAGAACTCCTCGCCGCGCTCCACGTCGGACACCAGGTGGACGCGGTGGCCGGGGACGGCCACCGAGGGGATGGCGACGAACCGTTCCAGCGCGCCGGGCTCGAAGCTGTCGTCGACGAAGCCCGGCTTCTTCTTGCCGTGCAGCGTGGTGAGGGCCATCGTCCGCTCGACCGGCGCCGCCTCGCGGGTGACGACCAGCAGGAACGGCACCCGCCCGGCCGCCACGTCCGGCTCCGCCGTCCCGGACGCCGCCTCGCGCAGGGGGGCGCACAGCTTCTCGAAGTCCGCCGGGGAGAGCCCGCACAGCTCCGGATAACCGAGGTCGATCAGATTGCGTACCTGCCGGTCGAACTCGCGCGCGGTCATGGAGTCCCTTCGGAGGGGAGAGGTTGACGGAACAAAGTTAGGTCCGACCTAGAAATGTGTCAAGCATAAATTTGGGCGAGGCATAGCTAGACTGCACCGCATGACCCAAGCGACGACCGGCCTGCGGGCCCTGAAGAAGCGCCAGACCAGGGAGAAGATCTCGCATGAGGCCACCCGGCTCTTCCTGGAGCGGGGCTTCGACAACGTGACGATCGCGGACGTGGCCGCTGCCGCGCAGGTGGCCAAGATGACCGTCACCAACTACTTCCCGCGCAAGGAGGACCTGGCCCTGGACCTGGCCGGCGTCTTCGTCGAGATGCCCGCCGACGCGGTCCGCGGCCGGGCCCCGGGCGAGTCCGCGCTGGCCGCGCTGCGCCGCGCCTTCCTGGCCGCCGCGGCCGGGCACGACCCGGTGATCGGCTTCTCCGGCCTCCCCTTCGCCCGCATGGTCACCGACAGCCCCGCCCTGGTGGCCCGGCTGCGCGAGTTCCACGACCTCCGCGAGAAGGCCCTGGCCCAGGCCCTCGCCGAGGAGACCGGCGCGACCCCGGACGACATCCGCCCCCGCGTCGCCGCCGCACTGCTGGGCGGCGTCCACCGGCTGCTGTTCGAGGAGACCCTGCGGCTGACCCTCGACGGCCACGGCAACGACGAGATCGCCCTGATCGTCACCGCCCAGGCGCGTACGGCCTTCGCGACGCTGGAGCCCGCCCTCGGCGGCTACGCGGTACGCCCCACCGCCCGCTGACCGGCCGGTCCGCTGTTACCCGCGGTCGCTCCCCCTCGCCGCACCCACCGAACCTACTCGCCGGTACCTTGTGCACGATGCGTCCGCTCATCCGCCCTGGGGGAGGTCCCGCCGTGTCCGAAGGCGTCGCCGTCGACACCCGCCCGACAAAGATCATGTACGTCGCAGAAGCCACCGCGCACGGCGGCAGGGACGGCTATGTGACCAGCCAGGACGGCCAGATCCAGCTGAAGGTGGCGATGCCCCCGGAGCTGGGCGGCGACGGCAACGGCACCAACCCGGAGCAGCTCTTCGCGGCCGGTTACAGCTCCTGCTTCCACAACGCGCTGATCCTGGTCGGCAACCGGGAGGGCTACGACCTCACCGGCTCCACGGTCGCCGCCAAGGTCGGCATCGGCCCGAACCGCAACCGCGGCTACGGCCTCGCCGTCGCCCTCAGCGTCTCGCTGCCCGTCCTCGACCCGGACATCGCCGCCAAGCTGGTCGACGCGGCCCACGAGGTCTGCCCGTACTCCAACGCCACCCGCGGGAACATCGACGTGACGATTCTGCTTGGGTGAGAGAGGCGACCCGCACAGCAGAGGAGGAGTACGGACGTGGACGTGCACGGCACCGTGGCCGAGGGGTTCGAGCCGGTCAGGGAAGCGTTCGTACGGAACTTCGAGACGCTCGGCGACCGGGGCGCGGCGGTGGCCGTCTACCGGGACGGGCACAAGGTGGTCGACCTGTGGGGCGGCACCCGGGACATCGACGGCATCGAGCCCTGGCGGCCCGGCACCGCGCAGATCGTCCGCTCGGCGACCAAGGGCGTCGCCGCCGCCGTCCCCCTGCTGCTGCACCAGCGCGGCGAGCTGGACCTGGACGCGCCGGTCGGCGAGTGGTGGCCGGAGTACAAGACTGCGGGCAAGGAGCGCACCCTGGTCCGGCATCTGCTCGCGCACCGCGCGGGCGTGCCGGTGCTGGACCGCCCGCTGACGCCCGCCGAGGCCGCCGACCCGGTGCTCGGCGCGGAGGCGGTCGCGGCACAGGCGCCGGTGTGGGAGCCGGGCACGGACCACGGCTATCACCCGCACACGTTCAGCTGGTTCGTGGCCGAGTTGGTGCGCCGGGTCACCGGCCGGCCGATCGGCGAGTGGATCGCCGACGAGATCGCGGGCCCGGTCGGGGCGGACTTCCGGCTCGGGGTGCCCGCGGCCGAGGCCGCCCGGGTGGGCCGGGTCGGACCGGTGACGGCCGAGGAGGCGGCGGGCGCCCTGCGCACCCGCCCGAAGCGCGCGGTCACCGACGCCTACGCGGACCCCGCGTCCCTGACCCGCCGCGCGTTCGGCGCGATCTCCCCGAAGCCCGACGAGAACGACCCGGTCTACCGCGCCGCCGCCCTGCCCGGCTCCAGCGGCGTCGCCACCGCCGACGGGCTGGCCCGGATCTACGCGTCCCTGATCGGGGAGATCGACGGCGGCGTCCGGCTCTTCACCCCGGAGACGGCCGGCCTCGCGCGCGGCGAGCAGTCCGCGGGCCCGGACCGGGTGCTGGTCGTGAACACCCGCTTCGGCCTCGGCTACATGCTGCACGGCAGCGCGTCCCCGCTGCTGTCCCCCGGTTCCTTCGGTCATCCGGGCCGCGGCGGCTCCCTCGGCTTCGCCGACCCGGAGTCGGGGATCGCCTTCGGCTATGTGACCAACGGTTTCCGCAAGAGCGTCACCGCGGACCCGCGCGCGCAGGCGCTGGTGAGGGCGGTCCGTACCGCTCTCACCGGCGCCTGACCCGCCACGGGCTCATACGTGGATGGGGTGGGAGGTCCGCCCCGACGCCGAGTCGATCTCGTCGTGCGCCTTGGTGAGCAGCCGCATGGCGAGTTCGTTCAGCGCGCGGGCACCGGCGATCTCCTCGCCCACCCTGGGCTGATTCGCGTCCGTGTGGTGCCTGCTGGCGTGGCCGTGGGAGCGCACCTCGCTGCCGTCGGGCAGCCGCACCAGCGCGGCGGCCTCGGTGTGCCGGTCGTCCTCCTTGAACTCCAGCTCGACGTGCCATCCCACTGCGGTGTGCATGGTCATGACGATCACCTCCGGAAGGGCCTGCTTCCAGAGTGCTCCTCATGGCGCACGGACGCATCCATTGGAGCGGTCACTTGGCGACGTACGTCAGGAAGTCGGTCCACGTGGCGGGAGTGAGGGTGAGGTGCGGGGTGTCGGGGGTCTTGGAGTCGCGGACGTGGATCTTGGCGGGGGTGGTGGCGACCTCGACGCAGTCGCCGGGTTCGTTGCTGCTGCTGTAGCTGCTCTTGAACCAGTGGAGTTCAGAGTTGCTCATAGTCTCCCCAGCGCTTGCTCGATGAACGCTTGCGACTCCCTCGGCGTGAGAGCCTGCGCCCGGATCATGCCATAGCGCAGTTCGAGGATCCGAAGATCCCTTGGGTGCGAGACCGGGCGCCCGTTGAACGCGCCCTCGGAGCGTCCGACCGCCGTACCGTCAGCGAACTTCAGCACCTCGATCAGGCCGGGGACTCCGGCGTGCTCCTCCCTGTCGGTAGGCATGACCTGGAGCGCTACGTTCCGCAACTTGGCCACCTCCAGCAGGTGTTCGAGTTGGCGGCGCAACACCATCTTGCCTCCGAGTGGCCGTTCGAGCGTCACCTGTTCCTGGACAAAGCTGAGCGCCGGGGCAGGCTCTCGCTCGAAGACGGACTTACGGGCCATGCGCGCGGCGATCTCACGCTCGATCACGTCCGGAGACAGGGCCGGCTGCCGCATCTCGTACAGCGCCTGCGCATACTCCGGCGTCTGCAACAAGCCGTGGATGTTGTGATTGCTGTACAGCAGCATCTCCACCGACCGCGCCTCAAGATCCGCCAGCTCCCGCACCTTCTTCGGATATCGCGCCCTCCGCATGTCCTCCATGAACGCCCTGAGATGACCTTGCGCGTTCAGGATCTGGTCCGCCCTGTCCAGGAACTCCGGCCGGGGAATCCGCACCCCGCGCTCGATCTTCCGGATCATGTCCTCGCCGTAGCCCATCACCTCGGCGAGATCGCTCACCCGCATCCCGGCCGCCTCCCGGCAGACCCTCAGCAGCCGCCCGACCGCCTGCACCACCGGCTCGATCTCGTCGCCGGGCTCGACGTCCCAACCCGCTTCTTCCACAACCTCGTTGCTCATCGCGACCCACCTCCAACGCGCTTCCGTACCCGTACAACCCCCGAGACACCCGAGACAGCGCAGGACAAAGCCAGGACAGTCACCGTACGCACAGGCGTTGTCACTGATCCACGGAAGCAGCTTCGGCCACGCTGAGTGACATGAACCGCGAGATGAGTGCCCCTGAAAACCAACTCACCCACCGCATCCGCCACTTCACGGTGCTCCTGTCCCCCACGCCCAGAGGCGCGCGGCTCGGCCGGCTGCTCGCCACGGAGCAGCTGCGCTCCTGGGGCCTGCCGCTGGACCCTGCGGAGAACGTCATCGCGGAGCTGGCGGTGAACGCGGCGACGCACGGGCGGGTGCCCGGACGGGACTTCCGGCTGACCCTGTACGTCGTCGCGCGCACCCTGCGTGTGGAGGTCACGGACACGCGGGCCGAGTGCCTGCCGCGGCTCGGTCCGGGCTACGGGCTGCGGCTCGTGGACGCGCTGGCCGACCGGTGGGGTGTGGCCGCGGGGCCGTCGCCGCGGAAGACGGTCTGGGCAGAGATCAGCCGGTGAGGGCGCCCCGTCCCCACGGAGCCCTCACCGGCTGGTTTCACACGGCCGTCAGACGCGGACCAGTTCGCGGTCCTCGTCCGGGTCCTTGCGGCCGTCGGTCCCGGTGCGCAGGCCCTCGCCCTCGACGTCGACGTTGGGCAGTGCGCGGTCCAGCCACTTCGGCAGCCACCAGGCCTTCTTGCCGAGCAGGGCGAGTACCGCGGGGACGATGGCCATGCGGACGACGAACGCGTCGAAGAAGACGGCGATCGCGAGGCCGAAGCCGATCATCTTGACCATGGACTCGCTGGAGCCGATGAAGCCCGCGAAGACCGCCATCATGATCACCGCGGCGGCCGTGACGACCCGCGCGCCGTGCTTGAAGCCGGTCACGATCGCCTGGCCGGGCTTCTCCCCGTGGACGTAGGCCTCGCGCATCCGGGTCACGAGGAACACCTCGTAGTCCATGGCGAGGCCGAACACCACGCCGACCATGAAGATCGGCATCATCGACATGACGGGGCCGGTCTCCTCGACGCCCATCAGGCCGGACAGCCAGCCCCACTGGAAGACCGCGACGACCGCGCCGAGCGCCGCGAGGACGCTGAGCAGGAAGCCGAGGGCCGCCTTCAGCGGGACGAGGATCGAGCGGAAGACCACGATCAGCAGGAGGAAGGCGAGGCCGACCACCAGGGCCAGGTACGGCAGCAGCGCGTCGTTCAGCTTCTGCGAGACGTCGATGTTCATCGCCGTCGCGCCGGTGACCAGCACCTGGCCGTCCTTGCCGGCGGTCAGGTCGGCGCCGGTGTCGCGGATGGCGTGGACCAGTTCCTCGGTGGTGGCCGAGGACGGCTTGGCGTCCGGGATGACGGTGATCGTGGCGGTGTCGCCGGCCTTGTTGGGCGCGGGCGGGGTCACGGTCACCACGTTGTCGAGGCCCTTGACCTCGTCGGCGACGTCCGTGAAGAGGGTCTGCGGGTTCGCGCTGTCCTTGCCGTCGACGACGACCATGAGCGGGCCGTTGAAGCCGGGGCCGAAGCCCTCGGAGAGGAGGTCGTAGGCGCGGCGCTGGGTGGTCGACGTGGGCTGGGAGCCGTCGTCGGGCAGGCCGAGTTCGAGCGAGGCGGCCGGGACCGCGGCGGCGCCGAGGCCGAGGATGCCGAGCAGCAGCACGGCCACCGGCCGGCGCACGACGAAGCTGGCCCAGCGGGTGCCCATGTTCGGGCGGGCCGGCTTCTTCGGCGTACGGCCGCCGCCGAGGAGCTTGCTCTTCTCGCCGGTCGGGCGGACCCTGCGGCCCGCGTAGCCGAGCAGCGCGGGGATCATGGTGAGCGCGATCAGGACGGCGATGGCGACCGTGCCCGCCGCGGCGATGCCCATCTTGGTCAGCATCGGGATGTTGACGACCGACAGGCCGACCAGGGCGATGACGACGGTGAGGCCGGCGAAGACCACCGCGGAACCGGCGGTGCCGACGGCCCGGCCGGCCGCCTCCTCGCGGTCGCGCCCCTCGGCGAGTTCCGCGCGGTAGCGGGAGACGATGAACAGGGCGTAGTCGATGCCGACCGCCAGGCCGATCATCGTGGCGAGGGTGGAGGTGGTGGAGCCCAGGTCGAGGGGACTCGCCAGCGCGGTGATCGTCGCGACGCCGATGCCGACGCCGATGATGGCGGTGAGCAGCGGCAGTCCGGCGGCGAGCAGCGAGCCGAAGGTGATGACGAGGACGACCGCGGCGACCGCGATACCGATGATCTCGGAGCTGCCGGTGTGCGGCACGGCCTGGAGGGCGTCACCGCCGATCTCGACGGTCAGCCCGGCGTCCCGCGCGTCCTCGGCGGCGCCTTCCAGGGCCTCCTTGGTGGTGTCCTTCAGCTCCATGCCGGACACCTTGTAGGTGACCTGGGCGTAGGCGACCGTGCCGTCGCGGCTGACGGACCTGGCCTGGTACGGGTCGGCGACGGCGGCGACCTCGGAGCCGTCGGCCAGCTCCCGGACCGTCTCCCGGACGGTCGCCTTGTTCTCGGCGTCGGTCATCTTCTCGCCCGCGGGCGCCTTGAAGACGACGCGCGCGGTGGCGCCGTCGGCGCTCATGCCGGGGAAGCGTTCCTCCAGCAGGTCGAAGGCCTTCTGGGCCTCGGTGCCGGGGATCGAGAAGGAGGTGGTGCCGGGGGTGGGGGCGCTTGCCGCGCCGACGCCCGCGAGCGTCAGCAGCGCCACCCATATGAAGGCGACGATGTGCCTTCGCCGGAACGAGAACCGGCCGAGTCGGTAGAGAAACGTGGCCACGAGGGCGTACTCCCGGTCAGTCGTGGGGTGGTCAGGGCAGGGGTTATCGGCCCGACGACGTGAGCGGTCGCGTCAGGTGGTGCTGAGTGGGGTGCTCAGGTGGTGGTGACGCCGAGGGCGGGGAGGACCACGGCGTCGATGTACGAGATGAGGAAGGACTGCGTGGGCGGCAGCTCGTCGATCAGGGCCCGGGTGACGAACGCGCCCAGCAGCATGTGCAGCACGTACTCCAGCGCCGGGTTGTCCGCGCGGACCTCGCCCCGGTCGACGGCGCGCCGCAGCACCCGCCGGAACTCCTCCAGCTCCGGTTCGATGAGCAGTTCCTTGAACGCCCGCAGCAGGTCCGGGTTGGTGTGGACCGCCATGGCCAGCCCCCGGATCAGCGCGGTGTTCTGCTCCATCGTGCAGTCGTCCTCGCGGGTCACGAGGGCGAGCAGGTCGCCCCGGAGCGACCCGGTGTCCACGTCGGCGATCCGGCCCGGCTTCATGTGCCGCATCGCCCGCGCCACCAGTTCGGCCTTGCCGCCCCACTGGCGGTAGAGCGTGGCCTTGCTGGAGTGGGTGCGGGCGGCGACGGCGTCCATGGTCAGGGCGTCGTAGCCGACTTCGCGGAGCAGGTCGAGCACGGCGGTGTACAGCTCGGCCTCCCGCTCGGGCGTGAGCCGGCTGCGCCGCGGGGTGGCGGTGTCGGCCATGCTCCTCACCTCTTCCGGGTTCCGAACCTCTACCGGTCGAAACGGGCTTCCGAACGACACGGTTTCGTACAGGTTCAGGGTAGCGCCGGGTGCGAGCGAAACGAAACGGTTTCGTACGTGTGCTGGGTCACCTCTGTCAAAGCGGCATAAGTTGCTCGGCCCCCATACCGGGCAAAGCATGAAGAGGTGACCTATCTGCGCCTGCCCCACCTCCATCGTGACCTGCTGTGCTTCGTGGCCGAGGACGACCTCTGGCTCGCCCCGCTCGACGGACCGGGCCGTGCCTGGCGGCTCACCGCCGACCGCACCAAGATCGGCCACCCCCGCTTCTCCCCCGACGGCCGCCACCTCGCCTACACGAGCTGGCGCAGCCTCGTCCCGGAGATCCACCTGGTCCCCGTGGCCGGCGGCCCGTCCCGGCAACTCACCTACTGGGGCAGCCCCGACACCCGGGTCTGCGGCTGGACACCCCCGGAGGGCGACGGCCCCGGCGACATCCTCGCCGTCGCCTCCCACGGCGAGCCCTTCTCGTACTTCACCTGGGCGTACAAGGTCTCGACCGACGGCGACCCCGGCCGCAAGCTGCCCTGGGGCCCGGTCGCCGACATCCAGGTCGCCGACCTCCCCGACGGGCACCGCACCCTGCTGCTCACCGGCACCCCGCCGCACGAGCCCGCCGCCTGGAAGCGCTACCGGGGCGGCGCCATGGGCCGCCTCTGGCTGCACGGGCAGCGCCTCCTCGCCGACCTGGAGGGCCATCTGCACTCGCCGATGTTCGTCGGCGACCGGATCGCCTTCCTCTCCGACCACGAGGGCGTCGGCAACCTCTACTCCTGCGCCCACGACGGCTCCGACCTGCGCCGTCACACCGACCACGACGCCTTCTACGCCCGGCACGCCGCCAGCGACGGCACCCGCGTGGTCTACCAGTGCGCCGGTGACCTGTGGATCGTCGACGACCTGGCCCCCGACGCCGTACCGCGCAAGCTCGACGTACGGCTCGACGGGCCGCGCACCGGCCGCCGCCCCTACCAGGTCCCGGCCGCCCAGCACGTCGACGCGCTCTCCGTCGACGAGACGGGCCGCGCCAGCGCCGTCGTCGTCCGCGGCAGCCTGTACTGGCTCACCCACCGCGACGGCCCCGCCCGCACCCTCACCGACACCCCCGGCGTGCGGATCCGGCTGCCGGAGATGCTGGGCTCGCGCGGGCAGGTGGCGTATGTGACGGACGCCGAGGGCGAGGACGCCGTCGAGATCGCCTATCTGCCGCGCGCCACCGGCGACCGCGAGCCCCGGCGGCTCGCCTCCGGCCGGCTGGGCCGGGTCCTCGAACTGGTCGCCGACCCGCGGGGCGAACGCCTCGCCATCGCCGCGCACGACGGACGGCTGCTGCTGATCGACGCGACCGAGGAGTCGGACGGCGAGGTCACCGAGCTGATCCGGTCCGACAACGGCCCGGTCCGCGACCTCGCCTTCTCCCCGGACGGCTGCTGGCTGACCTGGTCGCACCCCGGCATCGGCCGCTCGCTGCGGCAGATCAAGCTGGCCCGGATCGCCGGTGCCGCCGCGGAGGGGGCGCCGGTCGTCGTCGACGTCACCAACGGCCGCTTCGAGGACGAGAACCCGGTCTTCACCCGCGACGGCCGCTACCTCGCCTTCCTCTCCTGGCGCGGCTTCGACCCGGTCTACGACGTGCACACCGGCGACCTGTCCTTCCCGCTCGGCTGCCGCCCCTACCTGGTGCCGCTCTCCTCGGCCACCCCCTCCCCGTTCGCCCTCGACCCCGACGGCCGCCCCGCCGCCGGCGGGCTCGGGCAGCTCGGCGACATCGGCGACCTCGGCGAGGAGGGCGGCGGCGAGGGCACCGTCACCGTGGAGGTGGAGGGCCTGGAGAGCAGGGTCACCCCGTTCCCGGTCGCCGCCTCCAAGTACTCGGCGCTCGCCCCCGTCGCGGGCGGCGGACTGGTCTGGCTGCGCTGGCCGATCTCCGGCGCGCTCGGCGAGACCTTCGTCAACCCGGACGACACCACCGGCCGCCCCACCCTGGAGTACTTCAACATCACCAAGGCCAAGCGGTCCGAACTCGTCGGCCACCTCGACTGGTTCGCCGTCAGCGGCGACGGCAGCCGCCTCGTCGTGGTCGACGAGGGCGACCTGCGCGCGGTGCCGTCCACGGAGAGCGGCGACAGCGACACCACCACCTGGATCGACCTGCGCCGCATCCTGCACGAGGTCGACCCGGGCGCCGAGTGGCGCCAGGCCTACGAGGAGGCCGGGCGGCTGATCCGCGCCTACTTCTGGGACCCCGGCATGTGCGGCATCGACTGGGACGCCGTCCTCGACCAGTACCGCCCGCTGGTCGACCGGGTCGCCTCCCCCGACGAGTTCGCCGACCTGCTGCGCGAGGTCCTCGGCGAACTCGGCACCTCGCACGCCTACGTCAGCGCCGCCCGCCGCAACGAGGGCCCGCCCCACTACCAGCGCTGGCAGGGCCTGCTCGGCGCCAACCTCGTCTGCCGCGACGGCCGGTGGATGGTCAAGCGCATCCTGCCCGGCGACTCCTCCGACTCCAAGGCCCGTTCCCCGCTGGCAGGTTCGGGCATCCGCGAGGGCGCGGTCCTCACCCATGTCGACGGCCGGCCCGTGGACCCGGTGACGGGGCCCTTCCCGCTGCTCGCGGGGGCGGGCGGGACGACCGTGGAGCTGACGTTCGCCTCACCGGAGCCTCCCGAGGGGGCCCAGGGGGGCGGGGATGGGGAGGGAGCCGGGAGCGAGGGCGCGGGTGCGGGCGAGGGTTCGGGCGCGGGCGCGGGTGCGGGTTCGGGCGCGGGCGCGGGCGCGGGTTCGGGCGCGGGCGCGAGCGAGGGTTCGGGCGCGGGTTCGGGCGCGGGCGCGGGTTCGGGCGCGGGCGCGGGTTCGGGCGCGGGCGCGGGTTCGGGCGCGGGTGCCGGGCGCTCCCGGCGCGTCGCCGTCGTCCCGCTCATCGACGAACGCCCGCTGCGCTACCAGGACTGGGTGGCCAAACGCCGCGAGGTGGTCCGGGAGTTGAGCGGCGGACGCTGCGGCTATCTGCACATCCCCGACATGGGCGGCTCCGGCTGGGCCCAGTTCAACCGCGACCTGCGCATGGAGGTCTCCCGGCCCGCCCTCATCGTCGACGTACGCGGCAACGCCGGCGGCCACATCAGCGAACTCGTCATCGAGAAGCTGACCCGCACCATCCTCGGCTGGGACCTCACCCGCGACGCCCAGCCGGTGTCGTACACCTCCAACGCCCCGCGCGGGCCGGTGGTGGCCCTCGCCGACGAGGCGACCTCCTCCGACGGCGACATGATCACAGCCGCATTCAAGCTGCTGAAGCTGGGCCCGGTGGTCGGCCAGCGCACCTGGGGCGGCGTCGTCGGCATGACCGGGCGCCACCGCCTCGGCGACGGCACCGTGATCACCGTGCCGATGAACGCGGCCTGGTTCGACGCGTACGGCTGGTCCGTCGAGAACCAGGGCGTCAGCCCCGACGTGGAGGCGCTGCGCACCCCGCTGGACTGGGCCGAGGGCCGCTACGCCCAGCTCGACGACGCCGTGCACCTCGCCCTGGAACTGCTGGAGACCAACCCGGCGGCCACACCGCCGGACTACCGCCACGTACCGGACCGGTCGCGGCCGAAGCTGCCGCCGCGGTCCTGACCGCCGACCGCCGCGGTCCCGCGGCCAGGGCAACCGCAACGCGGGGCGCCCTCGAAATGGAGGACACCCCGCGTCGGCATGAACCGATCGCTTACCGGTCGCGGTCGTAGTCCGTACCGAAGCGCTCCTCGTCCTCCCGCTCCTGCGGCGTCATGGCGTCGTCACGACGCTGGCCACGGCGGTTCTGGACCTGCTCCTTCGCCTGGCCCATCTTCTCGCGGGCCTGCTCCTGCAGGTGCTCGGACTGGTCCTGGAACTTGTCCTTCATACCCATGTGATGTCACTCCTTGTGACTGGGGGGAGTTGGGGCCCCCGAGTGGGGGCTCACTCAGATTCACACGGGCCGCCACGCTCTGCATGTCGATCAGTCACGCTGCGTGATGCGCACCGCGCGGGCCTGCTCGTCCGCCGCACCGCCCGCGCCCACCAGCCCGGTGCGCATCCCCTCCAGCCGGTCCGCGAACCGCCGCATCTCCCGCTGCCCGACCGTCCCGATCAGCGCCGGCAGATACCCGCGCACGCCCTGCATCCCGCGCAGCCACCACTGCCCGTACACGTGCGCGGAGCGCCGCTCGATGCCCGCCACGATCCGGTCGACCGCCGGGCCCAGCGGGTACGTCTTGTTGGACGGCCACGGCAGCCGCTGCCGCAACTCCCGCATCACGTCGTCCTGATCGGCCCCGCGCACCATGTCGGTGTCCGTCCAGGAGAGATAACCGACGCCGACCTTCACGCCCTTGTAGCCGACCTCCGCGCGCAGGCTGTGCGCGTAGGCCTCCACACCCGACTTGGACGCGCAGTACGCCGTCATCATCGGCGCCGGGGTGATGGCGGCGAGGGAGGCGATCTGGAGCAGATAGCCGCGGCTCTCCATCAGCACCGGCAGGAACGCCCGCGCGGTCACCGCCGAGCCGATCAGATTGACCTCGATGACCCGCCGCCAGGCCTCCGGGTCGGAGTCGGTGAACGGACCCCCGGTCGCCACACCCGCGTTGGCGACCACGATGTCGACCTTCCCGAACCGCTCCTTGGCCTCCCGCGCCACCCTCGCCATCGCCTCGTGGTCCGTGACGTCCGCGTGCCAGTGGTCGCTCTCGCTGTGCAGCCGCGAGGAGACGTCCTTGAGCGCGTCCGGCTCCAGCCCGACCAGCGCGACCTTCACCCCGCGCGCCGACAGCTTGCGCGCCAGCAGCTCGCCGACACCGCGCGCGGCGCCCGTGACGACCGCGACCTGCCCCTCCAGGCTCACCCTGCTCATGCGCCCTCCCTCACCTTCGCGTACGCCGTGACGAGTTGCCGTATCTTCCCGGTGATCAGCTCGGGGGCCTCCACCGGTGTCATGTGGCCGAGCCCGGGCAGCTCGGTGAGGCCGGCCGGGTGCGGGAGCGCGGCGGCGAGCGCCCGCGCGTGCACCGGCGGGGTGAGCCGGTCGTGCGTGCCGACGACGACCTCCGTGGGCGCGCTCAACTCCCGTACGGCGTGGTCGAGGTCGAGCACGGCCAGGACACGCGACCAGGTGTGGCGCACGGCGCGCGGGCAGGCGTGCACGATCCGCGCGCACGCCTCCACCATGTGCGGTGCCGAACCGGCGCCCATCGTCCCGTACTTGAGGACGCGCCGCGCGAGGGGCGTGACCGGTCCCAGCGGTGCGCGCGAGCC
Organism: Streptomyces sp. NPDC052773; assembly: GCF_044547145.1. Classification (NCBI taxonomy): domain Bacteria; kingdom Bacillati; phylum Actinomycetota; class Actinomycetes; order Kitasatosporales; family Streptomycetaceae; genus Streptomyces; species Streptomyces sp. NPDC052773. The sequence goes on along the minus strand of NZ_JBITZX010000003.1, from coordinate 378,165 downwards.
GAGGATCCGCCGCGTCAGCCAGGTGCGCAGCCGCCCGGGCCGCAGGGGTACGACGGTGGCGGCGGCCACGAGCTGCGAACTCCCCGTGCTGCACAGCAGGACGGCCGCGGCGTGCTCCCGCACCCGGGGGCGGGTGGCCGCCGCGAGGATCGTCATGCCGCCCATGGAGTGACCGGCGAGCACCGCCTTCTCGCCGGGCGCGAGGGTCGCGGCGAGGACGGCTTCCAGGTCGTCGGCGAGGGCGTCGGTGGTGCAGGTCGGGCTCGCGGGACTGCGGCCGTGGCCGCGCTGGTCGTAGGCGATGACCCGGTGGTCGGCGGCCAGGGCGCGGATCTGCGCCGCCCAGAAGGCGGTCGAGCAGGCCCAGCCGTGGATGAGGACGACGGGGGGCGCGTTCTCGGGCCCGTGCACCTCGACGTGCAGCCGCGCGCCGTCGGCGGAGACGGCGGTCAGTTCGCGGGCGGGGGCGGGAGGGGCGTAGGGGCCGGAGAGGACGGGGAGGAGGCGGCTCATATGGCGGCCTCGGCCTCGGTGGAGGCGGACTTGGCGGTGGCCTCGGTGGTGGGGGCCTCGGAGGCGCCGGTGTTGGCGGCGCCGGTGTTGGCGGCGCCGGTGTTGGCGGCGCCGGTCTTCGCGGCGCCGGTCTTCGCGGCGCCTGCCTTCACGGTGCCGGTCTTCGCCGGCGGCCTCAGCACCTCGTACTCCAGGAGGTCCACCCGCCGTGTCGCCCGCCGGAACTCCGCCGTCGTCCCGGGCCAGATGGTGGTGTTGCGGCCGTTCGCGTCCAGGTACCAGCTCGTGCAGCCGCCGGTGTTCCACACCGTGCGCTTCATCCGCTCCTGCACCCGCCGGTTCCAGGCGTGGACCGCGCTGGGGCGCGCGTCGAGCGCCGCGCGCCCGCCGAGCACGTCGAGCTGGCGGATGAAGTCGGCCATGTAGTTCAGCTGGGACTCGATCATCAGGATCATCGAGGAGTTCCCGAGGCCGGTGTTGGGCCCGATGATCGTCATCCAGTTGGGGAACCCGGCCGCGGAGGCGCCGCGCAGGGCCTCCATGCCGCCCTTCCAGACCTCGGCGAGGGTCTTGCCCTCGGCGCCGACGACCCGCTCGGCGATCGGCATGTCGGTGACGCGGAAGCCGGTCCCGAAGATGATCGCGTCGACATCGGCCTCGCTGCCGTCGGCGGCGACGAGGGTGGAGCCGCGCACCTCGCTCAGCCCGGAGGCGACGACGTCGACATTGGGCCGGGCGAGCGCCGGGTAGTAGTCGCTGGACAGCAGGATCCGCTTGCAGCCGATGCGGTAGTCGGGGGTCAGCTTGGCCCGCAGCGCCGGGTCCTTGATGGCGCGGGCCATGTTGCGCTTGGCCAGCTGCTCGACGAGGCCGAGCTCGTCGGGGTGCTTGGTGAACGCCTGGACCTGCAACTCCCGGATGCCCCACAGCAGTCCGCGCCGGGCCTGGGTGGTGAACGGCAGCCGCCGGTGCAGCCAGCGCTCGGCGCCGCTGATCGCGCGGTCCATGCGGGGCATGACCCACGGGGGCGTGCGCTGGAAGAGGGTGAGCCTGCCGACCTTCGGCTGGATGGCCGGCACGATCTGGATCGCGGAGGCGCCCGTGCCCACCATGGCGACCCGCTTGCCGCGCAGGTCGTAGTCGTGGTCCCAGCGGGCGGAGTGGAAGACCTTGCCGGGGAAGGAGTCCAGGCCCGGGATCTCGGGGATCTTCGGGTCGGACAGCGGCCCGGTGGCGGAGACGACCAGGTCGGCGGTGAGCCGCCCGGAGGCGGTCTCGATCTCCCAGCGCAGCTCTCGGGGGTCCCAGGTCATCAGCTTGACCTCGGAGTCGAACCGCAGGTGCGGGCGCAGCCCGAAGACGTCGGCGACCCGCTCCAGGTAGGCGCGGATGTGCTCCTGCCCGGAGAAGGTGCGCGGCCAGTCGGGGTTGGGCGCGAAGGAGAAGGAGTACAGGTGGGACGGTACGTCGCAGGCGCACCCCGGATAGCTGTTGTCCCGCCAGGTCCCGCCCACGCTGTCGGCGCGTTCCAGGACGACGAAGTCGGTGATCCCCTCGCGGCGCAGCCGTACGGCGGCCCCCAGTCCGCCGAATCCGGACCCGACCACCGCCACCCGTACATGCTCGTGCTCGTGCTCGGCCATCCCGAAGCCTCCACGCATCGCTCGCAACCATGCCAGTGAACACTGGCGCAATGGGGAGCGTAGAGGAGAGCCGTACTCACCGGTAGGGGTCGGCGCCAGGAAAGTTACCGTCGGTACGACTTAGGGTGCGGACGTGGCAGACAAGGCAGCGAACCACCCGGACAAGCAGGCGAAGCGCGAGTACCGCATGGAGGAACTGGCCCGCCTGGCCGGCATCACGGTGCGCACCCTGCGCTTCTACCGCGAACGCAAACTGATCCCCCCGCCCCGCCGCGAGGGCCGTATCGCCTGGTACGACGACCACCACCTGGCCCGACTGCGCACCATCGCCGCCCTGCTGGAACGCGGCCACACCCTCAGCGGCATCGCCGAACTGGCCGAGGCCTTCGACCACGGCCGCGACGTCGGCGACCTGCTCGGCCTCGGCGTCCCGACCGAGGAGACCCCGGTCCGCCTCACCCCCGAGGAACTCGCCGACCACTTCGCCGGCCAGGCCACCCCCGAGAACCTCGCCGCCGCGATGGAACTCGGCTACCTCGGCACCGACGGCGACGAGATCGTCCACATCAGCCGCCGCCTGCTGGACGTCTCCTCCACCCTCGTCCGCGAGGGCATCCCCCTGGCCGACGTCCTGGCCGCCGCCAAACGCGTCCGCGAACACGCCGACGCCCTCGCCGACCTCTTCGCCGACCTGATCCTCCGCCACGCCCCCGAAGACCACCTCCACCGCCTGCGCCCCCTGGCCCGCAGCGTGGTGGAGGCGGAACTCTCCCTGGCCCTGGACCGCCGCCTGAGCAAGCGGCCCTGACACCCGGGCGCCGGCCGGCGCCTGCGCGGTCCCTGGGGGCGTCTCGTCGATCAGGCCGGATCAGCGAGCGGCGTCTGGTGCCGTGCATCGCAAGGCGGAGGAGGGAGTCGATGCGGAGCATCGGCGACCGACGACAACGCGGCGAGGCGCGGTGCCAGGCGTCGGGAGCCCGGCATGATCGACGAGACACCCCCTAGAGGTCGTAGACGACGGTGACGGGCGCGTGGTCCGACCAGCGCTCCGCGTGGGTGGCCGCGCGCTCCACGTATCCCTTGACCGCCCTGTCCGCGAGACGGGGCGTGGAGACGTGGAGGTCGATCCTCCAACCCGTGTCATTGTCGAAAGCGCGACCCCGGTACGACCACCAGGTGTACGGCCCCTCGACGTCCGGGTGGAGCGCCCGCACGACGTCGACGTAGCCGCCGGCCTCCGGGGTGAGGACCTGGGTGAGCCAGTCGCGTTCCTCCGGGAGGAAGCCGGAGTTCTTGGTGTTGCCGCGCCAGTTCTTCAGGTCGGCCTGCCGGTGGGCGATGTTCCAGTCGCCGCAGACCAGCACCTCGCGGCCGTCGGCGGCGGCGCGCTCGCGCAGTTCCTTGAGGTAGGCGAGGAACTCGCCCATGAAGCGGATCTTCTCGTCCTGCCGCTCGGTGCCGACCTCGCCGGAGGGGAGATAGAGGGAGGCGACGGTCACACCGGGCAGGTCGGCCTCGACGTACCGGCCGCTGGCGTCGAACTCGGCCGAGCCGAAGCCGACGCGTACCCGGTCGGGTTCGCGGCGGGTGTAGAGCGAGACGCCCGCGCGCCCCTTCGCGGCGGCGGGGGCGTGCACCACGTGCCAGCCCTCCGGCTGCCGTACGTGCTCGGGCAGCTGCTGCGGCTCCGCGCGGACCTCCTGGAGGCACAGCACATCGGCGTCGGTACCGGCCAGCCACTCCACGAAGCCCTTCTTCGCGGCGGCGCGCAGCCCGTTCACGTTCACGGTGGTCACAGTCAGCACCCGGGCACGATACCGGCACACTGGACCGAGTCCGGATTCCGACGGCCACAAGCCTGCATAGAAGTACGATGCCTCACATGAATATACGTCGCGTCCCCTTCGACCACCCCGACGCCGTCAAGCTCAACGACGAGGTCCAGGCCGAGTACCACGAGCGCTACGGCGACGGCGGCGACGCCACCGTGCTCGAGCCCGCCGACTTCGAGCCCCCGAACGGCGTGTACTTCATCGGGTACGACGAGTGGGACCGGCCGATCGCCACGGGCGGCTGGCGGCGCCAGGACAAGAACGAGGAGGGCAACGAGGACGGCGACGCCGAGCTGAAGCGCATGTACGTGATCAGAGAGATGCGCGGTCGCGGACTCGCCCGGCGCATGCTCGCCGCGCTGGAGGAGGACGCCCGCGCGGCCGGCCGTATCCGCATGGTCCTGGAGACCGGCACCGAGCAGCCCGAGGCCATCGCCCTGTACACCTCCAGCGGCTACGAGCCGTGCGCCAAGTTCGGCTACTACCGGTTCTACGAGTCGAGCCTGTGCTACGCGAAGGCGCTGTGAGGGCGACGGCCGTCCCGGCCGCCTGATCCGTCTGCCAAGCTGTGACGATGACCATGGAGACCACGGCGGAGTGGGAGCGGCGGTGCGCCGCCCTGTGGGACGCCTTCGACGAGTGCGACCCGGCGGAGTTCCGCTCGCGGATGAAGGCGCTGACCGACGAACTGCCGCCGGGCCACGCCGTCGCCGACTTCGAGCTGGCGTCCGCGTACGACGCGACCGATCTGGGTGAGCAGGCCGTTCCCCTGTACCGCAAGGCCCTGGACGGCGGCCTGGACAGCGACCGCCGGCGGCAGGCCGTCATTCAGCTCGCGAGCACGCTGCGCACCCTCGGCGACCCGCAGAGCAGCGCGGACCTGCTGCTCGCCGAGCGCGATCAGACCTCGGACCGTCTCGACGACGCGGTCTCCGCGTTCCTCGCCCTGGCCTTCGTCGATCTCGGCCGCGAGCGTGAGGCCGCCGCCCTGGCGCTCGGTGCTCTCTCCCGCCATCTCCCCGCGTACAACCGCTCACTCGCCCACTACGCGCAGGCCCTGACCGCCGAGGGGATCACCGGGGGCTGAGCCCGGTCGGCTGGGCGCCGTCCAGGGTGCGGGCCGGTGGTCACGGGTGGGAGGCTCCCGGGCCCTCGCCCTGGGCCACTCGGTGGGACGTGTCCTCCGGTTCGGACGGCTCCGCGGTCACGCCGAGTGCCAGCGCGAGCGTCATCGCGAGGAACCCGGCCAACTCGATCGCCTTGCTGCGCATGCGCCACCCCTTTGTCGCGGTCCACGTCCGTGCCCTGTTCGCCGATCGTTCTCCCGGCGTCCCGGACACCGCCGGTCGCCGTTCTCCCATCCTCACCGGGGGCGGGAACGGACCGGCAACCGCGCGTCAAGGCAGCGGGCTCAGGGGCCGCGTCAGGCCGCGGGGCGCGCCGCGACCTCGGGTTCCAGGGCCTGCGGCGCGGCCGGCGGGGCGGGCTGCTCGACCGTCTCGCCGGGCGGGCGCAGCGCGTTCAGGTCCACCCAGCGCAGGGTCGCCAGCGTCATCAGCACCGGCAGCGTCCCGCCGAGCACGAAGACCACCACCATGAAGGCCCGGCCGGTGCCGACACCGGCGATCACCGCGGACAGCGGTACGAGCGCCAGCGAGCCGAGCCAGTCGACGCTGATGACCCGGCCTCGCACCGCGCTCGGCACGGACGTCTGGATCAGCGTCGACCAGTAGACGTTGCCGACGGTCGAGAAGAAGCCGTACAGCGCGGCCATGGGCAGCAGCATCCAGAACGCCGGTACGAACACCATCAGCGCCAGCGGCGCCGCGCCCGCCGTCCAGGCCAGCAGCATCCGGCGGGCGTAGTCCCGGGGGACCTTGCGCGCGCCCAGCACGACGGACGCCACCACGGCCGCGATCCCGGTCACCGCGATGAGCAGGCCGTAGTCGCGGGCGTCGCCGTGGAGCCGGTCGCTGATGAGGAAGGGCAGGAGGACCTGGCGCGGACCGGACTGGAGCAGCAGTACGACTCCGGACCACACGATCAGCACCCACAGCCAGCGTTCCCCGAACAGATAGCGCAGTGCCTGGCGGTACGGGACGGGTTCGGCCGGCTCGCCCGCCTCCGCCCGCCCGGACACGGCACCCGGCACGCCCGGCCGGACGAGGGCCACGCACAGCGCCGCCACCCCGAAGCTCACCGCGTTGAGCACGATGACGCTCATGGAGTCGAGCACCGAGATCAGCACGCCGCCGATTGCCGGGCCGGCCATCCGCATGGTGAGCGAACGCACCGTGGATTCCAGGGCGTTGGCGGAGTGCAGTCCCTCCTCGGGCACGAGGTCGGGGGTGAAGGCGTCGGAGGCGGGCCCGCTGATCGCGGCGGACGCGCCGAGCACGAAGGCGGCGCACACCAGTTGCCACACCATCAGCTGCCCGACGGCGTGGACGACCACGAGCCCGCCGAGGGCGGCGAAACTCACCGCGAACGACGCGCCGATGACCCGCTTGCGCGGGAAGCGGTCCGCGAGCACTCCGCCCACCAGGACGCAGGAGATCAGCCCCACCGCCTCCGCGCCCACCACCATGGCGAGGTCGGAGCTGTCACCGCCCAGCTCCATGGCGACCCAGGGCAGTGCCACGAGCCAGACGCCGTCGCCGATCATGCTGACGAGGTAGGAGAGGAAGAACAGCCGGTACTCGCGGTAGCGCAGCGGCGCCAGCGACCGGGACAGGGAACGGGGAAGGGATGGCATCGGATTCCCAACTCCAGCGATAGGGAAAGGAGGAGGCGAGCGTGCGGGGGTACGACAGCGGTGCGGCGGCCGGGGTGGCCGCCGCACCGGGGCGTCGCTCTCAAGAGCCGGACATCGACACCTTCTTCCGCAGCGCGACCCGGATCTCCTTGCCGTCCTTGCCCTTGATCATCATCACCGAGGGCGTGGAGTGGGTGACGGGCAGCGCCCGCAGGGCCTTCTGGTCCGCGACGCGCGCCTCGTAGTACTCCCGGCTCGCCGGCACCGTGTTGGCCCGCAGCGCCGGGATCGGGCGCTGGGCGACCGGCCAGTCGATGACGTCGTTGCCCGGCTGGTACTCGCTTCCGTCCTCGGGCAGCAGGGTGCGGGGCCGGTTGACGGTGTAGACGTTCTCCAGGTGCTCGAAGGCGTGGCCCACGCCCGGCGGGATCAGCAGGTACCGCTCGGGGTCGGGGTGGAAGGTGTACGTGACGTCCGCGCCGTAGGTCGGCGAGTCCACCCGGGTGTCGATGAGGTGGAGGGTGACCTCCTGGTCGCGGGGCCCGGCGAAGGTGAGCCGGTCCTCCTGGCCGAGGTGGATGCCGTAGGCGTCGTGGGTGTAGCCGGTCTCGCCGTGGTCGATGAAGTAGAGCGGGTGGCGGTCCAGGAGGGCGGAGAAGCCGGACTCGGCGCCGCTGCGGATCACCGGGTGGCGCACCCAGCCCACGCCGAAGACGTCCGCCAGCGGCTCCCAGTTCCTCTTGTCCTCCTTGGGCAGCGGGCGGCGCAGTTCGACCCGGCGCACCGTGCCGTCGGCGAGCTTCACGTCCCGGGTGACGGGATACTCGTAGGCCACCTTCGGGATCATGGCGCGCTGCTGGGCGGCGACCATGTCGTACCAGAGTTCGCTGGCCGGGTGGGCGTTGGGCTTGTAGAGGGGGATGTCCTCGTCGGCGATGTCGAGGGGGATGTTGATGATGTCCGCGTCGGGCTGCCAGTCGAGGCTGCCGTGGACCCATTCGTCGGGGTCGGGCAGGAACAGCTCGTAGGAGTTGATGGTGTTGACGAACTCCAGGCCGTCGAAGGTGTGGGCCACCCCCGGCGGGATGTAGAGGGCGCGGGCCGACGTGGGCGACCAGGTGTGCTTCTCCCGCATGCCGGCGGTGGGCGAGCCCTCACGGCAGTCGATGAACCAGCCGGTGATCGTGCCGCTGCTCGGGCCCATGAAGGTCAGGACGTCCGCCTGGCCCAGGTGGATTCCGTAGTGACCGTAGCTGAATTCCGTTTCCCCGTGGAAAACCAGGGTCGCGGGGCGCAGGGTCGGAAAAGGGACGACGTAGGAATCGTTCCCGTTCTCGATCCGCCAGTTCTCGCGCCAGCCGAGTCCTTCGATGGAAAACGACTCACTCACGACGTTCCCTTTCTTCTTCTGCTCGATGATGAGAGCGGGACGCGAACCTTTCCCCGAGGGGGGCGGTCCGGTCCCCGGACACGGGTTCCGGGGACCGGACCGCTGCGCCCCACGGCTGGATCAGGCGAGGATCTCGACCTCGTAACCGGCGGCCTCGGCGGCGGCGCGCAGGTCCTCGATGGAGGTGGTGGGCAGCTCCTCGAAGATCTCCGCGACGGCGGCCTGCTTGATGCCGGCGAGGGAGGCGGACAGACGCGCGGCCTGGTCGGCGCCCTCGAACTTGCTGAAGGCCAGGCTGGTGAGCAGCGACTGCAGCGCCTCGTCACCGGAAGCGGCGGCCTCGCGCAGCTTGGCGAGGGTGGCGTCGTCGACCTGGCTCCAGTCGGCGTCGAACTGGGCGCCGTCGGCGTACAGGCCGTTCATCATCTGCTGGGCCGGGTTGGTGACGGAGACGTTGCTCATAGCGGACTCCTTCTGTTTTCGGCCCCCTTCTTTTTCTTGCCTTTTTTCGGGGGCCTCCCTGTTGGTGATTTGATTTCATCAAGCCCGGCCGTCACGGTCAATGAATTTCTGATCGGCCTCTCTGCAACGAGAATTCGGACACGTCGATGGGTCCCGCTCCCGTCCGGCTCCCGTCCCGCGTTCGCCCCGCTTTCGTCAGGCCGCGATCCGGTCGTTCTCCTCGGCCATCAGGGTGGCGACCCGGTCGATGAACAGCCGCATCTCCCGGCTGAGCGGGGTGCGCCGGCGCCGTACGAGCTGGGTGTAGACGGCGGAGGGCGGGTGCCAGTCGAGGGCCACGAGCGCGCCCGCCGCGATGTCCTCGGCGACGGCGACCTCGGGCAGCAGCCCCACTCCGAGTCCGGCCGCGGCCCACCGTTTGGTCGACTCGACCGTGCCGGACTCCAGGATCGGCGCGGTGTGGCCGGGCAACTCCCGCTGGAGCAGCCGCCGGTAGCCACGCCCGGACTCCGGGGCCAGGATCGGCACGTCCCGCAGCCGGGCCCCGGTGACGGACCGCCGGCCGGCCAGTGCGTGGTCGGGTGCGACGACGGCGACGAGCGGCTCCGGCCCGAACACCGTGCTCTCCAGCCCGGGATGGCGGATGTCGGTGTCGATCAGCAGGACCAGGTCCAGGGCGCCCTGGCGCAGACCGTCGAGGATCTCCGCCCCGCTGCCGGGCCGCAGCACCAACTCCAGCTGCGGGCAGCGGTGATGGAACAGCTCCAGCAGCGGTGGCATGCGGTACGTGGCGATGCTCTCCATCGTTCCGATCACCAGCCGCCCCGACGGCTCGGCGGAACCGAGGGTGGCGCTGCGGGCCTCGTCGGCGAGCAGGAGCAGCCGTTCCGCGTACGGCAGCAGGCGCAGGCCGGCCGGGGTGAGCCGGACCCGGCGCCCGGCGAGCCGCTCGAACAGGGCGACGCCCAGGGCGTTCTCCAGGCCCTTGATCTGCCCGGTCACGCTGGACTGCGCGTAGTTGAGCTCCGCAGCGGTGCGGCTGAAGCTGAGCAGGGTGGCGGCCTTGTGAAAGGTTCTGATCTGACGCATGTCCACGTGCCTGTCCTCCTGGGTGAGAGTTGGGGGGTCACTGGCGACGGATGCGGGGTGCGGGACCGGCCTGTGCGTGCAGGTGTTCGCCTGCCTCGGTGAGGCGTACTCGTGCCTCGGTGAGGCGTTCGGCGGCCTCGCCGGGGTTCGCGCCGCCGACGACGACGCAGCCGTGCCGGGGTGCGGCGTCCACCGCGGCCGGACTGCCGGGCGGCAGCCGGACGATCCCGCTCGCGGCGGCGCCCACCGCCTCGGTGGGCGGCAGGCACCGGCCGAGCCGGAGGGCCTGGAAGAACGCCGCCTCCAGGTCGATCCCGCGCGTGAGCCTGAGCAGCAGGGGGATACCGTCCCGGGCGAACCGGGGTCGGCAGGAGATGACGCGCGGGCCGGTGGCGCCCAGCACGACGGTCGTGTCGGCCGGTCCCTGCTCGAATCCGGCGAGGTCCAGCAGCGCGCACACCGCGGACCGGATCTCGGCCTCCGCGCGGGCGCCGATCGGCGCCGGGTGCACATGCCCGGTCGCCACGAAGTGCGGCGGCCCGTCGGTCTCGGTCGCCGTGACGCCGACGACCTGGTGCATGCCGTCGACACTGAGCGTCGTGACGGCGTACTGCGGCCCGGCCACGAACTCCTCGACGAGGCAGGGCCCTCGGGTGCGCGCGGCCCAGGCCGCGAGGCCGCCCGGGTCGGCCACGAGGACGGGACGCGGGTCGGCACCCGCGCCCAGGGCGCACACGACGGCGGGAAACCCGACCGACTCCGCCACGGCGCGCGCCAGTTCGTCACCGCGCTCGACGCGCCGGAAACGCACCCCGAGCCGGTCGTGGTGCCGCAGCAGTTCCCGCAGCGCGGCACGGCTGCCCAGAATCCGGTGGGCGTCCCGGGGATTGCCCGCCAGCCCCAGCCGGTGGGCCTCGTCCAGCACCGGCCGCATCCCCGTCCCGCCGCCCAGGTACATCACCCGGCCGACGCCGTACTCCTCCGCGGCCCGTACGACCAGGGCACGCAGGCCCGCCTCGTCGGTGAGGTCGGCGACGAGCACCTCCTCGGAGCCGCGGACCACGTCTCCGTGCTCGGCGGCGACACCCAGCACCGGGTCCCACACGGACCACACCCGGTACCCCGCCTCGACGGCCTTGCGAACCGTCCGCGCGCGCGGCAGGACCATCAGCATGCGGTCGGCTCGGGTCTGCATCACGGGACTCCCCGGGGGACTCGGACATCACCTCCGCGGAGTGTGCACGCACCGGTTCCTGTTTGGTTCCCGCACGCGTCCGCCGAGAGGGAGCGGGCGGTTTCCGGGGGATGGAGGGGGCGGTTCCCGTGGGGTGGGGGGACTTCGCCGGGCGGAGGGGGCTTCCGCCGGGCGGAGGGGGCAATCGCCGGGTGACGGAGGCTTCCGCCGGGCGGAGGAGGCTTCCGCCAGGCGACGGAGGCTTCCGCCAGGCGGAGAGGCCTTCACCGGGCGGAGAGGCCTTCACCGGGCGGAGAGGGCTTTCACCGAGCGAAAGGAGCGGCCCCACCGAGCCGTTACTCCGCCCGGTGCTCCCCGATGCCCAACTCCGCCGCCAGGGCTCGCGCGCGTTCACGGTGGGTGCTCGCCGCTTCCTCGTCGCCCAGGTCCTCCTCCGCCTCGGCCAGTCCGGTCAGGGCGGCGAGGATCTCGGCTCGGTAGCCGAGGGACGTGGCCTGGTCGAGGGCGCGCCGGTGCAGGCGCAGTGCGGTGGTGGGGTCGCCGGACCTGCGGTGGACGCGGCCGACGATGTTCTCGATCTCCGAGGCGCGCAGCCGTACGCCGGAGCGGCCGACCATCTCGCGGGCGCGGCGGGCGTCGCGCAGCGCCCGCTCGTCGTCGCCGAGGAGCTGGCGGGCCTCCGCGGAGAGGGCGAGGGCGAGGGCGTGGTTCTCCGCCGCGCGGGTCTCGTCGCCGGGCGCGAGGGCCGCGTCGAGGACCGCGAGCGCCCGCTCGTGTTCACCCAGCCCGATCAGCCCGGCGGCCAGGTCGTTCAGGATGAGTCTCTCCTTGTCGCGCACGCCCAGGCGGCGGTTGATGCGCAGCGCCTCCTCGGCTGCCTCGACGGCCTCGCGGTGGCGGCCGAGGCGGCGGTACGCCGAGGACAGGTTGGCCCAGCTGTCGACCTCACCCGTCGTATAGCCGCTCTCGCGCCGCAGTACGACGGCCCGCTCCAGATCCCGGACCGCTTCGGCCAGTTCGCCGGTGTCGAGGTGGAGCAGCCCGAGCCGTCCGACGCTCATCGCCTCGCCCACCGCGTCGCCCAGGGCGCGGGCGATGCGCAGGGCCTCGGACACGCTCTCGATGCCGTCGCGGAAGCGGCCCGCCCGCCACTCGGCCACGCCGAGGTTGTTGAGGCTGAGGCACAGCAGCCGCCGGTCCCCGAGCCGCCGCGCGGCACGGACGCCCGTGATCCCCAGCGCGAGCTGCTCGTCCGGCTTGCTGCGCGAGTACAGGTAGAAGGAGAGATTGCGGGCCAGATGCACCACGCAGGCCGGGTCGGCGGCGTCCCCCTCGCGGTCGATCACGAGCTGGATGGTGTGGTACTCCCGGTCGAACCAGTCCATGGCCTGCGCCGCCGTCCGCAGCTCGGGCAGTTGGCCGGCCGGCGGCACCGCGACACCGGACTCCACGCGCAGCCGGTCCGGGAACAGCACCTCGCAGGCCGCCTCGGTCGCGCCGAGGTAGTACGGCAGCAGGCGCGCGGCCGGCGTCCCGTCCCCGGTGTCGTCGCCCGGGAGGGAGAGGGCGAAGCTGCGCACCAGGTCGTGGAAGCTGTACAGGCCCAGGGTGTGCTGCTGCACCATGTGGGCGTCCAGGAGGTGTTCGAGGAGATCCTCGGCCTCCCGCACGGTGGTCCCCATCAGGGCCGCCGCCGACCAGACGTCGATCTCGGCGCCGGGGTGCCTCCCGAGCAGCCGGAACCCGGCGCGCCCGCTCGCGCTCAGTGCCTGGTAGGAGAGTTCGAGGGTGGCCGTGACGCTGCGCCGCCCGGTGCTCAGCTCCTCCAGTCGGCGGGTCTCGTGCCGGAGCCGCTCCACGAGGTGGGCCACCGTCCAGCGGGGGCGGTTGCGCAGCCGGGCCGCCGCGATGCGCAGGGCGAGCGGCAGCCGCCCGCACAGTTCGCCGAGTTCGGCCACCGCGTCCGGCTCGGCCTCGGTCCGCGCGGCGCCCAGCGTCTCCGCGAGCAGTGCGGCGCTCTCCCGCGCGGTGAGCATCCCGAGCCCGATCCACTCGGCGCCGTCGAGGTCGACCAGCCGGCCGCGGCTGGTGATCAGCACCAGGCAGCCGGACGACGCGGGCAGCAGCGGGATCACCTGCCGGGGGTCGGCGGCGTTGTCGAGCAGGATCAGCACCCGTCTGCGCGCGACCGTCATGCGCCACAGCGCCGTCCGCGCCTCGGTCTCCTCCGGTATCTGCTCGTCCGGTACGGCGAGCGACCGCAGCAGGCTCTCCAGCGCCACCGCGGGATGCAGGGGCTGTTCCCCGGGGGTGAAGCCGCGCAGGTCGATGAAGAGCTGGCCGTCCGGGTAGTGCTCGGCCAGCAGGTGCGCGGCCCGGACCGCGAGGGTGGTCTTGCCGGAGCCGCCCATGCCGTCGAGGGCGATGATCCGGGTCCCGGCGCCGCCGGGTTCGCGCGCCTTCTCCAGCAGCAGCCGCAGCTCCCCGTCCCGGCCTGTGAAGTCGGTCACGTCGTACGGCAGCGTGCACACGGCCCGGTCCGCGGGGCCCGGCCCGGTCGCGGTGGCCGGCCGCGGTCCGGCGGGCGGCGGGCCCAGTCCGGGGTCCTCGCGCAGGATGTCCTCGTGCAGGCGCGCCAGCCGGGCGCCCGGTTCGATGCCGAGTTCCTCGACGAGCGCCCGCCGTGCGGCCGCGTACTCCTCCAGGGCCTCCGCGCCGCGCCCGGAGCGGTACAGGGCGAGCATGAGATGCCCCCGCAGGGTCTCGCGCAGCGGGTGACGGGAGACCAGGTCCCGCAGGTCGCCGACGAGTTCCGCGGCCTCGCCCTGCGCCATGCGCAGCTCGAAGTACTGCTCGGTCGCGGTCAGCCGGCGTTCCTCCCACGCCGTCGCCGCCAGGTCGACGACCCGGCCGCCACGGCCGTCCATGACCGGGCCGCGCCACAGGGCGAGCGCCTGCCGCAGGGTGGCCACCGCGTCGGCCGTACGGCCCTCGGCGACCGCCACCCTGGCCGCGCTCAGCAACTGCGCGAACTCGTCGAGATCGAGCGACCCGTCGCCCAGCTCCACGCGGTAGCCGGGACCGTCGGTGACGACGACGCCCGCGCCGCCCGGGATACGCCGGCGCAGCTCCGACACCGCCTTGCGCACCTGGTGTTCGGCGCTGCTGGGCGGTTCCTCGTCCCAGGCGGCGTCGACCAGGCGGGTGACCGGGACGATCCGGCCGGGCTCGAAGAGCAGGGTGACGAGCACGCGTTCCTGGATCGCTCCCCCGAACTGCAGGCGGGTCCGGCCGGCCCAGCCCTCCAGCGTGCCCAGGATGTTGAAACGAAGACGCCCCGGCTCGCCCCCCGTCACCGCGCCCCCTCCGTCAGGTAGAGCCCTTTCCCGGGCACCGTCCCGGCAAGATCCTCGCCCGGACGTCTTCCGCTTCCACGGCCGCCGCCGAGGCCCAGCAGGAACGGTAACCGCCGACTCGGCGTCATGTCCTCGGCCCGGAACCCCTAACAGGCCCCGGAAACGACGAAGATCCCGCACGATCATCACGATCGTGCGGGATCTCGTCACCGGCCTCGAGCAAGCTCGAGAGCGGTTGTGCGTGGACCTGAGGGGATTTGAACCCCTGGCCCCCTCGATGCGAACGAGGTGCGCTACCGGACTGCGCCACAGGCCCTTGCAACGAGTGAAACTTTAGCACCCCGATCGGCCGGCTCGGAAATCCGCTCCCGGCCGGGGCACGGGGGCGCCCTACTCGTTGGCCGCGCGCGGCCGGTCCCCGTCCTCGTACTGGTCGAACAGCGGCGTACGCCCCCGCTCCCGCGCCCGCCGGGCAGAGGCCGCCCGCCGGGCGTCGCTGCGGCCGTCGCCCTCCGGCCGGTCGCCCGCCCGGTCCGCCTCCGGGTCGGCCGGCTCGTCCGCGGCCGGGTCGGTGGCCGACCGGGTCTCCTCCTCACGCGCGACGGGGCTCGACCGCGCCGAGCTCCACGCGTCCGGCGCCCCGAGGTCGACGTCGGCCGTGGCGCGCGGCGCGACCGGCGCGGTCACATACGTCGGCAGCGGCACCGGGACCGGCTCCCAGCTCTCCCCGTGCCCCGGCCGCCGCTGCCGCTCGCGCTGCTGGTCGACCCACTCCGCGTGGTCGGTCTGCTCGACGAGCGCCCGCCGGTCCGCGGCGAGCGCCGACAGGCCGGGGTCGGCCTCCGGTTCCGGGCCTTCGTCGGGTTCGTCGCTGTCGGCGGGGGTGGACGGCTGCCGGCGCGGCTGGCGCGCCCGCTCCCGCAGCCGCTGTGCGGCGGCCTCCGCGCGGCGGCGGTCCATCTGGAACGCGAAGCGGCGGCGCTCCTGGCTGCGCAGGTAGGCGATGTACGCGCTGAGCAGCACGGCGGGCACGCCGGGCGCCCAGAGGAAGGCGAGCCCTCCTACGGCGGCGACGACCGAGCCCATCGTGAAGGCGAGGAAGAGCACCACGGTGGTGCGCCGGCGGCGCGCGAGCACCTTCGAGCGCCGGGCACGCGCTGCGGCGGCCTCCGCGCTCGGTGCCCGCCGAGCGCCCGGGACCTGTCCCCGCGCGGGTGCGGCACCGGAGGCGTGGCCTGATGCGGAGCCTGATGCGGAGCCCGGGCCGCGGGCGGGTGCGTCGCCGGTGCCGTCCGCCGGGGCGGTCGCGCGTTCCCGTGCCGGTTCCGGGCGCTGCCCGCCGCGCGCCGGCAGCACCTGCGTGTGCGGGCGGGTCGGGGGCACGGCGAAGGCCCGGACGTCCACCGAGTCGGTGACCGCGTCCGGGTCGCTCAGGGCGGGCTCCGCCTCGTCGGCGGAGCGCGCCTGCAGGTCCTTGGCGTACCGGCGCTCCATCCCGGCCCTTCCGGACAGCAACCGGATGGCTGTGCTGAAGCGTTCCGTCGGACGGGCCTCGTTCAGCTCGTCCTGCCTACGGAGCCACATCGGCACCAAGTAGGCGGCCCAGGCCCCGACGATGACTGCGTAGATGAGGCCGCTGCTGCTCACGCCTCACACGGTAGAGGGGTTTGCGTGAGGCCATCCGCCAATTGAGCCGGTGTGTCGCACGATCTGGCTGATATTTCTTGCTTTTTTTGTGAGGGATGCGATCAGCAGCCCACTCCGACCGTGAATTCAAAGCACCGAGTCGGTCATCGGGCGCATAATTTCGAACATTTATTCAATTACTGCTGCGGGTGCGGCTCCGCCGCCACCGGTTCACCAGCCCGTCGGGCACTTCCTCCGCGGTGAGCGCGAAGACGAGGTGGTCGCGCCAGGCTCCGTCGATGTGGAGATAACGGGGCCGCAGCCCCTCCTCGCGGAATCCGAGTTTCTCCACCACGCGGCGGCTGGGCCCGTTCTCCGGGCGAATGCAGACCTCCACGCGGTGCAGTCCGACCGTGCGGAAACAGTGGTCCACGACGAGCGCCACGGCGGTCGGCATCACCCCGCGGCCGGCCACCGCCTCGTCCACCCAATAGCCGATGTGCCCGGAGCACATCGAACCCCAGGTGATCCCGGCGACCGTCAACTGCCCGACCAGCCGCCCCTGGTACTCGATCACGAACGGCAGCATCCGGCCCGCGTTCGCCTCGGCGCGCAGATGGCGCACCATCTGGCGGTAGGTCGGCCGGTGGATGACCGGACCGCCGGGCCCGGGCGGCGGGATCGTCGCCTCCCAGGGGCGCAGCCAGTCCCGGTTGCGCCGGTTGACCTCGCGCCAGGCCCGCTGGTCACGCATCTTTATCGGCCGGAGGACGACGTCTCCCTCGGCCAGCTCGACGGGCCAGGATGCGCTGCTCAGCTCGCACCCCCCGGGCCGGGTCTGGGGTGGTCGCCGCCGCGGATCTGGTCGACGGCGTGGATCAGCAGGGGCTCCAGCACGGCCAGTCCGTCCCGTACGCCTCCGGTGGAACCGGGCAGGTTCACGATCAGGGTCCGGCCCGCCACCCCGGCCAGCCCCCGGGAGAGCACCGCCGTCGGCACCTTGTCCCGGCCGTACGCCCGGATCGCCTCCGCGATGCCCGGGACCTCGCGGTCGAGGACCGCGCGGGTGGCCTCCGGGGTGCGGTCGGAGGGCGAGATGCCGGTGCCGCCCGTGGTGACGATCACGTCGTACCCCGCCGCCACACCCGCTCGCAGGGCGGCCTCCACGGGGTCCCCGTCGGGGACGACCTGCGGGCCGTCCACGGCGAAGCCGAAGCCGGTGAGGCCGTCGGCGATCAGCGGGCCGCCCTTGTCCTCGTAGACACCCGCGGCGGCCCGGTTGGAGGCCGTGACGACCAGCGCGCGGTACGGCGCGGTCGGCCCGCTCACGCCCGGCTCCAGTCGCCCGACTTGCCGCCCGTCTTCTCCTCCACCCTCACGTCCGTGATGACCGCTCCCTTGTCGACCGCCTTGACCATGTCGATGACGGTGAGCGCGGCGACCGAGACCGCCGTCAGGGCCTCCATCTCCACGCCCGTGCGGTCCGTCGTCTTCACCGTGGCGGTGATCTCCACGGCGTCGTCCGCGACCGACAGGTCCAGTGTCACACCCGACACCGACAACGGGTGGCACAGCGGGATCAGGTCCGGGGTGCGCTTGGCCCCCATGATCCCGGCGATCCGCGCGGTGGCGAGGGCGTCGCCCTTGGGGACGCCCTCACCGCGCAGCAGCTCGACCACGCGGGGCGAGACGAGGACGCGTCCGCTGGCGCGGGCGGTGCGCGCGGTCACGTCCTTCTCCGACACGTCGACCATGCGGGCGGCGCCCGCGTCGTCGATATGCGTCAGGTGGTCCTGCCCGCGCGGTCCGGGGGTCTCCCCCCGGGAAAACTCAGTCATGCTCTGTGCCGCTCCCGGTCCGGGCCCGTCGCGGTGCGGCGCGCGGGCCTGCTGTGCGCGACACGGTACCGCCAACACCCGGGGGTCAGCCGAGCAGGATCACCTCGACGTCGTCGCCGGGCGCGACGGACTCCACGTCCTCGGGGACGACGATCAGCGCGTTCGCGCGCGCGAGGGCGGCGACCAGATGGGAGCCGGCCCCGCCGACCGGGGTCACCGTGCCGTCGGCGTACGTCCCGCGCAGGAACTGGCGGCGGCCCTTGGGCGAGGTCAGCGGCTTGTCCGCCGTCAGGGCGGCGCGGGCCCTGGGCCGGTGCACGTCGGTGAGGCCCATGAGGGTGCGGATCGCGGGGCGGACGAACAGTTCGAAGGAGACGTACGACGACACCGGGTTGCCGGGCAGGGCCAGCAGCGGGGTGTGGTCGGGGCCGATGGAGCCGAAGCCCTGCGGCTTGCCGGGCTGCATGGCGAGCTTGCGGAACTCGACGCCGCTGCCCGGCTCGTCCTCGTCGCCGACGTGCGACAGCGCCTCCTTGACCACGTCGTACGCGCCGACGCTGACACCACCCGTGGTGACCATGAGGTCGGCGCGCACGAGCTGGTCCTCGATCGCGGTGCGCAGGGTCTCGGCGTCGTCGGCGACGGCACCCACGCGGTAGGCGATGGCACCGGCGTCGCGGGCGGCGGCGGTGAGGGCGAAGCTGTTGGAGTCGTAGATCTGTCCGGCGGCCAGCTCCTCGTCGGGCTGGACGAGTTCGCTGCCGGTGGACATCACCACCACGCGCGGGCGCGGGCGCACCCGCACGGTGCCGCGGCCGATGGCGGCGAGCAGCGCGATCTGCGGCGGGCCGAGGATGGTGCCGGCGTCGAGCGCGCGGTCCCCGGCCTTCACGTCGCTGCCCTTCGCGCGTACGTGCGCGCGTGCCTCGCACGGCCGGTACACCCGCACCTGTCCGCCGGCCGCCTCGGGGGCGAGACTGCGGGCGCGCATCCCGGCCACGGGGCCCTCGCCGAGGCCGCCGTCGGTCCACTCCACGGGGACCACCGCCTCGGCGCCGGGCGGCAGCGGGGCGCCCGTCATGATGCGGGCGGCCTGGCCGGGCCCCACCTGGAGCAGGCCCGCCTGGCCCGCCGCGACGTCCCCGACGACGTCGAGCACCGCGGGGAACTCCTCGCTCGCGCCCGCGACATCCGCGACCCGCACCGCGTACCCGTCCATGGAGCTGTTGTCGAACGGCGGCAGGGAGACCGGCACCGTGATGTCGTCGACCAGGACGCAGCCCTGGGCGTCGAGCAGGTTCAGCTCGATGGGTTCGAGGGGGCGGACGGTGGCGAGGATGTCCTCCAGGTGTTCGTCCACCGACCACAGGTGGTCCTGGCCGGTGGCGCGGGGCGCGGCGGTGCTCAAGGTGGCTACATCTCCTCGGTGACGTAACTGCGGAGCCAGGTCCGGAACTCCGGGCCCAGGTCTTCACGTTCGCACGCGAGTCTGACAATGGCACGCAGGTAGTCGCCGCGGTCGCCGGTGTCATAGCGGCGGCCCTGGAAGACGACGCCGTGCACCGGGCCGCCGACCTTCTCGTCCTGGGCGAGCTGCTGGAGGGCGTCGGTCAGCTGGATCTCGCCGCCGCGGCCGGGCTCGGTCTTGCGGAGTATGTCGAAGATGCTCGGGTTGAGGACGTACCGGCCGATGATCGCGTAGTTGGACGGGGCGTCGGCCGCGTCCGGCTTCTCCACCAGGCCGTTCACCTTGACGACGTCGCCGTCCGCGGTGGCCTCGACGGCGGCGCAGCCGTACAGGTGGATCTGCTCGGGCGCGACCTCCATGAGGGCGACGACGCTGCCGCCGTGCCGCTCCTGGACCTCGATCATCCGCTTCAGCAGCGGGTCGCGCGGGTCGATCAGGTCGTCGCCCAGGAGGACGGCGAAGGGCTCGTCGCCGACGTGCGGGGCGGCGCACAGGACGGCGTGGCCGAGGCCCCTGGGGTCGCCCTGGCGGACGTAGTGCATCGTCGCGAGGTCGCTTGACTCCTGCACCTTGGCGAGCCGTTCGGCGTCGCCCTTCTTCTCGAGCGCGGACTCCAGCTCGTAGTTGCGGTCGAAGTGGTCCTCAAGCGGGCGCTTGTTGCGCCCTGTGATCATGAGGACGTCGTCGAGGCCCGCCGCGACGGCCTCCTCGACCACGTACTGGATCGCCGGCTTGTCCACGACCGGCAGCATCTCCTTGGGAGTGGCCTTGGTGGCCGGCAGGAACCGGGTGCCGAGACCTGCTGCGGGAATGACAGCCTTGCTGATCCTGGGGTGCGACTGAGTCATGCCCGACACCATATCCGGTGCCTTTGCACGGAATCTGAGGCTCCGGTTAGTTGACGCTCGTATGAGCACATTGAATCGAAACGGGAGTGACAGATGCGCCACAGCGGACCTTCCGCCGAGCCTGACAAGCGAGGGTTGCGGCGCCGGCTCATCGCGGTGAGGAACAGGTTGACGGCCGATGACGTGCGGGAATCGGAGGCCGCTCTGGCCCGGCGGGCGCTGGAGCTGCCCGAGCTGGCGCGTGCGCGCACCGTGGCGGCGTATGTGTCCGTAGGGAGTGAACCGGGGACGCGCGCGCTGCTCGACGCGCTGCGTGCGCGGGGCGTGCGCGTCCTGCTGCCGGTCCTGCTGCCCGACAACGATCTGGACTGGGGCGTGTACGCCGGTGAGGGCTCCCTCGCCCGCGTCCGACACGGCGGGCGGATGGCGCTGTTGGAGCCCGCCGGCGACCGGCTCGGCCCGGACGCGGTGACCGCCGCGGACGCCGTGCTGCTGCCGGGGCTCGCGGTCGACGCGCGCGGGATGCGGCTGGGGCGCGGCGGAGGCTCGTACGACCGGGTGCTGGCCCGGCTGGAGCGCGCGGGCGCCCATCCCGCGCTGGTGGTGCTGCTGTACGACACGGAGGTCGTCGAGCGGGTCCCGGAGGAGGAGCACGACCGGCCGGTGCACGCGGTGGTGACCCCGTCCGGGGTGCGGCGGTTCTGACGCTCCGCCCCGGGGCCCCGGGGACGGAAAAGGGCCCTCCACGCGCGCGTGGAGGGCCCTTTCGGGTGGGTCAGCCGTTCACGGCTTGAGGACGAGCGTGTCGGTCGTGCTCTTGTCGACCGCCGCCTTGGAGAAGGACCACGGCAGCAGTTCGCCCTTGGCCCACTTGGCCGTCTGGTCCGTGTAGTGGGCGCTGTAGGCGTGCCCGGAGGCGCCGGACAGGTTGATCCACCGGGACTTGTCGAGGTCGCCGAGGTTGACCACCATCCGCATCGACGGCACCCAGACGACGCCGTAGCCGCCGGCGGCGTTCCAGCCGGTGGCGTTGACCGCCGCCTCGCCGCCGCTGAGCTTCCAGGGGCCGCGGTTGAGGGCGTACTGGAGGAAGCCGGGGCCCTCGGTGCCGAGGGTCTTGTTCTTCAGGAACAGGCGGTGCAGCCGGCCCCAGCTCCAGGTGTCGATGTCCTTGCCGAGCTTGGCGGTCAGCTCCCAGCGCGCGTCGATCATGGCCCGCTTGAACAGCTCGTCCCGGTTGTCGGCGCCGGGGCGGGTGCCGTTCTCGGGCGTGGTCCACCAGTCGCTGTCCTGGTCGTCCATCAGGGTGCGGACCACCTCGAACCAGCGGTCGCCGCCGTCGGGCTGGGCCTCGTCGGCGTCGCGCAGGCCGCACTCGCGCACCCGCCGGTCGTCGTCCACGGGCCCGGTGGTGTCGACCGGCTCGACCCACAGGCACTGGCCCTTGACCCGAAGCTCCTTGGGCAGCTTGTTGCCGAAGGCGAGCTTGAGGACGTTGCGCCAGACCGCGTTGAAGTACGCGGCCGCGGCCGAGTCGGCGTCCTGGGTGTAGTCCCAGCCCTCCAGCAGCTTCTGCGCCTCGCGGACGTCCTTGTCGCCGACGTCGATCTTCAGCAGCTGCGGCACGAGCAGCTTGGCCATCTCGCTGCTGTTGTCCGTCTGCATCTGGCGCATGTCCTCGGTGGACACCTTGCCGCCGCCCTTGATCTTCGACTCGATCAGGTCGGTGATCCGCTGGCTGCGGGTGCCGTAGCCCCAGTCCGTGGTGAGCGTGTAGGGGTAGTCCTTGCCGACCGCGGCCTGGTTGGCGGCGACGATGTAGCCGCGCTTCGGGTCGTACTCGTAGGGCAGTTCGTCCGGCTCGAGGTAGCCCGTCCAGCGGTACTTCGAGTCCCAGCCGGGCGCCGGGACGGAGCCGTCGTGGCCCTTCGCGCGGGTGGGGATCCGGCCGGGCAGGGTGTAGCCGATGTGGTTGCGGGTGTCGGCGTAGACGAGGTTCTGCGAGGGCACCTCGAACAGGGCCGCCGCCGCGCGGAAGTCGTCCCAGCCGGTCGCCTTGTCCATCGCGAAGACGGCGTCCATGGTCCGGCCCGGGTCGAGCGCGGTCCAGCGCAGGGCGATGGCGTAGCCGTCGCCGCGGTCGGGGGCGGCGGTGTCGACGGTGGCCTTCTTGCCGACCTTCACCAGCTCGTCGGCGCGGTCCGACAGCAGGGGGCCGTTGTTGGTCTCCCGGACGACGATCTTCTTGGAGGCGCCGCCGGCGACCTTGATGGTCTCCTCGCGGGTCTCGAAGGGGACGACCTTGCCGTCGTACAGGTAGCCGTCGCCGGTCAGCTTCTCCAGGTAGAGGTCGGTGGCGTCGATACCGGAGTTGGTCAGGCCCCAGGCGATGTCCTTGTTGTGGCCGATGATCACGCCGGGCATACCGGCGAAGGTGTAGCCGGAGACATCGAACTGGCACTTCGCGGACACCGCGCGGCAGTGCAGGCCCATCTGGTACCAGACGGACGGCAGCGACGGCGACAGGTGCGGGTCGTTGGCGAGCAGCGGCTTGCCGGTGATGGTGTGGGCGCCGCCGACGACCCAGGAGTTGGAGCCGATGCCGTTGCCGTTCACGCCGACGGCCGCGGGCAGGTCCTCCATGACCTCCTGGAGGCCCGAGAGCTGGGTCTGGAGCGCGTCCGTGGCGGTGCCGGTGCCCGTGGCGGCGCCGGTCCCGGTGCCCGCGGAGGTCCCGGCGGACGTTCCCGCGGCGCCGCCCGCCGACGCGCCCGCCGTGCCGGCGGCACCCGCGGTGCCGGTCCCGGCGCCGGCCGACGCGCCCGAGCCACTGCCCTGTTCGAACGTCTGCGTGAGCTCGTCGTACTGGCCCTCCTGGACGACGGCCCGGTTGCGGTCGTACGGGTACTCCGGGTACAGGTCGGCGATCTGCTTCGGGCCGAGGCGGCTGGTCATCAGGGCGCGGTCGATCTCGGCCTTCATGTTGCCGCGCAGGTCCCAGGCCATCGCCTTCAGCCAGGAGATCGAGTCGACCGGGGTCCACTCCTGGGGCTTGTAGTCGTTGCTGAAGCCGAGGGCGGCGTACTCCAGGGAGATCTCCTCGCCCTCCTTGCCCTTCAGGTAGGCGTTGACTCCCCTGGCGTACGCCTGGAGGTACTTCTTGGTGGAGGCCGACAGCTTGGTGTCGTACTCCTCCTTCGCGATCCGGTCCCAGCCGAGGGTGCGCAGGAACTCGTCGTTGTCGACCTGGCTCTTGCCGAACATCTCCGACAGACGTCCGGCGGTCATGTGCCGGCGCACGTCCATCTCGTAGAACCGGTCCTGCGCCTGGACGTAGCCCTGCGCCATGAACAGGTCCTCGTCGGAGGAGGCGTAGATCTGCGGGATGCCGTACTCGTCCCGCTTCACGTCGACGGGCCCGGAGAGGCCGTCGAGTGTGAGTGAACCCTTGGTCTGCGGGAAGGAGGCCCGGACGGTGCTGACGGTCCAGTACGCCCCGTAGGCCACGCCACCGATGATGGCCAGCACCAGCACGAGCACGATCAGACGGGCTTTGCGCCCCTTCTTCCTGCCGGACTTGCCGGGCTTCTGACCCGTTGAGGCGGTGGTGTTGGGGGGCATCGCTGTCCTTGCTGTCCTAACGCGAGCGGCAGGTCGGGCTGTGACTATGAAAGAGCGCTGGAGCAACCATAGGCGCAGGGCCTTGTCCCGCTTGACGCGGAGTCGGGAACCAGCACGGACGGACGTTCGATCTTGCCTGGGTGAACGTCAAGAAATCGTCAAGAGTTAGGTAAAGTAACGAAGTAGTTGGTGCGAAGTGTGCGCACTTCGTGTCGGATTTGTACGAGCGTTCACGCGCGCGGAGAGCGTGCGAGGACCAGGGAAGGGAACGGCCGCTGACTGTCCACCACCTCAACCAGCTCCTGCTCGTCTGCTCGATCGTCCTGCTCGTCGCCGTCGCAGCGGTCCGGATCTCCTCGCGCAGCGGGCTCCCCAGCCTGCTCGTGTACCTGGGCATCGGCGTCCTCATGGGCCAGGACGGCATCGGCGACATCCACTTCGACAACGCCGAGCTGACCCAGGTCATCGGATACGCGGCCCTCGTCGTCATCCTGGCCGAGGGCGGTCTCGGCACGAAGTGGAAGGAGATCAAGCCGGCTCTGCCGGCCGCCTCCGCGCTGGCGCTGGTCGGGGTCGCGGTGAGCGTGGGAGTCACCGCGACGGCGGCCCACCATCTGATCGGCCTGGAATGGCGCCAGGCGCTCATCATCGGGGCGGTCGTCTCCTCGACCGACGCGGCCGCCGTCTTCTCGGTGCTGCGGAAAATACCCCTCCCCGCGCGCGTGACGGGCACCCTGGAGGCCGAGTCCGGCTTCAACGACGCCCCGGTCGTCATCCTCGTGGTCGCCTTCTCCATGGCCGGTCCGACCGAGCACTGGTACGTCCTGGTGGGGAAGATAGCGCTGGAGCTGGCCATCGGCGCCGCCGTCGGCCTCGCGGTGGGCTGGCTCGGCTCCTGGGGCCTGCGGCATGTGGCGCTGCCCGCCTCCGGCCTCTACCCGATCGCCGTGATGGCCATCGCGGTCGCGGCGTACGCGGCGGGCGCGCTGGCGCACGGCAGCGGCTTCCTCGCCGTCTATCTCGCCGCCATGGTGATGGGCAACGCCCGGCTGCCGCACTGGCCGGCCACGCGCGGCTTCGCCGACGGACTGGGCTGGCTCGCCCAGATCGGCATGTTCGTGCTGCTCGGGCTGCTGGTCACGCCGTCCGAGCTGGGCGACGACGTGGTGCCCGCGCTGCTCATCGGCCTGGTGCTGACCATGGTGGCGCGCCCGCTGAGCATCGTGGCCTGTCTGACGCCGTTCCGGGTGCCGTGGGCGGAGCAGGCCCTGATGTCGTGGGCCGGGCTGCGCGGCGCCGTGCCCATCATCCTGGCGACGATCCCCATGGTGAACGGCGTCGAGGGCAGCCGCCGCATCTTCAACATCGTCTTCATCCTGGTCGTCGTCTACACCCTCGTCCAGGGACCCACCCTGCCCTGGCTCGCCCGAAAGCTGCACCTCGGCGACCGCTCCGAGGCCGCCGACCTCGGCATCGAGTCGGCGCCCCTGGAGCGGCTGCGCGGCCATCTGCTGTCCGTCGCGATCCCCGAGGGGTCGCGGATGCACGGCGTCGAGGTGCACGAGCTGCGGCTGCCGGCCGGGTCCGCGGTCACCCTCGTCGTACGCGAGGGGAAGTCCTTCGTACCGCTCCCCTCGACGGTGCTGCGGCGCGGCGACGAGCTGCTCGTCGTCGCCACGGACCCGGTCCGGGACGCCGCCGAGCGGCGCCTGCGCGCGGTTGGCCGGGGCGGCAAGCTGGCCGGCTGGCTGGGGACGAGCGGGAACGGGACGTAGGCCCCACTCGTTCACAGGCTGCGCGATAAATGGTGCTCGTTTTCACAGGTGCGACGCGCGTAGATCTCTGTATCATGAAGGTCGACCAGACCTGATCGAACCAACTCTGCCTGACGCAGAGCTGGCGCGACCGTATGGCGGCCGGTCCGCTCCCCTTCCGTGAGCGCCGGTATCTACCGCAGTTCCGCGCAAGAGGACAGCTCTCGGCGCTGCCCCGCCACCCCGGGGGCGGTGCTACCAGGCGGCAGAAAGGCACGGGCCGTGGCGTCCACGGTCACCACCGAGCCGTCGAAGGACACGACGGCGACCTCCCGCCCGGGATACGGGCAACTGCTGCGCACCCGCGGCGCCTGGACGTTCCTGCTGCCCGGCTTCGCGGCCCGCCAGCCGTTCGCCATGCTCACGCTCTCCATCGTGCTGCTCGTACAGCACACCACCGGCTCCTACGGCGCGGCCGGCGCCGTCGCGGCGGTCACCGGCGTCTCCATGGCGCTGTTCGCGCCCTACAGCGGGCGCCTCGCGGACCGCTTCGGCCAGCGCGCCGTCCTGGTCCCCGGCGTGCTGGTGCACACGGTCTCCGGTCTCACCCTGACCGCGCTCGCGCTCGGGCACGCCCCCCTGTGGGCGCTGTTCGTGGCGGCCGTCCCCACCGGCGCCTCGGTGCCGCAGGTCGGCCCCATGGTGCGGGCCCGCTGGGGCGTGAAGCTCCAGGGCTCGCCGCTCATGACCACCGCCGCGGCCTTCGAGTCCGTCACCGACGAGCTGACGTTCGTCGTCGGCCCGCTGCTGGCCACCGCCCTGTGCACCGCCGTCGACCCGGCGGCGGGCCTGGTCACCGAGGCCGCGCTGACCCTCGTCGGCGGTCTGCTGTTCGCCGCGCAGAAGAGCACCCAGCCGGTCGTCACCGGCGGCGGGCACGCGCGCGTGGAGCACGCCTCCGCGCTGCGCGTCCCGGGTGTGCGGGTGCTGATCGTCGCCTTCCTCGGCATCGGCTCCGTCTTCGGCGGCATGCAGGTCTCGCTGGCCGCGTTCACCGAGTCGATCGGCGAGCCCGGCCTGAACGGCGTCCTGTACGGGATCTTCGCCGCGGGCAACATGCTGTCGGGCATCGTCTGCGGCGCCATCGCCTGGAAGGCCGCCCCGCAGCACCGCCTGGTCGTCGGCTACGCGGCGCTCGCGCTGGCCGCCTCCGGGCTGTGGGCCGCGCACTCGGTGCTCGTCCTGGCGGGCCTCGGCCTGCTGGTCGGCATGTGCATCGCGCCCGCCCTCATCACCGGCTACACGCTGGTCGAGAACCTGGTCCCGGCCGGGGCCCGCACCGAGGCCTTCACCTGGCTGACCGGCGCGGTCGCGCTCGGCCAGGCCGCCGCCGTCACGGTCGCCGGACAGCTCGAGGACCGCCTGTGGGACGGCGCCGGGTTCCTGGTCCCGATGGGCGGCACGCTGCTCGCCCTGGGGACCGTGCTGGCGCTGCGTTCGCGGCTGGCGGCACGGCCCCGCGGCCGGACCGTCGCGCGTGGCGTCGGTCACCGCTCGCCGGTGACGGTGGACTGATGCGCCGGAATACGTCACTATGGATCGTCGTTAGCACTCATTGAGTGAGAGTGCCAGGAGGAAGACAGTGCCGACCTACCAGTACCAGTGCACCGAGTGCGGCGAGGGCCTCGAGGCGGTGCAGAAGTTCACCGACGACGCCCTGACCGAGTGCCCCAGCTGCCAGGGCCGCCTCAAGAAGGTGTTCTCGGCCGTCGGTATCGTCTTCAAGGGCTCCGGCTTCTACCGCAACGACAGCCGCGGCTCCTCGTCGAGCAGCTCGCCGGCTTCGTCGAAGTCGTCGTCCTCTTCTTCGTCCTCGTCGTCTTCGTCTTCGGACTCGAAGTCGTCGAGCTCCAGCACCTCCACCACCGGTACCGCCGCGTAAGACCGGCGCGCCTCTTAGGCCTGGTATCGCCGAGGGGTCCGGTATCGCCGCGTAAGTCTGCTTTCGCCGCGCGTGCCGGTGCCGCCGCGCGACTCGCTTCGGGAAGACCCCGCCGTCCTGGGACGGTGGGGTCTTCCGCGTTCCCCGGCCGCCGGTGTCCGCGCCCCGCCGCCTGCGGCTACTGTGCTGGTCATGGCGAACGCGGAGATCGGTGTCATCGGCGGGTCCGGCTTCTACTCCTTCCTCGAGGACGTGACCGAGGTGGAGGTGGAGACCCCCTACGGGCCGCCCAGCGACTCCCTGTTCCTCGGTGAGATCGCCGGCCGGCGGGTGGCCTTCCTGCCCCGGCACGGCCGGGGACACCATCTGCCGCCGCACCGGATCAACTACCGGGCCAACCTCTGGGCGCTGCGGTCGGTCGGGGTGCGCCAGGTGCTCGGCCCGTGTGCCGTGGGCGGTCTGCGTCCCGAGTACGGGCCGGGCACGCTGCTCGTCCCGGACCAGCTGGTCGACCGTACGAAGGCGCGGATGTCGACGTACTTCGACGGGCTGCCGCTGCCGGACGGCACCGTGCCGAACGTGGTGCACGTGTCCCTGGCCGACCCCTACTGCCCCACCGGACGCGCGGCGGCCCTGAAGGCGGCGCGCGGGCGGGACTGGGAGCCGGTGGACGGCGGCACGCTGGTCGTCGTCGAGGGGCCGCGGTTCTCGACCCGTGCCGAATCGTTGTGGCACCAGGCGCAGGGCTGGTCGGTGGTCGGCATGACCGGCCACCCGGAGGCGGCGCTCGCCCGTGAGCTGGAGCTCTGCTACACCTCGCTCACCCTGGTCACCGACCTCGACGCGGGCGCCGAGACCGGTGAGGGCGTCTCGCACGACGAGGTGCTGCGGGTGTTCGCGGCGAACGTGGACCGGCTGCGGGGGGTGCTGTTCGACGCGGTGGCCGCCCTGCCCGCGAACGAGGAGCGGGACTGCCTGTGCACGAGGGCACTGGGCGGGATGGACCCGGGGTTCGCGCTGCCGTAGCGGTGCGGAGCGTCCCCTTCGGGTGACGGGGTTTTCCACAATCCGGCGGTGGTCCACCGGCTTCGGCGGGCGACGGCGCGAGGCCTCATCGTGGGCTGCACCGATCGCTTACCGAAGGCGGTCGCTCGTCGAAGGTGGTGGTCCCTGTGTCTCTCGGTCCCTCCCGCGCTCCGTTCTCCGCTCGGGACTCTGCTCTCTCCTCCGCTCGGTCCTCGGCTCCGTCCTGGGCTTCCGCGCCGCCCCGCCCGCCCGGCGCCGACGTGCCCGCCACATGCGAGGTGCCGCACTTTCCTCCGGTCCGGGTGCGCGGCGGTGGTCATCGGCTGCGCCGGTTCGTACGGCACCGGCAGCGGGCGCTGGCCGCCGGGCTGGCCCTCACCGCCGCCGCGCTCCTGGCCGTCGGCCCGCCCGGTCCGGGGGAGCCGCCCGGTGGGGACCGGGCCCGCGGGCACCCGGTGGCGGACCGGGCGTCGGGGCGCGAGCCGGGCCGGGGGCCGGGGCGGCCCGGCGTGGCGCGGGTGGCCGCGCCGGTGCGGATCGCGGACGCCGCGACGGTGCGGCTCCTGCGGCCCGGCGACCGGGTCGACGTGATCGCCGCGGAGGACTGGGTGAGCGGCGGTGAGGCGCGGGTGGTCGCGCGCGGGGCGCGGGTGGCGAGGGTGCCCGAGCCGCTGGACGGCACCGGCGGCGCTGTCGGCTCTGACGGCTTTGGCAGCTCTGGCAGCTCTGGTGGCTCTGGTGGCTCTGGTGGCTCTGGTGGCTCTTTCGACGGTGGTGCGCTGGTGGTTCTGTCGGTGCCCCGGGACACGGCCGCGCGTCTCGTCGGCGCGAGCGCGACGGCCCGGCTGGCGGTGACGCTGTGCTGAACCGGGTGGTGCGCTTTCTGCGCGGTCTGCTGTCTGGTTCCTCGTTCGAGTCGGGGAATTGGACAGGTCGGCCGCGCCGTGACGTAGGTTGCGGAGCGTTTGATTCCACAGCGTGTGCGTGCGAGGAGAGGCTCCGAGGTGATCGAGAAGAAGGATTCGGGCGTTCTGCAGGGTTTCAAGACCTTCCTGATGCGTGGGAACGTCGTCGATCTGGCAGTCGCGGTGGTCATCGGCGCCGCCTTCACCAACATCGTCAACTCGGTGGTGAAGGGCGTCATCAACCCGCTGGTCGGGGCGATCGGCACGAAGAACCTCGACAGCTACAGCTCGTGTCTCAAGGGGCCCTGCGAGACGGGGCAGGACGGGACCGTCACGAGCGGCGTCATGATCCTGTGGGGCTCGGTCCTCGGCGCGACCCTCAGCTTCCTGATCACCGCGGCGGTCGTCTACTTCCTGATGGTCCTGCCGATGTCGAGGTACCTGGCGCGGCAGGAGGCCCGCCGGCAGGCGCGGGAGGGCACGAAGGAGGTCATCGAGGTGACCGAGCTGGAGGTGCTGAAGGAGATCCGCGACGAGCTGGTCGCGCAGCGGGGGGCCGGGCGCTCCGAGTCCTAGCGGAAACGGCGGCACCGCTGGCGGCGGCCCGCGGGAGCCTGCGGACGGGGGCCTTCATGGCCCGTCCGGCTCACAGGTGGTGGGGCGGCTTCTCGTCGAGGAAGCGCTTCAGGTCGTCCGCTGCGTCGCCGCCGCTCTGCCGTTCGCCCCAGCCTCGGTCGGTGTCGTCGGAGGACTGCTCGTCCAGCGGGTCGTCGAAGATCAGCGCGGCCTTGGGGTCGCGCGGCTCGGGGGTGGAGGCGGTGCTCATGCTTCCAGAGTACGGCCCGGGGTGCGACCCGGGGGCAGGGCCGTGTCGGGGCCGCGTCCGGCCGGCCGGACGCCCCGGGAAACGCCTTGTGAGACGCCTTGTGAACGCCTTCACAAGAAATTTCGTCCGGTATCTGCTGTTCTGGGACGCATGACGTCCCGTTCGACTCCCCCACCCGCCCCGGCGGGCGGGCCGCCCCCCGCACGGCCGCTGCGCAGACTCACCGCGCGTGGCCGCGACGAGGCGCACCGCGCCGCCACCCCGCTGGAGCTGTTCTTCGACCTGTGCTTCGTGGTGGCGGTCGCCCAGGCGGGCCTCCAGCTGGTGCACGCCGTCGCCGAGGGACACGCGGGCGAGGGCATCCTGAACTACGCGATGGTGTTCTTCGCCATCTGGTGGGCCTGGATGAACGTGACCTGGTTCGCCTCGGCGTACGACAACGACGACGCCCTGTTCCGCGTCGCCACCCTGGTCCAGATCGCGGGTGTCCTGGTGCTGGCCGCGGGGGTGTCGCGGGCCTTCGACGACCACGACTTCGGCGTCGTCTGGCTCGGCTATCTGATCATGCGGCTGGCGCTGGCCGCGCAGTGGCTGCGGGCCGCGAGAGCGGCGGCGGGCGCGGAGCGGACCACGGCGCTGCGGTACGCGGCCGGCGTGCTGCTCTGCCAGGTCGGCTGGCTGGGCCTGGTGCTGCTGCCGGAGCCCGCGCGGCCGTGGATGTTCCTCGCGATGGCGGTCGCGGAGCTGTGTGTGCCGGTCCTCGCGGAGAAGGACCACCCGACGTCCTGGCATCCGCACCACATCGCCGAGCGGTACGGGCTGTTCACGATCATCGTGCTGGGCGAGACCATCGCGGCGGCGACGGTGGCCGTGAAGTCGGGGGTCGATGAGAACCACGCCCTGGGCGAGCTGCTGCCGATCGCGGTGGGCGGCCTGCTGATCGTGTTCTGCGCGTGGTGGATCTACTTCGTGGTGCCGGCCCACGGCCGGCTGCGCTCCAACAGACAGGCGTTCCTGTGGGGCTACGGCCACTACGCGATCTTCGCCTCGGCGGCGGCGATCGGCGCGGGCCTGGAGGTGGCGGTCGAGCAGGCGGTCGGCAAGGCGCACATCTCCACGCTGTCCGCCTCCGCCGCGGTGACCCTGCCGACGGCGCTCTATCTGCTGACCGTGTGGGCGCTGCACTCCCGGTACTTCAAGGTGGGCATCGCCCAGCAGGCGGTGCTTCCGGTGACCGCGCTGCTGGTCATCTGCTGCTCCTTCCTGGGGCGCTGGGCGGTCCTCGCGGTCGGCGTCGTGACGGCGCTGGCGGTGGCGACCGGGGTGACGCTGACGGCGCGCCGGGCCGCCCGGGAGAGCGCGCCGCGGGAGCCCGCTTCGACGGTCTGATCGCGCCCGGGAGCGGCACGTCGTCCGCTCGCCGCGGCGGGCCAGACTGACCCCATGACTGTTGACGCTCTGACGGACGTGGCGGGCCTGCGGGTGGGACACGCGACGCGCACCGGCGACGGGTGGCTCACCGGCACCACCGTCGTCCTGGCCCCGGAGGGCGGTGCCGTCGCCGCCGTGGACGTGCGCGGCGGCGGCCCCGGCACCAAGGAGACCGACGCGCTCGATCCGCGCAATGTGGTGCAGAGGGTCGAGGCGATCGTGCTGACCGGCGGCAGCGCCTACGGGCTGGACGCCGCGTCCGGGGTGATGGCCTGGCTGGAGGAGCGCGGGCGCGGTGTGCGCGTGGGGCCGGACCCGGCGCACGTCGTGCCGGTCGTGCCCGCCGCGTGCGTCTTCGACCTGGGCCGTGGCGGTGACTTCCGGGCCCGGCCGGACGCGTCCGTCGGCCGGGAGGCGGTCGAGGCCGCCGCGGCCGAAGGGCTCGGAGCGCCGGTGCGGGAGGGGAGCGTGGGCGCCGGCACGGGCGCCGTGGTCGGCGTGCTGAAGGGCGGGGTCGGCACCGCGAGCACCGTCCTCGGCTCGGGGATCACGGTGGCCGCGCTGGTGGTGGCGAACGCGGCGGGCTCGGTGACGGATCCGGAGACCGGCGTCCTGTACGGGGAGCTGTTCCAGGGCCGTGTGAACTACCCGGAGGCGCGGGTCCATGAGGCCGCGCGGCGGCGCATCGCCGAGGCGGAGGCCAGGAACGCGCCGCCGCCGCTCAACACCACGCTCGCGGTGGTCGCCACCGACGCCGTCCTGACGAAGGCACAGGCGCAGAAGCTGGCCGGTACGGCACACGACGGCATCGCGCGCGCCGTGCGGCCGGTGCATCAGCTCAACGACGGCGACACGGTCTTCGCGCTGGCGACGGGGGCACGGGCGCTCGACGCCGGGAGCCCGCTCGCGCTCAACGAGATCCTGGCCGCGGGCGCGGACACGGTGACGCGCGCCATCGTGCGCGCCGTGCGCGCCGCGTCGCCGGTGGCGGGGCCGGGCGGGGCGTGGCCGTCGTACGGGGAGCTGTACGGGAACCGCTGAGGGGAGCCGCACGGGAAACGTGGAGGGAGCTGTATGGAAACCGTTGAAAGGGGGAACAGGAGGGAACACCAAGGGGTCGCAGTGGGGTTCGCGACGGGGCTGTCCGGTTGGCGCCGGATGGAGATCAAGGTGCCTCTGAGCAGCGGATTTTGACCGTCCGTCGGGTGGCGCGGGAATCTTTCCGGCGGCCCGCCCGTTTTCCCCGCGTACGTTTTCTCGGTTCCCGGTCACGAGGTCCGGCCGAGGGGCTACGGTATGCACCCACAAGGTGACATGCAGCAACGCCGGGAGAAACCTTGAGCGTTCCGTACGAGACCGCAGCGTACGAACCACATGAGTCGCCCGAGTCTCCGGAGGAGCATCTCGCGCGACTGCTCGGCCGCGCCCTGAACTCGTTCGAACTGCCCGACGAGACGATAAGGCGCCTCGACGGTGCGCTGGCGCACGACAGTTCGCTGCACTCCGCGCATCACAGCGCGGGGCTGCACCGCGAGACGTACCGGCACACCTGGCTGCTCGCCGACGGCTCGGCGCTCACGTTGTGGGAGCTGGTGCACAACACCGCGCGGGGGCGTGAGGCGCAGCACGAGGTGTATGTCGACGAGGAGGAGCTGCGGGCCGCGACGATGCGACTGCCGCTGCCGCCGGACGCGCCGGACTTCGAACTGCCGGTGCTGGTGCAGCCGTCGCCGGTGCCCGGGCCGCGGCACGCGTATGTGCCGGACGACTCGGCGGACCACGCGCGCCGGCTGCTGCGCCGGGCGGAGAACCCGGACCGGCCGGGTGCGGAGACGGCCGCGCTGCTGACGACCGCGTGCGCGCACCAGATCACCCAGGCCTTCGGGCGCCCGTGCCGCGCGGGCCGCGCCGGACTCGGCTTCTCGCTGTACGAGCACGCGTTCCTGCTGCGCGACGGCAGGGAGATCTCCCTGTGGGAGGTCGAGCACACGGCCACGCCCGACGGGCGCCACATGTGCGAGGTGTACACCTCGGAGGAGGCGGCGCGGGAGGCGATGGAGCGGCGGGCGGCGCAGATGTCGTAGCGGCGTCGTCGGCGCCGGGAGCCGTAGCGGCTCAGGTGCGTTGCGGCTCAGGTGCGTTGCGGCTCAGGTGCGTTGCGGCTCAGGTGCGTTGCGAGTAGTGGCCGTTGCGGTCAGTGCCCGTCGCGGGTCAGTGCCCGTCGCCGAGGCGGCGTACGAGGAGCGCGAAGGCGGCTTCCTCCGCGGGGGTCAGGCGCACGGACTCCCGGTGCGGGCCGTTCTGGCGCTGGCGGGGGAGCGCGGCGAGGGGGCGTGCGCCGGTGCGGGTGGCGGCCCACGCGCCGGCGCCCGCGGCGCTC
Source organism: Streptomyces sp. NPDC052773 (assembly GCF_044547145.1). Classification (NCBI taxonomy): domain Bacteria; kingdom Bacillati; phylum Actinomycetota; class Actinomycetes; order Kitasatosporales; family Streptomycetaceae; genus Streptomyces; species Streptomyces sp. NPDC052773. The sequence continues at coordinate 344,265 of NZ_JBITZX010000003.1, read as the reverse complement.
CCGGGGCGGCCGCGGCGCAGCAGGCGGGCGAGGACCATCACCCAGGCCACGGCCGCCACGGCGAGGACGGCCACGCCCGCCCACTGGAGGATCGAGACGTGCTCAGGCATACGGTCCAGTAGACACCACGGTCCGGGACTTCCGCCCCGGACCGTGATCTATCTCGCAAACCCACCCAAGGGCGCTTCAGCGCAGTCCTCTTACGCGGCCACCGGCTGCTTGGGCTCGGCCGTCGGGGCGGCCGGGCCGTCGGCGGCCGGGGTGGCCTCGGTGCCGGGGGCCGGCTTGCGCAGGCCCTTCAGGAGGATGACCAGGCCGGCCGTGACGGCCGTACCGGCGGCGATGGCCAGCAGGTAGAGGAGCGGCTTGCCGATCAGGAAGGTGACCCAGATGCCGCCGTGCGGGGCGCGCAGGGTCGAGCCGAACGCCATGGTCAGGGCGCCGGTGACCGCGCCGCCCGCCATGGACGCGGGGATGACGCGCAGCGGGTCGGCGGCGGCGAACGGGATCGCGCCCTCGGAGATGAAGGAGGCGCCGAGCACCCAGGCCGCCTTGCCGTTCTCGCGTTCGGCGTGGGTGAACAGCTTCCGGCGGAGGGTGGTGGCGAGGGCCATGCCCAGGGGCGGGACCATTCCGGCGGCCATCACCGCCGCCATGATCTTCATCGCGGAGTCGCTGGGCGCGGCGACGGAGATGCCGGCCGTGGCGAAGGTGTACGCGACCTTGTTGACGGGGCCGCCGAGGTCGAAGCACATCATCAGGCCGAGCAGCACGCCGAGGAGGACGGCGTTGGCGCCGGAGAGGCCCTCCAGCCAGTCGGTCATCGCCTTCTGTGCCTCGGCGATCGGCTTGCCGATCACGATGAGCATCAGGAAGCCGACGACGATGGAGGAGAGCAGCGGGATCACGACCACCGGCATGATGCCGCGCAGCGCCGACGGGATGTTGATCTTCTGGATCGCCATCACCACGGCGCCGGCGATCAGGCCGGCCGCGAGGCCGCCGAGGAAGCCCGCGTTGATGTTGAAGGCGATCATGCCGCCGACGAACCCGGGCACCAGGCCCGGGCGGTCCGCCATGCCGTAGGCGATGTAACCGGCGAGAACGGGGATCAGGAAGCCGAAGGCCACGCCGCCGATCTGGAACAGCAGCGCGCCCCAGCTGTCGACCCGGCCCCAGTCGAAGACCTCCGTGACCGGCTTGGCCTCGTTGATCTGGTAGCCGCCGATCGCGAAGCCGAGGGCGATGAGCAGACCGCCGGCCGCGACGAACGGGACCATGTAACTGACGCCGGACATCAGCCACTTGCGCAGCTTGGTGCCGTAGCCCTCGCCGGGCTCGCCGGCGCGCTCCACGGGGGTGCCGCCGCCGGGCCTGGCGGCGGCCGTGACCTCGCCGCGGGCGGCCTTCTCGCGCACCTCGGCGATCAGCTCGGCGGGGCGGTTGATGGCCGCCTTCACACCGGTGTCGACGGTGGGCTTCCCGGCGAACCGGTCCTTCTCCCGTACGGCGACGTCGTGGGCGAAGATCACGCCGTCCGCGGCGGCGATGACGGCCGGGTCGAGCCGGGTGAAGCCCGCCGATCCCTGCGTCTCGACGACGACTTCGACGCCTGCCTCGCGGCCCGCGTTCTCCAGGGACTCGGCGGCCATGTAGGTGTGGGCGATGCCGGTGGGGCAGGACGTGACGGCGACGATACGGAAGGGGCGCTCGGCGCCGCCGTTCGCGGCGGTGGTGCCCGTGGCGGTGGTGCCCGTGGCGGGCGTGTCCGTGGCCCCTGCGGGGGTGGTGGTGCCCGTGGCGGCGTCGGCGGAGGCCGCCACCGGCGCCGCCACGGAGTCTTCGGTTCCGCCCTGGGCGGCGGCGGGGCGGTCCTTGGCGGAGCCGTTCTCGTCGGCGGAGCCTGCCTCGGCGGTGCCGGAGCCGTCCTCGGCGGTGCCCGAGTCATCCTCGGCGGTGGCGGAGCCGTCCTCCGTCGCGGCCGACGGCTCTTCCCCGCGGATCAGCGCCGCCGCTGACGCCGCGTCGCCCACCGAGCGCAGCGCGTCGGTGAACTCGGAGTTCATGAGCTGCCGGGCGAGCGACGACAGGATCGTCAGGTGGGCGTCGTCGGCGCCGGCGGGCGCGGCGATCAGGAAGATCAGGTCGGCGGGGCCGTCCGCGGCGCCGAAGTCGATGCCGGCGGCGCTGCGCCCGAAGGCGAGCGTCGGCTCGGTGACATGGGCGCTGCGGCAGTGCGGGATGCCGATGCCGCCGTCGAGACCGGTGGGCATCTGCGCCTCGCGCGCGGCCACGTCGGCGAGGAAGCCCTCCAGGTCGGTCACCCGGCCCAGGGCGACCATGCGCTGGGCGAGGGCGCGCGAGGCGGCTTCCTTGGTGTCGGCGGACAGGTCGAGGTCGACCAGGTCCGGGGTGATCATGTCGCTCATCGCGGGCTCCTTAGCTCGCGTATCGCCCGGGGAGTGGGGTGGGCGGGAGAGGGGACGGGGGTGCGGTGGGGGGACGCGGGGGTGGGGGTCGTACGGATCGAAGGGATCCGTCGGCGGGCGGAGGCGGGGCCGGGGGAACCCCGCCTCCGGGCGGGGGCGGACTCACCGGGGGCGGACTCACCGGGGTGGAGGAGCCGCCCGTGGGGCGCGGCGAGTAACGGGGAGCCTCGCCGTTTCATGGCCGGGCGGTGCGGCGGAGCGGGCGTCATGACACGGCCTCCTTCAGCGCGCGGTCCATCGGCACGTCCGCCGTGACCGACACCGCCGACGGGTCCAGGTCGGCCGGGGTCGGCATGACGCTGCCGGGGAGCTGCACGGCGGCGGCGCCGTGGGCGACGGCGGAGGCGAGGGCGTCGGGGCCGCTGCCGCCGGCGATGAGGAAGCCGGCGAGGGAGGAGTCGCCGGCGCCGACGTTGCTGCGTACGGCGTCGACGCGAGCGCTGCCGAACCAGGTGCCCGCGTCGTCCACGAGCAGCTGGCCGTCGGCGCCCAGGCTCGCGAGGACGGCGCGGGCGCCGCGCGCGCGCAGCTCCTCGGCGGCCTTGACCGCGTCGCCCACCGTGGCCAGCGGGCGTCCGACGGCCTCCGCCAGTTCCTCGGCGTTGGGCTTCACCACGTCGGGCCGGGCGCGCAGCGCCTCCAGCAGCGCGCGCCCCGAGGTGTCCAGCGCGATCCGCGCGCCCCCGGCGTGCGCCCGGGTGACCACATCGGCGTACCAGGAAGGGGCGAGGCCGCGCGGCAGGCTGCCGCAGCAGACGATCCAGTCCGCGCCGCGCGACTGCTCGCGCACGGTCTCCAGGAGCAGTTCCTGCTCGGCCTCCGACAGCTCCGGACCCGGCGCGTTGATCTTCGTCAGGACGCCGTCCGACTCGGCGAGCGCGATGTTGGAGCGGGTGGCGCCGGCGATCGGCACGGGCGCCACCTCGATGCCCTGCGCGTCGAGCAGGTCCGCGACGAGCGCGCCGGGCGCACCACCCAGGGGCAGGACCGCCACCGTGCGCCGCCCGGCCGCCGCGACGGCGCGCGAGACGTTCACGCCCTTGCCGCCGGGGTCCGTGCGCTCGGTCTCGGCGCGGATGACCTCTCCGCGCTTGAGTGCCTGGACCTCGTAGGTGCGGTCGAGGGACGGGTTGGGGGTGACGGTGAGGATCATGCGCGCACTACTTCCGTGCCGCCGCGCTCGATGGCGGCGGCGTCTTCGTTGCTCAGCCCGCTGTCGGTGATCAGCAGGTCCACGTCGCTCAGGTCGCCGAAGCGGGCGAAGTGCTCCTGGCCGTGCTTGGAGGAGTCGGCGAGCAGCACGACCCGGCGGGCCGCGGCCATCGCCGCGCGCTTCACCGCGGCCTCGGCGAGGTCGGGGGTGGTCAGGCCGTGGTCGGCGGAGAAGCCGTTGGCGGCCACGAAGAGGACGTCGGCGCGGATCTCGCCGTACGCCCGCAGCGCCCAGGCGTCGACGGCGGCGCGCGTGCGGTGCCGTACGCGCCCTCCGACGAGGTGGAGCTGGATGCCGGGGTGGTCGGCGAGGCGGGCCGCGATGGGGAGGCTGTGCGTGACGACGGTGAGGGAGGTCTCCAGCGGGATGGCTGCGGCCAGCCGGGCCACCGTCGTACCGGCGTCGAGGATCATGGTGCCCTCGGCGGGCAGTTCCGCGAGGGCGGCCTTGGCGATCCGGTCCTTCTCGTCCGCCGCCGTGGACTCGCGCTCGGCGAGGTCCGGCTCGAAGTCGAGGCGTCCGACGGGGATCGCACCACCGTGCACGCGGCGCACCAGACCGGCGCGGTCGAGGGCCTTCAGATCGCGGCGGATGGTCTCCGCCGTCACCTGGAACTCCTCGGCCAGCGACACGACGTCCACCCGGCCGCCGTCACGGGCGAGCCGGAGGATCTCCTGCTGCCGCTCCGGTGCGTACATGTCCGTTCGCCTCCGACCATGCCCGAACGTGTGGTTTCAATGGGAGGCTACGACGGGTTTTCCGGAATGTAAACAGGTTCGGGTATGGGTTCGGGCGTAAACGGGCATGATCGGGCTTGCGCGGCGCAGCCCGTGCGAAGGCCGGCCCGGCACATGCGAGGCCCCTCCCCCGGTTGCTCGGACCGGGCACATGGCGAGGGCCCGACCTCGCTGCCGAGGTCGGGCCCTTCGTCCACCGGATCCCCGTACGTCAGGACACCGGCTCCGGCGCGGCGGCCTTCTCCTGCGCGGCGGCCTTCTCCGGCGCGGGAGCCTTCTCCGGCGCGGGAGCCGCGGCCTCCGCCGCCCCCTCCACGTGCTGCGCCGGGCGCTTCGGCAGCGCGGACATCAGCAGGAAGATCACGGCCATCACGCCGGCCACCCAGCCGAGGGCGTGCTGGAAGGCGTTCACGAAGGCCGGGCCCGTCTCCGCCGGGCTCAGGTGCTCGTCGATCACGCCGTAGAAGACCACGGACACCAGTCCGAGCCCGAGCGCGTTGCCCATCTGCTGCACGGTGTTGATCAGCCCGGACGCCGAACCCGAGTGCTCGCGCGGCACCTCCGACAACACGGCGTCCGTCAGCGGCGCGACGATCAGGCCCATGCCGACGCCCATGACGACCAGCGGCAGCGCCATCTGCCAGGGGGTGATGGAGAGGCCGTAGCGGTCGGCCTCCCAGAGGTAGAGCAGGATGCCCGCCGCCATGACCAGCGCGCCCGCCTGGAGAACCTTGCGGCCGAACCGCGGCACAAGCTGCTGCACGGACACCCCGGCCGCCACGGAGACGGCGATGGAGAACGGCACGCCGGTCAGACCCGCCTTCAACGGGCGCCAGCCCAGCCCGAACTGGAGATAGAGCGTCCACACCAGGAAGAAGATGCCGAGCGCGACACCGAACACGGTCTGTACGGCGATCCCGGCCGCGAAGCTCTTCACCTTGAACAGGGACAGCTCGACCAGCGGGGAGCCGTCCCGCGCGCCCTTGCGCCGCTCGTACGCCACGAGCGCCGCGAAGACGACGAGCGCGCCGGCCATGGACAGGTATCCCCACAGCGGCCAGCCCAGCTCACGGCCGCGGGTCAGCGGGTAGAGCAGCATCAGCAGGCCCAGCGTCACGAGTGCGACGCCGACCAGGTCCAGCTTGAGGGCGCGCGGCGCCTTGGACTCGGTGATGAAACGGCCGCCCAGGATGAGGCCCGCGAGGCCGACCGGCAGGTTGATGAGGAAGATCGAGCGCCATTCGAGGCCGAACAGGTTCCACTCCGTCAGCAGTGCGCCCAGCAGCGGCCCGGACACCGCGCCCAGCCCGACGACCGCTCCGAACAGCCCGAACACCTTGCCGCGTTCGTGCGCCGGGAAGGTGGCGTGCACGATGGACAGCACCTGAGGCACCATCAGCGCGGCCATGGCGCCCTGGAGTACGCGGGCGGCGACCAGCATCTCCGGGTTCGCGGCGAGTCCGCACAGCGCGGAGGCGACGGTGAAGCCGCCGATGCCGATGAGGAAGACCCGCTTGCGGCCGTGGATGTCGCCGAGGCGCCCACCGGTGATGAGACCGGCGGCGAAGGCGAGGGCGTATCCGGCGGTGATCCACTGGATCTGGGCGAGGGACGCGCCCGCCTCCCGCTGGATGGACGGGATGGCGATGTTGACGATCGTGACGTCGACGAGGTCCATGAAGGCCGCCGTCATCACGATGGCCAGCGCGAACCAGCGACGCCGGTCGGGCGCCGACGCGGGTGCCGAGCGCCGAGCCGGATCAGGCGCCGAGTCGGATGCCGGGTGGGGCGCCGAATCAGGTGCCGGGTCGGGTGCCGAAGGGCTCTGCTGAGCCGTGTCGAAGGTCTCGGTGGAGGTCATGGCTCCGAAACTAGGACCCGATTAGGCCAGATCGTGTCCTACTTCTCCGGCATGCTCGTTTCCATGACGACGGACACCCCGGCCCGGCTGCTCCAGCTCCTCTCCCTCCTCCAGACCCCGCGCGAATGGCCCGGCGGCGAGCTGGCCGACCGGCTCGGCGTCTCCCGGCGCACGGTCCGGCGGGACATCGACCGGCTGCGCGAACTGGGCTATCCCGTACAGGCGACCAAGGGCTCCGACGGCGGCTACCGGCTGGTCGCGGGCAAGGCGATGCCGCCGCTCGTCCTCGACGACGAGGAGGCGGTGGCCATCGCGGTCGGCCTGCGGGCCGGCGCCGGGCACGCCGTCGAGGGCGTGGACGAGGCGTCGGTGCGGGCCCTGGCCAAGCTGGAGCAGGTGCTGCCGTCCCGGCTGCGCCACCGCGTCGCCACCCTCCAGGCCGCCACCACCCCGCTGACCAGCGGCGACGGCCCGAGTATCGCCCCCGAGACGCTGACCGTCATGGCCTCCACGGTGGCCGGCCACGAGCGGCTGCGGTTCGCCTACCGCGCCAAGGACGGCACCGAGTCCCGCCGCCTCACCGAGCCGTACCGCCTGGTGTCGACCGGCCGCCGCTGGTACCTCGTCGCCTACGACCTCGACCGCGCCGACTGGCGCACCTTCCGCGTCGACCGGATCAGCGACCCCTTCGCCACCGGCGCCCGCTTCACCCCGCGCGAACTGCCCACGGGGAGCGCGGCGGAGTATCTGCGGCGGTCGATCGCCCGGCAGAGCGAGACCTACGACTTCACCGTCACCTTCGCCGCCCCCGCCGAGGCCGTCGCGAACCGCCTCCCGGCTTGGATGGGCCCACCGGAACCCGTCGACGAGACCGCCTGCCGCCTGCGCGGCACGACCGGCGACCCCGTGGAGTGGCTGGCGGTGCGACTGGCCATGCTGGGCCACGACTTCACGGTCCAGGAGCCTGCGGAACTGGTGGCGTGCGTAAGGGAGTTGGGGGAACGCCTGACGCGGGCGGCGGGCGGCTGAGCCACTACCGGGAGCACGGTCGCCGTCCTTCTGACGGCCCCTTAAGAGGGCCCTTCCCACGGGAAGTCCCGCAGCGCCACCAGATTGCGCAGAGCCAGCGCGGCGGGGCCCTCCGGCCCGGTCGGCGGAGCGTCGCCCGCCGCCCAACTCTCCACCGCCACGCGTACGGCCGCACTGGCCACGGCGGCGGCGAAGCGCGGGTCGGGCGCGGCGGGCGCAAACGATGCGCTGGGCGCGGCAGATGCGGCGGACGCAGCAGATGCGGCGGGCACAGCAGACACGGCGGGCACGGACGTATCGGAGGCATCGGAGGCATCGGAGGCATCGAACGCATGGGACGCAGCGGCACCATGCGCCGGTGCATCGGACGCGTCGCCCGACGAGCCCCCCTCGGCAACGTTGTCGGCGCTCGCGCCCGTCCGCTCCGCCAGCACCCCCGCCAGCGTCACCTCCGCCTCCTGGCACACCTCGGCCCACACCTTCCGCAGGGCAGGGCTGGTGGTGGCCAGGCGGATCAAGGTGCGGACCCACTCCCAGGACGCGGCCGAGACCCCGGCGCCGGGTGACAGTGTCTTCCGGACGGCGTGTTCCAGGGCCTCGGGCACCGACAGCTCGGCCGGGGCCTCGCGCACCGCCTCGGCCCAGCGCTGGGCGCCCGCGGCGTAGAGCGGGGCGACGGCCTCTTCCTTGCAGGCGAAGTAGCGGTAGAAGGTGCGCGGCGCGATCCCGGCGGCCTGGGCGATGTCCTCGGCGCGGGTGGCGCGCAGCCCCTGCCGGACGAACAGGCCGGCCGCCGCCCGCGCGATCTCCATCCGGGTGGCCGCCTTGCGCCGCTCGGTCAGCGAGGGTGCGGGAGGCGGGCCTTGGGGCGGCTGTGCTGGGGTGGTGCTGGTCACTCCGTCAGGCTATGCCTATGTGGCAGAATCTGCCATCCGGCGGTGGGCCACCCCGGGGTTCAGGTACGGGGTGCCCCGCCGCCCAGCCATGCCCGCGCGCGAGCACCGCAGCCGGAACCGCGCGACTGCCGCAGCCGGAAAGCGCGTACAAGAAGAGCCGGGCTCCGGCGCCCGGGGGAAGGCGCCGAAGCCCGGCTGGGAGAGTCCCGGCGCCGGGGGGAGTGCGTCGGGACGTGGCTCATGTGGGTGGGATACCGAGGTCTCGCGTACCGAACTCCTGTACCCGGAAGTCTTGTTCCCGGCCTCTCCCGGGTTGAAGCGACGTTACATCGCCACATTTGCGCGGGCTTTCGCCACCCGGCGCACGCGGCCCCCCGTCGGTTGTACGCCGTCAGGAGGGCCGTCCTCGTAGCTCTGCGCACGGCTGTCCGCGCAGCCGCGCGCACAAGGTCACGCCGCCGCGTCGAAGCCCGTGTCCCGGGCCAGCTTCTTCAGCTCCAGCAGCGCGTGCTTCTCGATCTGCCGGATGCGCTCACGGGTGAGCCCGTGCTCCTTGCCGACCTCGGTCAGGGTGCGCTCGCGGCCGTCCTCGATGCCGTACCGCATCTTGATGATGGAGGCCGTGCGCTGGTCGAGGCGGCCGATCAGGTCGTCCAGCTCCTCGCTGCGCAGCAGGGTCAGCACCGACTGCTCGGGCGACACCGCGGAGGTGTCCTCCAGCAGGTCGCCGAACTGGGTCTCGCCCTCGTCGTCCACGGACATGTTCAGCGAGACCGGGTCGCGGGCCCAGTCGAGCACGTCCGTCACGCGCTCCGGCGTCGAGCCCAGCTCCGCGGCGATCTCGGCGGGCTCCGGGTCCCGGCCGTGCTCACGGTTGAACTCGCGCTGCACGCGCCGGATGCGGCCCAGCTCCTCCACGAGGTGGACGGGCAGGCGGATGGTGCGCGACTGGTCGGCTATGGACCGGGTGATCGCCTGACGGATCCACCAGGTGGCGTAGGTGGAGAACTTGAAGCCCTTGCGGTAGTCGAACTTCTCCACCGCGCGGACCAGGCCGGCGTTGCCCTCCTGGATCAGGTCCAGCAGGGGCAGGCCGCTGCGCGGATAGCGGCGGGCGACGGCGACGACCAGGCGCAGGTTGGAGCGGATGAAGATGTCCTTGGCCCGCTCCCCCTCGGCGACCAGGGCTTCCAGCTCCTCGCGGGTGGCCTCGGTCTTCGACTGCTCGTACCCGTCGAGGATCTGCTGCGCGAACACGCCCGCTTCGATGATCTGGGACAGCTCGACCTCCTTTGCGGCGTCGAGCAGCGGCGTCCGCGCGATCTCGTCCAGGTACATGCCGACCAGGTCGCGGTCCGCTATCTCGCCGCCATGGGCGCGAACACTGGTTGCCGCGTCGGTGGTCTCGCCGGCAGCGGACGTACGACGGGCGACGGCACGGGTTGCCATGCGTGCTCCCTTGCGATGGTGAGGTCAGCGGGCGTTCCTTCGGACGCTCGGCACCGGTTGTGGACTCTCGATCCGGTTGCTCGATCCTCTGCCGAGTGCCCTGCATCCGATGGAAACAACGACTGGAATCCGGACAGAATTCCCAAGCCGACCCTCAATTTTTCTGATCATGCAGTACCCTGTGCCGCCACACGGGCGGCGCGACACCGTCGCGAACCACGGAACCGCAGGTCAGGCGGGGAGTGGGGGCGGCCCTCGCGACTCCCTCTCACCCTCCCCACCCCTCCGCGCTTGAGACGGCCGTCACATCGACACCACGAGGTCTTCACCCGGGTAGACGACTCGTGCCGCCCGGAGGTTGCCGGGCTCAGCCGAACTGCACCGACCGCTTCGCCAGTCCCATCCAGAACCCGTCGATCACGGACTTCTGTTCCCCCAGCTCACCGGCCGCGTCCGCGGCGCCCAGCGTCACGAAGAGCGGAGCGAAGTGCTCGGTGCGCGGGTGGGCGTAGCGGCCCGCCGGGGCCTTGTTCGGGAAGTCCAGCAGGGCGTCGACGTCCCGGGACTCCAGCGCCCGCCGCCCCCAGTCGTCGAACTCGGCCGACCAGCCGGGCACCCCCGGCCCGGTGTGGCGCAGGGCGGCGAGGTTGTGGGTGAAGAAGCCGGAGCCGACGATCAGCACGCCCTCGTCGCGCAGCGGCGCGAGCCGGCGGCCGATCTCCATCAGCCGCACCGGGTCGAGGGTCGGCAGTGAGATCTGGAGGACCGGGACGTCGGCGTCCGGGTACATCTCGACGAGCGGGACGTACGCGCCGTGGTCCAGCCCCCGGTCCGGGATGTCCTGGACGGGCATGCCGGGGGCGCGCAGCAGCTTGCGTACGGACTCGGCGAGCGCGGGGGCGCCGGGTGCGTCGTAGCGGACCCGGTAGTAGTGCTCGGGGAAGCCCCAGAAGTCGTGGACGAGGGGGACGGGCTCGGTCGCGGCGAGGGCGAGCGGGGCCTCCTCCCAGTGGGCGGAGACCATGAGGATCGCCTTGGGGCGCGGCAGGGCGGCCGACCAGGCGGCCAGTTCACCGGGCCAGACGGGGTCGTCGGCGAGCGGCGGGGCACCGTGGCTGAGGTAGAGCGCGGGCATGCGCTCCTGGGTGGTGGCGGACATGTCCGGCGACTCCTTTCAGAGAACGGCACCGGAAAGGGCGGTAGGGCATCACCGGGGCGTTCGCTTGAACATTCAAGCTTTACGACTTCCACCGTACGCCCCATTTGTTCAACGTTCAAGGACAGGCCTCGTAGAGTGGAACTCATGAACACGGCAGCCGCACCCGACCCGGCGGAGCCCCGCTGGCTCACCGCCGAGGAACAGCTCGTCTGGCGCTCGTACATCGAGGCCGCCACCCTGCTGGAGGACCATCTCGACCGTCAGCTCCAGCGTGACGCGGGAATGCCGCATGTGTACTACGGCCTGCTGGTCAAGCTCGCCGAGTCGCCGCGCCGCCGGCTGCGCATGACCGAACTCGCCAAGTACGCCAAGATCACCCGTTCCCGGCTCTCGCACGCCGTCGCCCGGCTGGAGAAGAACGGCTGGGTCCGCCGGGAGGACTGCCCCTCCGACAAGCGGGGCCAGTTCGCCGTCCTCACCGACGAAGGCATGGAGGTGCTGCGGCGGTCCGCGCCGGGCCATGTCGCCGCCGTACGCCAGGCGGTCTTCGACCGGCTCACCCCGGAACAGCAGAAGTCCCTCGGCGAGATCATGCGGATCGTCGCCGAGGGACTTCAGCCGGCCGAAGCGGGCGCGGACCTGCCCTGGCTCAGGTGAACCGAGGGCTCACCCGAGCCGAGCGGAGTGCGGCGGTCAGTGCGCGACCACCGGCACCGGCACCTCGTCGTCGGCCGTGGCGCCCGAGCCCGAGCCGGTGACCGTCGTCATGCTCGGACGGCCGGCGTTGACGAAGGTCAGGGCGATCGCCGCGGCGACGACCAGGATGCCGACGGCGAACCAGATCGCGCTGGTGTAGCCCTGCACCATGCCCTCCAGCTGGACCAGCTGCTGCTGGGAGCGGGAGGTCGCCGAGCCGATGTGGTCGGCGATGTACGACGTGGTGGCCGAGGCCGCGATGGTGTTCAGCAGAGCCGTACCGATCGCGCCGCCCACCTGCTGCGAGGTGTTGACCATCGCGGAGGCGACACCGGCGTCGCGCGCCTGGACGCCCTGCGTGGACAGGGACATCGCCGGCATGAACGCCGTGCCCATGCCGAGGCCCAGCAGCAGCATCGCCGGCATCAGCAGGGCGGCGTAGGAGGAGTCGACCTCCATCTGCGTGAGCAGCAGCATGCCGACGGCGGCGACCAGGAAGCCGGGGCCCATCAGCAGGCGCGGCGCGACCCGGGTCATCAGGCGGGTGCCGATCTGGGTGGAGCCGGTGATCATGCCCGCGATCATCGGCAGGAAGGCGAAGCCGGTCTTGACCGGCGAGTAGCCCTTCACGATCTGCAGGTAGTAGGTCAGGAAGAGGAACAGGCCGAACATCGCGATGATCGCGAGGCCGAGCGAGAGGTAGACACCGCCGCGGTTGCGCTCGGTGATCACGCGCAGCGGCAGCAGCGGGGCCTTCACCTTCGCCTCGACCAGCACGAACGCGAGCAGCAGCACGGCCGAGCCGACGAACATGCCGATCGTGACGCTGTCGCTCCAGCCCTCGGACTCGGCGCGGGTGAAGCCGTAGACCAGCGCGACCAGGCCGAGCGTCGACAGCAGGACACCGGGGATGTCGAGCGGGTTGCGGTTGCGGCCGCCCTCCGGCTCACGGATGACGAACCAGGCACCGGCCGCGGCGGCCACCGCGAACGGGATGTTGACGAAGAACGTCCAGCGCCAGTCCAGGTACTCGGTGAGGAACCCGCCGAGGATCAGACCGACGGCGCCACCGCCACCGGCGATCGCACCGTAGATGCCGAACGCCTTGGCGCGTTCCTTGGCGTCGGTGAACATCACCGCGAGCAGCGAGAGCGCGGCGGGCGCGAGCAGGGCGCCGAAGACACCCTGGAGGGCGCGGGCGCCGAACATCATCGCCTCGTTGGTGGCGGCACCGCCCAGCGCGGAGGCCACGGCGAAGCCGGCCAGACCGACGACGAAGGCGCGCTTACGGCCCCACAGGTCCGCGATCCGGCCGCCGAACAGCAGCAGACCGCCGAAGGCGAGGGCGTACGCCGTGACCACCCACTGGCGGTTGCCGTCCGAGATGCCCAGGTCCTGCTGGGCGGAGGGCAGGGCGATGTTCACGATGGTCGCGTCGAGCACGACCATCAGCTGGGCGAGCGCGATGAAGATGAGCGCTCTCCAGCGCCCGGGGTCGGGCGCGGGGGCGGGTATGGCGGAAGCCTTGGCGGCTGTCTGAGACATGGAGGTACCCACTTCGGAACTTCGTGACGGAGAGGAAGCTGGTGAAGAAGCTGGTGATGGAGCTGGAGAAGAAGCTGGAGAAGAGGCTTGTGAGAACGGAAAGGAGGCGGCCCCAGGGGCCGGAGAAGGAATGGCCGTGGCCTGGGAATGGCCTAGGAACGACGCGTCACCATCGACGGCCGGACGAGTGAGAGTGAACGGAAGGGATGGGATGCGTATCCGTGTGTGTCAGGGCCGGCGCAGGTCCTCCAGGGTCACGGCCGTACCCGGGAGCGTGGAGGGGGCCGGAGCCCGCAGTCCGTCCAGGTACAGCTGAAGATGGCGGTGGACGAAGCGGTCGACGCTCATGCAGACGGTCCCGGCGGGGGGCCGGCTGAGCTGGGCGACACCGATCATCAGGTCGCCGACACCGACGTCGGGACGGAGCTGCCCGGCCGCCTTGGCGCGGTCCATGACCTCCCCGACCAGCCTCTCGAACCGCAGACGCGCGGCCTCCAGGTCCGGGTGGTTCTGGTCGAACGTGCTGGTGACCATGGGACACAGGGCGCTGATCCGCTCGTCGGCGGCGGCGTGCGCGATGCGCTCCAGGGCCGTGAAGGCGTCCCCGGTCTCCGCGAGCGCCCGCTCGGCCGCCCGCACCGTACGGTCGATGACCGCGCAGACGACCTCGCGGACCAGCGCGTCGCGGTCCGGGAAGTTGCGGTACACCGTGGCGTTGCCGACGCCGGCACGGCGGGCGATCTCGTCGAGCGGCACGTCGGGGCCGAACTCGACGAACATCTCCCGGGCGGCGGTGACGATCCGCTCCCGGTTGCGCAGGGCGTCGGCGCGCGGCCGGGCCGCCTTGCGGCGCGCGGGGGTGGCGGTCTGCACGGCGTACTCCAAGAACGTGGCTGTGGCTGAGGCGATCCGGGGACCGAGTCCCCGTTTCGCTCGGACGCATGGTTAAACGGGGATCGGCTCCCCGCTTATTTCCCGCCGAGGCGAGAACTTCATGTGACCTGGATCACGCACCTACGCGTGAGAAACCCACGATCGGCTCCTCCAGCGCGCGCCCGCGCCACGCCCGGCCGAGGGTGATCGCAAGGGTGCAGCCGGAGAACGGCGGCTGCCTGGAGCGAGAGGTCCATGCATGCAGCCGCAGCCGTCCAGCCGTCGGATACGCCCGGTACGACACGGTGCCGTCCCCGGCCTCGGAGACCGGCGGCACGGGGCGGGCGGGGCACGACGCGGCGGAGGCGCGGTACGGCGCGGCAGGCGCGCCCTGGCCCTGACGGCGGTGACCGCGCTGACGGCGGCGGTCTGCACCTCGGCGGCCGGCGGCCGGCTCACCGACGGCCCGGCGACGGCCGGCGCCCGCCCGATCAGCGCGGCCGAGTCCTCCGCCCTGGCCCCCTGCATGATCCGCAGCGACCGGGACGTCCAGATGTCGGAGGGCATCCCCACCCCCAACGGCTACTCCCCCTCCACCGGCACGGTCCGCGCGCTCACCCTGATGATCGACTTCGCGGACGCGCCGGGCAGCGGCAAGGCGCTGGACCGCTACCGCGAGTTCTTCCCGCAGACCCGGGAGTGGTTCCGCACCAGCTCCTACGGCCGCCTGGACTACCGCGCGGACACCCCCATCCGCGACTGGCTGCGCATGCCGCGGACCTTCGAGGAGTACGGCATAGAGCGCGGCGCGCCCTTCGACCCCGGCTACCGCAAGCTGGTCCAGGACATCGTGGCCGCGGCCGATCCCAAGGTGGACTTCCGGTCGTACGACCTCCTGAACGTGCTGGTGACCCCGAACGCGGGCCCGTCCGCCCTGGACACGGTCCTGTCGGTGACCTTCGCCGGCAACGCGGAGGCGCCCACGGCGGACGGGGTGCCGGTCGCGAACGCGTCCTTCGTCTACTCCCGCCAGGACGACGGCTCCGGCTCCTACGCGCGCACCGGCTACCGCGTCCTGCCCCACGAGAACGGGCACGTCTTCGGCCTGCCCGACCTCTACACCCAGGAGGGCGGCGGCGCCGTCGGCCACTGGGACATCATGAGCGAGGACTGGGGCGCCAACAACGACCTGCTCGGCTGGCACAAGTGGAAGCTGGGCTGGCTGGACGCGACCCAGGTCGCCTGCGCCGCCCGCCCCGGCACCACCGAGCACACCCTCACCCCGCTCGCCCGCCCCGGCGGCCCGAAACTCGTCTTCGTCCCCCTCGACCGCCGCACCGGCTACGCCGTAGAGCTGCGCACCCGCGAGGGCAACGACGAGGCGGTGTGCCGCCCCGGCATCCTCATCTACAAGGTCGACGCGACGGTGGACACCGGCCAGGGCCCGGTCACCGTCTACGACTCCCGCCGCGACAGCGGCGGCTGCACCCGCAGCCCCAACGTCCACGCCGAGCTCTCCGACGCCCCCTTCTCCCCCGGCGAGACCTTCAAGGACCCGCGGCACGGCATCCGCATCTCGGTGGAGTCGGCGGACGAGGACGACGACGGGCACACGATCAGAGTCACGAGAAGCTGACGTCCCGCCCTCCCCCGCTCCCCCCACCCCCTGATCCGCCACCCGCTACACTGGCCGCGGTGACGCAGGCCCCACGGCCCGCCCACACCACTGCCTTCGTAGCTCAGGGGATAGAGCACCGCTCTCCTAAAGCGGGTGTCGCAGGTTCGAATCCTGCCGGGGGCACATCACTGAACAGGGCAAAGGCCCCGGACCGATCCCGGTCCGGGGCCTTTGCCATCCACGAGGCCGGTCACTGCAGCGGCGTCACTGCAGCGGCGGTGTCTCCTCAGGGAGCAGGCACCAGGACATGTGCCCAGCCAGGAAGCTCTCCAGCTCATGGGCGGCCACGGACTCGGACGGCAGATCGTCTGGACGCGGCCGGTAGAGAGCGCTCAGTTCGTCCCGCAGCCGCGGGTCCAGCATGGGGGCCTGATAACGGTCGATCGTTCCTCGCAGAAACAGCCAGTCGAACAGCCGCACCGCTGGGCTGCGCCCCGACCGGGGGTGCTCGGACACGTGCGCCTCCTGCCAGGAGCCGACGTAGAAGTAAGCCGCACCGGCCAGCGCTTCGGTGAGGGCAGGGGTCGGGTCCTTGAGATTCCAGTAGACCCGCGCGTCGGCCTCGGCAAGGGGCTCCGGGAGCGCAGCGAGCCACAGGCGGTAGTCGCTCATCGGCACAGCTTGCCACCCTGCGGCCCAGGAGACGGCAGTGGTCTCCGGGGGGGACGATCCCCCGACGCACCAATCAAGAGCCCACTCACCGACCCCCTCACCCTCACGGCCTGCTGCCAGGTCAACGCCCCGATCCGACTCCTGGTCGCAGCCCCCGGGCCGGACGGCGAGATCTCCCCCGACGACCTCGCCCTCTATTCGGCACGAGGTCGAGGCATACAGCCGTGAAATCTATGGTTTCTCGGAAATCTACTACGAGCGCAGGTTGAGTTGAGGAACCACTGAAGGTCAACTCATTGAAAATGCAACGGCGCTGCGAAGAGAGCATTCCAGGGCCATCCGCGGATCGCTGGGCCGGTTGCGGGCCATGATCTACCTGGAAGACGCCCTGAAACACCGTGCCGACGATGCAACGCGCCTGCTAGGTACCGCTCTATGACGGACGGACCGCCCTCCGAGATGCAAGACACATGCCACAGTGATTAACCTCGTCATTAGGGCCGTCACCTGGTAACCCGCGCGTTAGACCTGAGGCCCCGATGCAGTGCGATGAAACTTGGGTCACCAGCAGGCCCCTTACAGGCACGCGACGGCGGGAACTGAATCCGGCGCCGATGCTGGGACCGGCTGCAGGTGATGAGAAAGCCTTTTACCCCAAGCCTCGATCCACCGAGCAATGTGCATCCGGGAGATGCGATCCCCCATGCTGCCGCAACGGTGTCCGACGTCGCGGCGATGATTCCGCGTGCTTGGCACTCCTGCGGATGGCCGAGTCGGGCGGCTTCGCACGTTAAGACCTGATCTGACTCTCATTCAGGCCTGATCGGACTTCCATTCCCAGGATTTGATGATTCCGCAGCGAAAACGGACGATAAAACCATAGCGACCTCGAAACTGGAGGTATAACCATGTTCAGGCGCTTTATGGCCTCGGCGATGGTGGTTGCCGCCGGGATCGGCGGCGGACTATCCGCACCGTCGGCCGCCAACGCTCAGGACTACGGGCCCAACACCTGCAGACAGGGATATGTCTGGAGGGAAGCGCGTGCCGGCGATGTCGTGTGCGTCACGCCGCAGACGCGTACGGCCACCGCCAACGACAACGCTCTGGCCCCCGGTAGGACCCTCCCGAACGGCTACTGCAGGCAGGGCTATGTCTGGCGTGAGGCATGGGGTTCCGGCGACCACACCTGCGTGACCCCGCAGACCCGCGCGCAGGCGCGATACGACAACAGTCGGGCTGATGACCGGCGGTTGGCGGTGCGGGTGTGGATCACTTCGGAAAACGGCGCCCTCAAGGTCAGCGGCGACCACTTCAACATAAACAGCCCGGTCCGCCTCGTGTTCTCCGGCGCAGTCAGCAGGATTTGGACGGTCACGGCCGTCAGGCACTCTGGATACGCTGGCGGGAGTTTCGGTTTCGTCCCCGGCT
Organism: Streptomyces sp. NPDC052773; assembly: GCF_044547145.1. Lineage (NCBI taxonomy): Bacteria > Bacillati > Actinomycetota > Actinomycetes > Kitasatosporales > Streptomycetaceae > Streptomyces > Streptomyces sp. NPDC052773. The sequence goes on along the minus strand of NZ_JBITZX010000003.1, from coordinate 326,597 downwards.
TCCCCGGACGCTGCGCTCCCGGAAACCCCAACTCCCGTGTTCAGGCTGTCGATCTGACCTCGGGTCGAAGCACGGCCAGCGTACCGTTCGTCTACTGCGTAAGGATCGACTGAAACCCTTTCGGGGCCGGGTACTTGCCGCCCCTGGGTGACCCTCGAGTCCGATGAAGCATGAAGCTCCGCTCGGACCACCGCAGCAAGCCCTGGATCATCTCAGCTTCGCAACCTGAGAGCGTGGACCCGGCTCCGCCTCCGCGACGTGATCGGCACGGAGGTCGGGCCTCGCGGCGGCCATCCTCGGGGGTGGGTGGCCTCATCCGCTGTCGGCGCGGTCGGCATTGCTGCCGGGAGCGGGAGCTACGCGGGTGGTGCCGGGTGATGGTTGCGGATCTCCACGTTGCAGTCGCTGACCCGCGAGTGATCACCGTCTGCTGCCGCTTGGGTGCGTTGTCGGGCGAGGGCCTGGCAGACCTCGCAGGCCGGTGGTGGGGCGGGCCAGGCGAGGGGCAGACCGAGGTGGACCGCCCGGGGCGTCACGGCAGCCTCCGGCCCGGCGCGGCGGCCGGCCACTGCACCGCTCGGCGGTACGGCTCGTAAAGCTGGGCGGCGTCCGGGCATGGCAGGTTGGCGTTGGCGCCGGTCTCCTCGTCCCTGGTCTGGCAGGTCGGGCAGGTGAGGCAGTGGTCCGCCAGGCGCAGGAACGCGGCGGTGCCCGGGTCGATGATGGCGGGCTGCTTGCTGCTCAAGTTCTCGTAGTGGTCGCACAGGGCGTTGACGGAGCGGGCCAGCCGCTGCGCATACGCGATCCGGGACGGGAAGGTGCGACCGGGCTCGCGGTTGAGGCGGACGCGGGCGGCCATGACGGCGGAGTGCGCGCAGGCACGCGGCACGTCGTCCTCGGGGAACCGCTCGGCCAAGTCCTCCACGACCGGAATGGTCAGCGCGAGGTGGCCGCGCAACTGAAGTGTCAGCGAGTCCAGTTCGGTCTCGGGGGGGCAGGTCGGCGTCCTCCGCGAGCAGGTGGCGCGCGGCTTCACGCAGGAGGCGCGTGTCGATCGGCAGGGTCGTGGTCATGTGGCCGGGCTCCTTCTGGTGGAGTGGGTGCGCGAGCCGCATGGCGACGTCGGCGCGAACGCGGCCGAGGTCGACAAGAGAGCGACTCGGCGTGGCCGGATCCGCGGCGGGGGACGCCAACACGATCCCGGCGCCGCCGAGCGCGGCACGGAGAGACTCCACAGCGGCGAAGGCGTCGACGTTGTCCACGTCGTCTGAGGTGGTGACCATGCCGGGACGTTAGGTGGGGCGGTCAGACGGGCACCATCGCAGTTGCGGATAGTTGCACACAATCCTGGCTCAGTTGCGCCGAGTTGCGGACGACGCTACTCGGAACGCCGATCGGACAGGGTGCCTGTCGTGGACGCTGGGAGCTCCACCGGTACGGCGAAGGAGTAGCCATGGCTCGTCGACTGCGGTTCAACGGTACGGGCAGCGGGGTGAACGGGTGCCCGTCCATCCACGAAGATCTCGACTCCGGTGAGGTGATCGTGCACGGGCCGCCGCTGACCGACCCGGGAGAGATCGCCCAGCTGCGTCACCTGGGCGACGGTAAGGTGCCGGTCGTAGTCCCGCGGGAACTCCTCGCCGACTTCGGCCCGAAGAAGGTTCAGCGCGTGCCCGACATCATCGGACTGGACGAGTTCGACCGGCTGTTCACGCAGTTCGAGCACACCGCTTGGCGGTTGGAGACCCGTCGTCGGTACGCCTCCGACGAGGCCACCAGCACGTACGCCCAGTTCGTCCGCGGCGAGACCGTGGACTGGGCCGGCGTGGATGCCGCCTGGTGTGCCGAGCGCCGCGAACAGACAACCCTGGGCAAGCGGTTCGAGCGGGTTCGCATCATCGACTCGCCGCCCACACCGGGGCAGCCTTACCTCCTCGACGTCGAGTTGATCCGGGAACCGGCCGCCGTGCTGCGGTACGCCATGACCCGCGACGCGGCGATGCACTACGCCGTCCCGTACCAGGAGGTCGCGGCGCAGCTGGCCGCGGAGAAGTAGGTACAGGAGCGCACCGGTGAGCACGGATTACCAGCAGGCCACGCGCCTCTGGTAGGCGACCTCGGCCGGTCTGCCGCCCGAAACGTCTCCTTGGCGCAGGGAGTTCAGCCAGGTCTGGAAGTTCTGCCGCTCCGCGGCCGTGAGCGGTGGAAAGCGCGGGTCGGCCGGCGTGGCGGGAGGAATGGGCTGGACGCGAGGGCCGTTGGCGGGGCGGTAGGCGACCGGGACCAGGGTCGGAACCCGGATCAGCGGGCCCAGGAACGGCGGCAGGCCGGGAACGAAGCCGCCGTTGTCCGGCTGCGGCATGGGCACGCGTGACTTCGAGCTGTCCAGGGCCGCCGGGATCTTGCCCAGCGCCGCGATCCGCAGGTCACCGGCGATGAGCTCGTGCAGACCGCCGTCGCGGCCGTCACCTCCGAACCTCGGCTGCTCCCACGGCCAGAGAAATTCGCCGGTGGGCGAGGTCTCCTCGTACGGCAGCCGCTGCTTGGCGGTCTCTATGTGATCGGCGTAGGCGTCGCAGGCGTTGGCGATCATTTTGCAGGCCACAGGCAGATTGGCCATGAGGGTCTCTTCCTCGCTGACCTCACCGGATGGCGGGTTCTTGCCGACGAACTTCTTGAAGAAGCCCTCGACCGCGTCCGCGGTCTCGCCGACCTGGTCAAGGTTCGCGGCCTTCCATGCGGTGTCGGAGTCCCAGTACGCGTCCTCGAGGATCTTGGACGCTTCACGCCATGCCTTTGCGACGGCACGGAGTTTCTGCGGCTGCCCGAGGAAGCGCTCGTTGAACAGGTACTGGTCGACACCGCTGGTTTCGCCGACGACCTCGGGGAGGTCCTCCGCCTTGTGGCTGGCTCGCGGGTTGCAGTCGGGGCCGGACGGCTGCGGGCCGATCCCCGGCCCCTGCGGGCTCTGGCCGAGGAGCTGTGCCGCGACCTTGTCTTCCTGCTTCAGGAACTCCTCGGCCGCCTTGAGCAGAGCGCCGGCGCCGTTGGCCATGACCTGGTGAGCGAAGCCGGCCTTGTCGAACACCGTGTTGACGGCTTCCTTGTAGACCTTGGCGAAAGCCCGGCCGGCCTCGCCGTCGCCGGCCATGCCACCGTTCGCGCTGAGCTCTTTGAAGAGCAGGCCAAGCATTTCGTAGATCAGGTCACGCAGCCCCACCATGCACCAGGACGCGTTGACGAAGTTCGCCGTCTGATGCCGAAGATCCAACGTTCCCCCACAGAGCCGTGCCAGGTGCCGTTCGGACCGTACACGGTTGCGAACAGAGCTCGGGCGAGCGGGGGTTGACGTTTGCCACTTCCAAGTACGCGGAACGTGACAGGGCGTGGCGCGGACCGGGCCAACACTTACCGGAAGTCGGTGAAGAGCATTGCGGCTCAGTGCAGCTGCGCGGCGTACTACGTCGTGCGCAGCTGACGAAAGCCGACGCCGCTCATCGCGGCATCGTGTCGGGCTGCTGATGGCTGTGGTGTGTGCCGTGTTGCTCACCGCGTGCGGAGGCGGGCCCGGATCCGCGACAACGAAACCCGACGCGGCGGATCAAGACCGTTTCCTGCGCGAGTACGTACAGCTGCTCAACGCGTCGGACGAGGACGGGTTGGCTGCGCTTCTCCAGAACCATCCCCGTGGCTCCGCGGACGCCGAAGCCCGGATCAGGGCGTATGGGGGACAGGACTGGGACGTCCGGTGGACGCGCAGCTCTGACTTCGCGGGCGTGTGGAAGGTGGACATAACCGGCACAGCCGGGGCCAAGCATCGCCCCGTCCGCATCCACGTCACCGAGACCATCACCTGGGAGAACGAGCAATGGGTGATGGCCCCACTCCCAGGTGTCGTCCCCACCCCGCCTGACGCGGCCCGGACCGAGCCGCCCGGCTGAACCCGTCCCAGCTCGGTCCTGAGAGCGGCGCGGCAACCCCCGCTCACTGATCATTCTTGGTCGTCTTGGCGGTCCGGCCTCTACGGTCTGCCGTGAGCTGCGGCGGTCACGGCGAGGCCGATCGCGGTGGCCAGGAGGGCCATCGCGGCCAGCGCCCCGGTCACCGGACCGCACCAGTTCGGGCGGGTCAAGAGCAAGGCCAGGACGGCGGCGCCCAGGAGGAGGGTGACCGTGGTCAGGAGGAGGGTGAGGAGGAGGGCCGTGAGGGTCATGACGGGCGGCCTTCGCGGGTGACTGCGGCCGCCTGGGGGCCGGTGATGGTGGCCGCCCGGGTGCGGGTGGCTGCGGCCGCCTGGGTCCGGGAGGTGTGGTGGGTGCCGAGGCGCTTGAGTTTGCGGCGTACGCGTTCGCCGTACGCCGACGGGTTCGCGGCGCCGGCGTAGCGGGCCGCCTCCGTCCAGTCGGCGATGGAGGGGTGCGCCCAGGCCATGGCGACGCGGCGTTCGGCGGGGTCGAGGCCGGTGAGGACCGCGTTGACGCGTTCGTCATCGAAGGCGGACTCGAAGACCAGGTCGTCCATGCGGAGTTCGCCGGCGACGAGGTCGAGCAGGGTCAGGTCCTCGGCGAGCGGGGTTTCGAGGAGGAGAACCCGGGAGCCGCGTACCCGGCGGCGCCATACCGGCACCAGTTGGCGGTGGATGGCCCTGGCCTCCGACTTGATGCGGCCGATGACCTCCGGGCCGATGCGGCCGCCCTCGTGCAGCGGGGCCGTCCAGTCGCCGATGAGGGCCGTGCGGACCGCCTGGTCCCAGCGCGGTCCGCAGGGCAGGACGAGGTGGTGGCTGACGAACGTCTCGGAGCCGCCGCAGCCGGAACACTGGTCGTGGCCGAGCGCCCATTCCCGTGCCTCCAGGGCGCGGTACGCGGGGACGTCGAGCGCGTTGTGCAGGGGCAGCGCGGAGGTGACACTGCGGGTGCCGGCCGGGGCGGCGATCGTCCACACGCCCGTCATGCCGGGCCTGGCCCTGCGGTCCACGAAGGCGGTGCCGTCGGTGTCGATCGTGAGGACGTTGCCTCCGCTCCACGGCAGGCCGGACGCCTGACGGTCGCGCCGGGCGTCCGCACTGCTGCCCGCCGCGGAGCTCCCGGCGCCGGTAGGGCTGTCGGCGCCGGTGAGGCCGACCGTGCCGGTGGGGATCTCGGCGGTGCCGGTGGGGCTACCGGTGCCTGTGGTCACCGCCGGGTGCGGGTCGTCGTCGATGCGGGACACGGGTGCTCTCCTTGCGCTCGCGGTTGTCACCTTCCCTTCTCGGTCTCGGGAGGGGGCCGCATCGGCAATGAGAGTGGGGAACTCAGGTGTGATGTGCGCCACTTGCCGTGCCCGCGGGCGCCGAGTCGTCCCCCTGTCCCTCCTCCGGCTCCCAGCGCAGCAGGTCGCCCGGCTGGCAGTCCAGCACCTCGCACAGTGCCGCGAGCGTGGTGAAGCGGACCGCCTTGGCGCGGCCGTTCTTGAGGACGGCCAGGTTGGCGGGGGTGATGCCGACGCGTTCGGCGAGTTCGCCCACGGACATCTTGCGCCGGGCGAGCATCACGTCGATGTCGACGACGATCGGCATCAGATCACCTCGGCCAGCTCGGCCCGCATCCGCGCCGCCTCGACGTCGCGGGCCACCGCCTGGGCGAGCAGCATGCGCAGCACCAGGACGATGAGCGCGACGCCGAGGACGGCCAGGCCTACGCCGCCGATCAGGAGCACGATGCCCGGGGCCACGGCCTCGCCCGGCGCGAGGACGACACCGAGGGTGAAGATCAGGAGCGCGGCGGCCGTCATCGCGCCGATCACGATGTGGACGTAGCGGAAGGCGCCATGGGAGAAGACGGTCCCCCGGCGCACCATCGTCACCAGCCGCCATACGCAGACCAGGACGACCTGGGCCGTCACCAGTCCCAGCAGCACGATCACCACGACCGGGGTGCGCCGGCCGAAGTCACCCATGTCGGCGGCCAGCAGCGGGACCATCACCGCCTGCACGAACACCGAACCGGCGAGCAGCCCCACGAGCACCGCGCGCAGCGCCAGCACCGTCAGTTTTCCCATCGCCTTCCCTCCTCCTCGTCTGACGTCAGCTTCCGTCAGCCCACGCCTCGGGCACGCCTGCGCGCGTCTGCACACGGCGTACACCATCGACTCTCGATGGGAATCTATCGTTTTTCGATAGGTAGCGGCAAGGGGGCGGCGGCGCGGGGTGTTCAGGCTCCGCTTCAGCGGCGGTGTGCCGTCGCCGCGACGGCGGGGAGGACGGCCAGGGACAGGACGCCGCCGGCCAGGGCGAGGACCGGGTAGCTCGCGGCCGCGACCACCGCGCCGGAGGCGAGGCCGCCCGTGGCGCCCGCGATGGCGATCGAGACGTCCACCAGGCCCTGCGTCCTCGCCCGGTTGGCCAGCGGTACGGCGTCGGTGATGATCGCGGTGCCGGAGACCAGGCCGAAGTTCCAGCCGAGGCCGAGCAGGGCGAGCGCGAGCGCCAGCGGGGCGACCGAGTCACCGGGGGCGGTGGCGGCGAGGATGCCTGCGGCCAGGAGGGTGACTCCGGAGGCGGCGGCGATCGGGAGGCGGCCGAAGCGGTCGACCAGCCAGCCGGTGAGGGGAGACGGCAGGTACATCGCGCCGACGTGGATCGCGATGACGAGGCCGGCGGCCGCGGTGCCGTGGCCGTGGTGCTGCATGTGGACCGGCGTCATCGTCATGATCGCCACCATCACCAGCTGGGTGAGGATCATGATCAGTGCGCCGAGCACGACACCGGGGGCGCGCCGCGATCCGGGTCCGGCGGGGGGCTGTTCGGGCGTCGCCGTGCCCTGCCGGTCGAGGGTGCGGGCGAGCAGGAGGGGGTCCGGGCGCAGCCATACGGCCAGGACCAGCGCGGCCAGGGCGTACGCGGCACCCGCGAGGAGGAACGGGCCGGCGAGGCGGGGGACGCCGAGAGCGGCGGCGAGGTCTCCGGTGGGTGCGGCGAGGTTGGGGCCGATGACGCCGCCGAGGGTGGTGGCGACCAGCACGGTGGAGACGGCGCGCCCGCGGTGCGCGGGGGCGGCGAGGTCGGCGCCGGCGTACCGGGCCTGGAGGTTGGTCGCCGTACCGGCGCCGTAGACGAAGAGGGCGACGAAGAGGAGCGGGGCGTTGTCGGCGACGGCGGCGGCGATGACCGCGGCGGCGCCGACCGCGCCGGCGAGGTAGCCGACGGCCAGTCCCGGGCGGCGTCCGCGCGCCTGGGAGATACGGCCGACCGCGACCGCGGCGAGGGCGGAGCCCGCGGTGAACAGGGCGCTGGGCAGGCCGGCGAGGCCGGTGGAGTCCAGCATGTCCTGGGCGAGCAGGGCGCCGACGGTGATGCCGGCGGCGAGGCCGGCGCCGCTGAGGACCTGGGAGACGACGAGGACGGTGAGGATGCGGCGCTGGGCCGCGCCGGACGCGGATATCCCGTCGGCGGGGGCGGTGGCCGTCGTCGCGGGGTCGCGCCTGGCGCCGGTCATGCCGGGTCCCCGGCGGCGACCGGCAGATCGGCCAGGCGCCACTCCAGCATGCCGTCGTCGAGGCGGATCGCCCGGCGGCCGCGGTCGGTGAGGAGGCGTACGGCGTCGTGGGCGAGGACGCAGTACTCGCCCCGGCAGTAGACGACGATCTCGGTGTCCTCGGGCAGCTCGCCGATGCGCTCGGCCAGTTCGCCGACGGGGATGGAGAGGGCGCCGGGGATGTGTCCCGCGCGGTACTCCTCCACCGGGCGGACGTCCAGCACCACCACGTCGCCGGCCGCGACCCGGGCGCGCAGCTCCTCGCGGGTGACCTCCGCGGCGCCGTCGTCCCCGAGGTAGGCGTCGCGCGCGGCGGATACGGCCGCCTGGTGGCGCTCTGCGACCTTGCGCAGCAGCGCGAAGAGCTGGGCCACGTCGTCGCCGGCGAGGCGGTAGTGGACCCGGGTGCCTTCGCGGCGGGTGGCGACGAAGCCGGCCTGCTTGAGCGTCTGGAGGTGCGCCGACGCGGTCGTCAGGTTCAGTCCGGCGGCCTTCGCGAGCGCGTCCACGGTGCGCTCGCCCTGCGCCAGCAGATCGAGCAGCTCCAGCCGCTTTCCGCTGGCCAGCGCCTTGCCACTGGCGGCGAACGCGTCGTAGAGGCGGTTCTTCGGGTGGGTGGGACCGGTGTCCGGCACGGCATCCTCCATAAATCCATGGAGAAGTGTAGTTCACCCGGCGCTGTACCACCGCGTGCGGGTCAGATCACGGAACGGGCGCTCGGCGAGGATGTGCGGAAGGCTGTGTCCGCGGAGCGGTGAGTGAGGTGGCGGAGGTGCCGGAGAGGGCGAGGGAGCCGGCGGGGGTCGGGCTCGGCATCGTCGGCGGTTCGGTGTTCGCCGGGCGCGGTGGGCGGTCTCGGCGGGTTCGTCCCGCCCGCCGCTGGTGATGGGCGCCGTCCACAGCGCCAAGGACTCCTGGGCCATCGGGTTCATGCTCCTGTCGGCCCTGGCGGGCTGTGTGTACGCGTACGTCCGGATGCCCGCCACCGGCGCCTCGTCCCGCCCGGCTGCGGACCGGAGCACCCCTGCCGGCCGGCCCCGCCGGTGTCCGGCCTCGGTACCCTGGCCGAATGGGCGAAGCCGTAGCCGCAGGTGAGCAGATGGGCATCGTGGCCGCGCTGGTGCGGTCGGCGTTCCTGGTGGACGCCGTGTACGCCGAGTCGGGCCGTCGGTACGGGCTGACCCCGCAGCAGGGCCAGCTGCTGTGTGTGCTGATGCCGCAGCCGTACGGCATGTCCGAGCTGGGCTCGATGCTCGGCCTGGCCAAGTCCAGCCTGACCGGGCTGGTGGACCGCACCGTGCAGCGCGGCCTGGTCCGCCGCGAGGCCGACCCGCGGGACAAGCGGGCCGTGCGGGTGAGCCTGACCGAGGAGGGCGCGGCGCTCGCCAGGGAGTTCTACGACGCGACCTGCCGCCGCATCGCGGAGCTGCCGTCGGGTCTCGCCCCCGCCGAGCGGGAGCAGCTGGCGGCGCTCCTCGGACGCGTGGTCGCGGACAACGAGGTCCCACAGGTGTTCCTCGAGCCGGAGCCGCGTGCTTAGCACGTCCCGGTTCCTCCGGCCCGCGTTCAGCTCACCGAGTTCTCCACCTGGCGGTCGCCTCGGGCGTCCGCCGCGCGCAGTCCCCGCGCCAGCATCCCCGTCACGGCCGTCGACGCGACCGCCATCGCCGTCATCGCCACCGCCGGGGAGGTCAGTTGGGCCACGGCCCCGGCCAGCGCCGCGCTCACGCCCTGGGCGGTGAGCATGCCCGCGGAGTGCAGGCCCAGGGCGTGGCCGGAGAGTTCGGTGGGGGTGAGGGCGACGAGCCGTTCCTGCTGTACAAGGCTCGCTCCGAAGCCGGCGGACGCCACCAGGACCAGCACGGCCGCGAGCGGCACCGGTGGGCGCAGGAAGAACAGCAGGTACGGGCCGGCCAGCACCAGCAGCAGCGGCACCCCGAGCCTGGCCCGCCGCCCCGGTGGCACCAGCCGGCCGACCGTGACGTCCCCGGCGAACATGCCCAGCGCCGCGCAGGCGAACAGCGTCCCGGCGGCCCCGGGCGCGTAGGAGACGTACAGCGATTCACAGCCGACGATCAGACCGTTGGGCACCCACAGGGCGAGGAACAGGCGGCGGCGGGGACGGGACGACCACAGCAGCGCGTTGGCCCGCCGGGTCGCCCGTACCGAGGGGCGGCCGGTGGCGCGCGGCGGGCGGTCGGTGAGCCCCAGCCGCAGGCCGAGCGCCGCCCCGGCGTACAGCACCGCCGCCAGCAGCAGCGCGGCGCGCGGTGTCAGGACGGCGACCAGGACGCCGCCGGCCGCGTAGCCGCCGATCTGCGCGAGCCCGCTCATCATGTTGAAGAGCGAACGCCCCAGCAGATAGCGCTCCTTGGAGAGGATCTCGGTCAGCAGTCCCCACCGCACTCCCCCGCCCAGCGAGGCCACCAGCCCCTGTACGAGGACGACCGCGAACACCGCCGCCACCGGCAGTCCGGGCAGCGCGAGCACCGCCGTACCGGCCGCGAACGCGAGTGCCACTCCGGTGAGCGTGGCGCGCGGCGGCAGCCGGTCCGAGCCGGACAGCAGGAAGGTGGCGCCGACGACCTGGGCGAGCGACGGGCCGAACATGCTCACCGCCGCCAGCAGCGGCGACTCGGTCGCCCGGAACACCAGCGTGCCGAGCGCGAGCCCGCCGAGCGTCTGCGCGGCGGTCTGGGCGGCGGAGCAGAGGAAGAGGGGAGTGAACTCGGGGGTGCGGAACAGGCTTGCGTAGCCGGGTGAGGTGCGCATGCGGGGAGTCTCGGGCGCCTGCCGACAGCCCCGTTATCGTTTCGCGCACACGCGAAAGCTACCGGGGGGCGTCATGGGCTGGTGGCAGGTCGACGCGGACACCCTCGCCCGCAGCCGGTTCCTGCTCTCCCCGTACGCCGAGACCTTCGCGAGCCTGAAGCTGCTGCACGCCGCGGCCGGAGCCCATCCGGGCGAGCAGGCGTGGCTGCGCGCCCACCTGCCCGGCTACCGCGCCCGCCTGGCCGCCGACCCGGTGACCGCTCGGCTGGTGCGCGCCGGGCTCGGCCGGGACTGGATCGCCGACTTCCTCACCCCCACGCCGCGGGACGGCGAGGACTTCGCGCGGGCGGTCGCCCGGGTCCGCGCCACCGACCCGGACGCGGCCCGCGCCCATCTGCGCCTCTCCCTCGCCGGCCCGCTCCCCGCCGAGCTGGACCGCGACGACCTGCCCGAGCGGGCGGCGGCGCTCCTCACCTACGTGTGGACCGAGACCGTACGGCCGTACTGGGCCCGCGTCGCCGCGTGCTGGAGGCCGACGTGGTCGCCCGGACCGCGCGGATGGGCGAGGGCGGCTGGGCGGCGGTGCTGGACGCGTTGCGGCCCGGCACCCGCTGGCTGGGCGCCAGCCGCTTCCAGGTCAATCCGCACGAGTACCCGCCCCGCGACATCTCCGGTGCCGAACTCGTCCTCGTCCCCGTCACCCCGCGCACCGGCTGGGTGTCGTGGGAGGAGCCGGAGCGGCAGCGGTACGCCGTCGTCTACCCGTGCGCCGGACCGCTCACCGACAGCCCCTCCCGGCCCGCGCCCGCGAGCCTCGCCGCCCTCCTCGGCCGCGCCCGGGCCGCCGTCCTCGTCCTGCTGGACTCCCCGCTGAGCACCACCCAGTTGACGGCCGTGACCGGGCAGGCCCTCGGCTCGGTCGGCCGGCATCTGCGGGTGCTGCGCGACGCGGGTCTGGTCGAGCGGCGGCGGGTCGGCCGGTCGGTGCTGTACACGCGGACGGCGGCGGGCGATGTCCTCGTACGGGCGGCCGGGGAAGGGCTCGGGCGGGAGGCCCGGGATGAGATTGCGCGGGATGCCGGAGAAGGGCTTGGGCGGGAACCCGGGGAAGGGCTCGCGCGGGAGCCCGGAGAGGGGCTTGCTCAGGAGGCCGGGGAAGGGCTTGCTCAGGAGGCCGGGGAAGGGCTTGCTCAGGAGGCCGGGGAAGGGCTTGCGCGGGAGGCCGGGGAAAGGCTTGCGCGGGAGGCCGGGGACGTGCAGGGCGAGGCTGCCGGGGCCGACGGGACCCGGCGCGGCTAGCATCCGCCCTATGACCACCAACGCATCCCCCCTCGACGTCGACATCGACGCCCTCCAGGGCGGCCCCGCCAACCTGAAGCAGTACGCCGGGCAGGTCGTGCTCGTCGTGAACGTGGCCTCCAAGTGCGGGCTGACCCCGCAGTACGCCGGTCTGGAGCGGCTCCAGGAGCGGTACGCCGACCGGGGGTTCACCGTGCTCGGCGTGCCCTGCAACCAGTTCCTCGGCCAGGAGCCGGGCAGCGCCGAGGAGATCGCCGAGTTCTGCTCGGCGACGTACGGCGTGACCTTCCCGATGACGGAGAAGGTCGAGGTGAACGGCGCGGGCCGGCACCCGCTGTACGAGCGGCTGACCGGTTTCGCCGACGCGGAGGGCCACAGCGGTGACATCCGCTGGAACTTCGAGAAGTTCCTGATCGGCCGGGACGGCGCGGTCGTCGCCCGGTTCTCCCCGCAGACCGAGCCGGAGTCGGCGGAGGTCGTCGCCGCGATCGAGGCGCAGCTCGGCTGAAGCCGCGGCGGCCGGTCTTGACCGGTCTTGACCTTGCCCTTGGGGCAGGCCCGAGCCTCCTTCCCGCCGGGCGCCGAGGCCGCCCGGTGACGGAGGAATGCGCGGATGGACGAGGAACTGCTCACCATCGGGACGTTCGCCGCCCGGGCCCGCCTCTCGGCCAAGGCCCTGCGGCTGTACGACCGGCTCGGCCTGCTCACCCCGGCCCGGGTCGACGAGACCAGCGGCTACCGCTACTACCGCGCCGCGCAGATCGAACAGGCGCGGCTGGTGGCCCTGCTGCGGCAGCTGGACATGCCGCTGGCGCGGATCGCCGAGGTGATCGCCGCGGACGGACGTACGGCGGCCGGGCTGCTCGCCGCCTACTGGGCGGACGTCGAGGCGCGGACGGCGGGGCAGCGGACGCTCGCCGCATACCTCTGTGGACGGCTGTCGGGAGGGAACCCCGAAATGCACGAGACGTTCACGGTCGAGACGGTCGAGGTGCCCGAGCAGGTGGTGATCACCGAGACGCGGCACGTCCTGGCGGACGAACTGCCCGCCTGGATCGGCACGTCACTGGGGCGGCTGGAGGAGGCGGCCCGGGAGTGCGGCGGCCTGACCGGCGCGCCGTACGTCGTCTACCACTCCGAGGTGTCCATGGAGAGCGACGGCCCCGCCGAGGCCTGTGTGCCGGTGGCCGACGAGGCGGCGGCCCGGGCCTGGGCCGAGGTGCACGGACGGAACTGGCAGACCCGGGTGCGGGTGGAACCGGCCATGCGCCTCGCCTACACCCGGATCGGCAAGGCGCAGGTGGCGCATCCGCAGATCCTGGCCGCCTTCGAGGCGGTGGAGGAGTGGATCCGGGAGCGGGGGCTGGAGCCGGCCGCCGCCTGCCGCGAGGTGTACTTCGCGGACTGGGACGCGGCGGGTCCCGACGACCCCGTGTGCGATGTGGCGTTCCCGGTGCGCTGACGGCTGACCGCCGACACGAGCCGAGCCCCCTCGGCAAGGACGGCGGGCTCGTCGAGAGGGCTCTGCGCACGGTGCGCGAGGTGCGCGGGTGGTGCCGGTGTTACGCCTTGACCGAGGCCACGAAGACGTTCCACGCGTCGGCGGGGAAGGCCAGCACGGGGCCCTGCTGCACCTTGGAGTCCCGGACGGCCATGGCCGACGGAACCGGGGACTTGATCTCGACACACGCGCCGTTGCCCTGGGAGTAGGAGGACTTGACCCACGTGTCCGTCGCGCCCTGCTTGATCGCCATTTTCGCTCCAGTAAGCCAGTTGCTGAGTTGTGCGTTTGCGCCAACGTTCCTGTCTTGATGGCGTGATCGACGCTACTCGCCAACTCGGATCTCCGGAGCGACTATTCACTCGACCGGATGGCATATTCCATTCGGGTCTTCCATCCGGTCGGGGCGGCGGTGTACTTTGCGGCGCCTCACCTGCGACCCGCGTAGTCCTTCACCACTTCCGAGATGAATTCCCGGGTTTGGTCGGCGTTCAGGGCCTGCGCCCGCAGGTGCTCGTACATCACCGCGTATTTCTGGACATCCTGCGCCTTTTCCAGATAAAGGTCGCTGGTGACACCCTCGATGTAGACGACGCTCGAATCGGCGGCGTCCGGGAACTCCAGAATCGCGTACTGGCCGCTCACCCCGGGATGCGCGCCCATCTCGAACGGGATCAACTGGACCGTGACGTGCGGGAGCTGGGACATCTCGAGCAGGTACTCCAGCTGCTCGATCATCACCTGTTTACTGCCGACCTCGCGGCGCACCGCCGCCTCGTCGAGCACGGCCCACAGCCGCAGCGGGTTCTCCTCGGCGGCAATACGTTCCTGCCGGCGCAGTCTCACCTGCACCCGTTTGTCGATGTCGGCCGGTGTCGCCTCCGGCAGCGCCCCGGTGATCAGCGCCTCCGCGTACTGCCGGGTCTGCAGCAGACCGGGCACCACCTGCGGGTCGTACACGCGCAGACTGGCCGCGTCGGTCTCCAGGCCGATGTAGACGCTGTACGGGATGTCGCCGAAGGAGTGCCACCAGCCCTGCTGACGCGAGTCCTTGGCCATCTGCATCAGCGAATCGACGATGCGGTGGTCCTCCACCTCGTAGACTCCGCACAGGTCGCGCACATCGCGCTGGCTGATGCTGCGACGGCCGTTCTCCAGGCGGCTGATCTTCGACTGCGACACCAGCAGCCGCTCCGCCACCTCCTCGGCCGTCATGCCCTTGAGCTCACGGAGCCGACGCAGCTCCTGGCCCAGCCGGCGCCGCCTGACGGTGGGATTGACATTGGACGCCACGGGACGTGCACCTCCGGCTGCTGCAACTTTGCGTATCTGCTGTTGAGCAGACTGCCACCAAGGTGGTCCTTACCGCTGGGAAACCGCGGATATGCGGCGGGTACACGCCAGATCCACACACGCGGACATGCGTCCGCGCGGGGCGGCGGACGCGTCCGTCGTCCAACGAACGCGTTCCACCGCCCCGCGCGGCTCGCGCGGCTCCCGAACCGGGCTCTGTGGTGCCGTACTGCCCTGACTGCGGCTCAGTGGGCCACGGCACGGGCCATGCCCGCGCGGCGCGGCTGGGCCGGAACCCCCCGAGCGGGTTCCGCCGCCCTGACTCCGGCGGCCGGTCGGCCTGCCGGGCCCGCCGGGCCCGCCGGGGCACGGCGCGGCTGGGCCGCCACGCCGTTCTGGACGTCCATCACGGCGTGCGCCACGAGACCGCCCATGGGGTCGTGCCTGATCAGGTCCCGCAGCCGGGAGCGGGACGAGCGTCCCTCGTTCCCCGGATACAGGTGCTTGCCGAGGCCGACCGCGTGCGCCAGGGCGGCGAGCGCCGCGGTCCGCGGGTCCGGCGGAACGCCGGTGCGGATCGCGGAATCCAGCCGGGCCCTGATCTCCCGGCTGATGGCGTTGTCCGTCGCCTGGTAGCGAGTCGTCGGCAGCACTCCGCACATCTGGCCCTCGACGGCATGCACCATGCCGCACCGTTCCAGATGCGAGAGGTAGGTCTGGCGGAGCCCGAGACGCGGCCCGCCGATCCAGTGGACGGCGCGGACCGGAGCGCCGCGCCTGCGCAGCAGCTCCAACGCGCTGTCCAGTGTCGGATCTCCTGTCGGCCGTGGTACCACCACGGCGATACGATCCCCGTCTGGGGCTATCCGTCCGGCCAGCGCCAGCTCCACTAGCTGTGCTCCGGCCAGACCGAGGTCGAGCGACTGCGGCTGTGCAGTGGTACCCGTGGCCGGGTCCAGTGCCAGCAGCAGAAGCTCCTCCGGAAGTGTTCTGCGGCTCCTGCCCATCCATGCCTCCCCGCGTGGATGAATGACAGGGTGACCCCTCTCACATTGGTCTGTCGAGGGTGCGTGACCGGTTCGTAAGGGAACCGGTAGGTATGTCGTTCTCGTCTACCGCTTGGGTTTAGCCCGCACACAGGACACTGGTACATGGTTCGGACAGCGGTGGAACCCAGGTGTCCGGGCGGCTGTTCGGTTCGGTAGCGCACGGGAGCGTGCGGCATGGAGGAGGCATCGGTGGCGGGCGAGTCCCCCGACAGGTCGAAGCAGCGCGAGTCGTCGGCAGAACCGACGTCGGGGAGCGCGGGTCCGGTTCCCGAGGCCAGGAGCGAGGCGGCCGATCCCCGTCTCTCGGTGGCCCGCGCGGCCGTCGACACCGCCACCCGCGTCCTCTCCGCGAAGGACCTCGCGCAGGCACGCGAGCGCGCGGCGGAGGCCGCCGGCGAGAAGGGCGACGAGGGGCTGCGCGCGGCGGTAGCGGCGTGGGTCCGCTCCGCGGACGAGGCCCCGTCCGAGGATGCCCCGTCCGAGGATGCCCCGTCCGAGGATGCCCCGTCCGAGGATGCCCCGTCCGAGGATGCCCCGTCCGAGGATGCCCCGTCCGACGGTGCCGAGCCGTCGAAGCGGTCCGGGGGGACCGGGGAGGCGGAGAAGGCCGAGAAGGCCGAGAAGGCCGACGGGGGCGAGGAGTCCGGCGAGGCCGGCAAGACCGGCCAAGCCGAGAAGGCCGACGCGAGCGAGAAGACCGGGGAGGCCGAGAAGGCTGGCCGGCCCCGGGAGGTCAGCGAGACCGGCCAGGCCGAGAAGGCCGGTGTGAGCGAGAAGACCGGTCGGGCCGAGAAGACCGGCGCGGCCGGGAAGGCCGATGAGGTCGGCGGCACCGGTCGGGCCGAGGGGGCCGAGGAGAAGACCAAAGCTGCGGCTGAGGGTGACGCCGGGGGTGACGCCCAGGGCGAGGACGCCGCCGAGCCCGAGGGCGCGTCCGACGCGGGCGAGGGGGGCTCCGCGAAGGCCGGGTCGACCGCCGAGGCCGCGACGGCGGACGACGCCGAGGACGGCGAGTCCGCCGAGGGCGACGCGAGCGACGCCGACGAGGCCGAGGGTCGCGAGGACACCGACGCCGACGGCACCGAGGACTCCGAGAGCGACGGCGCCGCCGGTGACGCTCCGTCCGACGTCGCCGCGAAGGCCGACGCCGTCTCCGAAGAAGCCGACGCCAAGGCCAAGGCCGGTGAGGCCAAGGCCGCCTCCGGTGCGGTGGACGCCAAGGGCGGCGCCGCCCCGGACGCCGGTAAGGGTTCCGTCGACCAGCCCGCCACCGTCTTCAAGGCCGTACGGCCGCCGAAGCCCGCGGTCGACCAGCCCACCACCATGCTCAAGCTCGGCGACGCCGCCAAGGCGAAGCCCGCCGAGAAGGCCGACGAGAAGGCCGACGAGGAGGCCGACAAGGCCGACGAGGGCGGAGCCTCCGGCAAGGACGCCGAGCGGACCAGCAAGTTCGTCGCGCTGAAGCCGCTGGACGACCCGGCGGCCCGCAAGTCCCGTCCGGCCGCGCCCGCGAAGCCCGCCGGGCCGGGCGGACCGGCCAAGTCCGCGAAGCCCGCCGAGCCGGCCGCGTCCGCGGCCTCCAGCGCCCCCGCCCCCGCCGACGTCACCGCCGCCGTCCCCCAGATCGGCCCCGAGCGGACCACGCAGCAGCCGTTGCCGCCGAAGCCGCCGCTGGACCTGCTGGCGGAGCTGACGAACACGCCGCCGCCTCCGCAGACCCCGCTGCGCACCGCCGTGCGCCGGGTGAAGATCTGGACGCCGCTGGTGCTGCTGCTGGTGATCGTGTTCGCGGTCGTCCAGTCGTTCCGCCCGCTGCCGACGCCCACGCTCCAGCTGACCGCCCAGGACAGCTACACCTTCGACGGCTCGAAGGTCGACATCCCGTGGCCGGAGAACGGCCAGGCCGCGCTCGACGTGCAGGGCATCGGCACGTTCGGCTCGTCCGGCGAGCAGAAGCCGGTGCCGATCGCGAGCGTCGCCAAGGTGATGACGGCGTACATCATCCTCCGGGACCACCCGCTGAAGAGCGGCGAGGAGGGCCCGATGATCAAGGTCGACCAGGCGGCCGAGGACCAGTCCCAGGCCGGCCAGGAGTCGACGGTCAACGTGTACGCGGGCGACCAGATCTCGGAACGTGAGGCGCTCGAGGGCATCCTCATCGCATCCGCGAACAACGTGGCCCGGCTGCTGGCCCGTTGGGACGCGGGCTCCGAGAAGGACTTCGTGGCGAAGATGAACGCCACCGCGAAGGACCTCGGGATGACCAACACGACGTACACCGACCCGTCGGGTCTGAACGACACCACGGTCTCCACGGCCGTGGACCAGGTGAAGCTCGCCAAGGCCGCGATGACCCAGCCCGCGTTCCGCGAGGTCGCCGCGATGATGTCGTACGACGACTACAAGGGCGTGAACCACCCGAACTGGAACCAGCTGGTCGGCAGCAACGGCGTCGTCGGCATCAAGACCGGCACCACCACCTCCGCCCTCGGCAACCTGGTGTTCGCCGCGAAGAAGGAGATCGGCGGCGAGACCCACACCATCGTCGGCGCCGTGGTGCGCCAGCCGGCGGGTGGCGCGGACAACACCATCCTCGGTGCCGCGCTGCACCAGAGCGACCTGCTGATCCGGGCCGCGCAGGGCGCCCTGGAGTCGGCGACGATCCTGAAGAAGGGCGACGTCGTCGGCTATGTGGACGACGGCCTCGGCGGCCGTACCCCGGTGGTCGCCACCGAGGACGTCACCGCGGTCGGCTGGGCGGGCCTGGAGGTCAAGGTGTCCTTCGCCGCCGACGAGCTGCCGCACACGGCGAAGGCCGGGACGAAGGTCGGCACGCTGACCGTGGGCGACGGGGCCGTCGCCGGGGCCGTCAAGGTGCCGGTCGCGCTCCAGCGGGACCTGGTGGAGCCCGGCTTCATGGACAAGGTGACGCGGATCGCCTGACGCCACCGCGCCCAGGGGCCAGAGCCCCGCACCGCACCGCACGCACCCCGTCGAGCAGGGCCCGCAAGCCCGCCGGCGGGGTGCGTGCTAGCGTCACGAATCGGGACAGGCCGCCCGCGTGCGGGACGCGGACGGAAACTCCCGGGGACCCTGCCGGGAACGGTCGGAGAACACGGACCACGCGGCCGAGAAGAGAAGACGCACACGGGGAGCGCCAACAGGTGGCCACTGCGGAGCCGACACGCACCGACGACACCGGTCCGGGCCCGGGAGACGGTCCGCGAATACGCGTACCCGGCTCCCCGCCGGACCCCCCAAGGCGGACCCTGCGCGACCGCGCGGCCCGCCACCCCGCACTCCTCGCCACCGCCCTCGCCGGAGTGCTGCACGTCGCCTGGTTCTTCACGTTCGCGAACAGCGGCGGGGATCTCGCGGCGCAGGACGCCTGGGCGGAGTTCGTCGGCCGGCACCCCGACTCGGCGTACAACCTGGCCTGGTACGGCGGGATGCACCCGGTGTCGTACAGCGTGGTGTCGCCGTATCTGATGTCGCTGCTCGGCGTGCGGACGACGATGATGATCGCCGGGACGCTCTCGGCGGGTCTGCTGACGACGATCCTGGTCCGCAGCCGGGCCGTCCGCAGACCGCTGTGGCCCGCGCTGGCGGGTGTGTTCGGGCTGCTCGGCAACGCGGCGTCGGGCCGGGTCACCTTCGGCCTGGGCACGCTGTTCGCGCTCGCGGCGGTGGCGGCGGTGTTCTGCTGGCCGTACCGCTGGCGCCACAAGCGCTGGGCGAAGGCGCTGTGCGCGGCTCCGCTGGCGGCGCTGGCCACCATGTCGTCGCCGGTCGCGGGCCTGTTCGTGGGCCTGGTCGCGGTGGCGCTGTTCCTGCAGAAGCGGCGGCCGGGCGCGTGGGCGCTGGGGCTCGGCCCGAGTGTGGTCGTCGCGGTGTCCGCGTGGGCGTTCCCGTTCTCCGGCACCCAGCCGATGGGGTTCGGTTCGGCCGTGCTCCCGATGCTGTACGCGCTGCTGGTCTTCCTGCTCGTGCCGCGCGAGTGGGTCACCGTCCGCATCACCGCGGCGGTCTACTTCCTCGCCGTGCTGCTCGTCTGGCTGATCAGCTCGCAGATCGGCTCGAACATCACACGCCTGGCGATGCTGTTCGCCGGGGTGGCGCTGGTGGCGGCGCTGCCGTTCACGGTGCCGCGCTCGCTCAAGTGGTACGCGCTGGTGGTGTCGTTCGCCGGTTTCGTCGGCTGGATCGGCTTCAAGTCGGCCGACGACGTGGTGCACACGACACCGCGCGCCTCGTGGGCCCGTGAGCTGGCCCCGCTGGTGAACGAGTTGCAGGAGGTCGGCGCCGACAAGGGCCGGGTCGAGGTGGTCCCGGCCGCCTCGCACCGGGAGGCCTCGGCGCTCGCCCCGTACGTCAATCTGGCCCGCGGCTGGAACCGCCAGGCCGACATGGAGCGCAACCCGCTCTTCTACGACGACACCCTCAACTCGGCCAACTACCACCTGTGGCTCAAGCGCTGGGCGGTCCACTTCGTGGTCCTGCCGAAGGACGAGCCGGACGGCGACGGCGGCCAGCGTGAACGCGAGCTGGTGCAGCGCGGCCTGCCCTACCTGGAGCAGGTCTGGGGCGACGCGAACTGGCAGCTGTTCCGGGTGAAGGACCCCGCCCCGCTCGCCGATCCGCCCGCGACCGTGGAGCGTGCCGAGCAGGGCGAGATGACGCTGCGGGTCAGCGAGCCCGGCCGGGTCCTGATACGGGTGCCGTACTCCCCCTGGCTGAAGCTGGTCGACGCCGAGGGCAAGGGCGTGGAGGGGCCGCGGGAGACGGAGGAGTCGAAGAGCCGTCCCGAGGGGGAGCCGAAGACGTACGAGAACGTCAACGGCTGCCTGATGGAGAGCGCGGAGGACGCGGAGGGCGACAAGTGGACGCTGCTGCTCGCGCCCCGCGCGGGCACCTACCGCCTGGCCTCGCCCTACGCCTGGCCGCGGGGGACTCCGTGCCCGGAGGAGCTGCGCTGACGCCCTGATTCCAGCGTTCAGGTGAGTGAACGGAAGTCACCTGGCAGAACAATTTTGCCAGCCCTTGACCTTCCGCTTCCTTGTCGTGCCCATGTGACCGCACTCACGATGAGCGGGCCGTTCACAAGGCGGACCCTGGGCGGACCCTGGAAGGGTGGCACATGAACAGTCTCGACTGGGCCGTGCTCATCGGCTACTTCGGCGTGATGGTGGCCATCGGCGTCTGGTCGCACAAACGCGTGGACAACGTCAGCGACTTCTTCACCGCCGGCGGCAAGATGCCCTGGTGGCTCTCCGGCATCTCGCACCACATGTCGGGCTACAGCGCGGTGATGTTCACGGGTTACGCGGGCATCGCCTACACCTACGGCGTCACCTCGTTCGTCACCTGGTCGTTCCCCATCGCCCTGGGCATCGCCATCGGCTCGAAGCTGTTCGCCCCGCGGATCAACCGGCTCCGCTCACGCCTCCACGTGGCGTCCCCGCTGGAGTACCTGAAAAACCGCTACGACCTGAAGACCCAGCAGGCGCTGGCCTGGTCCGGGATGCTGCTGAAGATCGTGGACGTGGGCGCGAAGTGGGCGGCGATCGCCACGCTGCTGTCGGTGTTCACGGGGGTGTCCCTGAACCAGGGCATCCTCATCACCGGCACCATCACGGCCGTCTACTGCACGATCGGCGGTCTGTGGGCCGACGCGCTCACCGAACTGGGCCAGTTCGTCATCCAGTTCCTCGCCGGTATCGCGATGTTCGTCGCGGTGATCGTGGAGCTGAACGACAAGGGCATCGGGTTCCTCGGCGCCTGGGACGAGCCCGAACTCCAGGGCCACGGTGAGCCGCTGGTCGGCCCGTACGGCACGGTGTTCCTGCTGGCGTTCCTCTTCATCAAGCTGTTCGAGTACAACGGCGGGATGCTCAACCAGGCCCAGCGCTACATGGCCACGTCCAACGCGTACGAGGCCGAGCGCTCGGCGCGGCTGTCGGCGGTGCTGTGGCTGGTGTGGCCGCTCGTCCTCTTCTTCCCGATGTGGATGTCGCCGCTGCTGGTCGAGTCGCAGAAGGCGGACGGCTCGGACTCCTACGGCCTGATGACCGAACAGCTCCTGCCGCACGGCCTGCTGGGTCTGGTCATCGTCGGCTTCTTCTCCCACACGATGGCCATGTGCTCCTCCGACGCCAACGCCATCGCCGCCGTCTTCACCCGTGACTGCGCGCCGGTCGTCTGGCGCCGGGCGCGGGCCTGGAGCGAGGGGCAGGGCCTGCGGGTCGCCCGGGTCACCACGGTCGTCTTCCTCGGCCTGTCGATGGCGGCGGCCACCCAGGTCAACTCCCCCACGTTCGGCGACATCATCACCGTCGTCATCAAGTGGGTCGCCGGCCTGATGGGCCCCATGGCCATCCCGATGATGCTCGGCCTGCTCCGCCCGTTCCGCCGCTCCGGCCCGACGGCGGCCCTCACCAGCTGGGCGACCGGCCTGTTCACCTTCTGGCTGGTCAACTACCCCATCCACTGGAACCTCGACGGCGGCGTCCCGCTCCAGTACCAGGTCTCGATCCCGCTCGCGGTCTCCCTCGTCCTCTACATCCTCATCGGCTACCTCAAGCCGGAGGACACCCCGGAGCGCCTGGCCATCATCGAACGCATCAACACGGACGATGACGGCACGGGCACGGCGGCGGCGATCCCGGCCCAGCAGGGCGGGGCTCCGGGGGTCGCGGTCAAGGACTGACCGGGTGGTCACGGCCAGGACTGACCGGGTGGTCACGGTCAAGGACTGACCGGGTGGCGTCGGCCGGGGCTTCCGGGCCGGTGACGGCTCACGGCCACAGCAGGCTCCGCGCCCAGCCGTCCCCCTCCCGCCGGTACAGCAGCCGCACATGCCGCCGCCGTGCGTCTCCCTGGAAGAACTCGACCTCCTCCGGCCGGAGGCGGTAGAGGGTCCAGGTGGGCGCCGGCGCCCGCGGGTCGCGTTCGGCCCGGTCCCAGGCCGCCTTCGAGGCCTCCGCCAGTTCGCCGAGGGAGCCGAGGGGCTCGCTCTGGCGGCCGGTCAGGGCGGCGGCGAGCGCACCGGTGGAGCGGGCGTGCAGATCGGCCTGGGCCTCCTCGGGCGGGGCCGTGGTCACCGGCCCGCGGACCCGGATCTGCCGGGCCTGGGCGGGCCAGTAGAAACCGAGGGCGGCGGACGGGCGGGCGGCGAGGTGGCGGCCCTTGCGGCTGCCGGCGTGGCCGCCGAAGCTCCAGCCGTGCTCCTCGTCGGCGCCGTGCAGCATCACCGTCCGTACGTCCGGCAGGCCCTGCTCGTCGGCCGTGGCCAGGGACATGGTGTGCGGCTCGGGCTGCCCGGCGGCGACCGCCTCCGCGAACCACGCGGTGAAGAGGGCGAGCGGGGTGTCGGGCGCGGTGGCCGGGTCGAAGGCGGGCAGGGGATCGACGTCCCACACCCGCAGCGACCGCAGCAGTTCGTGAAGGTCCGGTGCCATGCCCCGAGTATCGCCGGGGCCCTCTCCGGGCTCAGAAGGTGGCCAGTCGCTGGACCAGCAGCAGCGCGCCGATCCCCAGCATCGCCGCTCCGGACGTACGGGTGACCGCGCGGGCGGCGGTCGGGCGGGTGCCGAGGACCGCGCGGGCCAGCAGGCCGACGGTGAGGTAGACGGCGGCGCAGCACGCCATGTGGAGCAGGCCGAGCACGGTGGTCTGCACGGGTACGGGCAGGTGGTGGCCGTCCAGGGTGAGGAACTGCGGCAGCAGCGACAGGTAGAGGAGCAGCCCCTTCGGGTTGAGCCCGCTGATGGTCGCGCCCCGCAGGAAGACCCGGCGGCGGCCGGTCGTCGCGTCCCCTGCCCCTGTGACCCCCGCCGCCTCCGCCGGGTCTCCCGCGACCGGCACGCCCGGCCGTCGCAGGACGCTCCAGCCCAGCCACACCAGGTACGCCGCGCCGGCCACGGTGAGCGCGGTGAGCACGGCCGGGGACCCGGCGACCAGCACCGCGAGGCCCGCCGCCGCGAGGACGGTGTGCAGGGCGTAGCCGGTGACCAGGCCCGCGACCGCCGGGACCGGGGAGCGGTCGCGCAGCCCGGCGGAGATCACGTACGCCCAGTCGGCGCCCGGTACGCAGACCAGCAGGAGGTCCAGAGCGAGGAAGGAGAGGAGGGTGGCCGAGTCCATGAAGGGGACATTAGGCGGGAACGGGCCGAAAGTGTTTCTGTTCTTTCTCCGTCCACCCGAACACTGAGGCAAGATCTGTCCCATGGACGACGTTGACCGGAAAATCCTTGCCGAGCTCCAGCAGGACGGGCGGCTGACCGTGACCGAGCTGGCCGCGCGGGTGCGGCTCAGCGTCTCGCCGTGCCACCGGCGGCTGCGGGAGCTGGAGCGGTCGGGGGCGATCAGCGGCTACCGGGCCGTCGTGGACCCGACCGCGGTGGGGCTGACCTTCGAGGCGCTGGTCTTCGTCTCGATGCGGCAGGAGGACCGGGAGACGGTCGCCGGGTTCGAGCGCGCGCTGACCGAGGTGCCGGAGGTGCTGGAGGCGCAGCGGCTGTTCGGGGAGCCGGACTATCTGCTGCGGGTGGTCGCGGCGGACCTGGCCGCGTACCAGCGGCTGTACGACGAGCGGCTGGCCACGTTGCCGGGGGTGCAGCGGCTGACGTCCACGCTGGTGATGAAGCACGTGGTCAGGGACCGGCCGTTGCCCGCATAGCTGCCGTCGAGGGCTTCTTCGCGGCTTCCCCGCGCCCCTTCCGGGGCGCCTGACAGGACGGGGGGAAGCGGGTGCGGTTACTTGGTGGGCTTCTTGCCGGTGATGGCCAGGTGGACCAACAGCGCGAGATTCGGCTTCAGTTCGGCCTGCTTGACGCCCCAGGAGGAGAAGCCCTTCTGGTGGGAAGCCACCGCCGCGAGCATCGCGACGACCGAACCGGCGATCGCGGCCGGGTTGACGTCCTTGTCGACCTTGCCCTTGGCCTGCAACTCGGCGACCGCGTCCGCGAGGGAGGTGTTCACCGAGTTGAGGATCTTCATGCGGAGCTTGTAGAAGCGCTTGTCGCCCTCGGCCGCACCGAGGTCCACGACGCGCAGGATCGCGTCGTTCCTGCGCCAGAACTCCAGGAATCCGTCCACGAGTTCCTGCGCCGTCTGCCAGCCCGCCTTGCCGACCCAGCTGCGCCCCTCGACCGTCCCGGTCAACCCGGCGCCCTCGGCGGCCACTTGATCGGCGATCTCCAGGACGGCGCCCTCGACGTCCGGGAAGTACTGGTAGAACGTCGCGGGCGAAGTGCCCGCCTTCCGGGCGACGTCGATGACCTTGACGTCCCGGTAGGGAGAGGAGCTGAGCATCTCGCTGAGGCAGTCCAGCAGCTTCTGCCGCGTCGCCTGCCCGCGTCGGCCGGCCACGCGGCCGTCGACGGTACGCACTTGTCCTGTCATGCCGTCAGCTTACCGAGGGGGGATGGGAGCGCTATTCGGCCGACTGCAAATGGGGTGCGCGGGGGCTCGGAGGGCTGTGTGCCTGGTGAGCGGGGTGCGCGGGGCGCCGTTACTTTGACTGCATGGCCGAAAACAGGGCATCTGCTCACCAAGGGGGATACACCGAGGGCGTCCCGTGCTGGGTCGACGCCCAGCTCGCCGACGTGGCGGCGGGCAAGCGCTTCTACGGCGAGCTCTTCGGGTGGTCCTTCGAGGAGTCGTACGGCGGCAGCGTGTGGGCGCGCCTCGAGGGCGAGCCGGTCGCGGCGGTCGCGCAGAAGGCGGACGGACGGCTGCCCACCGTCTGGACGGTGTACTTCGCGACGCCGGACGCCGAGGCCCTGTCCCGGCGGATCCTGGCGGCCGGCGGACAGGTGGTGACCGCGCCGATGCCGGTCGGCGAGCTGGGCGTCGCAGCCCTCGCCACCGACCCGGAAGGCGCCGTGTTCGGCCTGTGGCAGGCGGGCACCCACGCGGGCTTCGGCCGCCGCCACGAGCCCGGCACCTTCGGCTGGGCGGAGCTGTACGCCCGGGACACCGCCGCCGCGAACGGCTTCTACGGCGGTCTCTTCCACGACGCCCTGTTCGGCCCGGACGCCGAGCCCGACTTCGGCCGCGCCCCGCTCACCGACGTCTTCCCCGAGCAGATGCCGCCGCACTTCCTGGTGCACTTCCGGGTGGCGGACTGCGCGGCGGCGCTCGCCGAGGTGACGCGGCTCGGCGGGCGGGTGCAGGCGGGCCCGTTCGAGGCGTCGTACGGCACGGTGGGCGTGGTCCAGGACGACCAGGGGGCGTCGTTCGCGGTGCTCGAGCCCTGAAACCGGCCACGCCGTGAGGTGATCTGTCACGGTTTTGCGGCGATATCGACTGAGACACCCCGTTTCTCACCGGGTTCGCAACCTGCGCCCCGGCCAGGAAGAATCGGGGTGCGTGCCGCCACGGCGGTGCGGTGGTGAGACGCTGCACTTCGGTCGCGTACATATGTGGGTGGCGCGGCTCGTACGGGGAGGTGGCAGGCAAGTGGTGGATCAGCTGACACAGCACGATCCGCGGCGGATCGGGCCGTTCGAGGTGCTGGGACGGCTGGGGGCCGGCGGCATGGGGCTGGTCTATCTGGCGCGCTCGGCGTCCGGCCGGCGCGTGGCGATCAAGACGGTCCGCACCGAGCTGGCCGAGGACCAGCTGTTCCGGGTCCGCTTCACCCGTGAGGTGGAGGCGGCCCGCGCGGTCTCCGGCTTCTACACGGCGGCCGTGGTCGACGCCGATCCGCGCGCCGCGGTGCCGTGGCTGGCCACCGCTTACGTGCCCGCGCCCTCCCTCGAGGAAATAGTGAACGACTGCGGTCCGCTGCCCGCGCAGGCGGTGCGCTGGCTGGCAGCGGGTGTGGCGGAGGCGCTTCAGTCGATCCACGGCGCCGGGCTGGTCCACCGTGACCTGAAGCCGTCGAACGTGCTGGTCGTGGAGGACGGCCCGCGGGTGATCGACTTCGGTATCGCGTCCGGCGTTTCGAACACCCGTCTGACGATGACCAACGTCGCGGTCGGCACGCCCGCCTACATGTCGCCCGAGCAGGCGAAGGACTCCCGCAGTGTGACGGGCGCCTCCGACGTCTTCTCCCTCGGCTCCACCCTGGTCTTCGCCGCCACCGGCCACCCGCCCTTCCACGGCGCCAACCCGGTCGAGACCGTGTTCATGCTGCTGCGCGAGGGACCCGACCTCGAAGGCCTCCCCGACGAACTGCGTCCGCTGATCGAGTCCTGCATGCAGATGGACCCGGCGGCCCGGCCCACCCCGGCCGACCTCCAGGCCCAGCTCGCCCCGCATCTGTTCGGCTCCGGCTCGGACGACAGCGGGACGGCCTCGGCGTGGCTGCCCGAGAAGGCCGTCGCCCTCATCGAGGCCCGCCGCGGCGGTCGCCCCGCGGTCAAGCCCGCCCCCGCGGCGCACCACGGCGGGCACTCCGCCGGGCGCGGCACCGGCCGCGGCGGGGGCTCCGCCCTGCCGCCCCCGCCCTCCCACGACCCGGTCGTCCCGGCCCCGCTCGGCGCGCCGCCCGCCTCGGTCGGCGCCCCCTCGGCGCCCTCGGCCCTCGCGACCCCCTCGGCCCCTCCCGCGCCCGACAGCGGGCCGGTCCGGCTGGCCGGCGCCGTCGTGCCCATCGGGCCCGGCCCGCGCGTCGCCGACGCCCGCGCCGCCGCCGTCAAGGCGCCCCCGCCGGAGGCCGGTCTCGCCGCCTCCTGGTCCAAGCCGCGCCCCGGCGTGGGCGGCGCCGACCCGGCCGTGACCGCGCCCCCGGCGCCCCCCGTGCCGCCGGAGCCGGCCGCGACGGGCTGGCGGCCGTGGCGGTTCCGCATGTCGAACGACGTGTGGGGCACCCCCGCCGTGGCCGACGACCTCGTCTACGTCACCTCCTTCGAGGTGCACGCCCTCGACGTGGCCACCGGCCGCCGCCGCTTCAAGACCCGTGACGTGGCCTGGTCGATGGCGGTCGCGGACGGCCGTATCCACGCCTCCGACGGCCCCACCCTGTTCGCCCTGGACGCCCGGGAGGGCACCGACCTGTGGCGGCTGTCCACGGACGCCTGGGTGTACTCCCTCAAGGCCGAGCGCGGCACCGTCGTCACCGGCACCCGCGGCGGCGGCGTGCAGGCCTGGGAGGCCGTCAACGGCCGCAAGCTGTGGGAGATCACCGGCTGCCAGACGGACTTCGAGTCCCCGGAGGCGGGCCCCGCGCTGCACGACGGCACGGTCTACGTCTGGCAGGACGCCCGGCTGCGCGCCCTGGACGCCCGCACCGGCGACGAGCGCTGGTCGTACCCGATCGGCGACGCGGCCTCCTGCGGCGGCGTCCCCGTCCGGGTCGCCCCCGCCCCCGACGGCTACGTCTACGTCTCCGCGGGCACCCGCGTGCTCGCCGTGGACGTCGTGAGCGGCCATGTCCGCTGGCACTTCGAGGCACCGGCGGTCTTCCTCTCCCCGCCCGCCTTCGCGCCCGGCCCCGCGGTCACCGGCGGCGGCGTCTACCTCGCCGACTACCTGGGCACGGTGTACGCCCTCGACGCCACCGACGGCCGCGACCGCTGGCGTATCGCCACCGAGGCCCGGGCCTCGGTCGAGCCGGTCCTGGTCGCGGCGGGCCACGTCCACGTGGGCAGCGGCACCGGCCTGTACACCCTGGACGCGGTCACCGGCACCCCCAAGTGGCGCTTCCAGGCGGGCGGCGACATCGTCGGCGCCCCGGCGGTCGCGGAGGGCCGGATCCACTTCGGCTCCACGGACCACCTGCTGTACACGCTGAAGGCCGACGACGGCCGGCTGCGCTGGAAGCTGGCCACCGGCGGGGAGATCACCGGCTCGCCGGTGGTCAAGGACGGGATCGTGTACGCGTGCAGCAAGGACCGCTGCGTCTACGCGCTGGACGCCGAGAAGGGCACGGGCACCGCGCGGACCGCGTGAGAACCGGGGACGGCCGTCGTAAGGGCACGGAAGGGGTTCCAGACGGCGGCCGTCGCACTCGGTGAGCGTGTGGAGACTCCTTCACCGCGCTCACACCAGACGCTACGCGCAGTGAGCGGGGACCGCCACGCGAGCCGCTAGTCTGACGTGCGCATGCCAGCCGCATGCCTCTGTCCGACGCTGTCTGTGCACCACGGGGGTCTCCACCATGAAGCTTCGCCATGTCCGCGCTGTCGCCGTCTTCGTCGGCGTGGTCGTAGCGCTGACCGGCGCCCGCCACTCCGGCGGCGGCGGCTGCGACAGCTCCAACTCCTCGGGTTCGTCCGGCTCGTCGGGCGGCAGCAGCCACTACGACGATGACGACACCGGTTACGACTCGGGTTACGACTCGGGCGCCACGTCCGGCGGCGAGACGAGCGACACCGGCAGCGGCGGCTCCGTCGACGCCTCCCAGGACGTGCGGATCGAGGACTGTGTCTACGACGCGACCCGCGGCATCGTCGCCCGGGTCAGCGCCTCCAACCCCAGCTCGACCCTCACCCACAGCTACGAGTTCAGCGTCACCTTCAAGGACCCCGAGGGCACGGTGCTGCGCACCAGCGAGTCGACGATCCCGTACGTCTCCCCCGGCGACACCGAGACCCTCGACGTGGCCGCCTCCTACGTCCCGGCGGCCGGCGGCGACGGCAGCGGCGGCCGGTGCGAGCTGGACGACGTGACGCGTACGGCGGTGTGACCGGGGGCGAACCCTGCCCGGACACACCTCGGCCGCGGCGGCTCCCCCTCCGCGCCGCCGCGGCCGATCCCCCGAGTGTCAGCCTCAGACCGGCTCGTCCGTGGCGTGGACGTTCCCGTCCGTGGTGTCGCCGGCGCTCTCCTTGAGCTTGACGGGCTCGCCGGTGGCGTGGACGTTCTTGACGGCGATGGGCTCGCCCGTGGCGTGGACGTTCCCGTTGGTGGTGGCGTCGCCGGTCGGCTCGTCCGTCGCGTGGACGTTCTCGGTGCTGTTCTCGGTCATCTGGCTGGCTCCCCTGTGATGTCGTGCGTCGGTGGACGGAAGCCGCCCGGCAGCTCCCCCGCGGGCTGCCGGGCGGACCGTCAGGCCGGTTCACCTTAGAGGCCCGGCCGTCGGTCGTTGCGTCTGCCTCCCCCCGAGGCGACGGCTCGACACAGTTGAGAGTGCCGGGAGGCGATAAACGAACGATGAACGCCGGGCCGGTACGGCGGCGGCGTATCGGCTCAGGACAGGGTCGCCGGTTCCAGCAGACCCCTGACCTCGTCGGCCTCGGGGGCACCCAGGGCCTCGAAGATGTCCAGCGCCTCCCGCCAGCAGACCTGCGCCCGGTCCCGTTGGCCGATGCCGCTGAGGGCGCGGCCGAGAGCCGTGAGGACGTTGCCGTGACGCCAGTCCCCGCCGATGCCCCGCAGCAGCGTCAGCGCCGACTCGGCGTTCATCGCGGCGCTCGCCGGCCGCCCGGCCGTGAGATCCAGTTCGGCCAGCCGGAACATGGTCATGCCCTCCCACAGCCGCTGGCGGCTGTCCCGGAACACGCGCAGGGCCTGCTCCAGGCAGTCGGTCGCCTCGGCCAGCCGGCCGCTCTTGGTCAGGGCGAGCCCCAGCGCGTACCGTCCGTTGGCCCCCTTCAAGGCGTGGCCCATGTCGTCGTACATGGCCGTACCCTCGCGGGCCAGAGCCACCGCGCCGTCGGTACGGCCGGTGGCCAGGTGGATCCGGGAGAGGTTGCACAGGGCGCTGGCCTCGCCCGGCCGGTCGCCCAGGCGCCGGAAGCTCTCGATGGCCCGGGTGAAGTGCGCCTCACCCTCCTCGTGCCGGTTCTGGTAGAGCGCGACGACACCGCAGATGTTGGACGCCCAGCAGCCGGTGAGCGGATCGCCGGCTTCGCCGGCCAGCCGCACGGCCCGCTCCGCCTCTTGGAGCGCCACGTCGAACCGGCTGCCGGAGATGTGGTGCACGAAGGCGAGCGCGGTCAGCGCACGCGCCTCGGCCCGAAGGTCTCCCGCCCTCTGCGCCGCGTCCCGCAGCAACGTGGCGACCGCCTCGTACTCCTTGGAGTTGGCGCCCGACTCGGCCAGGTCGACGGCGGCCCACAGTACGTCGACGGCGCGCCGAAGCGTCTTGGGGCCGGCGGCCTGGCGTACGCAGGCGAGCAGGGAGACGGCCTCGGCGTACAGCCAGTCCCGTGCCGCGTGCCGGTCCGCGAACGTCAGGCCCGGCTGCCGGGTCGGCTCCAGATGCTCGACCAACCGGTCCCCGGGGCGTTCGATCAGATAGACCGCGGCGACCGTGGAGAGGTAGAAGTCCAGCAGCCGCGACAACGCCGCTTCCCGTTCGCTCGGCGGCTGTTCGTCCCGTTCCGCACACGCACGCGCGTAGAGCCGTACGAGATCGTGGTACCGGTAGCGGCCCGGCGCCGCCGATTCCAGCAGTGACATGTCGACGAGGGACTCCAGCAGGTCCTCCGTCTCCTCCACCGGAAGGTCCAGTACCGCCGCTGCCGCCGCCAGGGAGATGTCCGGGCCGTCGGCGAGGCCGAGCAGGCGGAAGGCGCGGGCCTGGGCGGGCTCCAGCTGGCCGTAGCCGAGTTCGAAGGTGGCCTTCACCGCGAGGTCGCCGGCCTGGAGTTCGTCGAGGCGGCGGCGTTCGTCGGCGAGCTTCGCCGCGAGCACGGAGACCGTCCAGGTGCGGCGGGCGGCCAGCCGGGAGGCGGCGATACGGATGGCCAGGGGCAGGAAGCCGCAGGCGGCGACCACGTCCAGGGCCGCTTCCCGCTCCGAGACCACCCGCTCCTCACCGACGATCTTCGTGAAGAGGGCCAGCGCCTCGTCGGGGGACATGACGTCCAGGTCGACCAGGTGGGCACCGGCGAGGTCCACCATCCGCACCCGTGAGGTCACCAGCGCCGCGCAGCCGGAGGTGCCCGGCAGCAGCGGCCGTACCTGTGCCGCGTCCTTGGCGTTGTCGAGGAGTACGAGGACCCGGCGGCCGTCGAGGACCGAGCGGTACAGCGCCGCCCGTTCCTCCGCGGAGTCCGGGATCGCCGAGTCGGCGGTGCCGAGGGCGCGCAGGAAGGAGCCGAGGACGGTCTCGGGTTCGGCCGCGCGCGGGCCGGTGCCCTGGAGGTCGACGTACAACTGGCCGTCGGGGAAGGCGGTCCGGGCCTGGTGGGCGACGTGGACGGCGAGGGTCGTCTTGCCGACGCCGCCGATGCCCGCGAGCGCCGACACGGCCATCACCCCGGTCTCCGAGGAGGCCAGCACCTCGCTCAGCTCGCTGACGAAGGAGGCGCGGCCGGTGAAGTCGGGGACGGTCGCGGGGAGCTGGGCCGGGCGGACGGGGACGCCCGCGGGTTCGGTGACCGGGGCGGACGGCTCCGCCAGGCCGGGGTCCGCGCGGAGGATGCGCTGCTGGAGTTCGCGCAGGCCGGGGCGGGGGTCCACGCCCAGTTCGTCGGCGAGCAGCCGTCTGGTGTCCGCGTAGACCGCGAGCGCCTCCGCCTGGCGTCCGCTCCGGTACAGCGCGAGCATCAGCAGCTCCCGCAGGCGTTCCCGGAGCGGGTGCGCCGCGGTCAGGGCCGTGAGTTCCGACACCGCCTCCGCGTGGCAGCCCTGTTCCAGGTCCATGTCGAGGCGGGATTCCAGGAGTTGCAGCCGCCACTCCTCCAGGCGCACCCGCTGGGCCTCCGCGTACGGACCCGGGACTCCCGCCAGCGTCTCGCCGTCCCACAGGGCCAGCACGCGGTTCAGGGTCGCGCGGGCCTGGCACAGGTCCCCGGACACCTTGGCCTTCTCCGCCTCCGCCGCCAGCTCCTGGGCCGCGGCGAGGTCCAGCGCGCCCTCGCCGAGGCCGCGGATCGCATAGCCTCCGGACTCGCTGACGAGCACGCCCGCGTCCAGCGCCTTGCGCAGCCGGGAGGCGTAGGTGCGGACCGCGGCCAGCGCCTGCGAGGGCGGTTCCTCGCCCCACAGCGCGTCGATCAGCTCGGCGGCCGTCGCGGTGCGGCCCTCGCGCAGCAGCAGGGCGGCCAGCAGGGCGCGTTGCTGGGGTGAGCCGGTGTTCAGCGGTTCGTCGCCGCGCCAGGCGCGCACCGGCCCGAGCACGCCGAAGCGCAGCGCCGCCGGTTCCACCGAGTCCGGACGCCTCTGCGCCGGCACTCGCGGTACCCCGTCCATCGCCGTCCCCCTAGACCCTGTCGTGTGGATCACGGGCCCCTAGACATCCTGAGCAACCCTGTCAGTTTGCCTTGTTCATGGCGGATACGTCAGCCGGGCAAGAGGCCGATCACAGGCCGTTCGCGGGGTCGCCGCCCCGTCAGGGGGTGTGGGGGGCCGTGCGGCGGCGGGTTCACGTATCCCTCACCGGTCCTTCGCAGCGCGGACGAAGTGACGTACCGTCACATCTCTTTCGGCGGCGGCTCGGTGGCTCAGTCGTCCGTCAGGTCCACCCGTATCGTCAGGAGGTTGGTGCCGAGCGCCCGGACCGCCGCACTGTTGTAGCGGGGCAGGGTGCGCAGGCGGGCGATCGGGTCGTCGTCGGGCAGGAGGTGGGCCGTACCGGCGTGCCAGCGACCGCCGACGCGGACCCGGACCCGGGGATCGGCCTGGATGTTGCGGACGTACTGCGAGCGTTCCCCGAACTCCGAGACCAGCCAGAAGGAGTCACCGACGCGACGGCCGCCGACCGGGGTGCGCCGGGGCAGGCCGGAGACGCGGCCGGTGGTCTCCAGCAGCGTGTGGAACGGCAGTCGGCGCATGAGGGGGTTGGCGACGTACCGCTGGACGGCGGTCGTCAGACGGAAGCGGAGGTCGGTGGGCGGCCGGGACATCGTCCGTGGGACTCCTTCACTGGAGGCTCTGCTGCCTCCATGGTCATCTGATGCCTCCATGGTCCCGTGAACTCGCCCTGCGCGCCTGCCTTCCGGCGGGCCGTGTGCGAGCCCTGTGCGGAGTGTGTGCTCCGGCCATGTAGGGCTGTCCGTGGCGTGTCGGCGTCCCCACGGTCGTGATCGGCAGCAGGCTCACGGGGGAAGTCGACGGCCTCTGACGGCTACCGGCTCAAGAAGTCCGGCATGTCCGGTCAGGCGAAGGAACTGGACGGCGCGGGCGACGACACGGGCGCGATGATGATCACCGGTCAGGAGGGTGACATGCTCCAGATCTACAACCCGTGGGGCACGACCACACGGGTCAGCGAGGACGACTTCGTCAACGGCGACATGGGCAAGGCTTCCAACGGTGAACTCGACAACGCGTACCAGGTCTATGTCCCGCGGTAGGCACGGCGGCGGGCGCCACGGCGGGGCAGTGGGCGGCGCGGCGGCGGCCCTGCTGCTCCCGTTGCTCCTGTCCGCCTGCGGATCGGGCGACGGCGAACCCACCAGCCATCCCACGGACGACCACACCATCACGGCGTCCGTGGGCGAGCGGTTCACGCTCACCGTCGAGGAGAACGCCTCGACCCGCTCGCAGTGGTACCTGGCCGCCCCGAAGCCGGACGGCTCGGTGGTCCGCGCGAAGGGCGAGGAGAGCGAGTCGGCGCAGGACGCCGACGGCGAGGTGGCCCCGGGCGCCTCCAACCGCCTCACCTTCACCTTCGAGGCGACCGGCGAGGGCAGCACCGAGATCGTGCTCCTGCACTGCACGTTCAACAGCACGTGCGACACCGGCGACGGCAGCCCCGCCCCCACCCCGACGACGGGCGGCGCCGAGCCGACCGAGCCGGAGCGGGTCACCTACGAGGTCACGGTCGGCTGATACATGGACACCACCGCGCGCACCGACGACGAGCCGGCCGGCCTCGACATCGCCGCCCTCCTCCGCTACGGCCTCACCGCCGCCCGGGGTCCCTTGCGTACGTCCCTCTTCGGCGACGGCGCGGTGGGCGGTGTCGCCCACGCCCTGACCCTCCCCGAGCCGCTTCGCCGCTGAGGCCCGCCCGCCCGCCCGCCGAATCCGACCAGTCGGTATGGACAGAAGGGGGCGCCCCCGGTAGAGATGGTTCATGCGCATCGCCGTGACCATCTTCCTCACCGACGAGACCATCACCCCGACCCGGCTCGCGCGTGAGCTGGAGCAGCGCGGCTTCGCCGGGCTCTATCTCCCCGAGCACACCCACATCCCCGTCGAGCGGACCACGCCGTACCCGCCGGGCGGCGACCTGCCGCGCGAGTACGGCCGCACCCTCGACCCGTTCGTCGCGCTCGGCCAGGCCGCCGCCGTCACCGAACGGCTCGGCCTCGGCACGGGCATCACGCTCGTCGCCCAGCACGACCCGATCGATCTGGCCAAGCAGATCGCCACCGTGGACCACCTCTCCGGAGGCCGGTTCACCCTCGGTCTCGGCTACGGCTGGAACGTGGAGGAGGCCGCCGACCACGGCGTGGAGTGGCGCACCCGCCGGGAGCTGGTCCGGGACCGGATGGCGCTGATGCGGGCCCTGTGGTCCGAGGAACCGACGGCGTACGAGGGCGAGTTCGGGTCGGTCCGGGCCAGCCTCGCGCACCCCAAGCCGGTGCGGAAGCCGCGCGGCCCGGTCGTCGGCCCGCGCACCCTCATCGGCGGTGCCGCCGGGCCGAAACTCTTCGCTCACATCTGCGAATACGCCGACGGCTGGCTGCCCATCGGCGGCCGTGGCCTGTCCACCTCCCTGCCCGCGCTGCGCGCCGCCTGGGCCGACGCCGGCCGCGACCCGGCCGCGCTCCAGGTCGTCCCGTACGCCGTCCACCCGACCCCGGGCAAGCTCGCGCACTACGCCGACCTGGGCATCGAGGAGGTCGTGGTGCAGCTGCCGCCGGCGGGAGAGGCGGACGTACTGCGGGCGCTGGACAGTTTCGAGCCGTATCTCGCCGTTCCCGCCGACGGGCCCGGCGGCCCGGCCGAGAGCTGATCTTCCCGATCGTATGCTCGAAGGATGACGACTTCCGCGTCCTCCGGAACCGGCCCCACCGAGAACTCCATGCGCCGCGCCCTCAAACGCGCCCGGGACGGCGTCGCCCTGGACGTCTCCGAGGCGGCGGTTCTGCTCCAGGCCCGCGGCGAGCACCTTCAGGACCTGGCCGCCTCGGCCGCCCGCGTACGCGACGCGGGCCTGGAGGCGGCGGGCCGCCCCGGCGTCATCACCTACTCCAAGAGCGTCTTCATCCCGCTGACCCGGCTGTGCCGG
This sequence comes from Streptomyces sp. NPDC052773, assembly GCF_044547145.1. Classification (NCBI taxonomy): domain Bacteria; kingdom Bacillati; phylum Actinomycetota; class Actinomycetes; order Kitasatosporales; family Streptomycetaceae; genus Streptomyces; species Streptomyces sp. NPDC052773. The sequence continues at coordinate 291,092 of NZ_JBITZX010000003.1, read as the reverse complement.
GACAAGTGCCACTACTGCACGTTCGCCACCGTCCCCGGCAAGCTGCGCCGCGCCGGGCACGGGATGTTCATGTCCCCCGACGAGGTCCTGGACATCGCCCGCAAGGGCGCCGCCCTCGGCTGCAAGGAAGCCCTGATCACCCTCGGCGACAAGCCGGAGGACCGCTGGCCCGAGGCCCGCGAATGGCTGGACGCGCACGGCTACGACGACACGATCGCCTACGTCCGCGCCGTCTCCATCCGCATCCTGGAGGAGACGGGCCTGCTGCCCCACCTCAACCCCGGCGTCATGAGCTGGACGGACTTCCAGCGGCTGAAGCCCGTGGCGCCCTCCATGGGCATGATGCTGGAGACGACCGCGCAGCGGCTGTGGTCCGAGCCGGGCGGCCCGCACTACGGCTCCCCCGACAAGGAACCCGCCGTCCGCCTGCGGGTCCTGGAGGACGCGGGCCGTTCCTCGGTCCCCTTCACCTCCGGACTGCTGATCGGCATCGGCGAGACGTACGAGGAGCGGGCGGAGTCCCTGTTCGCGCTGCGCCGGGTGGCCCGGTCGTACCACGGCATCCAGGAACTGATCATCCAGAACTTCCGCGCCAAGCCGGACACCGCGATGCGCGGCATGCCGGACGCGGAACTCGACGACCTCGTCGCCACGGTCGCCGTCGCCCGCCACATCATGGGCCCGAGCGCCTGCCTCCAGGCCCCGCCGAACCTGGTCGACGGCGAGTACGAGCGGCTGATCGGCGCGGGCATCGACGACTGGGGCGGGGTGTCCCCGCTCACCATCGACCACGTCAACCCCGAACGCCCCTGGCCGCAGATCGAGCGGCTGGCGGAGCACTCCCGCGCGGCCGGCTTCGAACTGCGCGAACGCCTCTGCGTCTACCCGGAGTTCGTCCGGCGCGGCGAGCCCTGGCTGGACCCGCGCCTGCTGCCGCACGTCAGCGCGCTCGCCGACCCGGAGACCGGCCTGGCCCGCGAGGACGCCGTGGTGGAGGGCAGGCCCTGGCAGGAGCCGGAGGAGGTCTTCACCGCGACGGGCCGCACCGACCTGCACCACTCGATCGACACCGAGGGCCGTACGTCGGACCGCCGCGACGACTTCGACGTGGTGTACGGCGACTGGGAGGCGCTGCGCGAGGCGGCGGCCCCCGGGATGGCCCCGGAGCGCATCGACACCGACGTACGCCAGGCGCTGCGGGTCGCGGCCGACGACCCGACGAAGCTGACCGACGCCGAGGCGCTGGCCCTGCTCCACGCGGACGGCCCGGCGCTGGACGCGCTGTGCCGGGTCGCGGACGACGTGCGCAAGTCGGCGGTCGGGGACGACGTGACGTACATCGTCACGCGGAACATCAACTTCACCAACGTCTGCTACACGGGCTGCCGCTTCTGCGCGTTCGCCCAGCGCAGGACGGACGCCGACGCCTACACCCTCTCCCTGGACCAGGTCGCCGACCGCGCCCAGCAGGCGTGGGAGGTGGGCGCGGTGGAGGTCTGCATGCAGGGCGGCATCCACCCGGACCTGCCGGGCACGGCGTACTTCGACATCGCGAGGGCGGTCAAGGAACGGGTCCCGGGCATGCACGTGCACGCCTTCTCCCCGATGGAGGTGGTGAACGGTGCCACCCGCACGGGCATGTCGATCCGCGAGTGGCTGAGCGCGGCCAAGGAGGCCGGCCTCGACTCCATCCCGGGCACGGCGGCGGAGATCCTGGACGACGAGGTCCGCTGGGTGCTGACCAAGGGCAAGCTGCCGACGGCGACGTGGATCGAGGTCGTCACCACCGCCCACGAACTGGGCATCCGCTCCTCCTCGACGATGATGTACGGCCACGTCGACCAGCCCCGCCACTGGCTGGGCCACTTCCGCACGCTCGCCGGGATCCAGCAACGCACCGGCGGCTTCACGGAGTTCGTGACGCTCCCCTTCATCCACACCAACGCCCCCGTCTATCTGGCGGGCATCGCGCGCCCCGGCCCGACGATGCGCGACAACCGCGCGGTGACGGCGATGGCGCGGCTGCTGCTGCACCCCTGGATCCCCAACATCCAGACGAGCTGGGTGAAGCTGGGCACGGAGGGTGCGGCGGAGATGCTGCGCTCGGGCGCGAACGACCTGGGCGGCACGCTGATGGAGGAGACGATCTCCCGGATGGCGGGCTCCTCCTACGGCTCCTACAAGTCGGTCAAGGAGCTGATCGCGGTCGCGGAGGCGGCCGGCCGCCCGGCGAAGCCGCGCACCACGCTGTACGGCGAGGTCCCGGAGGAGCGCCGGCGCGCGGCGGAGGCCTCGGACGGCCACCTTCCGGAGCTGCTGCCGGTGCTGGACCGATAGCGGGCGGCGGACAGGCCGTTCACGGCCCCGCAGTAGGATGATCCGACCCCCGGTGTAGCCCGGCACCGGGGCCGGATTTGCTGAGGAGTTGCGTGCCCGTGCCTGCCCGCCGGCTTCCCTCGTGGGCCTGGGTGACCGGTCTGACCACCGGGGCGATAGCGGTGGTCGCCGTCCTCGCGGTCCAGGCCACCGACGGCACCCGCCCGGTCGCCACGGCGAAGACCCCGACCCCGTCGGCCACGGCGACCGCGAAGCCCAAACCCACGGCGACGGCCCCCACCGCCGTACCCGACGACTCCGGCACCGGCCGCCGTATCGTCTACTCCCTCTCCCAGGACCGGGTCTGGCTGATCGACGCGAGCGACAGCCCCCGCCGCACGTTCCCCGTCTGGCCGGGCACGGTCGACCCCGACCCGGGCACCTACACGGTCGGCACCCGCTCCGAGCCCGTCACCACCGGCTCCGACGGCGTCCGCATCCAGCACATCGTCTACTTCGCCGCCAAGTCCGGCGTGAACATCGCCTTCTCCCACGCGGTCGACGGCTCCTCCCCACCCCCCGCCGCCTCCGGCACCCAGACCGGCGGCATCCGCACGAAGAAACCGGACGGCACGGCACTGTGGGCGTTCGCGACGACGGGGACGACAGTGCGGGTGGTGAAGTAGCCCGGCAGGCCTCCTTCTCCGCCAGGGCGTGCGTCACGGTCTGCGGTTGATCAACTTGGGTGCTTCCGTGGCAAACTGGCTGTCGGCGTACTCGTACGCTTCATGGAACTCGGCAGCCGGACGGGGGACGGACACGGTGTCGTGGGATGAGGAGTGGGCGCAGCTCAAGGCTGATGCCCTCGCGCGGCAACAGCAGTCGCAGCAGATGCAGTTGAACCAGCTGCCCGCCGAGAAGGGCGGACCGGTCACGGGTCCGGGCGGCTCAGGAGACGGCTTCGCCGCGAACGCGGCCTCCATCGACGGTAGTTCACACCTGCTCGTCGAGATCGCCGGTGTCCTCTATGAAGGCCGCATGGACGGCGAAAACGCGACGATGTGCCGTGCTCCCCGGTCGCACCCCGACGTGTCCTCGAACGTCGAGACGTTCGCCCGGTACGCCAAGGACCAGTACACCGACACGGTCGTACTCCTGGCGGCACTGGCCGGCAAGCTGAGGTCGGCGAACGGAACGTACGCGCGGTACGACGACGATGTCCGCGGGAAGCTGGACTCCGTCCTGACGTCCGGGCGTTTCATAGAAGCCGGGGACCGGTGACCCGCTGTGGCCTACCGCAAGGATGTGGAGTTCCTGGAGGACGCCAACCCCGCGCTGATCGCGCTCAGCGCCTCGGAGTTCACGCGTCTGCACAAGCTGATCGGAACCACCGACGACGCCTTCCGCAAGGCGGTCGGGGTCGACTGGCAGAGCGAGGCACGTGATCTGTACGTCAAGCGGCTCCGTGAGGCCAAGGAGATCGCCGACGCGCTGTCGGATGCCTTCCGCAGGGTGGGAAACGCCCTGACGTCGTACGCGGACGCGGTCACCACGGCCAAAAGCCACTACAGGAGCGGCAAGGCCACCGAGGGCAAACTGTCTGAGGTGATCTCCAGAGAGGCGACCGCCATCACGCCGACCGCGCGGGCCGCGGAACCTCTGCGGCAGTGGGAGGATCTTCGGGGCACCACCGGCGTCCTGGACTGGTTCGCGGAGCTGGGTGTCGACATCGACGCGATCCGCGAGGACGCCGAGCGTTACTACGACCAGACCAAGGGCCACTACGCGGACGCCCTGCGCGTGGAGTCCGAGGCGCGCGAGAAGTGCGTCGCCGACATCAAGTCGGCCTACCGGTCTCTTCCCGACTTCCAGAGCCCCCTGGCCGACCCAGGGCAGTTCCTGAAGAACCTGGCGCCGCTGCGGACCGAGGCCCACCAGGCAGGCTCCAACCCCTACGCCCAGCTTCCGGGAGCCGGCCCGAAGGTCGACGACATCCCCACCACGGGCCCGAAGGTCGTCATCAACGAGACTCTGTCACGGATCCAGACCCGCATCGACAGCCTTCCGGAGGCGGAAGGGAACAACTACTGGCTGTGGTCCGATTCGGACGACAGCCGTCGGCAGTACATCTCTGCCAACAAGGCGATCATCAAGGCCGCCGCGCACGACGCAGGGCTGCCGCCCGAGATGGTCGCCGGCATCGCCTGGCAGGAGGTCGAGGGCGACCCCGGCTGGCTCGACGACGCCGCGTACGAGGGACGCAAGATCATTCCCGGAAGGGAGGATCCCGACCGTACCTCGATGGGCCCGCTGTCCATCCAGGTGCGCCGTGCCGCCGAGGTTCTCGGTTACGACCCGCACAACCTCACCGAGATGCAGCGGAGCATCGTAGTGGACGCCATCAAGGATCCGGCCCAGAACATCTTCATCGCCTCCGAGTACCTCGCCCAGCTCAAGGCGGAGAGCGGCTTCGCGCACGTACCGCCGGAGCAGATGACCCGCGCGCAGATGCAGGAGCTGGCCGCCCGCTACAACGGCGGCCCCTACTACGAGGACCCGGGCGCCCAGGGATACGGCCGGGGCTTCGACCGGAGGCTGGACCAGGCGAAGGAGGCGCTGAAGTGAGCCCGGGCAGCAAGGCGACGGCCGACGTCCGCGAGGGCCGGCCGTCGAAGTTCTCCGACTGGTTCGGAACCGGCGTGTGCGCGGTGGTTCTCGCTCTGGCGACGCTGGTGACGGGCTATGTCGTGCTCACGGCCTACGTGGTGGAGCCAGATGGCCCGTGGGACTCCCAGGCTGTCACCAACTCCAGGTTCGCGGCCGGTATCGGCTTGGCCTTCTGCGTGGTGATGGCCATGCTGATCTGGGTTTTCGTCAAGGCCGAGTGGCTGCGGAGATGGTGGTACGGCATCCCCGTGGTGCTGGCCGTCGCCGCTCTGCTGCGACTCACCGTGCTGGCCCCCCAGCTCTGACGTCCGTCGCGCTGCCGAGCCGAGGAGACGTGAGCCTCAAGGATGCATCCGCGCCCCCTTGAGCACCTTGTCCACGGCGTTGCGCGGCCCGTACACGGCGAGGCCCACCAGGTCCAGCTGGTCCTTCGGGACGGCCCGCACGGCGGCGCGGTTGTCGCGGTCGTTGCCGGTGGTGAAGAGGTCGGAGGTGAAGACGGCGCGGGGCAGCGCGCGGGAGAGGGCCCGGCCGTGGGCGGCGGTCAGGACTTCCTTCGGCCCCTCCAGCACCAGCACGGGCTGGCGGAACATCGGCAGGTACGGGGTGCCGTCGGCGTCGGCGTACGGCTCGCCGATCACCTCGGGGATCTCCGTGCCGAGCCCGCTGACCAGGAACGCGGTCACGTTGAGCCGCTGCCAGGGGGCGAGGTCGTCACGCAGCAGGACGGCGATCTTGGTGTCGAAACGTACGGGCGTGCTCTCGGTGCTCTCGGTGCTCATGCCCTTGAGCCTGCCGCCCGCGCCGCGCGGCGGTCTTGTACGTTCCTTGCATGGTCGGACGGCCGGAGATCACGGCGTGGCGCCCGCGCGTACCGGGCGTCGTGGAGGTCTTCCACGCCCACTTCACCGAGCACGCCTACCCCATGCACGTCCACGACGTGTGGACGCTGCTGATCGTCGACGACGGCGCGGTGCGCTACGACCTGAACCGCCGCGAGCACGGCACCCCGCACGACACGGTCTCCCTGCTGCCGCCCCAGGTCCCGCACAACGGCGAGCCCGCCACCGCGCACGGCTTCCGCAAGCGGGTGCTCTACCTGGACCTGACCCAGCTGGACGAGACCTTCATCGGCCCGGCGGCGGACGCCCCGGACATGGCCGATCCGCTGCTGCGCCGACGGGTGGCCCAGTTGCACGCGGCGCTCGCGCACCCCGGGGAGGAACTGGAGGCGGAGAGCCGGCTGACGCTGATCACCGAGCGCCTGCGCGGCGCCCTCCGCCCCCGCCTGGCGAAGGACACCCCGCCGCCGGCCCGGGGCGTGGCCCACGACCTCCGCGACCTCCTGGACGACCGCCTGCGCACCGGGGTGACCCTGAACGAGGCGGCGGAGCTGGTCCACGCCCATCCCGCGCACCTCGTCCGCTCGTTCAGCTCGGCGTACGGCATCGCGCCCCACCAGTACCTGACGGCCCGCCGTGTCGAGCGCGCCCGGCGCCTGCTGCTGGACGGGCGCCGCCCGGCGGAGGTGGCGACCGAGGTCGGCTTCCACGACCAGGCCCATCTGACCCGTCACTTCAAGCGCCTGGTGGGCACGACACCGGGGCGCTACGCGTCCCGTCCCGCCCCCGGCAGGTGATTGACGACGAGGACCACGCCGCTGAGGAGGAAGATCCGGGTGGCGGCGTCGAGGCCGTTCCAGTCCCCGGACTGCCACATGGCGAACCACTCGCCGCCGATCCCGATGAACCCGACCCCGAACAGCAGCATGACCATCAGCAGCCCGTAGGTGGACAGGCGCTTCCCCTGAGGCTGCCGCCCGCGGGCCCAGAACCAGGTTCCGGCGATCAGCACCAGCGCGGACAGCGTCTCCCAGACGATGATCGCGACGTACGCCGCGTTCTGGAGCCCTTCGCTGGTGATGGCCCGCCACATCAGGTCCTCGTCCTTGAACGTCGTGTCCATGGCGAGCACATGCTGGACGAACGCCTGGTTGGTCCCGAAGTCCGTGATGTTCCCGAAGGCGACCAGCGCCATGTACAGCGCGACGGTTCCGGTGAGCAGGGTGGCGGCGAGGGAGAGAGGGCCGCGTGAGGTTGTGGTGGACATGGCGCCCATCTTGCCCGGCGCTCCGACGTGGTCCACCGGGAATGAGTCAAACACCGGGGCAGGCCCGACTTGAGGCCCGATCACGCCCTCGGATACCGGACCAGCCACGCGGGCGAGGCGCCCGCCGGGCTGTGCAGCGCCGGTCCCTGGGTCATCTCCATGGCGAAGTCGTCGGCGAGTTCGAGGATCGTCGGGCGGCCCTCGATCTCGGCGATCCAGGCCGGGGGGAGCGCCGTCTCCCCGTGGAGGGCGCCGAGGAGGCCGCCGGCGAGGGCGGCGGTGGCGGCGGAGGGGCCGCCGTGGTTCGCGGCGAGGCGCAGACCGTGCCGTACGTCCTCGCCGACGAGGGAGCAGTAGACGGCGGCGGACACGACACCCTCGGCCGCGCCGTCCCCGGCCAGTTCCTCCACCCTCCCGGGCGTCGGTATCCCCTGCCGTACGGCTCCCAGTGCCTGCTGCAACGCGACCGACACCGGTTCGTGCCCCGGCCGCGCCGCGAGCATCGCCAGCGCCCGTTGCACGGCACCGTCCAGGCTGTCGCCGCGGGCCAGCCCGTGGACGACGACGGCGTACGCGCCGGCGGCGAGGTAGGCGGTGGGATGGCCGTGGCTCTGCGCCGCGCACTCCACCGCGAGCTGGATCACCAGCTGCGGCTCCCAGCCGACGAGCAGTCCGAACGGTGCGGAACGGGCGGCTGCCTCGGGTCCGGCCTCACCGGGATTCTTGGGCGCCTCCAGGGTGCCCATCGTGGCGTCCCCGAACCCGATCAGCAGGGAGCGGGTCGGGCCGCGGCGGGCGTACAGCCACTCCTCGCGGGCCAGCCAGCCGTCGTCCTCGCGCCGCTCGTCCGGCCCCCAGTCCCGCTGCGTGGCCGCCCAGCGCAGATACGCCCGGTGCAGATCGGTCGGCGGGTGCCAGGCGCCCGTGTCGCGGCGGACCTGGGCGCGTATCAGCCCGTCCACGCTGAACAGGGTGAGCTGGGTGAGATGCGTGACGGCGCCGCGCCGCCCGTACGCGGGCGCGAGATCCACGATGCCTTCCGGCCCGTAGGCCTCCCGTATCTCCTCGATCCCGAGCCCGTCGACCGGGGCGCCCAGCGCGTCCCCGACGGCAACGCCCAGCAGCGTGCCCCGCACCCTGCTCCGGAAGTCCTGCTGCTCGGCCCGCCCCCAGACGGGCCCGGCTGTCGTACCCACCTAGACCTCCCGGAGAACCGTCCGCTCGTACGACGCCTGCACTGTAATCGAACGGGAACGGTCGGTTCAGGACGTGATTCGGCGGCTTTCAGCCGTACCGGGTGGCATCGCAGACGTAGACGCACGCGTGCCGAGGTGCAGGCGGGAAGCCGATGAAGCCGCGCCGTAACTCCACCATCCCCCCTCATCCGTGATCGATCCGCAACCAATTCCGGTCTTGACCGAGACCCATCAACCGGACATGTGATTACGCTCCCCCACATGCCCGACCCCACCCCCTCGGCGCCCGGCACCCCGGCGCCCGGCACCCCGGCGCCCGGCACCCCGGCGCCCGACACCACCACGCGCGGCACCCCGGCGCACAACCCCCCGCCGCACACCTCCCCGCGGCAGCCCTCCCCGCCGCACCCGGCTCCCGAGCGCCGCCCGGTCTACGTCATCGGTGGCGGACCCGGAGGCCTGGCCGCCGCGTACGCGCTGCGCGCGCGGGGCATACAGGCCGTGGTGCTGGAGAAGTCCGACCGCGTCGGCGCCTCCTGGCGGCGCCACTACGACCGGCTCCGGCTCCACACCACCCGCCGCCTGTCCAGCCTGCCCGGACTCCCGATGCCACGCCGCTTCGGCCGCTGGGTCTCCCGCGACAACGTGGTGCGGTACCTGGAGAAGTACGCCGAGCACCACCGGCTGGACGTCGTCACCGGCGTCGAGGTCTCCAGGATCGAACGCTCCCCCGACGGCACCGGCTGGCTGCTGCACGCCACCGGCGGCCGGCAGCTGACCGGCGCCGCGGTCGTCGTCGCCACCGGCCACAACCACACCCCGCGCGTCCCGGACTGGCCCGGCCTCGCCGATTACACCGGCGACTTCCGCCACGCCCGCGACTACCGCGACCCCGCGCCCTACGCCGGCCGTGACGTCCTCGTCGTCGGCGTCGGCAACACCGGCGCCGAGATCGCCGTCGACCTGGTCGAGGGCGGGGCCGCGCGGGTACGGCTGGCCGTGCGCACCGCCCCGCACATCGTGCGCCGCTCCACCGCAGGCTGGGCCGCCCAGTACAACGGCATCCTGATCCGCCGTCTCCCGGTCCGCCTGGTCGACGCACTGGCCCGGCCGCTGGCCCGGCTCAGCGTGCCCGACCTGTCGGCGTACGGCCTGCCCCGCCCCGACACCGGCCTCTACAGCCGGGCCCGCGCGGGCGCGATCCCCGTCCAGGACGTCGGGCTCATCGACGCGGTCCGCCGGGGCCGGGTCGAGATCGTCGCCGCGGTGGACTCCTTCGACGGCGACAAGGTCGTCCTCGCCGACGGGGACCGCGTCGAGCCGGACGCGGTGATCGCGGCCACCGGGTACGTCCGGGCGCTGGAGGGCCTGGTCGGCCACCTCGATGTGCTCGACGAGCGCGGACGGCCGGTCGTCCACGGGCCGCGCACCCCGCGCCAGGCACCCGGGCTGTTCTTCACCGGGTTCACCAATCCCATCAGCGGCATGCTCCGGGAGCTGGCGATCGACGCGGAGCGGATCGCGAAGGCGGTGGCCCGGGGGTTCGGGGAGAGGGTGGCGCGGTTGCCGGAGTGAGCGGCCCGCCACGCGAACGAGCCGGGGCGGCAAGCACACTGACGCCCGGTCAGTTCGCCGGCTGCCGCCCCGTCATCGCCCACGGCTGACCCACCCGGGGCGGTGACCGGGTCAGCCGCGGGCGAGGAGACGCAGGGCCGGGGAGTCCAGGTGCGGGAGCGTACGTCCCGGCCGTCCGTACAACCCCAGGGGTCCCCCGGGTGTCCAGTACATGACCGGACGGCCAACCGTCCGGTCCCGTCCTTCCTGCCCCACCAAGGAGACCCCGTGCGTCAGCACACCCGCCGCGCCGCGGCCGTCGCGACCGCCGTCGCGATCGCCGCCGCCGTGCCCGCCGTCCTCGCCCCCATGGCTCACGCGGAGGAGGCCGTGCCCGACCTGTCGGTCTCGACGCTGTCCGGCCTGCCCTTCAAGCCCGGCGACGTGTACGAGGACACCGTCACCCTCACCAACCACGGCACGGCTCCCGCGGACGGCGTCTCCTTCCAGGTCCGGCTGACGCGCGGCCTGGACTTCCCGGAGCCCGTCAAGGGCTGCACGTACACCACCGACGAGCAGCGGGTGCGCACGGCGCTGTGCGAGCTGGACACGGTGATCCAGCCCGGCGCCACCTTCACCACGCCCGTCCGTTTCAAGGCGCTGCCGCACGCGCTGATGGAGGCCGTCGAGTACGGCACCTCCCGCACCGGCGAGGCCCCGAGCGGCGGCTTCGACCAGGCCTACCAGCGCCTGGCGATGACCGCCGACAGCTCGGCCGACGTCGTCGCGGTCGGCGACCGGGCCGAGGCCGCCCCGGGCGAGACGGTGACCGTGCGGGCCACCCTGCGCAACGACGGCCCGGGCTGGGTCCAGGACCAGGTGAGCGACAACCTGCCGGGCCTCGTGGTGCGGATCCCGGCGGGCACGACCGCCGTCGAGGTGCCCGCGGACTGCTCGACGTTCGGCATCGACGGCCCGAGCGGCCCCGCGAAGCCGGGCAAGTCCGCGTACGTGTGCAGGCCGAAGGACGCCTCCCTCGACGTCGACGAGACGCACACCTGGTCCTTCACGCTGAAGGTGAAGGAGGGCGCGAAGGACACCAAGGGCGAGGTGCGGGCCAGTTCGGTCTACGACATCACGCCGGAGTACGACGAGAAGCTCGCCAACAACACCGCCTACCTGCGCGTCGACGTGACCGGCGACGACGGTTCCGGCACCTCGGGCGGCTCGGGCTCCACCGGCGGCTCCACGAACGGCTCGACCAGCGGTTCCTCGGGCGGCAACGAACCGGACGGCCAGTCCACGGGCGGCACGGGCACGACCGGCTCCACCGGGTCGACGGGGACCGGCGGCTCCGCCACCGGGACCGCGGGCGCCACCGGAACCTCCGGCACGACCGGCACGAACGGCGCCACCACGGGCGGCAACCTGGCGGCCACCGGCTCCGACGGCACCCCGCTCCTCGCGGGCGCAGCAGCCGCCGCGGCCGGGATCGGCGGACTGCTGGTCCTCGCCGTACGCCGCCGCCGGGCGGGCGCCGAGTCCGCCTGACACCCGCCCCGTTCCCGGAATCCGGCTCAGGCCGCCGCGATTCCCGCGGTCCGGCTCAGGCCGCCGCGATTCCGCTGTCCCGGCTCAGGCCGCCGCGAGTGAGCGGTCCCGGCTCAGGCCGCCGCGAGTGACGCGGTGGCCTGGGCCGGCCGGCGCCGGATCACCAGCGCCATCAGCGCAGCCGCCGCGCACAGCGCGCCGGACGCGTACCAGACCACGTCGTAGCTGCCGAAGACGTCCCGGGCGACACCGCCGAGGAAGGCGACCAGGGCGGCACCGACCTGGTGCGAGGCCAGCACCCAGCCGAACACGATCGCGCTGTCCTCGCCGTAGTGCTCCCGGCACAGGGCGACGGTCGGCGGGACGGTGGCGACCCAGTCCAGGCCGTAGAAGACGATGAAGAAGATCATCGGCGGGTGCACGGACGGGGCCAGCAGCATCGGCAGGAAGAGCAGCGAGACACCGCGCAGGGCGTAGTAGACCGCGAGCAGCCGGCGCGCGTCGAAGCGGTCGGTGAACCAGCCCGAGGCGATCGTGCCGACCACGTCGAAGACGCCGATGACCGCGAGCAGCGAGGCGGCGGCGGTGACGGGCATGCCGTGGTCGTGGGCGGCGGGCACGAAGTGGGTCTGGACCAGGCCGTTGGTGGACGCCCCGCAGATCGCGAAGGTGCCGGCCAGCAGCCAGAACGGGCCGGTCCGGGCCGCCCGGAAGAGCACGGTGACCGCGCGGCGCGCGGCCCCCGGCACCGGCGCGGGCTTGGGCACGAACTCCTTCGCGCCGTACGGCTTCAGGCCCACGTCGGCCGGGTGGTCGCGCAGCAGCAGCCAGACGAACGGGACGACGACGAGGGCGGCGAGGGCGACGGTCACGGCGGCCGGACGCCACTGGTGCTTGTCGACGATCCGGGCCAGCAGCGGCAGGAAGATCAGCTGCCCGGAGGCGGACGCGGCGGTGAGGATGCCCGTCACCAGGCCGCGCCGCTCGGTGAACCAGCGGTTGGTGACCGTCGCGGCGAACGCCAGCGCCATCGAGCCGCTGCCCAGGCCGACCAGCAGACCCCAGCACAGCAGCAACTGCCAGGCCGCCGTCATCCACACGGTGAGCCCCGAGCCCAGCGCGATCACCACGAGCGCGCACGCGACGACCCGCCGGATGCCGAAGCGGTCCATCAGGGCCGCCGCGAACGGCGCTGTGAGGCCATAGAGGGCGAGGTTGACGGAGACGGCCGCGCCGATGGTGCCGCGCGACCAGCCGTACTCCTGGTGCAGCGGGTCGATGAGCAGACCCGGCAGCGAGCGGAAGGCGGCGGCGCCGATGATCGTCACGAAGGTGACGGCGGCGACGAACCAGGCACGGTGGATACGGCGGCGGGTGCGGGCGGGACGCGGTCCCTTCCGGGCGTGGGCGACGGCGGTCGCATCGGTTGTCTGGGTCACGTCATAGAGCTTCCTGCCCGGTCCCGCCGCGAACGAGTGGCCCGAGGGACAGCATTCGCTAGGATCGGGCCATGACCCGAGAGCCGAGCCGTGACCGGAGCGGTGTGCTGAGCCGTGACCGGAGCGGGGTGCCGGGCCGTGACCCGAGCGGTGTGCCGGGCGGGGACCCGGACTTCCGTCCGCACCGCGTCGTCGTCCTCGCCCTCGACGGGCTGCTCCCCTTCGAGCTGGGCATCCCGCACCGCATCTTCGGCCGCCCGAAGGACACCCGGGGGCGGCACCTCTACGAGGTCGTCACCTGCTCGGTGCGCCCGCCGGGTCCGGTGGAGACGGACGCGGACTTCGCCATCCACGTCGCGCACGGCCCGGAGGCGCTGGCCACCGCCGACACCGTGATCGTCCCGGCGTCGTACGAACTCGGCCCGGTCCACGAAGAGGGCGTGCTCACCGAGGAGTTGGCCGCCGCCCTCGCCCACATCCGGCCCGGCACCCGGCTCGCCTCCATCTGCACCGGCGTGTACGTCCTGGCCGCCGCCGGCTACCTCGACGGCCGCCCGGCGACCACCCACTGGGCCGACGCCGAGCGCCTCCAGCGGATGTTCCCCAAGGTGAAGGTCGACGCGGACGTCCTGTTCATCGACGACGGCGACGTGCTGACCTCCGCCGGGGTCGCGGCCGGCATCGACCTGTGCCTGCACATCGTGCGCCGCGACCACGGCACGGCCGTCGCCAACGACGTGGCCCGGCGCACGGTCGTCCCGCCGCACCGCGACGGCGGGCAGGCGCAGTACATCCAGCGCCCGGTGCCCGACCCGCAGCAGGCCACCACGACCACGGCCCGCGCGTGGGCGCTCGGCCGCCTCCACGAGCCGATCCAGCTGCGGGACATGGCCGAGCAGGAGGCCATGTCGGTCCGCACCTTCACCCGCCGCTTCCGCGAGGAGACCGGCGTCAGCCCCGGCCAGTGGCTCACCCAGCAGCGCGTCGAACGCGCCCGGTACCTGCTGGAGTCCACCGACCTCTCGGTCGACCAGGTCGCCCGCGACGCGGGTTTCGGCACCGCCCAGTCCATGCGCCAGCACCTACAGGCCGCCCTGGGCGTCACCCCCACCGCATACCGCCGGACCTTCCGCGCGGCGACCGAGACGGCCGGGGGCAGGGGAGGCACGGTCGGCACCGGAGTCACCAACAGTGCCCGGGTCGGCAGGAGCTGACAGACCATCACTGTCCGAGGCGCCCACGCCCCCGCCATACGCCGCCCCACCCCGCTCCGCCACCGTACGCCGCTCCAGCCGCCCCTCCCCCCAGGCACCCACCACCACCAGCACCGCCGTCAGCCCGACCCCGGCCAAGATCGCGGTGTCCGGAGTCGTCACCTTGAGCAGCGCGCCCGCCGCCGAGCCGGTGACGGCGTATCCGGCGGAGGCCGCCGCGTACATCACGGAGTAGCCCGCGGCCAGCGCACTCGCCGGCAGGTTCTCCTGGAGGGCCAGGTTCCGGGTGACGACCGCGCCGGCCTGGAGGACGCCCGCGAGGGCCAGCACGACCGCGATGCCCACGGCGCTCGGTATCAGCGCGATCAGCACCGCGCACCCCGACACCCCGCACATCAGCACCACGCTGCGGGTGCGCAGCCGCCCGGGCCAGGACCGTATGCCGTACAGGAACGCGCCCACCGCCGAGCCGAGTGCGAACCCGCTGAGCAGCGGCCCCGACCAGCCGACGCCGATCGCCCGGTGTTCGAGCAGGGCGGGCAGCAGGAGTTCGGCGAGGGCCAGCAGGGCGATGCTGGCGGCGCCCGTGACGTACACCGGCCATGCCCCGGCGAGCAGCCGCAGCATCGCCCGGCCCGGCGTGGTGGTCTCGCCGGCCTCCCAGCCGTCGGGCAGCAACCACAGTCCACCGGCCGCGGCCACCAGCAGCACGGCGGCGAGCAGCGGCGGCACCCGGGGTGCCCAGCCCAGCGCCAGTCCGGTGACCGCGGCCGGGGCGACCGCCCAGATCCCGGACATGAGCATCGATTCGAGGGACAGGGCCTGGGCGACGGCGTGCCGGGGGGCCAGCCGCCCCGTCAGCAGGGAGCGCAGTCCGCCGGCCGAGGCGGCGGGCGCTGCCCCGGCGAGAAACGCGCATCCGGCCAGCACCCCCGCGTGCGCTCCCGGCATCAGCCCGAGCCCGGCGAACCCGACGGCGCCGGCGAGGAACCCGGCGCTCATCTGCCGCCGGGCCCGCTTCGGCCGTAACCGCATGCCGAGCAGCGGCGCCCCGACGATCTCGCCGAGCACATAGGCCGCCGCGAGGAGTGCGCCCAGCGCGTATCCGCCGGGTCGTTCCCGGACGAGGAACACCGCGGCGAGCGGGGCCATGGCCACCGGCATCCGGGCGGCCACGGCGACGAGGGACCAGGTCAGCACGGGCCGGGTGGCGAGATCGCGATAGGTCATGCGGCTGACGCTAGGGCCCGGCACCGACAACACCCCACCGGTTTTCCGCCCCCTGTGGATAACCGCGGCCAACCACCCCGCACCTGAACCCCAGTTCGAGCCGGAAGAGGCCAGAGCCGAGATCTCGAAAAGTTGTCCACAGCCTGTGGACAAATAAATCGTGGCTGAAGTCCGGCTGGCGGCGCGAGCGCGCCCGCCCCGAGCACGGCACCCCGCGCCGCCATCCGGCCCCGGCGCACCTTCCCCCGCTCTCGGCTTCTCCCCTTGAGCGGAGGCCCCCCACCGGCTCCCCGTGGCCCTGAGGAAACCGACGCCGGTTCACGACCCACACTCGCCGAGGGCTTCCGGCACCGGAGCCCTCGACGTCCCCTCGCGGCGAATCGCTGAACACAAGCGTGATCAAACGGACACGAGCCGTCAACACCCACTAGGGGATTTATTACTAACGTCCGCTTTGGTAGAGGCGCGCACGGAAGCACGTCCCGGCGCACCGCCCCACCCCTCCACACGGTCCGCCGGATCACCGTGCGCCCGTGCCCCCGCGGCGTCACACCGCTTCGTACGCCAGCTTCTCGCACGCCTGGTACGCCGCCGCGCCGCCCTCCGGACGGGCGCCCGTGGCCGCGTGAGAGGCGTCACGGCGGTCCAGTTCGCACCAGATGCGCTTGCCGGCGCCCTCCCGGTTCCAGCCCCAGCGGTCGGCGAGTCCGTCGACGAGCGCGAGGCCCCGGCCGCCGGTCTCGTCGCCGTCGGTCCAGCGCGGCACCGGTGCGCGGGTGCTGCCGTCGGTGACCTCCAGGCGGACCGTCGCCTCCTCGGCGGGAGCCTGGGGCAGGCACAGCCGCAGCACGGCCGGACGGCCGGTGTGCACCACTGCGTTGGTGACCAGTTCGGAGACGATAAGGATCAGGGTCTCGGCCAGCGGTTCGTCGGCCGCTATCGCGGACCCGGCGAGCCGCGCGCGTGCCCACCTCCGCGCCCGCCCCACTTCAGCGGGGTCGGGCCGGATCTCCAGCTGCACTTGAAGCACCTGCACCGCTCACACCATCCGAACCGATGGACACCGAGGCTCGCGCCTCACGAGGGCCACGATCGTAGCCATTTTCTGCATGACCAGAACAACGACCAGGAGCAAGGGTCACGGAACGTGAATCCCTTGCAGGACAGCTTCGTTGACGTACCGTCACCCCAACAAGCGCTTCGGGCATATTCCCGCGCGAAGGAGTACCCGTGCGGCATACTGTGCGACCCTCGCCGCACCGAGTCGAACAGCCGGAATGCGGCGCGTCCCCCACAAGGTACCGGAGGGGGCCCACGACCCCGGGACGCGACAAGTGCCGCGCGGGACACGGCCCGACGTCAACGCTGAGTGACCCTAAGGCGCCACGATCCGTGACATTCCCGGAGGCGGAAGCGGCCCGTCCTCCACGCTTCTCACGACACCCCAGCCCAGCGCGGTCCGGCCCGCACCGGACAGCCGGTTGGCCAGGTCGGCACCCCCCTCACTCTCCGTGCGCCATCCCCCACGCTGAGCGCGCAACGGGGCGCGTTCCGGCGGCAGTCGGGGACGTGAGGGGCCGATGGGGACCGCTGGGCACCGCTGGGCACCGCTGGGCACCGCTGGGCACCGCTGGGCATCGCTGGGCGCCGCTGGGCATCGCTGGGCGCCGCTGGGCATCGCTGCGGGCGAACGCCTACTCGGGCACGGTGAAGTAGCGCGCGAAGGCGGGCACGACCTCCGCCTCGCCGACCTTGCCGTCCCCGTCGGTGTCGAGCGCGGCGGCTGCCGCGCGGGCCCGGTCCTCGGGCACGCCGAGCGCGGTGAGCACGCGCCCGATCTCCTCGACGGTCGCGGCGCCGTCGCCGTCCACGTCGGCGACGGCGAGGGCGGCGTGCAGGAAGGGCCGGGCGATCTCGGCGAACCGGTCCGGGTTGTCCCGCAGCCGCTTCACCGCGCCGTTCACGAACTCGTCCCGCGTGATGCGCTGGTCGCCGTCCCGGTCCGCTATGCCCGCCATGCCCTGCCAGAACGCCTCCGCGCCGACGTACAGCGCCTGGCCCTTGTCGGACCGGGCCGCCGTACCGAACTCCGCGAGCACGGCCTTGGCCGCGCCGCTGAAGTCCTCGCGGTCGATGAATCCGTTGCCGTTCTGGTCGAAGGTGGCGAACCGGGCCGCGATCCCGCGCTCGTACTCGCTGCTGACCATGTCTCCTCAGGCCGCCTTACATCACGTGGGGGTGCGTCTCGCTCGGAGCGTACGACGCGACGGCCGCCGAGGCAGCGGGAAAACGACGCTTGTACCAGGACTGCGGGAATTCCGGGACGACGTCGTGGCGTACGCATCGCGAGCGGCTAGGCGGAGAGCGGTTCCGTGCCCTCGGTCACGGCCTCCGTGAGATCTCCGTACACATCGAACAGCCGGCGCACTCCCAACGCGCCCAGCACGCGGTTGACATGGGAGCCGTCGACCGCGCCTTCCGCGGGGAGTATGAGCCGGAGCCGGCCCTGGCAGGAGCGCAGCAGGCGACGCGCGGCGATCAGCACGCCGACGCCGCTGGAGTCGCAGAAGAACACCTCGGAGAGGTCCAGGACGAGCTGGTGGCGGCCCTCGGCCACCACGTCGTGGACCCTCTGACGCAGCACCGGCGACGTCACCAGGTCCAGCTCGCCCGACACATGGAGCACGGCCCATTCGCCCCGCTCGCCGCCGGTCACATTGAACGCCACCACCAAGCCCTTCGTTCGCCGGAACGTCCCCGAACCCCCGGCCGGAAACGGAAGCAGCCCCTACGCTTTTCTTCAGCGCGGCTGCCCAGCGGCCGTTCCCTGAAACACCGCGCCGGAAACGGAAACCGATCGGAAAGGGCTTGTTTCAGTCCACTTCGATCCTGTTCGATCAGATCACAAATAAGTCTGAGCACAGAACGGACGGGTACGCGCCAGGAAAAGAGCGCCGTTATCATCCGCGGCCCCTCGGGGGCGCGCATTGCGACAAAGGGGCGTGCGCTGTCAGACGTGCCGACTACATTCGGGACGACGGTGGACGCACGCTGGAACGGACCCGGTGCCGACGCAAGGGGAGGGGGCCCTGTGGCGAGGAAGGACGCACCACCCCGCTGGGACCGCAAGATGCAGCAACGGCTCGCCCGCGGCGAGGCCGCGGCCCTCGGCGAGCTGTACGACCGCTTCGCCACCCTCGTGCACGGCCTCGCCCACCGCGTCCTCGGCGACGAACACGCGGCCGACGGCATCACCCGCGAGGTCTTCGCCCACGTCTGGCAGCACCCCGACGCCTACGACCCCAAACAGGGCCCCCTGCGCTCCTGGGTCGCCGCCCTCACCCACCGCCTCGCCGTGCAGCGGCTGCGCGCCACCGAGACCGCAGCCCTCGAGAGCGGCCACGGCACCTCCGAGGAACTGGAACACAAGGTCCGCCACGCCGCCGTCGCCGCCCGCGCCGACTACATCGTCCAGTCCATGCCGGCACCCCTGCGCTCCGCCCTGGAACGCGCCTACTTCCAGCGCCGCGACTACCACCGGACCGCGGCCGACCTCGGCATCACCGAGGACGAGGCCCGCCGCCGCCTCCGCCTGGGCCTCCAACTCCTCGCCACCGCCCACGACACCGGCGCACCGCCCGGATACGGGGGCATCGCATGACCGAACCCCACTTCGAAGACGACCCCGACGAGAACCACACGCCCCGCATACCGCCGCCCCGCGTCTCCGTCGAGGACGGCGACCACCCCCTGCCCGCCCTCGACACCCTCCGCGCGGTCATGACCCCACCCCGGCTGCCCCACCCGGTCCTGAAGTCCCTGCTGGGCGCCTGGGCCCTGTCCGCCTGCTCACCGGAGGAGGCTGCTGCCGTCGAGGACCACCTCGGCACCTGCGGAAGCTGCGCCGACGAGGCCCGCCGGCTGCGCGAGGCGGTCGGCCTGCTCCACCCGCCCGAAACCCTCGACCTGGACCCGTCCCTGCGCACGCGCGTCCTCGAGACCTGCCTCGACCGCCGGCCGCCGCGCATCCCGGTCCCCGACTGGGCCACCGCCTACGACGCGGAGACCGCCCGCCTCGACGCGCTGCTCCAGGACTTCGGCGAGTCCGAATGGCACGCACCGGTCCGCTTGCGCTGGTACGACGGCAAGGAACCCGCGACCCGCCGCACCACGGTCGCCGGCGTCATCGCCCACCTCCTCGCGGTCGACGGCCTCGTCGCCCTCGCGCTGGGCCTCGACGACCCCCTCGGTGACATCACGTCCGGCAGCCCGACCCCCGCGGCCCGCACGGAGGCCTACTGGCGCGCCTCGCACTTCCCGCCGACCCGCTCCATCCGCGCCCCCTGGCGCGAACAGAGCCACGCCCTGGTACGAACCGTGGCCTTCACCGGCAGCAACGCCGGCCGCATGCCGGTGCCGTACCACGACTTCACGCTGCCCCTGCACGACGCCTTGATCGACCGCGCCTTCGCATGCTGGACGCACGCCGAGGACATCGCGGACGCCGTGAACTACCCCTACGACGCGCCCTCCGGCCGCCACCTCAACCGCATGATCGACCTGGCCGCCCGGCTGCTCCCCGAGGCCCTCGCCGAACGCCGCCGCGCGGGCCTCGCCGCCCCCGTCCGCCACCTGGTCGCCGCCGGTGACCCCGGCCGCACCCTCCGCCTGGAGATCGAGGGCTCCGGCGGCGGCGAGTGGCTGATCTCTCTCGACTCTCCCGCCGCGACCCCCTCGGCCGACCACGAGGTGGCCCACGTCGCCCTCGACGACGTCGAGTTCTGCAGACTCGCCGCCGGCCACGTCTCCCCCGAGGAAGCCGCGGCCGGCCAGGACGGCGACCGCGAGGCCATCAGGGACGTCCTGTTCGCCACGGCGTCCCTGAGCCGCATGTAGGGGACGCGCCGGGGGTGTCCGCCCGCAGCGTCCAGTCCGGGCGTCCGCCCCGACAGACCTACGCGAAGACGACCGTCCGCCGCCCGTTCAGCAGAATCCGCCGCTCCGCATGCCACTTCACGGCCCGTGCCAGCGCCTGGCACTCCACGTCCCGCCCGATCGCGACCAGCTGGTCCGGCGTGACGTCGTGCCCGACCCGCTCGACCTCCTGCTCGATGATCGGCCCCTCGTCGAGATCCGCGGTCACATAGTGCGCGGTGGCCCCGATCAGCTTCACACCACGCGCATGCGCCTGGTGATACGGCTTCGCGCCCTTGAAGCTCGGCAGGAACGAGTGATGGATGTTGATGATCCGGCCGCTCAGCTGCTTGCACAGGTCATCGGAGAGCACCTGCATGTAGCGGGCCAGCACGACCAGCTCCACGCGCTCCTCCCGGACGATCTCCAGCAGCCGGGCCTCAGCCTCCGGCTTGGTGTCCTTCGTCACGGGGATGTGATGGAACGGAATGTCGTACGACGCCACCAGCTCCGCGAAGTCCGTGTGGTTCGACACCACCCCCACGATCTCCACGGGCAGCGCCCCGATCCGCGCCCGGAACAGCAGGTCGTTCAGGCAGTGCCCGAACTTGCTGACCATCAGCAGAACCCGCATCTTCTCCTCGGCCCGGTGGATCTGCCAGTCCATGTGGAAGGAGTCCCCGATGGCCGCGAAGCTGGCCCGCAGCTTCTCCACCGTCACCGGCGCCTCCGCCGAGAAGTGGACCCGCATGAAGAACAGGCCGGTGTCCTGGTCACCGAACTGCTGACTGTCCACGATGTTGCAGCCGGTCATGAACAGGTAGCTCGACACGGCGTGCACAATGCCCTGCTTGTCCGGGCAGGAAAGAGTGAGGACGTACTGATCGGCGGTGGCCGCGGCTCCGGTGGACTGCTCATTCATGCAGGACAGGGTCCCACAACGCACTCGAGTCCCGGCAATCGTCCCGCTGGACGGACCACGGTCCGGACGGCCGGCGTCAGGCGGCGCGCGTCAGAATGCGCAGCACCTCCAGCGTCCGGGGCGCCGCGTCCGGGTCCTCCCCGTCGCTCACCGCCATCCGCACATGCGCGTCCCGGGCCGCCCGCATCGCCTCCGGCCACCCCGGGTGCTCCATGTACGAGGCCACCGGCGCGTCCGGCCCCACCTGGTGCATGATCCGCAGCACCCGCAGCACCGCCGTGTCGACCAGCGCGGCCTCCTGCGAGTCCCGGAAGATCGTGCCGACGTACTTCTCCGCGGACCAGTGATCCAGCCAGGTGTCCTCGACCAGCCGGTACACGGCGTCGGTCACGTCTCCGTACCCCTCGACACCCGCCAGCCAGACGTCCCGCTGGAACACCGGGTCGGAGAGCATGTGCAGCGCGGAGCGCACATTGCTGCGCCAGCGCCACCACGGCATGTCGTTCAGTGGCATGCCACCCATCGTGGATGAGCGACGGCCGCGACGGGAAGAGTTCTCCGAACCTTGGACACCTTGCACGGTCATCGATCGTACGTTCCCCCCAACAGGCCGCTCACGGGCCCCCGCAATTCACCTGCGCGTCACCCTTCGTTGACCGAAGGTCACTGCCAGGTTAGCGATGTGGCGGAATCGTGCGTGAGCATGACCGGCAGGCGACGCACCCGCAGCACCTTCCTCCCCCACGTCACCCGGCGCGCCAGAGCGGTGGGCGTCATGGTGGCATGCGCCGCACTCGCCGCCGGATGCGGTGTCGTCCCCGGTGTCACGGGGGGTGCCGGGGACGACACGATCACCGTCATGACCTGGGCACCGTCGGACACCAACGCGACCGACAAGCCCGGCATGCCCGCCCTCGCCCTCGCCTACGCCCGCCATGTGAACGCCGAGGGCGGCATCGACGGCCGCAAGCTCAGGGTGCTGATCTGCAACGACCACAACGACAGCGTGGGCGCCGCGAAGTGCGCCCGCCGCGCGGTCAGGGAGAACGCGGTCGCGGTGGTCGGCTCGTACAGCCAGTACGCCGGCTCCTTCTTCCCGGTCCTGGAGGGCGCCGGCATCCCCTACATCGGCGGCTACGGGGTCACCAACGACGAGTTCACCAGCCCGCTGTCCTACCCGGTCAACGGCGGCCAGCCCGCCCTGCTGGCCGGCCTCGGCAAGGAGCTGGCCGCCGGCTGCGGCCCGGTCGCCCTGGTCCGCCCCGACACCATCGCGGGCGACGAACTGCCCACCCTGATCAACTCGGGCCTGAAGGCGGGCGGCCACGAGAACGCGGCCGACCTGCACGCCGCGGAGGACGCCACCGAGTACTCCGCCCAGTCCCAGCAGGCACTCCGGCAGGTGACGACCGACCCCGCCGAGAAGGGCTGCGTGGTGCCCGCGCTCGGCGGCCGGACCAGCACCTTCATGGACTCCTTCCGGCGCGCCCGGCAGGACTACCCGGACGTCCGCACCGGCACCGTGCTGGGCAGCGTCGACCAGACGGTGATCGACGCCTCCGGCGGCGCCTCGGGCCCGTACGAGGGGGCGTACATCACGGGCTGGTACCCGGTGGAGACCGACAAGCGCTGGGACGAGATGAAGCGGGTGATCCGCGAGCAGGCCTTCGCCGACACCCGGATCGACCCCGCGGACGCCGGGGTGCAGACCACCTGGATCGCGTACACCGTCTTCCGGGCCGTCGCCGAGGGCATCGGCGAGGACGAGGAGCTGACGGCGTCCTCGGTGCGCCGGGCCCTGGACGACGGCGTCGAGGTCGGCACCGGCGGGCTCACCCCGACCCTGCGCTGGCGGTTCCAGGACCGGCTGGCCTCGGTCGGCTTCCCGCGCCTGGTCAACGCGAACGTCACCCTCCAGGTCGTCCGCGACGGCCGCCTGGTCGAGGCCCGCAAGGGCTTCATCGACGTGACGCGCACCCTGGAGGGCGCCGAGGTCGCCTGAGCCGCCCGGCGCCCGCCCTCAGCCCTGCCCCGGCCTCACAGCTGGGTCGGCTGCCGCTCGGTGAGCCCGTACTTGCGGGCGATCGCGTTCCACAGCTTGGCGGCCTCCGCCTTCTGCGTCGTCGCGGTGCCGCTGTCCCGGTTGCCCGCCTCCGTCTGGGGGGTGCTGCGGGCCTGCCCCTTCTTGCACAGCTTGCCCTTGCGCGCGGCGACTTGGTCGGCCCAGCCGGCGTAGTGGTTGTCGGCGGACGCGGACGCCTTCCAGGCGTTGGTGAGCGCGGTGGTCAGCGCCGCGTGGTTCGGCAGCTTGTCCACGCTCAGCCCGGACAGCCGGGCGACCAGCTCGTTGCGCTGCTCGGCCGCGTCCCGCAGGTCCTTGGCCGCCTGGCTGAGGTTGGTGCAGGACTTCACGTCGTTGACCGCGTTGATCACGGCGGTCCGGCTGTCCCCGCTGTCGGCGAGCAGCTTGTCCAGCGCGACCGCCTGCTGCTCGGCCGGGTCCGCGGACGGCGACGGGGACGCGGTGGCGGACTCGCTCGCGGGCGCCGTGGCGGAGACGGGTCTGGGCGTCTCCTCCTCGCCGCCGCTGTCGGCGAGCAGCGCGCCCGCGCCGATCCCGACCACCGCGATGGCGACGCCGCACGCCGCGATCAGCGGCACCCGGGAGCCGGTACGGCCGCCACGGCCCCGGCCCGCGGCGGCGGGCTCGTCGTACGCGGACACCGGCGGTTGCGGGCGGTCCTCGAAGTGGGGCAGGTGCCGGGTGCCGTCGGCGGGACCGTCCGCGCGGAAGAGGTTGTCGAACTCGGCGGGCGTCTGCCGCCCCCCGGCCACCGGCGGGATGTACTGCGTGGCCTCGGCGTCGGGCCCGGCCGACGGCGGCTGCGCCCCGGGCGCGTCGCCCGCGCGGGCACGGCCGAGGTAGGTGGTGCTCTCGGCGGGCATCTCCGGCGGCAGCGCCCCCGGCGTCATCGGCGGCAGGTACTGGGTCGCGCCCTCGTCGGGCGCGGACGGCGACGCGGAATCGGACCGCACGGGCGGCAGGTACTGGGTGGCCCCGTCCGCCCCGGCCGCACCGGGTATGCCGGGCGCGGACCCGACCGGAGGTATGTACTGCGTGGCACCGTCGTCCGCGGCCGGCGGCAGCGGCGCCCCGGCCCCCGCGGGCGGCGGCAGGTGAGCACCGGCCCCCTGAGGAGGCAGCGCCCCCGCGCCCCCGGCACCGGAGGTCCCGGGGTACGCCCCGTGAACGGGCGCGCCGTAGCCGCCCCCGTTCCCGCCGTACGCCTGGTTCGGCGCACCCGCGCTCTCCCCGTACGCCCCGCCGGACGTGCCCTGGCCCGTGCCGTACCCCGCGCCGGGCGCGCCCTGGTTCGTGCCGTACGACGCACTCGGCGTTCCCTGGTCCGCGCCGTACGCCGGGTTCGGCGCACCGGCACCGGTGCCGTACGCCGGGCCGGGCGCCCCCTCGGGCGGCAGCGGACCGGCGCCCGGGGCGGACGCCTGCGGGGCGGGCGGCGCGCCGGCGCCCGGCTGGGACGCGGGGTGGCCGCCCTGCGGGCCGCCCCACGCCTGGTCCGGCGGCGCGGGCCAGTTCTGCGGCGGCGGGGTGGCGGTGTGCTGCTGCTGTCCGGGTCCCCAGGGCTGTCCCCAGGCCTGGCCGCCGGGCGGGGCCTGGGCCGGGAGGGGGCCGTCGGCGGGGCGGCCGGGGCCGGCCTGCGCGCCCGGCAGCAGGGGCTCGCCACCGTCGGAGGGCAGCACGATGCCTTCGCGCGCGTGCTGCGCCGAGGGCTCCTCGCCCTGTCCACTCTGCGTCACCGGGACTCCTACGAATGGGGGACCTTCGGAATCGTCGGCTCACGCTACCGGGTCCCCCGAGCCGGGTGCCACGCAGCACAGGACCTGACCTCCTGCCCTGTGACCGCGGTAACAAACCGGCTCGCGGCGCTCTCCTCCCGTCACCTCCCGCTCGTCAACCGCCTGTTTCCCGTGCCGTCACCCGGCGGCGGGTCGTTCGTTCACGCGGCCTGCTGGAGGTCGAGCCGCGCCCCGAACTCCCGTACCACCGCCTCGTCCCGGAACGGCTCCAGACGGGCCTGGAAGTCCTCCAGGTACTCGGCGCCCCGGTTGGACCGCAGGGTCTCCAGGAGTTCGACGGCCTTCAGCCCCGTGTGGCAGGCCTCCTCGATCTCGCGCTGCTGCACCTGGGCCGTGGCGAGCAGCACATAGCCGATCGCGCGCCGCCGGGCCCGGGACTCGGGGTGCCCCTCCAGGGACTGCCGCGCGCACCGGGCCGCGGCCTCGGCCTGGCCCAGGTCGCGGTGGCAGTGGGCGAGTTCGTCGGCGAGGTAGGCCTGGTCGAAGTGGGCGATCCACGCGGGGTCGTCGCCGGAGTCCGGGTCGGCCTGCTCCATGGCGCTCACCGCGCGCGCCACCGACGCCTGGGCGGCCCGCGCGTCCCCCATCAGCGCGTGGCCGCGCGCCTCCGCCGCGTGGAACATGGCCTCCGCGCGCGGGGTCACGCGCCCCCGCGCCCCCTCTTGCGCCGCCCGCGCCAACTGGGCGATCTCGCGCGGGTTTCCGAGCTGGGCGGCGAGGTGGCTCATGGACGCGGCGAGGACGTAGCCGCCGTAGCCGCGGTCGCCCGCCGCCTGGGCGAGCCGCAGCGCCTGGATGTAGTAGCGCTGGGCGAGCCCCGGCTGGCCGGTGTCCACCGCCATGTACCCGGCGAGTTCGGTCAACCGCGCGACGGCGGCGAACAGTTCGCGCCCGACGGACTCCCGGTAGGAGCCGGCGAGCAGCCCGGAGACGACGCTGTTCAGGTAGTGCACGACGACCGGGCGGACATGCCCGCTGCCGTACTGGTGGTCCAGGTCGACGAGCGCCTGGGTCATGGACTGCACGGCGGCCACGTCCGACCGGCCCACGCGGGGACCGGCCGAGCGCGCCACCTGCGCGTCGGGCGCCGAGATCAGCCAGTCGCGGCTCGGTTCGACCAGCGCCGAGGCGGCGACGGACGAACCGGACAGGAAGTCGCGGCGCCCGACGTCGCTGCGCCACAGCTCGCAGACCTGCTCGATGGCTCCCAGTACCGTCGGCGAGAACTGGAGGCCGACGCCCGACGCGAGATTCTTGCCGTTGGCCATGCCGATCTCGTCGATCGTGACCGTACGGCCCAGTTTGCGGCCCAGCGCCTCGGCGATGATCGCCGGAGCGCGTCCGCGCGGCTGCTGTCCGCGCAGCCAGCGTGCCACGGACGTCTTGTCGTAGCGCAGGTCGAGTCCGTGTTCGGCGCCGCACATGTTGACCCGGCGGGCGAGCCCGGCGTTCGAGCACCCCGCCTCCTGGATGAGCGCCTGCAGCCGTTCGTTCGGCTGCCGCGCGACGAGAGGCCTTGCGGCCATGGCGTAAACCCCCTGTGGCTGCGGTGCCTGCCCGTGCACCGAGTTGTCGTGTCTTCCCCGCCCGTCGCCCCTCGCCGGTGACGAGGGATTCCGGTCGTGAAGATCAATGCCCCGCGGTCATACCGAAAATGCGGACATGCCCCGAAAACGCGAAGCATGCGCGGATTACCGGGGTAAGCCGTGGTAAAGCGCACCCCGTACCCACCCGTCCCCCTCGTGGCTACCCAGCTCCCGCCGCGGATTCTCCCGCGCGCCCCCACCCATGCACCCATGCGCCCCGGACGCCGAATCGATGCTCCTCCCCCGCGCGCGGACGGAGCCGTAACCCGAGGTAGACACGGGAGTTGAGTTCCACGTGGAAGAGACGATCCGGGGCACCGAAACCGCACAGATTCCCAAGCAGCGCGGGGACTCGCTGCTGGAGACCGCCGTTCGCTACGCCGAGGAGCGCCACTGGGACGTGTTCCCGGGCACCTGGCTGGAGGCCGTCGACGGAAGTCAGCGCTGCTCCTGCGGCGACGCTCTGTGCGAGGAGCCCGGCGCGCATCCCGCGCGCCCCGACTGGGCGACCCAGGCGACGGGCAGCGCGACCGTCGCGCGCCGGATGTGGCAGAAGCAGCCCAACGCGTCGATCCTGCTGCCGACGGGGCGTACGTTCGACGCGATCTCCGTGCCGGAGACGGCGGGCTTTCTCGCGCTCGCGCGGATGGAGCGGATGGAACTGACGCTCGGCCCGGTCACGTTGACGCCCGCGCGGCGGATGCAGTTCTTCGTGCTGCCCGGGGCCGCCGCGAAGGTGCCGGACCTGGTGCGCAAACTGGGATGGTCGCCGGCGTCGCTGGACCTGGTGGCGCTCGGCGAGGGCGGTTACGTGGCGGCGCCTCCCACGCGGTACGGGTCGCGGGGGGCCGTGCAGTGGGCCTGCCGGCCGACGCCCGCGAACCGGTGGCTGCCGGACGCCGAGGAGTTGATCTCGCCGCTCGCCTACGCGTGCGGGCGGGACCGCTGACGCCGGCCCGTCTGCCTGGTTGCTGATCGCCGGCGGCTGCGGGTCGTGGGCGTTGATCGCGCAGCTCCCCGCGCCCCTGGATGGGGGACCTGACCGTAGGGTTCATGCATGACGTCAGCCGTACGCGTTCAAGGGCTCTGGAAGCGGTTCGGGCAGCAGGTCGCCGTCGCCGGGATCGATCTGGAGCTGCCCGCCGGGAAGTTCATCGGGCTGGTCGGACCCAACGGAGCCGGGAAGACCACGACTCTCTCCATGGTGACGGGGCTGCTGCGGCCCGACGAGGGCACCGTCGAGGTCGTCGGGCGCGACGTGTGGCGGGACCCCGTCGAGGTGAAGGCGCGGATCGGGGTGCTGCCCGAGGGGCTGCGGCTGTTCGAGCGGCTGTCGGGGCGGGAACTGCTGGGCTACACGGGCAGGTTGCGCGGCCTGCCCGGCGCCGAGGTCGACAAGCGGGCCACCCAGCTGCTGGACGTACTGGATCTCGCGGGCGCGCAGCACAAGCTGGTCGTGGACTACTCCACCGGCATGCGCAAGAAGATCGGGCTGGCGGCGGCCCTGCTGCACAACCCGGAGGTGCTGTTCCTCGACGAGCCGTTCGAGGGCGTCGACCCGGTCTCCGCGCAGACCATCCGCGGCGTCCTTGAGCGGTACACCGCCTCCGGCGCCACCGTGGTCTTCTCCTCCCATGTGATGGAGCTGGTCGAGTCGTTGTGCGACTGGGTCGCCGTCATGGCCGCCGGACGGATCCGCGCCCACGGCACCCTCGCCGAGGTGCGGGGCACCGCGCCCACCCTGCAGAAGGCCTTCCTGGAGCTGGTCGGCGCGCACGGGCGGGACGCCGGGACCGACCTCGACTGGCTCGGCGGCGGCGCCCGATGAGCGCGGCCACCACCGGAACGAGCGTCACCGCCACCGTCGTACGGCTGAAGCTGTCCCTGCTGCGCAACGGGCTGCGGCAGTCCGGCGGGCGCAAAGCCGCGTACATCGCGTCGGCGGTCGTCGCGCTGCTGTTCGCGGTGCTCCAGGTGCTCGGGCTGGTCCTGCTGCGCGGCACCGCGCACGCCGACTCCCTGGTCGTACTGCTGGCGGCGGTGCTGGGCCTCGGGTGGGCGGTGATGCCGCTGTTCTTCCCGAGCGGCGACGAGACCCTCGATCCGACCCGGCTGGTGATGCTGCCGCTGCGGCCCCGGCCGCTGGTGCGGGCGCTGCTCACGGCCTCGCTGGTGGGCATCGGGCCGCTGTTCACGGTCTGCCTGTTCGCCGGCTCGGTGGTCACGGTGGCGCGCGGGGCGGCGGCGTACGTCGTCGGCGTGGTCGCCGTCGCGCTGGGGCTGCTGGTCTGCGTGGCCCTCGCGCGGGCCGTCGCCGCCGCCAACATCCGGCTGCTGACCAGCCGCCGGGGGCGGGATCTCGCGGTGCTGAGCGGGCTGGCCGTGGCGATCGGCGCGCAGGTCGTCAACTTCGGGGCGCAGCGGCTCGGTTCCGCCGGGCTCGGGCAGCTGGACCCGGTGGCGGACGTGCTGCGCTGGCTGCCGCCGGCGTCGGCGCTCGGCGCGGTGCACTTGGTGAGCGGCGGCGACTACGGGGTGGCCGCGCTGCAACTGGCGCTCACCGCGGCGGCCCTGGCGGCCCTGATCGCCGTATGGGCGAGGCATCTGACCCGGCTGATGACCTCGCCGGACGCGTCGACGCTGCCGAGCGACGCCCCGGCCGCGCGGGAACGGTCCTCGACCAGGCTCGGGCGGCTGCTGCCGGGCGGGCGGACCGGGACGGTGATGGAGCGCAGCCTGCGCTATGTGTGGCGGGACCCGAAGACCAAGGCCGCGTGGGTGACCTCGCTGGCGATCGGGCTGATCGTGCCGGTGTTCAACGCACTCCAGGGCACCGGGTCGGTCTACTTCGCCTGCTTCGCGGCGGGGATGCTCGGCATCCAGATGTACAACCAGTTCGGGCAGGACACCTCCGCGTTCTGGATGGTCGCGATGACGATCTCCTCCGCGCGGGACGCCTACGTCGAACTGCGCGCGCGGGCGCTGGCCCTGCTGGTGATCACCCTGCCGTACGCCACCCTCGTCACCGTCCTGACGACGGGGCTGCTCGGCGACTGGGCGCGGCTTCCGGAGGCGCTGGGGCTGTCCTTCGCGCTGCTCGGCGCGATGCTGGCGACCGGGGCGTGGACCTCGGCGCGCTTCCCGTACTCCATCCCGCAGGAGGGCTACAAGAACGTCGCCCCCGGGCAGGTCGGGCTCGCCTGGATCTCCATCTTCGGCGGGATGGTGGCCGCCGCGCTGCTGTGCGTGCCCCTCATCGTGGCGACGATCTGGATCCACACGGGCGCGGACGCCGACGAGTGGGGCGGCCTCCTGCTGCCGGCCGGCACGGTCTACGGGGCGGCCCTCGCCTATGCCGGACTGCGGCTGGCCGCGCCGCGCACGGCCGCGCGGCTGCCCGAGATCCTCACGGCGGTCAGCAAGGCGTGAGGTCAGGTGCGCCGGGGTGAGGTGCTCTGAGCCGGGGTGGGGTGCGCTGAGCCGGGGTGGGGTGCCGTGAGGTGAGGGCCGAGGGCGCCGGGGTTCAGCTCTCGCGGACCCTGTCCAGGAACGGCTCGATCGCCGCGCGCCAGGCTTCCGGCTGGTCGTAGTGGACGAGGTGGCCGGCGTCGGCGACCTCCGCGTACTCGCCGCGGGGCAGGACCCGGACCATCTCCTGCGCCTCGGCGCGGCCCAGCTCGCCGTCGAGGCCGCGGACCACCAGGGCGGGGCAGCGGACCTGGGCCAGCTCCTC
Organism: Streptomyces sp. NPDC052773; assembly: GCF_044547145.1. Lineage (NCBI taxonomy): Bacteria > Bacillati > Actinomycetota > Actinomycetes > Kitasatosporales > Streptomycetaceae > Streptomyces > Streptomyces sp. NPDC052773. The sequence continues at coordinate 260,782 of NZ_JBITZX010000003.1, read as the reverse complement.
CCAGTGGGCGTCGTACACCCAGGTCTCACGGGACCTCAGCATCTGCTCGGGCTCGAAGGCCGGCCGCCAGCCGTCCGGGGACTCGGCCATGACCTCGGCGAAGAACGCGCCGCGGGCCGGGTTGGGGCGCTCCAGCCAGGGGTCGTCCTCGCCGAACCACTTGCGCACGTCCGCGAGCGTGGCGAACGGCAGCGGCCAGGACGCGAACCAGGCGGCCCACTCGCGCTGCGAGGCGGCGCCGAGCGCGGAGGCCCGCATGTCGCAGATGATCAGGGCGCGGACCAGGTCGGGGCGTTTGGCGGCGAGCTGCCAGGCGGTCAGCGCGCCCATCGCGTGGCCGATCAGCACGGCCGGGCCGAGGCCGAGCTGTTCCAGGGCGGCCTCGGCGTCGTCGACGTAGGCCTCACGGGTGTAGGCGGTCTTCGGGGGCTTCTCGCTCCGGCCGTGGCCGCGCTGGTCGAGTGCGACGGCGCGATGGCGCTCGGCGAGCCATCGGGCAGTGGGCGCCCAGTGGGAGGCGCGGCCCATCAGGCCGTGGAGTAACAGCACGCCGGGCGGGGCGGGCGCCGTGTCGGAGCCGGTCTTGGGTGGGTCGCCGAACTCCCAGGCGGCAAGGCGCACCCCGCCCGCTCCGGTCACGTCGATACGCCGCGCCATGGTCCCGGCACCCCCCAAGCTCCGCTGGTACGCCTGAGTCCTGCTGGTCGTGCTGTGGTGCTGCTGTGCTGTCCGCCCCCGCAGACTATCGAAAGGACATTCGAAGATACGGCCTCCGCGGCCAACACCCCTCGTTCGAGTGACCCCGCCCAAGGAATGATCGCCGCCTCCGAGGGGAGATCTCCAACGGGAGGCGGACCGCTCGGGGAAAAACGGTCCGAGGGGGACGACCCTGAGAGCTCGGGGCTCCGGGTCGAAACAGGGGAGGACAGGCCCCGGCGCCGCAAGGCGCCGGGGTCCCACCACGAACAGGCGCAGCGCGATTGCGCGGGGCGGCGCGGGCCTAAGGGATGTCTCGCCCTGGTGCTCGCCCTAGCGCTTGGCGACGAAGACGTGCGAGGCCACATCCGCCTCCAGCTCGGCGGCCTCACCGCCACTGCCCACCAGGACACCGCCGGGCGACTCCGTCACGCTCACCACCGAGCCGGGCTGCACACCCGCACGACGCAGCGTGTACATCAGCTGGGCGTCCGTCTGGATCGGCTCCCCGATCCGGCGGACCACGACCGTCTTGCCCTCCGTGCCCGGGTCGAGTTCGGCCAGCGAGACCATGCCCTCGTCGAGGAACGGGTCCGCGCCGTCCTTCTCGCCCAGCTCCTCCAGACCGGGGATCGGATTGCCGTACGGCGACTCGGTCGGGTGGCGCAGGAGCTCCAGGACACGCCGCTCGACGGCCTCGCTCATCACGTGCTCCCAGCGGCAGGCCTCCGCGTGCACCTGCTCCCACTCCAGGCCGATCACGTCGACGAGCAGACACTCCGCGAGCCGGTGCTTGCGCATCACACGCGTCGCGAGCCGGCGGCCCTCCTCGGTCAGCTCCAGGTGCCGGTCGCTCGCGACGGACACCAGGCCGTCACGCTCCATCCGCGCCACCGTCTGGCTGACCGTCGGCCCGCTCTGGTCGAGCCGCTCGGCGATCCGGGCGCGCATGGGGACCACACCTTCCTCCTCCAGCTCGAGGATGGTGCGGAGATACATCTCCGTCGTGTCGATCAGTCCGGACATACGTGCCCCTCGATGAGATGAGATCTGCCGAAGGCTCCACGGCGCTTCGGCGCGTGCGCTGGCCCTGCCATCAATTCTGCCGGATGCCACTGACAACCGTGCCGCGCCGCCGAAACCGGGGGACGGACACCGCATCGACCCCGCAGCGTGGCCCCGTCGACGCCCTGAACACCCCGTCCCGTCCCACCGTATTGACAGCACAATGGTCCAGACCGCACGGTGATCCGCGACACACGCAACGGCGCGAAGGAGCTCGCATGAGCGACAGCAAGCTGGCCGACCGGTACCTCGACGCCGCCATCGGCCTGCTGCAACGTGTCCGCGACGAGGAGGCCGCCCCCATCGCCGCGGCCGGCACCCTGCTCGCCGACACCGTCGCCGCCGGCGGCCGGCTGTTCGCCTTCGGCGCCGGACACTCCTCGCTCGCCGCCCAGGACCTCGTCTACCGCGCCGGCGGCCTCGCCCTGATGAACCTGCTCGCCGTCCCCGGCGTCGTCGGCGTCGACGTCATGCCCGCCACCCTCGGCTCCGCCCTGGAACGCGTCGACGGCCTCGCCGCCGCCGTCCTGGACAGCTCACCGCTGCGCGAAGGCGACGCCCTGGTGATCGTCTCCCTCTCCGGACGCAACGCCCTCCCCGTCGAAATGGCGATCAACGCCCGCGCCCTCGGCATCCACGTCATCGGCGTCACCTCCGTCGCCTACGCCACGCAGACCAGCTCACGCCACTCCTCCGGCACCTTCCTCAAGGACCACTGCGACATCGTCCTCGACTCGAAGATCGCCGTCGGCGACGCCGAACTCACCCTCGACAGCGTCCCCGCACCCTTCGCGCCCGCCTCCACGGTCGTCACCACCGCCCTCCTCCAGGCCGTCATGGCCACCGCCGCCGGCACCCTCGCCGAACGCGGCATCGAACCCCCGCTCCTGCGCTCCGGCAACGTCGACGGCGGCCACGAATGGAACGGCCGCGTCCTGGAGGAGTACGGCGACCGGATCTTCTACCGCCACTGAACCCCTCACGGCACCCCGAGGGGCCGGCCGGCCGGCTCGACGGATCACCACCACGCGGCCGGGGATCACCCGGACCGGAGCAACCCCGCCAGATCGAGCGCCCCCGCGATCCGCACGGCCACATCCTCCGCGTACGCCGCATCCGACCGCTCGAACGCGCTGCGCCCGCTCCCCCGCAGGAACGTGACCACGCCCAGCGTCCGGCCCCGGCTGCGCAGCACCGCGCACAGCGCGTGCACCACCTCCGGCGGCCACTGCCGGGCCAGGGCCCACGCCCGCGCCTGCTCGACGGGCACGCTCCCGACACTCGCCCGCACCGTGCCGGCCCGCTCGACGCACTGCAACGCCGGATGCCCCTCGCCGTACCGCACCGGCAGCCCCGCCGCCCCCGCCGACAGACTCGGCCCGGGCGCACCGGAGGGCGTGGCCGCCACCCGGACCAGCCGGACCGGCCCCGCGGACTCCCCGTCCGCGAGCGCGCCCCCCGCGACCCGGTCGATCAGCGCGTGATCGGCGAACCCGGCCAGCGCGAAGTCGAGATGAACCGTCGCCGCCTCCAGCGGGTCCTCGCACTCCGCCGCCGCCCGCGCCGCGCGGTGCAGCTGGTTCGTACGGAACCGCAGCAGCGCCGCCTCCTGCTCACCCTGCTTCGCCTCGGTGACGTCCTGGAACAGCCAGCCCACACCCAACGGCACCGGCTCCTCCGCGAGCGGCGAGGCCAGCCGGACGAACCCGCACCGCCAGCAGCGCCGCCGCACCCCGTCCGGAGTGCGCACACCCACCCAGATCTCGGCGGGCGCCGGCGGCGCGCCCTCGGCCAGCACATGGGTGAGCACCGCCTCCAGCTCCTCCACACCCTGCGCGAGCAGATCCCCGAGCGGCCGGCCCAGCACCGCCGTACGCCCGAGACCCAGCGCGCGGGCCGCGTGCGCGTTGACCACGGCCGGACGCAGATCGGCGTCGACCAGGACGACACCCCAGCCGGCATCCTCGAACAAGGCCTCGCTGAGCGCGATGGACCGCTCCAGGTCGATCTGCGCGTGCACCTCGCTGAAAGCGCAGTACACCCCGGCGGGCTTGCCGTCCGGACCGCGGACCGCCGCCGACTGGATCCGCACGAGCACCCGCCCGCCGTCCTTGGTCACCAGGGCGAACTCGTGCACCTGCCGACCCGGCGCGTGCATGGCCGACAGCAGTCGCGCCTCGACCTCCTCGGCGTCCGCGCTGCGCACCGCCCAGCCGGCGAACCCGTGCCGGCCCACGGCCTCGGCCGCGCTCCAGCCGAGGATCCGCTCGGCCTCGCGGTTCCAGTGCGTGACGACGCCGTCGGCGTCGAACGCGCACAGGGCGGCGTCCATGCCGTCCAGCAGGGCGGCCAGCAGATCGGCGCCGTCCCGCTCGGGCTCGTCCGGCCCCAGTTCATCGGTGGTCCCACTACGCCGGGAAGCACTCACCTGGACCCCCTGCAGGCTGTGTCCGCACGTACGGCACGTCAGTCGTGCTCACTGGCCCTCATTCAACTTGAACGTGACCCAGCCCACATATGGTTCCCGCAAGATTGCAAGGAATCCGCGAGGAATCGTTGCACGCCGGAAACGGTCGCTCAGCCGGCCGCGGGCGGACGACGCGCGTACACCTCGATCTCGATCCTCATCCGGGGATCCGCCAGCCCGCACACCATCATCGTGGCCGCCGGCCGCACCTCACCGAAGCAGGCCCGCAGCACCGGCCAGCACGGCTCGAAGTCCTCCCGCTCCGGCAGCAGATACCGCACCCGCACCACATCCGCGAACGTGCACCCCGCCTCCTCCAGCGCCGCCCCGATGTTCCGCAGACACTGCTCGGCCTGCTCGACGACGTCGTCGGAGATGGTCATGGTCGCGTAGTCGTATCCCGTGGTCCCCGACACATGCACCCAGTCCCCGTCCACCACGGCCCGGGCATACCCGATCCGCTCCTCGAACACCGAACCACTGAGAATCGCCCGCCGATTTGTCATGCACGGAACGCTAGCGGGCTTGCGGGGCGACGCCACAGACGGTTTGGCAGGCATCCAGTAGCAGCAGTGTCGGCCAGGCATTCGAGGAACTCGCGAAATGCGCACGAAGAGGCGATTTTTCTCCGGCTGTGGGGCCGCTCGCCCAGGCCTGTCACTAGCGTCAGCAGAACACTTCGGAAAGGAGGTCACCCGCTCCCCGACCGCGAGGTCGCCGAGTGACCAGCCCCAGTCATCGCGATCGGAAAGATCAGGGAGGTGCCCCCGATGACTACGTTTCCCGCAGGTGAGCAGACCCACCAGGCTGTGCTTCCTCAGCAGCCCGCTCTGGAATCCGTGGGAGCAGATACCCCTGGGAGCAGGGACGAAACGGCTCACGGACACCCCGCCACCGCGCGGGGCACCGGCAGGAAACATGGGCGAGGGGAGACCGGCGGGCAGGGCACCCAAGCCCGTCGGCGTCACGCCAAGAGCGCCACCCCGGTGGCGCAGGCGGCAGAGAACGGGAGCGGTGACGCTCCCCCACACAACAGTCCGTACCGCGGCGGCATCGGCGCCAGCAGGGTCTTCGTACTGTCGAAGGAGGGGCACCCCCTCATGCCCTGCCACCCCGCCCGCGCCCGCGAACTACTGCGGAAGGGCAGAGCAGTGGTCGCCCGATACGTGCCCTTCGCGATCCGGCTGAAGGACCGCACACTCACCGACTCAGAGGTGGACGGCGTTCAGTTACGCATCGACCCCGGCTCCAAAGGCACCGGCCTCGCCCTCACCGACGAGAAGAAGGAATCCGACCAACACGGCGCCACCATCACCGTCCGACGCGGACTCGTCGCCATCGAACTCCAGCACCGCCCCGAACAGATCCGACACCGCATGCAACAGCGCGCCGGCTACCGTCACAGACGCCGCTCGGCCAACCACCGCTACCGCGCACCCCGCGCAAAGAACCGGACACATCCTGCAGGATGGCTGCCGCCCTCCCTGCGCCACCGCGTCGACACCGTCTTCTCCCTGGCCGACCGCATGTGCCGATACGCGCCCGTCACCGACATCCACGTGGAAGCCGTCGCCTTCGACACCCACTCCCTGAGCGCAGGCAGACAACTCAGAGGCACGGACGCCCAAGGACCCCTCGCCGGAACAACACCCCGCGCCTACCTACAGGCCAAATGGAACAACGCCTGCGCCTACTGCGACGCCACCGGGGTTCCCCTCAACATCGACCATCTCCACCCCCGCAGCCGAGGAGGATCGAACCGCATCACCAACCTCGTCCTCGCCTGCGTCCCCTGCAACCAGGCCAAAGGCAACACCCCGGCCGAGATCTTCCTCGCCCACCGGCCCGACCGACTTGCCGTGATCCTCCAGCAGGTCAGAAAGCCGCTTCACGACGCCGCCGCCATGAACGCGACGTGTGGACAGCTCATCGACGCGCTGCACACCCTCGGCAGAGCCGTACACAGCTGGTCCGGCAGGCTGACCAAGGAAAACCGCAACGCCACGGGACTGGCCAAGAGCCACACCCTGGACGCCTTGTCCGTAGGCCGCCTCGGTCACGAGGACGGGGATGCGATCGTGCGCTTCCCCGGCCAGGTCCTCGTCGCCAAGGCCACCGGGCGCGGCTCGTACGCTCGCACAACCCCGGATCGCCACGGATTTCCCCGGCTGTCGCGTGCCCGCACCAAGCAGCACTTCGGATACATCACCGGGGACCTGGTCCAGGCCACCGTGCCGACCGGCAGGTGGACCGGCACGTGGACCGGACGCATCTCCGTTCGTGCCCGGGGACAGCACAGTCTCGCGACGTCAGTGGGACGGTTCAGCGTTTCCCACTGGAATCTACGGCTGCTGCAGCGCGGCGACGGTTACGCCTACGACGTGCTGCCCGAAGCAGGGCCGCCGAGCTCACGGAAAAAACGGTTGATGAGGCTGGCGGTCGATTCTTAAGGTGTGGCCACCGCGAAAGGAGGTGGTTCGGAGCATGTATGCACACCGGACGTCGGAGGTGACTGCGGGCTAGCGGCCCGCCGTCGCACTCGGTTCGACGCCGGACCAGCGTGTGTGAGAAGCACGCAGCCGGCCAATCCAACGCAGTCACCCGACCCGCGAGCTGCCGGTACGTCCGACCGGCTCCTCCTTTCAGGAGGACCAGGCTCGCGGGTCGTCTGCGTTTTCGGTGGGCGGCGTCGGCCGCGGGCGTGTTCGGGCCGTGGGACGCCGCCCGTGGGGGTCAGTGTGCGATGTCCGCGTAGCCCTCGATCTCGCGCGGGTCGCGGGGGCCGGGGCCGATGTAGCGGGCGGAGGGGCGGACGAGGCGGCCGGTGCGCTTCTGTTCCAGGATGTGGGCCGACCAGCCGGCGGTGCGGGCGCAGGTGAACATCGAGGTGAACATGTGCGCCGGGACCTCGGCGAAGTCGAGGACGATGGCGGCCCAGAACTCGACGTTGGTGGCGAGGACGCGGTCGGGGCGGCGGGCGTGCAGCTCTGCCAGGGCCGCCTTTTCCAGGGCCTCGGCGACCTCGAAGCGGGGGGCGCCGAGTTCGCGGGCGGTGCGGCGCAGGACGCGGGCGCGGGGGTCCTCGGCGCGGTAGACGCGGTGGCCGAAGCCCATGAGGCGTTCGCCCTTGTCGAGGGTCTTCTTGACGTAGGCCTCGGCGTCGCCGGTGCGCTCGATCTCCTCGATCATGTGCAGGACGCGGGAGGGGGCGCCGCCGTGGAGGGGGCCGGACATGGCGCCGACGGCGCCGGAGAGGGCGGCGGCCACGTCGGCGCCGGTGGAGGCGATGACGCGGGCGGTGAAGGTGGAGGCGTTCATGCCGTGCTCGGCGGCGGAGGTCCAGTAGGCGTCGACGGCGGCGACGTGCTTGGGGTCGGGCTCGCCGCGCCAGCGGATCATGAAGCGTTCGACGACGGACTGGGCCTTGTCGATCTCGCGCTGCGGGACCATGGGCAGGCCCTGGCCGCGGGCGGACTGGGCGACGTAGGAGAGGGCCATGACGGCGGCGCGGGCGAGGTCCTCGCGGGCCTGGGCGGCGTCGATGTCGAGGAGCGGTTTCAGGCCCCAGACGGGCGCGAGCATGGCGAGCGCGGACTGGACGTCGACGCGGATGTCGCCGGAGTGCACGGGGATGGGGAACGGCTCGGCGGGCGGCAGGCCGGGGTTGAAGGCGCCGTCGACGAGCAGGCCCCAGACGTTGCCGAAGGAGACGTGGCCGACCAGGTCCTCGATGTCGACGCCCCGGTAACGGAGGGCGCCGCCCTCCTTGTCCGGTTCGGCGATCTCCGTCTCGAACGCGACGACTCCTTCGAGTCCGGGTACGAAGTCGGACATCAGGCGGCTCCTCGTGATGTGTACGACGTGGTGTGTATGGCGTGGTGTGTATGGACTTGGGGTCTACGGCGGTGGTGGCAGGCGCGGGTGTTGCCGGCGGGTGTGGTGATCGTCCTGGGATCCACGGCCTGTGCGGGCTCGCGGTCCCGAACGTTCACTCGGGTCATGCCCCGTCGGCCCTGCGGTCACCCCACCGGGACGGCATCTGCACGATATCCCCGGGTGCCAGCCTTGGGGAGCTTTCGCGGCACTCAGTGCCATGCAGTGACGAAGGACACCGTGGCGTGGGGCCGTGGGGTATGCGGCAAGATGACCGGGTGACCGAGCATGACGCCGTTCCCGCCGTCCCGCACGAGCCCCTTCCCGATCCGTCGGTGATGCGCAAGCACTATCGCGAGGAGGGGCTTGCCGAGGCCGATCTGGCCGCGACGCCCGTGCAGCAGTTCGCGCGCTGGTTCCGGCAGGCGGCGACGGAGGGCCGGTTGTTCGAGCCGAACGCGATGGTCGTGTCCACGGTCGACGCCGAGGGGCGGCCGAGTTCGCGCACGGTGCTGCTGAAGCAGTTCGACGAGCGGGGTTTCGTCTTCTACACCAACTACGACTCCCGCAAGGGCCGTGACCTTGCGGAGAACCCGCATGTGTCGCTGCTGTTCCCCTGGTATCCGATGGCGCGGCAGGTGATCGTGTCGGGTGTGGCGGGGCGTACCGGCCGGGATGAGACGGCGGCGTATTTCCGGACCCGGCCGCATGGCTCGCAGCTGGGGGCGTGGGCGAGTGCGCAGTCGTCGGTGATCGGTTCGCGTGCGGAGCTGGAGGCGGCGTACGCCGAGTTGGAGGCCCGTTATCCGGAGGGTGAGCGGGTGCCGGTGCCGCCGCAGTGGGGTGGGTTCCGGGTGGTGCCGCGGTCGGTGGAGTTCTGGCAGGGGCGGGAGAACCGGCTCCATGACCGGCTGCGGTATGTGGCGGAGCCGGACGGGGGCTGGCGGGTGGAGCGGCTGAGTCCGTGAGAGCGGCGGGCTGGGCCGGGGTCTAGCAGCCGCCCCAGAGGTACACCGTGCGGTGGCCGTCGAGGAGGGCGGTCAGGCGGCGGCTCCGCTGGTGAAGGCGGTGCGCCGGGTGTGGACGGCGAGCCCGTCGGAGGGCGGCCGGTCCCAGTCGTCGCGCACGGCCCGCTCCCGGTGCGGGCCGGGTGGGTGGCCCAGGGACTGCCCGACGCATCGCGTGCGTTCGGCGTGGAGGACGCCTTCGGCGACGAGCCAGGTTGTGACCCGGGCTGCGAGCCGGGGTGCGTCGGCGGTGGTCGCGTCGAGGTCGGCGATCACCTGGAACCGGTCGCCCATGGTCAGTCCAGCGCGCCTTCGATCAGTGCCGCCCACTGGTCGACCACGCGTTCGCGGCGGGGTGCGTCGTCGGTGAGGAGGTTGGCGAGGCCGAGGCCGCGGGCCATGTCGAGCAGGCCCTGTACGGTCTCGCGGACGCCGGGGCGGGACTCGTCGGCGCCGAGGAGGTCGACGGCGATGCGGTGGGTCTCGCGGCCGACGCGGGCTTCGAGTTCGGTGACGCGGGGCCGCAGCTGCTCCTCGTTGGAGGCGGCGACCCACAGGTGGAGGGCGGCGCGGAAGAGGGGGCCGGTGTAGAGGTCGACGAGGGCGGCGACGACGGCCCGGCGGTCGCCGGCGGCACCCTCGGGGAAGAGGGCGCGCAGGGCGTGGGAGCGTTCTTCGGCGACGTACTCGACGGCGGCGGTGAACAGGTCTTCGCGGGTGGGGAAGTGGTGCTGGGCGGCGCCGCGGGAGACGCCGGCGCGTTCGGCGACGACGGAGACCGTGGACCCGGCCCAGCCGTGTTCGGCGAGGCAGGCCACGGCGGCGGCCAGCAGCCGCTGCCGGGTGGCGCGGCTGCGGTCCTGCTTGGGGACGCGGTCGACTGTCGTCACAGCACTCATTCCGTCACAGCACCCATTCGGGATCCCGTCGTTCCAGGAAGGCCGTCATGCCTTCGCGGGCCTCCGCGGAGGCGAACAGCCTGGCCGAGAGCGCGGTCAGTGCGGTCGCGTCCTGTTCGAAGGCTTTCAGCACCCTAGCCGTGAGCAGCCGTTTCGTCTCGGTGAGGGCCTGGGGCGAGGAGCGGCGGAGCCCGTCGAGGATGGGGGTGAGGAGGTCGTCGACGTCGTCGCCGGCGGTCGTGATCAGGCCGATGCGGGCCGCTTCGGGGGCGTCGAAGCGTTCCCCGGTGAGGTAGTAGCGGGCGAGGGCGCGTGGGTCGGTGCGGGGCAGCAGGGGCAGGGAGATCACCGCGGGGGCCACTCCGATCCGTACTTCGGTGAACGCGAAGGTGGCCGTGTGGGACGCGGCGGCGATGTCGCAGGCGGCGAGGAGGCCGAGGCCGCCCGCGCGGACGTGGCCGGTGACGCGGGCGACGACGGGTTTGGGCAGTGCGACGAGTTGCCGGAGGAGGGCGACGAGCGCGTCGGGGTGGGGCGGGTCGCGCAGGTCGGCGCCGGCGCTGAAGGTGGTGCCGGTGTGGGTGAGGACGACCGCGCGGACGTCGTGGTCCTTGCCGCAGTCGGTGAGGGCGTCGGCCAGTTCACCGACGAGGGCCGCGGAGAGCGCGTTGCGGTGGTGCGGGGCGTCGAGGGTGAGGGTTTCGATGCCTCGGGCGCGGTTGCGCGTGATCGCGGTCATGTCCGCTCCCTGAGTTCGCGGCGCAGGATCTTGCCGGAGGCGGCGCGGGGCACGGTGTCGATGAAGGTGACCTGGCGGACGCGTTTGTAGGGGGCGACGCGTTCGGCGACGTACATCATGACCTCTCCTTCGGAGAGGTCTCCCGCGTGGGGCCGGCGGACCACGTACGCGCGGGGGACCTCGTTTCCGTTCTCGTCGTGGACGCCGATGACGGCGGCGTCGGCGATGCCGGGGTGGGTGAGGAGCAGTGCCTCGAGTTCGGCGGGGGCGACCTGGAAGCCCTTGTACTTGATCAGTTCCTTGACGCGGTCGACGACGAAGAGCCAGCCTCCCCCACTCTCGGCTTCGCTCGAGCGGGAGGTGCCCCCACGGTCGACGTGGCCCACGTCGCCGGTGTGGAGCCAGCCGTCGGGGTCGATCATCGCGGCGGTGGCGTCGGGGCGGCCCAGGTAGCCCTTCATGACCTGGGGGCCGCGGATCAGGATCTCGCCCGCCTCGCCGGGTCCGAGGTCCTTGGTGGGGTCGTCGAGGGAGACGATGCGCATCTGTGTGCCGGCGATGAGTTGCGAGGTCAGGTCGTACCGGGCGACCAAGCGGTCGACCTGTTCGTAGGAGAGGGTGGTGCCGTCGGTGCCGTCGATGAGGGCGGGGGCGTCGCCGAACTCGGCGGCGCGGCCCAGGACCGCCTCGTGGATGGGCAGGTTCACGGGTGGGACGTCTGCGTACTCGCTGCGGAACATGCGGTTCCTCCTCGCGCGGTGGCGGGGGTACGGGCTCAGTACGACTTGGGCAGGCCCAGGGTCTGGTGGGAGACGTAGTTCAGGATCATCTCCCGGCTCACGGGCGCGATACGGGCCACGCGCGCGGCCGTGATGAGGGAGGCGAGGCCGAACTCGCGGGTGAGCCCGTTGCCGCCGAGGGTGTGGACGGCCTGGTCGACGGCTTTGACGCAGGCCTCTCCGGCGGCGTACTTGGCCATGTTGGCGGCCTCGCCGGCGCCGAAGTCGTCGCCCGCGTCGTAGAGGTGGGCCGCCTTCTGCATCATCAGGCGGGCCAGTTCGAGGTCGATGTGCGCCTGGGCGAGGGGGTGGGCGATGGCCTGGTGGGCGCCGATCGGGGACTTCCAGACGGTGCGGTCGCGGGCGTACTCGACGGCCTTGGCGACGGCGTGACGGCCCATGCCGATCGCGAACGCGGCCGTCATGATCCGCTCGGGGTTGAGTCCGGCGAAGAGTTGCAGCAGGCCGGCGTCCTCGTCGCCGACGAGCGCGTCGGCGGGGAGCCGGACGTCGTCGAGGGTCAGTTCGAACTGCTTCTCGTGGGCGGCCAGCTCCATGTCGATCTTGCGGCGTTCGAAGCCGGGGGCGTCCCGGGGGACGATGAACAGGCAGGGCTTCAGGCGGCCCGTACGGGCGTCCTCGGTGCGGCCGACGATGAGGGTGGCGTCGGCGATGTCGACGCCGGAGACGAAGACCTTGCGGCCGGTGAGGAGCCAGTCGGTGCCGTCGCGGCGGGCGGTGGTGGTGATGCGGTGGCTGTTGGAGCCGGCGTCGGGTTCGGTGATGCCGAAGGCCATGAGGCGGGTGCCGTCGGCGATGCCGGGGAGCCAGGTCCGCTTCTGTTCGTCCGTGCCGAAGCGGGCGATGACCGTGCCGCAGATCGCCGGGGAGACGATCAGCATGAGGAGGGGGGCGCCCGCGGCGCCGAGTTCTTCGAGGACGATGGAGAGTTCGGTGATGCCGCCGCCTCCGCCGCCGTAGGCCTCCGGCAGGTTGACGCCGAGGTAGCCGAGTTTGCCTGCCTCGGACCAGAGTTCCCGGGGGTTGTGGTGGCGGCCGTGGCGGGTGCCGAGGGCGGCTACGGCGGATCGGAGGGCCTTGTTCTCTTCGGATTCGATGAGGGTGGTCATGGGGGTCCTTCGGTCTGCGGGTTGTCGGTGGTTTCTCGCACACACGCGGCGGAGCCGCATATCGATGCAGCCCCGCCCCCCTAGGGAGTGGAAGTCACCACGGCCAGGAGGGCACCGACCTCGACCTGCTGTCCCTCGGACACGTGCAGGACGTTCAGAGTCCCTGCCGCCGGGGCCGCGATCTGGTGCTGCATCTTCATCGCCTCCAGCCAGAGGAGGGGCTGACCGGCCCGGACGGCGGCTCCCTCGGTGAGGCCGTCGGCGATGCGGACGACCGTGCCGGGCATGGGGGCGAGCAGGGAGCCCGGGACGTGCTGCTGCGCCGGGTCGGGGAAGCGGGGCAGGGCGTGGAGGGTGGTGGCGTTGACGTGGATCCGGTCGCCGTAGCGCGCGATCGTGTACGTCCGTCGTAGGCCGTCGGTTTCGAGGACGACGAGACCGGAGTCGGCGTGCAGGACGCGTACGCCGTCGGCTTCGAGGCCGCCCGCGCGGGTGTGGCGGTAGTGGACCTCGTGTTCCTCGCCCGCCATGGCGTAGCGCTTGGTCTGCGGCTGGGAGGGCAGGTTGCGCCAGCCGCCGAAGCGGGAGCGGCCGTACGCGTCGGCGAGGGCTGCGGCGAGCGGGGCGTACGGGTCGGGGGTGGGCTCGGTCAGCTTATCCAGGTGCCGGTCGTAGAAGCCGGTGTCCATGCGGGCGGACGTGAACTCCTGGTGGCGCAGGGAGCGGACGAGGAGGTCGCGGTTGGTGACCGGGCCGTGGATCGCCGCCTCGGCCAGCGCGCCGGCGAGTTTGCGGATGGCCTCCGCGCGGGTGGGCGCGTGGGCGACGGCCTTGGCGATGAGGGGGTCGTAGTGGACGCCGATCGGGTCGCCGTCGGTGTAGCCGGTGTCGAGGCGGACGGTGTCCGGGACGGTGAGGCGGTGCAGGGTGCCGGTCTGCGGGGCCCAGCCGTTCGCCGGGTCCTCGGCGTAGAGGCGGGCCTCGACGGCGTGGCCACGCGCGCGTGGCGGGTCGTTCTCCAGGGCGTGGCCCTCGGCGACGCGGATCTGGAGGGCGACCAGGTCGATGCCGAAGACGGCTTCGGTGACGGGGTGTTCGACCTGGAGGCGGGTGTTCATCTCCAGGAAGTGGGCGGTGCCGTCGGCGACCAGGAACTCGACGGTGCCGGCGCCGGTGTAGCCGACCGCTCGGGCGGCGCGTACGGCGGTCTCGTGCAGTTCGCCGGTCAGTTCGGAAGTCAAACCCGGTGCGGGGGCTTCCTCGACGACTTTCTGGTGGCGGCGCTGGAGGGAGCAGTCGCGGGTGCCGAGCGCCCACACCGTGCCGTGGGTGTCGGCGAGGATCTGCACCTCGACGTGGCGGCCGTTCTCGACGTACGGCTCGAGGAACACCTCGTCGTCGCCGAACGCGGAGCGTGCCTCCGCGCGGGCGGCCGTCAGTTCCGCGTCGAGGTCGGCGAGGCGGCGTACGACGCGCATGCCGCGCCCGCCGCCTCCGGCCGCCGCCTTCACCAGCACGGGCAGGTCGGCCTCGGTGACCTCGCGCAGCGGGGCGAGGCCCAGCAGCTCCTTGGCGTGGGTCTTGGACGCCATGGCCTCGATGGCCTGCGGTGGCGGGCCGATCCAGACGAGGCCCGCGTCGAGAACCGCGCGGGCGAAGTCGGGGTTCTCGGAGAGGAAGCCGTAGCCGGGGTGCACGGCGTCGGCGCCGGCCGCGAGGGCGGCCTTCACGATCAGGTCGTCGCGCAGGTAGGTGTCGGCGGGGGCGGTGCCCGGGAGGCGTACGGCCGTGTCGGCCACGCGCGCGTGGAGGGCGTTTTCGTCGGCGTCGGAGTAGACCGCGACCGTCCGGATTCCCAACTCACGGCAGGTGCGGAAGATCCGGCAGGCGATCTCGCCCCGGTTGGCGACGAGTACAGAAGTGATCACGGGGTCCCTCACATCCGGAAGACGCCGAAGCCGCCGCGCACGCCCTCGAAGGGCGCGGTGTGGACGGCCGACAGGCACAGGCCGAGGACGGTGCGGGTGTCGCGCGGGTCGATGACGCCGTCGTCGTACAGCCGCCCGGACAGGAACATCGGCAGCGACTCGGACTCGATCTGCTGCTCCACCATGGCGCGCAGCGCGGCGTCGCCCTCTTCGTCGTAGGGCTGCCCCTTGGCGGCGGCCGACTGCCGGGCGACGATCGACAGGACGCCCGCGAGCTGCTGGGGGCCCATGACGGCCGATTTGGCGCTGGGCCAGGCGAAGAGGAAGCGCGGGTCGTAGGCGCGCCCGCACATGCCGTAGTGGCCGGCGCCGTAGGAGGCGCCCATCAGGACGGAGAGATGGGGCACGCGGGAGTTGCTCACCGCGTTGATCATCATCGCGCCGTGTTTGATGATGCCGCCCTGCTCGTACTCCTTGCCGACCATGTAGCCGGTGGTGTTGTGCAGGAAGACGAGCGGGATGTCGCGCTGGTTGGCGAGCTGGATGAACTGGGCGGCCTTCTGGGACTCCTGGCTGAACAGCACGCCCTGGGCGTTGGCGAGGATCCCGACCGGGTAGCCGTGCAGGCGGGCCCAGCCCGTGGCCAGGCTGGTGCCGTACAGCGGCTTGAACTCGTCGAAGTCGGAGCCGTCGACGATCCGGGCGATGACCTCGCGCGGGTCGAAGGGGGTCTTCAGGTCGCCGGGGACGATGCCCAGCAGTTCCTCCGGGTCGTACTTGGGCGGCTCGGCGGGCCCCGGATCCGGGTACGCCTTGCGGTGGTTGAGGCGGGCGACGACCCGCCGTGCCTGGCGCAGCGCGTCCGGCTCGTCGACGGCGAAGTAGTCGGCGAGGCCGGACACGCGCGCGTGCATCCCGGCGCCGCCCAGGGACTCGTCGTCGCTCTCCTCCCCGGTGGCCATCTTCACCAGCGGCGGCCCGCCGAGGAACACCTTGGCGCGCTCCTTGACCATGATCACGTGGTCGGACATGCCGGGGATGTACGCGCCGCCGGCGGTCGAGTTCCCGAAGACGACGGCGACGGTGGGGATGCCGGCGGCGGACAGCCGGGTGATGTCCCGGAAGATGGCGCCGCCGGGGATGAAGATCTCCTTCTGGGACGGCAGGTCGGCGCCCCCGGACTCCACCAGGCTGATGCTGGGCAGCCGGTTGGCGAGCGCGATGTCGTTCGCGCGGAGGGCCTTTTTCAGCGACCAGGGGTTGGAGGCGCCGCCACGCACGGTGGGGTCGTTCGCGGTGATCAGGCATTCGACGCCCTCGACGACGCCGATGCCGGTGACGAGGGAGCCGCCGACGGCGTACTCACTGCCCCAGGCGGCCAGCGGCGACAGCTCCAGGAACGGGGTGTCCGGGTCGAGCAGCAGCTCGATGCGTTCACGGGCGAGGAGCTTGCCGCGCCGCCGGTGCCGTTCGACGTACTTCTCGCCGCCGCCCGCGAGGGCCTTGGCGTGCTCGGTGTCGAGGTCGGCGAGCTTGGCGAGCATGGCCTCACGGTTCGCCGCGTAGGCGGGGTCGGTGGGGTCCAGGGAGGACGGGAGGACGGTCACAGGAGGGACTCCGGTATGTCCAGGTGGCGGGAGCGCAGCCATTCGCCGAGGGCCTTGGCCTGCGGGTCGAAGCGGTGCCGGGCGGCGACGCCCGCGCCGAGGATCCCTTCGACGACGAAGTTCAGGGCGCGCAGGTTCGGGAGGGTGTGGCGTACGACGGTCAGGCCGGCGGTCTCGGGCAACAGGTGCCGGAAGAGGCCGACGGTGAGCGTGTGGGCGAGCCAGCGCCAGCCGTCGTCCGTGCGCGCCCACACACCGACGTTGGCGTTGCCGCCCTTGTCGCCGCTGCGCGCGCCGACGACGAGCCCGAGGGGCGCGCGGCGGGTGGGTCCGGGCGGCAGGGGCTCCGGCAGGGGCGGTTCCTCGACCGGGTGCAGGGCGCGCGTGTCCTGGGGTGGGGCTACGGTGATCCGCCGCCCGTCGTGGAGGACGGCCACATGGCCGACGGCGCCCTGGGGGACGTACGCGTCCTCGAACACCCCATAGGGAGAGCCCTTTTCCGGTGGCGCGAGCACATGGAAGCCGGGGTAGCTGGCGAGGGCGAGTTCCACGGCGGCGGCCGTGAGAGGGCGCCCGACGATCTCCTGGTCGGGGTCGCGGACCACCAGCCGCAGCAGGGCGCTCGCGGTCTCCTCGGTGGGCGCGTCGGGCCGGTCGGTGCGGACGAGGTCCCAGTGGACCTCGGCGGGCGGCGACTTGGCGAGGACTCCGGCCATCTGCTCCCGTACGAGCGCCGCCTTGGCCTCGATGTCCAGGCCGGTCAGCACGAAGGTGACCTCGTTGCGGAACCCGCCGAGCCGGTTCACGCCGACCTTGAGGGAGGGCGGGGGCGCCTCCCCGCGCGCGCCGTCGATCCGCACCCGGTCGGGCCCGTCCTGGGTGAGCCGTACGGTGTCCAGCCGCGCGGTGACGTCCGGTCCGGCGTAGCGGGCGCCGCCGGTCTCGTAGAGAAGCTGCGCGGTGACCGTGCCGGTGTCGACGAATCCGCCGGTGCCGGGGTGCTTGGTGATGACGCAGGTGCCGTCGGCGTGGACCTCGGCGAGCGGGAAGCCGGGCCGCCGGACGTCTCCGTCCCCGAAGAAGGCGTAGTTGCCGCCGGTCGCCTGCGTTCCGCACTCCAGTACGTGCCCGGCGACGACGGCTCCCGCGAGCCGGTCGTGGTCCGTGGGCGCCCAGCCGAAGTGCGCGGCGGCGGGCCCGCTGACCAGCGCCGCGTCCGTCACCCGGCCCGTGACGACGATGTCGGCGCCCTCGCGCAGACAGGCGGCGACGCCGAAACCGCCGAGGTAGGCGTGGGCGGCGAGGCTGCCCGGGTACGCCGAGGTCAGGTCGTCGCCCTCGACGTGGGCGACGTGGGCGGGGACACCGAGGCGGTCGGCCAGTTTCCGTACGGCGTCGGCGAGTCCGGCGGGGTTGAGGCCGCCGGCGTTGGTGACGATCCGCACGCCCCGCTCGTGGGCGAGTCCGAGCGTGTCCTCGAGCTGCCGCAGGAACGTGCGGGCGTATCCCGCGTCCGGGTTCCTCAGCCGGTCCCGGGCGAGGATCAGCATGGTCAGCTCGGCGAGATAGTCGCCGGTGAGGACGTCGAGGTCGCCGCCGGTGAGCATCTCGCGCAGCGCGTCGAAGCGGTCGCCGTAGAAGCCGGAGGCGTTGCCGATGCGCAGCACGCTCACCGCCCGTCCCCTTTCGTCTTCTCCGGCCGTCCGCCGCCGGGCGGTCCCGCGAAGGCCTGCGCGATGTCCAGCCAGCGGTCGGCGTCCGCGCCTTCGGCGCGCAGGGCGAGGTCGGAGCGGTGCGCGCGCTGGGTGACGAGGAGGCAGAAGTCGAGGGCGGGGCCGGTGACGCGCTGCGAAGCGTCCTCGGGACCGAAGACCCACACGTCACCGCTCGGACCGGCCAGCTCGACCCGGAACGGATCGGCGGGGACGGGTACGCCGTGCACGACGTGGGCGAAGTCCCGGGTGCGGTAGCCGAGCCGGGCGATGTGGCGGAGGCGGTCGGTGGGGGCGGGGGTGACGCCGAGCGCGTCCGCGATGTCGAGTCCGTGCGCCCAGGTCTCCATCAGGCGGGCGGTGGCCATGGACGCCGCGGACATCGGCGGCCCGTACCAGGGGAAGCGGGTGCCGGCCGGGGCGGCGCGAAGGGCCCAGTCGAGGGCGGTACGGCCCTCCCGCCAGCGTTCCAGCAGCTCGGCGGGCGGAGTGCGGGCGCCCTCCTCGGCGCCCTCGTCCACGAAGGAGTCCGGTGCCGCGAGGGCCTTCTCGGCCATCGCCCGGAACCCCTCCTGGTCGGTCACCGCGAGCAGCGCGGAGTGGTCGGTCCAGGCGAGATGGGCGATCTGGTGGGCGATGGTCCAGCCGGGCGCGGGGGTAGCGAGCGCCCAGCGCTCCGGCTCCAACTCGGCCACCAGCTGGTCGAGTTCGTCGCTTTCGGCGCGGAGGTCGTCGAACACGGGCAGGGGGGTCGGGTCGGCCATGGGGGGAGCATGGCAGTGGGGGCAGAAACAAGCAAGCATGCTTGCATGAATTTCTCGGTGGGGGCGCGGGGGCGCTTCGGGGTGCCTCGGGGTGCGTCTCAGGGTCGTCTCCGGGGCATCCCGGATGGGAACGGACGGCAGCCCGGCGATGCTGGAGGCATGTTGATGCCCGCACTGTCCGTGACCGCGATGGGGCTGCTGGTGACGGTCGTTCTGATCGCCGCGCAGTGGCTGCCCTCGGCACGCGCCGCGCTCGGCGCCGTGGCCGGTGCCGTGGCCGGGGCGTGGGCCGGCTACATACTCGGCGCCCTGGCGGGCGCCGCCCTCGACGCCGCCACCGGAAACGGCTACTTCCTCGCCCTGCTCGGGCACGCCGCCGCGATACCGGGGGCGCTGGTGGGAGTGCGGCGCCTGATACGCCCCGCGGTGGCCTGACCCAGGAGGGCCGCGGCGACCTCACGCGATGTCAGGGAACCGCCGTCTCCCTCCGCCCGGGGCCGCGGAGGCGCCGCGCGACTCAGGCAACTGCCGTCTTCCTCCGCGCAGGGCGGCGGAGGCGCCGCACGACGTCAGGAAACCGCTGCCTTCCTCCGCCCCACCTGCGTCCGCACCGCACCCATGCTCGCCACGATGACCAGGGCGATGGCGAGGGCCTGGGTGGCGGTGAGGGTCTGGTCGAGCAGGAAGAAGCCGGCCGTCGCGGCGATGGCGGGTTCCAGGCTCATCAGGACCGCGAAGGTGGAGGCGGGCAGGCGGCGCAGCGCCAGGAGTTCCAGGGTGTAGGGGAGCACGGAGGAAAGGAGGGCGACCGCCGCGCCCAGGCCCAGGGTGACCGGGTCGAGGAGCTTGCCGCCGGACTCCGCGAGGCCGAGCGGGAGGAACAGCACCGCGCCCACCGCCATGGCCAGCGCGAGGCCGTCCGCCTGCGGGAAGCGGCGGCCGGTGCGGGCGCTGAAGACGATGTACGCCGCCCACATCGCGCCCGCGCCCAGCGCGAAGGCCGCGCCGATCGGGTCGAGATCACCGAAGCCTCCACCGCCGAGGAGGAAGACACCGGCGAGGGCGAGGCCCGCCCAGACGAGGTTGATCACCCGACGGGACGCGAGGACGGAGAGGGCGAGGGGGCCCAGCACCTCGAGGGTGACCGCGGGGCCCAGCGGGATGCGGTCGACGGCCTGGTAGAAGAGGCCGTTCATGGCGGCCATGGTGACGCCGAAGACGACGACCGTGCCCCAGTCGGCCCGGGAGTAGCCGCGCAGCCGGGGCCGGCAGACCACCAGCAGCACCACCGCGGCCACGGCCAGCCGCAGCGCCACCACGCCGAGCGCCCCGGCCCTCGGCATCAGCATCACGGCGAGCGCCCCGCCGAACTGCACCGAGATCCCGCCCGCGAACACCAGTCCCACGGGACCGAGCGAGCCGAAGCGGCCAGGAGTGCCGGAAGGGGCGTGGGAGGCGGCGGCGACGGAGGGGGTCGTGGCGGTCTCGGGGCTGGTCACGGGCGGTCCAGTGGCTCGGTTGCGTAGTGCTCGGTTCGAAGCGAGGAGGTTTGTTCAGCGTGATGAACTGCTCGGTCCAGGGTAATGGACTACATCAGGTGTGTGAAGCGGTTATGCCACTTACTTCTCGGCCCTCGGCGGGCCGGGCTCGGTCGATGACGACTCGGCCCAGCGCCTCACCCGGAGCCCCGCCAGGCGCCCCACCCAGCGCCTCACCCGGCGCCCGCGCCCGGCCCGTCCTCCAGTGCCTCCGCCAGCACCTCCGCCAGGTGGCGCCCGCGTACGCCGCCCAGTTGCTCCAACTGGGTCCGGCAGGAGAAGCCGTCCGCCAGGACCACCGCGCCCTCGGGTGCCGTGCGTACCGCCGGCAGCAGTTGCTCCTCCGCGCAGGCCGCCGAGACCTCGTAGTGGCCGCGTTCGAACCCGAAGTTGCCGGCGAGGCCGCAGCAGCCGCCGGACAGCTCGCCGGTGAGTCCGGCGGCGGCGCGCAGCCGGCGGTCGGGGGCGTCGCCGAGGACGGCGTGCTGGTGGCAGTGGGTCTGGCCGACGGCCGGGCGGTCGAGGCGGGGCGGGGTCCAGTCGGGGGCGAGGCGGTCCAGGGACTCGGCGAAGGTGAGGACGCGGGAGGCCAGGCGGGCGGCGCGCGGGTCGTCGGACAGCAGCTCGGGCAGGTCGGTGCGGAGCGCCGCCGCGCAGCTGGGTTCGAGGACCACGACGGGGGTGCCGGCCTCCAGCACCGGTGTCATCACGTCGAGGGTGCGGCGCATGACCGTGCGGGCGCGGTCGAGCTGGCCGGTGGAGACGTACGTCAGCCCGCAGCAGACCCGAGAGGGGCGGCGGCCCGCCGTGGGCGGCAGGGTGACGGCGAGTCCCGCCGCCTCCAGGACGCGGACCGCCGACCGGCCCACGGACGGCGAGAGATGTTCGGTGAAGGTGTCCGGCCACAGCACCACCCGCGCACCGCCCGGCACCTGCGCGGACGCCTCCCGCTTCCGCCACCACCGGCTGAACGGCTCCGTCGCCAGCGGCGGGATGTCCCGCTCCCCCGCGATCCCGGCGAGCCGTTTGCCGATCCGCGCCAGGGGCCCCACGCCGGCCAGGGCGTTGACCAGCGTCGCCGTCCGGGTCCGGTCCACCGCGCGCAGCCACTCCGGCAGGCGTCCCATGCTGTGGTGGGCGGCGGGGCGGCGCCGGCCTGCGTAGTGGTGGTGCAGGAACTCGGCCTTGTAGGTGGCCATGTCGACGCCGACCGGGCAGTCCGAGCGGCAGCCCTTGCAGGACAGGCACAGGTCGAGGGCGTCCCGCACCTCCGGCGAGCGCCAGCCGTCGGTCACCACCTCGCCGGCCAGCATCTCGTGCAGCAGCCGGGCCCGCCCCCGCGTGGAGTGCGCCTCCTCGCCGGTGACGCGGAACGACGGGCACATCACGGACGGGCCGCTCACCGTCGCCGTACGGCACTTCGCGACGCCGACGCACCGTCGTACGGCCGCGGAGAAGTCGCCGCCGTCGGCCGGGTAGCCGAACGCCACGTCGACCGGGCGGCGGGGCAGCGGGGCGAAGCGGAGGTTCTCGTCGAGGCGGGCCGGGCGGACCAGCATGCCGGGGTTGAGGAGGTCGTCCGGGTCCCAGACCGCCTTGGCCCGCTCGAAGAGCGCCACCATCTCCTGCCCGTACATCCGCGGCAGCAGTTCGGCGCGGGCCTGGCCGTCGCCGTGTTCGCCGGAGAGCGAGCCGCCGTGGGCGACGACCAACTCGGCCAGTTCCTCGGAGAAGCGGCGGAAGCGGGCCACGCCCGGCTCGGTCAGCAGGTCGAAGTCGATCCGTACGTGGATGCAGCCGTCCCCGAAGTGCCCGTACGGCGTGCCCCGCAGGCCGTGCGCGGCGAGCAGCGCCCGGAACTCCCGCAGGTACGCGCCGAGCCGCGCCGGCGGCACCGCGCAGTCCTCCCATCCCGGCCATGCCTCGCTGCCGTCCGGCATCCGGGTCGCCGTACCGCTCGCGTCCTCGCGGATGCGCCACAGCGCGTGCTGGCCGGCCGGGTCGGTCAGCACCAGCGCGTCGACGACGTCGGCGGCCCGCACGATCGCCTCCGCGCGGGCGCGGGCCTCCACCTCGGACTCGCCGCCGGTCTCCACGAACAGCCATGCCCCGCCTCCGGGCAGCGCGGCCGGCGAAGGGACCAGGTCGGCGGCCATACCCTCCACCGTCAGCGGCCCGTACGGCAGGAGTCCCGCCGCGGCCTGTGCCGCCGCGCTCTCGTCGGCGTACCCGAGCACGGCCAGGGCCCGGGCGCGCGGGGCCTCGACGAGCCGTACGACCGCCTCCGTCAGCACGCCGAGGGTGCCTTCGGAGCCGCAGAAGGAGCGGGCGACGTCGGCGCCGTTCTCGGGCAGCAGGGCGTCCAGCGCGTAACCGGAGATGCGGCGCGGGAGGTCCGGGAAGCCGGTCCGCAGCCGGGCCAACTCCCCTTCCACCAGCGCCCGCAAGCCCTCCGGCGCCCCCTCCCAGCCCTGTCCGAGCCTGAGCCGCCGCCCTCGCGCGGTGACCACCGTCAGCGCCCGCACGCTGTCCGCGGTCGTGCCCCAGGCCACCGAGTGGGAGCCGCAGGAGTTGTTTCCGATCATCCCGCCGAGGGTGCAGCGGCTGTGCGTGGAGGGGTCGGGGCCGAAGCGCAGTCCGTGCGGCGCGGCGGCCTCCTGGAGCCGGTCGAGGACGAGTCCCGGCTGGACGACGGCCGTGCGGGTCTCGGGGTCCAGGCTCAGCAGCCGGTTCATGTGCCGGGTGAAGTCCAGCACCACCCCCGTGCCCGTCGCCTGCCCCGCGATCGACGTTCCGCCGCCTCGCGCGACGACCGGCACCCCGTGCGCGCGGCACACCTCCAGCGCCGCCGCGACGTCGTCGGCGTCCCGGGGCGCGACCACTCCCAGCGGCACCCGCCGGTAGTTGGAGGCGTCCATGGTCACCAGGGCCCGCGAGGTGACGTCGAACCCGACCTCGCCCCGGACGGCGGCACGCAGACCGGCGCGCAGCTCGGCCAGGTCGGCGCGCAGCCCGGCGAGGCCGGCACGCGCCCCGGCGGGCAGACCGGCAGACAGACCGGCAGGCAGACCGGTCGTCGCACCGGCAGGCAGATCGGCTCGGGGATCCGTCATGCGTCCAGAATGCCTCCGGCCGCCGCCGGTGACGGGCCGCACGCACCCCGGAGCCGGTCTCCTGTAGATCTCCACAGGTCCAGGAGGTGGAGATCTCGTCTCATCGAACGGACACGTTTCCGCCTGATTTCCGCGAAGGGATACGCTCCGCCTCGTGGCTGAGATCCAGATTCCTGCTGACATCAAGCCCGCGGACGGTCGATTCGGCGCGGGTCCCTCCAAGGTGCGGGTGGAGGCGCTGGACGCCCTGGCCGCCACCGGTACGTCCCTGCTCGGCACCTCCCACCGCCAGGCCCCGGTCAAGAACCTGGTCGGGCAGGTGCGCGAGGGCATCCGCGAGCTGTTCCAGCTGCCCGACGGCTACGAGGTCATCCTCGGCAACGGCGGCTCCACCGCGTTCTGGGACATCGCGACCCACGGTCTGATCGAGAACAAGTCGCAGCACCTCAGCTTCGGCGAGTTCAGCTCGAAGTTCGCCAAGGCGGCCAAGCTGGCCCCGTGGCTGGCCGAGCCCACCGTCGTCTCCGCCGACCCGGGCACCCACCCGGAGGCGCGGGCGGAGGCGGGCGTGGACGTGTACGCGTTCACCCACAACGAGACCTCGACCGGTGTGGCCATGCCCATCCAGCGGGTCGAGGGCGCCGACGAGGGCGCCCTGGTCCTGGTCGACGCCACCTCCGGCGCGGGCGGTCTGCCCGTCGACATCGCCGAGACCGACGTCTACTACTTCGCCCCGCAGAAGTCCTTCGCCTCCGACGGCGGCCTGTGGATCGGCGTGTTCTCCCCGGCGGCGATCGAGCGCGCCGAGCGGATCCACGCCTCCGGCCGCCACATCCCGGAGTTCTTCTCGCTGCCGACGGCGATCGACAACTCCCGCAAGAACCAGACGTACAACACCCCGGCGCTCGCCACCCTGTTCCTGCTGAACCAGCAGCTCGAGTGGATCAACGGCCAGGGCGGCCTGGACTGGGCGGTGCGCCGCACGGCCACCTCCGCGCGGACGCTGTACGGCTGGGCCGAGGACGTGAAGTTCGCGACGCCGTTCGTCACCGACCCCGCCAAGCGCTCGGCCGTCATCGGCACCATCGACTTCACCGACGAGGTGGACGCCTCGGCCGTCGCCAAGGTGCTGCGCGCCAACGGCATCGTCGACACCGAGCCGTACCGCAAGCTCGGCCGCAACCAGCTCCGCGTCGCCATGTTCCCCGCGATCGACCCCGCGGACGTCGAGGCCCTGACCAAGTGCATCGACTACGTCATCGAGAAGCTCTGACCTTCTCGCCCGCGACACCGCACACAACGCGAAAGGGGCGCCCGGCGGACACCGGGCGCCCCTTTCGCGTATCTCCTACCCGCGCAGGATCCGCGCGTTGGGCACGAACCGAGTCCTGTCCTCCGGGGCGACGATGTCGTCCAGGTCGGTGAAGTAGAAGGACGTCGTCGTGCCGCTCAGCACCTCGAGGAGGAACTGGCCGCAGGACATGGGGTAGGCGTCCCACAGCGGACCGCGTCCCTCGTTGAGCAGGACGGTCCACTGCTCGGGCTCGGTGCCGGGCCGGACCAGCCAGTACAGGAAGTGGCCCGCGCCCTCCGCGTACGCCCAGGGCACCAGCCGCGTACCGGGCTCCTCCAGCTCGGAGGGCTTGTCCTCGCCTGCCTCCCAGAAGCCGGCGAGGATCTCCTCGCGTTCCGCGGTCTGGGCGAGCAGGTCGTACATCGGGTCCGGGCAGCCCGGTTCCAGCAGCCACAGCGTGTCGCCGAACAGCCCACCGCCGTACGTCTCGACGAGCCGCTTGTAGTCAGCGGGCAGGGTGGTGCCCAGCGCCTCCTCGACAGCGGCCCAGTCGACGACCCGGCCGCCGTCGGACGGCGGCGGGCAGAGGCGCACCAGCGATTCGTGATGTTCGGCAAGCATGCGCTCACCTTGGCACGCGGGCCCCGGACGACGCTGCGGCACCCCGGCCGGCATCCACAGCGCCGCCGGGTCCCGCAGCGCCGCCGGGTCCCGCAGCTGCCGAGGGCATCAGCAGCGCCGCCGATCCCCGCAGCGCGTCAGCGGCTGAGCCGCTGGAACCGTCGTACCGCCAGCGGCAGGAAGATCGCCGTCAGGATCAGCGGCCACAGCCCGGACATCAGCAGCGCGTGCTGTTCGACCCAGGAGTCGCCGTTGCCGGCGGGGGTGCCGAAGAGGTCGCGGGCGGCGGCGGCCGTGGAGGAGATGGGGTTCCAGGCGGCGACCCAGCCGAGCCAGTCGGGCATCAGCTGCGGGGCGACGAAGATGCTGGAGATCATCGTCAGGGGGAAGGCGACCGCGAAGAGGCCGCCCGCCGCCTCCGGATTGGGGACGATGAGGCCCAGCCAGACGCCGACCCAGATCAGCGCGAACCGCAGCCACAGCAGCAGGCCGAACGCGGCGAGGAAGCCCCAGCCGCCGTCCGGGCGCCAGCCCATGGCGAGCGCGGTCAGCATCATGATGGCCAGTTCCGCGCAGGCCACCAGGAGGTCGGTGACGCCGCGGCCCGCGACCACGGCGCTGGACGCCATGGGCATCGAGCGGAAGCGGTCGATGACGCCCTTCGTCGAGTCGTAGACCACCACCGTCGCGGTGTTGATGAAGCCGAACGCCATCGTCATGACGAACATGCCGGGCATCAGGAAGTCCTTGTAGTCCCCGCCGCCGGGCACCTGCATGGCGCTGCCGAAGACATAGCCGTACAGCAGCACCGACAGGATCGGGAAGCCCAGCTGCCAGGCTATGTTCACCGGCTGGCGCCGGTAGTGCGTCAGGCCGCGGCGCACGATGTTCCAGACGTCCGACAGCATCCAGTACGTGCGGCTGCGGGCGGGGGGCCGCGTGAGGTCCAGGGTGCTCATGCCGCCGTCTCCTCCTTCTTGGCGCGGTGTCCGGTCAGGCGCAGGAACACGTCGTCGAGGCTGGGCCTGCGCAGCCCGATGTCCTCGACCCGCACGCCCTCGTCCTGGAGGGTGCGGGCGACCTCGGTGAGGGCCGCGACCCGGTCGGTGACGGGCGCGTGCACGCGCAGCTCGGTCTCGTCGGCCTCCGGTTCGCCGTCCGAGACCCGCGCGACCACCTTCACCACGCGCGGGATGTCCGCCCGGTCGGCGGCCACGACCTCGATGCGGTCGCCGCCGACCCGGTCCTTCAGGCCGTCCGGGGTGTCGTCGGCGATGGCGCGGCCCTGGTCGATGACGGTGATGCGGGAGGCCAGCTTGTCGGCCTCCTCCAGATACTGGGTGGTCAGCAGGACCGTGGTGCCGTCGGCCACCAGCGCCCGCACCGACTCCCAGACCTCGCCCCGGCTCCTCGGGTCCAGTCCCGTCGTCGGCTCGTCGAGGAAGAGCACGGCCGGGGCGAGGATCATCGACGCGGCCAGGTCGAGGCGGCGGCGCATACCGCCGCTGTAGCCGCCGACGCCCTTGTCGGCGGCGTCGGTCAGGTCGAACTGTTCGAGCAGCTCGGTCGCGCGCAGCTTGGCCCGCTTGCCGCCGAGGTGGAACAGCCGGCCGAACATCTCCAGGTTCTGCCGGCCGGTCAGCACCTCGTCCACCGCCGCGTACTGACCGGTGAGCCCGATCCTGGCGCGCACCTCGCGCGCCTGCCGGGCCACGTCGAGGCCGGCCACCGTCGCCCGTCCGCCGTCGAGGCGGATCAGCGTGGACAGGATGCGCACGGCGGTGGTCTTGCCGGCGCCGTTCGGCCCGAGCAGGCCGTGCACGGTGCCCTCGCGGACGGCCAGGTCGAAGCCGTCGAGGGCGCGCTTCTCGCCGTACCGCTTCTCCAGCCCCTCGGCGTGTACCGCGTAACCGTCCATCTCCCCATGTCCTCCCGTCGTCCCCACAACTGCTTACACCGTACCCGATTACACGTACGCCGTAAGCAGTTTTTTGCGCGGGGACATAAGCTGAGGTCATGACGAGCGGCGGCAACGGAATGACCGACACCAGCGGCAGCGGCGACATCGTCCGCACCCTGGAACTGCTCTGGGACACCGGGCGACGCCCGAGCCGGGGCCCCAAGCCCGCCCTCACCCTCGACCAGATCGTGGAAGCCGCCGTCCGGGTCGCGGACGCCGAGGGACTGGAGGCGGTCTCCATGCGCCGCGTCGGCGCCGAACTGGGCACCGGCGCGATGTCGCTCTACCGCTACGTCCCCGGCAAAGCCGAGCTGCTCGACCTCATGCTGGACCGCGTCCAGCGCCCCGGCGAGAACTTCGAAGGCCTCGGCGACGGCGACTGGCGCTCCGCCCTCGACGCCATGGCCCGTGCCTCCCTCGCCCTCTACCGCCGCCACCCCTGGCTGCTCCAGGTCAACCAGTCCCGGCCGATCCTCGGCCCGAGCGCCCTCGACAGCATGGAGCTGATGCTGGGGCGCATCCGGCCCATGGGGCTGAGCGATCCCGAGCTGGTCTCGGTGATCATCCTGATCGACTCGTACGTCGTCGGCGCCGCGCGCACCCAGGTCTACCAGGAGGAGGCCGAGCGCCGCACCGGGCTGACCACCACCGAGTTCTTCGAGGCGCAGGTGCCGGTCCTGGAGAAGGTCATGACGCCCGACCGCTACCCGATCATGGCCAACCTCTCCGAGGACACCTGGAGCCCCGACTTCGACCACTTCGAGTTCGGACTGCAACGGATCCTCGACGGCCTGGACGTGTTCGTGTCACAACGGGCGCGGGAGCGCACTGGGGACGCCTAGGCTCCCGTTGCCGGCGTTTCACGGGGAACCGCCGGTTCAGGGAGGGGAACCCACCACATGGCATTTCGCACGTTCCTGCGCACGCTCGGCGCCGGCGCCCCGTCCGTGGACACCGTCGTCACCACCGACCCGATCCGGCCCGGCACCCCGCTGCGCTGTGAGGTCACCGTGCACGGCGGCGGCGCGGACCTGGACGTGGAGCGGCTGCGGCTCGAACTCGTCGTCCGCGCGGAGGACCTGGAGCCCGACGGCTCCACCGGCTGGACCAGGCCGTACGTCGTCTCCACCGCGACCGGCGGCCCCTTCCGGCTGCCGGCCGGCGGCACCGTCGTCCGCCATGTGGCCCTCGACGTGCCTTGGGAGATGCCCCTGACGCACGCGCGCGGCACGCGGCTGGCCGGCAGCCGGGTCGCGGTGCGCACCGAACTCGCCGTCGACAGCGCGGTGGACCAGGGCGACTTCGACGAGGTCGAGGTGCACGCGCTGCCGTCCCAGGACCTCGTCTTCCAGGTCTACGAGGACCTGGGCTTCCGCTTCCGCGAGTCGGAGGTGAAGCTCGGCGCGCAGCCGTGGCCGGACCGGATGAAGGACCGCCGTACCGCCCCCTTCTGGCAGGAGCTCGACTTCCACTTCCCCGCCTCCTGGAACCGGGGCGCGCAGGAGCTGGAGACGGTCCTCATCACCCGCCCCGACGCGATCGACGTCCACCCGGGCGGCTACCCGCCGGTGACGCTGCCCGCCGGCGAGCCCGACCGCGCGGCGTGGACGCGGGCGATCGAGGAGCACATCCGCTCCTACTGGACCTGACGGTCCCCTGCCGAGCCCGGCACGCCACCGCGCCCGGCACGCCAACTCCCCCCGAACCCCTACTTCTTCCGCCGCAACCGGCTCAGCCCCAGCAGCGCGGCGGCGGCCACGGCGACGGCGAGGACGCCCTTCCCGGCGCTCACGCCGGCGCCGCCCTTGTCGTCCTCCGAGTCCGCACCACCCGCGCCCTCCGGCGACTTGGAGCCCGCCGCGCCGCCGCCTCCCGGCACCTCCCCGGGCTCCACGGAACTCTCCGAGCCCTCCGCGCCGTACATCAGCTTCGACCCGTCGGCGGTGTAGGTGACGGACTCGCCCTGCCCCAGGAACGGCACGCTGAGCCGCCCGGTCTTCTTCAGCCTGCCGCCGTTCCAGTCGTACGCGATGGCCCCGAAGTAGCTGCGGACGACGAGCTGTTCGCCGTCCGGGGACAGCGCGGCGTCGGTGGCCTCCAGATCGGGGACGGCGGCGATCGGCCTGAACACGTTGGTGCCGGAGGCGGAAAGCTCGGCCGGCCCCTGGTAGAGGCGCCCGCCCTTCTCGTTCTTGTCGACGATGTAGACGCGCCCCGTCTTCGGGTGCACCACCAGCGACTCGGCGTCCCGCGCCCCGTCCGAGTACGTCACCACGTACTGCGTCGCCCGCACGGTCTGATCCCGCAGGGTCTTCGGCTCGGGCAGCCGGTAGATCCAGACGTGGTCCCAGCTGCCGCCGAGGTTGTCGCCGATGTCGCCGACGTAGATCCGGTCGTCCGGTCCGATGGAGATCGCCTCGACGTCGCGCGGGGCGCCCACGCCGGTGAGCGAGAGGGTGGCGAGCGTGTCGCCCGTCCTGCCGTCCACGGCGTACAGATACGCGCCGTCGTCGCTGTCGTTGTGGGTCCAGTAGACGCCCGGGTGCTGCCGGGAGGCGGCCAGGCCGCTGGACTCCGTGATGCGCGGGTCCTTGATGGTGAACCCCTCGTCAGCGTCGGCGGCGGAGGCGGGCGGTTGGGCGAGCGCGCCCGTGAGGAGGGCCGCAGCGAGGAGCACGAACGTTCGGCGCATGCCCCAAGACTGGCACGACCGGGGCGTGGCGGGCCTCACACCCCGTGCCGAGCGCGGCCGCCGCGCCGATCGTCCATCATGAGCGGATGCTCAGGTTCATGCCGGTAGGCGACTCGATGACCATCGGCAGCGCGGGCGAACACACGTGGCGGCACCGCATGTGGCAGCACCTGCGCGCGACGTACGGCGGCCAGTTCACGCTGGTCGGCCCGCGCGAGACGCTGTACGACAAGTCCGCCGACGCCCCCACGTCGTACGCCTACGCCGACCCGGACTTCCCCCGCGCCCACCTGGCCGGCTGGGGCGAGGGCTGGCTGCACATGGCCCCGCTGATCGGGGACGCGGTGCGCGAGACCCGCGCGGACGTGCTGCTGGTCTCCCTCGGCCTCATAGACCTGGGCTTCTACACCAACGCCGAGCAGACGGCGCAGAACGTCCACGCGTTCGTGGCCGCGGCCCGCGAGGCCAGGCCGCGCATACGGATGGTGATACTGCCGGTGATCCCCAACGTGCGCGCCCAGCAGGACCCCCCGTTCGCCGAGCAGGTCGCGCGCTTCAACGAACTGCTGGGCAAGGCGGTCGCCGACCTGGACACCCCCCGCTCCCCCCTGCTCCTCGCCTCGCCCCCGGCCGGGTGGGACATCCACCGCGACACCTACGACGGCACGCACCCGAACGCGAGCGGCGAGCACCGGATCGCGGGCGCGTTCGCGGAGGCGATGTGGCAGGGATGGGGGCTCGGCGGGGAATACGGCGCGTAACCGGTCGGCCGTTCGTATCGTTGTACTGCGCGGCCGCACCCGTTCGAGGGGCGGTCGGGGAGGAGCGCCACGATGACCGTCCTTGAAGACAGGATCGAGATGGCCGACGTAAGCGGCGAGCTAACCCTCGACGTCATGTTCGAGTGGCTGGAGAAGCTGCCCATCCCCGAGGGAACCAAGGTAGAGATCGTCGGGGGAAACGTCTTCATGTCACCGCAACGCCAGACCCACTTCGAGATCATCTACGGGATCCTGGAGCAGTTGCGCGACAGGTATCCGCTCAAGCGGCTGGCGTCGGACGTGCGGATCGACTTCCCCGGCCACCTCAACGGCTTCGCGTGCGACGTGGCGGCGATGGCCGAGCGATCGGTGAAGGACGGCCAGGGCCGCTGGCGCTACCAGGACGTCGAGTTCGTGGCCGAGGTCATTTCCAAGGACACGGCGGGGAACGACTACGGCCCCAAGAAGACCGCCTACGCCACCGCCGGGGTTCCCGTCTACCTCATCGTCGATCCCTACCAGGGCCGCTGCCACGTCCACACCGACCCCAAGGACGGCGAGTACGTCGTCGAGATGACCGCCCTGTTCGGCAAGGACCTCGACCTTTCCCGCACCGTCGTCAACCTCACCCTCAAGACCGACGAGTTCCCCCGCGACTGACCCCCCTTGCTTCGAGCGCACTTCAAGTCGTTGGCTAGACGCTCATGGAGTACACGCAGCTCGGACGCACCGGACTCAAGGTCAGCCGCCTCGTCCTCGGCACCATGAACTTCGGCCCGCAGACCGACGAGGCCGACAGCCACACCATCATGGACGCCGCCCTGGACGCGGGCATCAACTTCTTCGACACCGCGAACGTGTACGGCTGGGGGGAGAACAAGGGCCGCACCGAGCGGATCATCGGCAGCTGGTTCGCCAAGGGCGGCGGACGCCGCGACAAGGTGGTCCTGGCCACCAAGGTGTACGGCAACATGGGCGCCGACGGCAGCCCCGCCTGGCCCAACCACGACAAGCTCTCCGCGCTGAACATCCGCCGCGCGGTCGACGCCAGCCTCCAGCGCCTCGGCACCGACTACATCGACCTCTACCAGTTCCACCACATCGACCGGTCCACCCCGTTCGACGAGATCTGGCAGGCCATCGACGTCCTGGTGCAGCAGGGCAAGATCCTCTACGCCGGCTCCAGCAACTTCCCCGGCTACAAGATCGCCCAGGCCAACGAGACCGCCGCGCGGCGCGGCTCGCTCGGGCTCGTCAGCGAGCAGTGCCTGTACAACCTGTTCGAGCGGAGCGCCGAGATGGAGGTCATCCCGGCCGCGCAGGACTACGGCCTCGGCGTCATCCCGTGGTCGCCGCTGCACGGCGGACTGCTCGGCGGCGTCCTCCGCAAGGAGAGCGAGGGCAAGCGCCGCGCCTCGGGACGCGCCGCGGAGACCCTCGCCGACCCGGCGGCACGGGCGCGGATCCAGTCGTACGAGGACCTGCTCGACAAGCACGGCCTGGAGCCCGGCGAGGCGGCCCTGGCCTGGCTCCTCACCCGCCCCGGCGTGACGGGCCCGATCGTCGGCCCGCGCACCGTGGAGCAACTGGAGTCGGCGCTGCGGGCCATGGAGCTGGACCTCTCCGAGGACCTGCTGACCGCCCTGGACGAGATCTTCCCGGGGCCGGGCCCGAGCCCGGAGGCCTTTGCCTGGTGACCCGGGGCCGTCGCCTGTAGCACCCACGTGAAGGGCGCGGAGCCGCACCCGTATGCGGCTCCGCCGCCTGGGCGCGACCGGCCGCGGACGGCCCGCCGCCGACCGGCGGCAGGGGCCCCGCCGCTAGCCGCCCAGCGCCGAGGCGACCGCGACGACGACGAACATCAACACAAGCGCACCGGCCATGATCCGGTTCCGGGTTTTCGGGTCCACGTATCGAGCCTAACCGGCCCCGCCCAGCGCCCAGCGGGCGACCGTCTCGTAGCGCGGCTGCTCCCCCGGCGTCCCGGAGCGCGGCAGGTTGCTGCGGACCAGGGTCAGCTCGGTGACGGTCCAGGTACGGCCGGCGAACGTGCCCAGGGCCTCGACGTACGGCCGTACGTCCACCGCCGAGCGGCTGCGGGCCACGGTCACGTGCGCCTTGTACCGCCGGTGCTCGCCCATGGGGACCCCGGCCTTGCGGGCCGCCGCCTCCGCGCGGTCGGCCAGCAGCCGCAGGGTCGCGACATCGCCGTCCGCGCCGGTCCACAGCGCCCGCCCGTGCCCGAACTGGCCGCCGCCGCGCAACGCCAGCCGGAACGGCTCGGTGCGGTGCGCGGCGCGCTCCAGGCGGACGGACAGGTCGGGGACCAGGGCCTCGTCGACCTCGCCGTAGAAGGCGAGGGTGAAGTGCCAGCCGGGGCGCCCGGTCCACCGCAGCCCGTCCGCGCCGGGCAGCTTCCGCAACGCGGCGACCTCGGCGGCCAGCTCCCCGGCGACGTCGTCCGGCGGCAGCACGGCGGCGAAAAGTCTCATACGGCCACCCTGGCACAGGGCGCACCGGGCGTCCGGGGGTTCCGGCGGGCCGGGGTGTGCGGGGGGGGGAGTTCCGGCGGGCCGGGCGTGCGGGGGTTCCGGCGGGCCGGGGTGTGCGGGGGGGGGAGTTCCGGCGGGCCGGGCGTGCGGGGGTTCCGGCGGGCCGGGTGTGCCGGGGGATCCCGCGGGCCCGGCATGCCGGGGGGACCCAGCGTCCCGGGTATCCCGCGGACCCAGCGTCCCGGGTATCCCGCGGACCGGGCGACCCGGGTATCCCGCGTCGGGGCCCGCCGGACCTCCACGGCCGCGCGGCCGAGACCGCCACGGCCGCCCGACTGAGCCCGGCGCGGCGACAGGCCGCAGCCCGGCGCCGCCCCGGTCAGGACCGGGCGGACCCGCTCAGACCGGGGCAGGCCCGCTCGGCCTGCTCAGAACAGGTCAGGCCCCCTCAGGCCCCCTCAGGCCCGCTCAGGCCCGATCAGACCAGGTCAGGCCCGCTCACGCCCGGTGCGGCGTCACGCCGCGGTCGCCAGCCGCTCCCGCTCGCGCGGGACGAAGCGGACCGTGGGGTGGCCGTGGTGCCAGCCGATGGCGAGGCGCAGGCCGCCCGTGCGGGCCAGGACGAGGCCGATCACGGCGGCGGCCAGCGCGGCGATCGCTCCGCCGGCGGCGAGGCCGACGCGCGCGCCGTAGGTGTCGGTGATCCAGCCGACGATCGGGGCGCCGACCGGGGAGCCGCCGAGGAAGACCATCATGTAGAAGGCCATCACCCGGCCGCGCATGGCGGGGTCGGTCGCCATCTGGATGCCGGTGTTGGCGGTGACGTTCACCGTCATGCCGAAGATGCCGAGCGGGACCATCAGCGCCGCGAACATCCACAGCTGCGGCGTCACGGCGGCGACGATCTCCACCGCGCCGAACACCATCGCCGCCGCGCTCAGCACCCGCAGCCGGGCCGTGCCGCGCCGGGCGGCGAGCAGGGCGCCGGTGACGGAGCCGACCGCCATCAGGGTGTTGAACAGGCTGTAGGTGCCGGCACCGGCGTGGAAGACGTCGTCGGCGAAGGCGGAGAGGTAGACGGGGAAGTTGAAGGCGAAGGTGCCGACGAAGCCGACCAGCACGATCGGCCAGATCAGCTCGGGCCGCCCGGCGACGTAGCGCACGCCCTCGCGGAGCTGGCCCTTGCCGCGCGGGGCGCGCTCGACGGCGTGCAGTTCGCGGGAGCGCATCAGCAGCAGCCCGGCGATCGGCGCGACGAAGGACAGCCCGTTGAGCAGGAACGCCCAGCCGGTGCCGACGCCGGTGATCAGCAGGCCCGCGACGGCGGGGCCGACCAGGCGGGCGGACTGGAAGTTCGCCGAGTTCAGGCTGACCGCGTTCTGGAGCCCGCCGGGACCGACCAGCTCGCTGACGAACGACTGGCGGGCCGGGTTGTCGACGACCGTGGCGAGACCGACGGCGAAGGCGGCGACGTACACGTGCCACACCTGGACGTGGCCGGTCAGGGTGAGCGCGGCGAGCGCGAGGCCGGTGACGGCCATGGCGGACTGGGTGACCAGCAGGGTGGGCCGCTTCGGCAGGCGGTCGACGAGGACGCCGCCGTAGAGGCCGAAGAGCAGCATCGGAAGGAACTGGAGCGCCGTGGTGACGCCGACGGCGGTGGCGGAGCCGGTGAGGCTGAGCACCAGCCAGTCCTGGGCGATGCGCTGCATCCAGGTGCCGGTGTTGGAGACGACCTGTCCCATGAAGTACAGGCGGTAGTTCCTGATCTTCAGGGAGCTGAACATGGAGGCCTTGCGCGGGGCCTCGGTGGCGGATGAGGTGTCGTGGGTGGTCGGTGCGGGGGCGGAGTCTGCTCCGGATCCCGTACTCAAAAGGGTTCGCCTCCTCCTTGCTACGGCTGCTTACAGGTGCGCGAGCTTCTCCAGCACGGGGGCGGCGGCGCGCAGCTTGGCCCACTCGTCCTCGTCGAGGCCCTCCACCAGGGTGGCGAGGAAGGCGTTTCGCTTTCTACGGCTTTCCTCGAGCATGGCCTCGGCCTGTTCGGTCGGGGTCACCACTTTCTGGCGCCGGTCCTCGGGGTGCGGCTCCAGCCGGACCAGTCCCTTGGACTCCAGCAGTGCCACGATGCGGGTCATCGACGGCGGCTGCACGTGCTCCTTGCGGGCCAGCTCACCGGGGGTGGCCCGGCCGCAGAGGGAGAGGGTGCCCAGCACCGACATCTCGGTGGGGCTCAGCGACTCGTCGACCCGCTGGTGCTTGAGCCGACGGGAGAGCCGCATGACGGCGGAACGCAGGGAGTTCACGGCGGCAGCATCGTCGCCATGGGTGAGGTCCGGCATGTTCTTTAGCGTACCTCATTACTCTCGCTAAGGACCACTCGCCTCCGCCATCACCCATCCGGGTGATCCAGAAGCAGAACATGACACATCACGCCCCGCGCGCGCCGACCCTCGTCTCCATGGGGACCAGCGTGCTCAGCCTGCGGATAGACGGGGAGCTGCTCGAACGGCTCCGGCACCACGCGGCGAAAAGAGGAATGAGCGTCCAGGACTATGTCGTCCGGACGCTCATCCGTGATGACTTCGACGAGCGCTTCCAGGCGGCCGTCGAGGAGACGCAGAGGTTCTACGGCGTCACGTGAGCCCCAGCGCCGGCATCAGGTAGTAGAAGGCGAACACCGCCGCCACCACGTACATCGCCGCCGGGACCTCCCGGCTCCGGCCGGCCGCCAGGCGCAGGACGACGAAGGTGATGAAGCCCATGCCGATGCCGTTGGTGATCGAGTAGGTGAACGGCATCATCAGCATGGTCACGAAGGCCGGGATGGCGATCGTGTAGTCCGCCCAGTCGATCTCCTTCACGGAGCCCGCGAGGATCAGGAAACCCACCGCGAGCAGCGCCGGGGTGGCCGCCTGCGACGGGACCATGGTGGCGATCGGGGTGAGGAAGAGGGCGACGGCGAACAGGCCGCCGGTGACGACGTTGGCGAAGCCGGTGCGCGCGCCCTCGCCGACACCGGCCGTGGACTCCACGAACGCGGTGGTGGCCGAGGAGGAGCTGGCGCCGCCCGCGGCGACCGCGATGCCGTCGACGAACAGGACCTTGTTGATGCCCGGCATCTGGCCCTGGGCGTCGGTCAGCCTGGCCTCGTCGCTGACGCCCATGATCGTGCCCATGGCGTCGAAGAAGCACGACAGCAGCACGGTGAAGACGAACAGGACGCCGGTCAGCACGCCGACCTTCTCGAACCCGCCGAACAGGCTGACCTCGCCGACCAGGCCGAAGTCCGGGGTGGCGACGGGGTTGCCCGGCCACTTCGGGGTGGTCAGACCCCAGGACGGCACCTTGGCGACGGCCTCGATGGCGACCGCGACGACCGTCATCACGACGATCGAGATGAGGATCGCGCCGGGCACCTTGCGCACGATCAGCGCGAGGGTGAGCAGGGTGCCGAGGATGAAGACCAGCACCGGCCAGCCGTTGAGGTGACCGTCACCGCCGAGCTGGAGCGGGACGGTGGTGTGGGCGGCGTCCGGGATCCGGGAGACGAAGCCGGAGTCGACCAGGCCGATCAGCATGATGAACAGGCCGATACCGATCGAGATCGCCTTGCGCAGACCGAACGGCACCGCGTTCATCACCCGCTCGCGCAGGCCCGTGGCGACCAGCAGCATCACCACGAAACCGGCGAGGACCACCATGCCCATCGCGTCCGGCCAGGACATCCGGGGCGCGAGCTGGAGCGCCACCACCGAGTTCACGCCGAGACCGGCGGCGAGCGCGATCGGCACGTTGCCGATGACACCCATCAGCAGGGTGGTGAACGCCGCGGTCAGCGCGGTCGCGGTGACCAGCTGGCCGTTGTCCAGCTGGTTGCCGTACATGTCCTTCGCGCTGCCGAGGATGATCGGGTTCAGCACGATGATGTACGCCATCGCGAAGAAGGTCGCGAGACCACCACGGACCTCGCGCGCCAGGGTGCTGCCACGCTCCGAGATCTTGAAGTAGCGGTCGAGGGCGCTGTGGACCGGCGCCTTGCCCGGCTGCTCGGGCGTGGGGACCTTGGCGGGTGCCGAGGTGGGCATTGGTGTGTTCCTACGAGCAGAAGTGGACAGAGACAAACGGTTTCAGTATGAACATATGAGTCCTTGATTGCCATCTCCGCGCGTAGACCATCGGGCCGCCTACACTCATCCGCATGGCGAAGTGGACCCCCAAGCACGAGGCGCCGGAGCCCTTGGAGGGCCCCGTGGTCGCCACCATCACCGGCGGCACGATCCTCTGGTTCGTCCTCTTCCTGGTCCAGCTCCCCTTCTACGGCTGGTTCGACGAGCGCGGCCACACCTGGTGGTTGTGGACCTGCCTGGCCGGCGGCGGCCTCGGCCTGATCGGCATCTGGTACGTCCGCAGGCGCGACCAGGCGCTCAAGCGCGCGGCACGCGAGAAGGCCTCCGCCGCGTAGGGCGTCCACCGCCGAGGCGCCCCCCACCGCCTGACCCGGCCCGTACGACCACGGCACGAACCGCGTCCACCCCTGGTCGGATCTTCCCCGCATTCGGCGGGTGAACGGCCATGTCCGCACGTACCGTCGAATGCATGACGCACATCGACGCGGGCGCCCACCTCGGGCCCACGCGCCCCGTGCCCACGCCCCCGGCGGGCGGGCTGACGGCCGCGGAGGTCGCCGAGCGGGTGGCGCGCGGACAGGTCAACGACGTGCCGGTGCGCAGCAGCCGGTCGATGACCGACATCATCCGGGCCAACGTCTTCACCCGGTTCAACGCGATCATCGGTGTGCTCTGGGTGATCATGCTGTTCGTCGCGCCGATCCAGGACAGCCTGTTCGGTTTCGTCATCCTCGCCAACACCGGGATCGGCATCGTCCAGGAGTGGCGGGCCAAGAAGACCCTCGACTCGCTCGCGCTGATCGGCGAGGTGCGGCCCACGGTGCGCCGCGACGGGGTCGCCGCCGAGGTCGGCACCTCCGAGATCGTCCTCGACGACGTGATCGAGGCCGGGCCCGGGGACAAGATCGTGGTCGACGGGGTGTGCGTCGAGGCGGACGGTCTGGAGATCGACGAGTCACTGCTCACCGGCGAGGCCGACCCGGTCGTCAAACGCCCCGGCGACCAGGTGATGTCCGGCAGCTTCGTGGTCGCCGGCGGCGGCGCCTACCAGGCGACCCGGGTGGGCCGCGAGGCCTACGCCGCCCAGCTCGCCGAGGAGGCCTCCCGGTTCACCCTGGTCCACTCCGAGCTGCGCTCCGGCATCTCCAC
Source organism: Streptomyces sp. NPDC052773 (assembly GCF_044547145.1). Lineage (NCBI taxonomy): Bacteria > Bacillati > Actinomycetota > Actinomycetes > Kitasatosporales > Streptomycetaceae > Streptomyces > Streptomyces sp. NPDC052773. Next base: position 222,366 of record NZ_JBITZX010000003.1, on the reverse strand, counting down.
CATCCTCAAGTACGTCACGTGGATGATGGTCCCCACCGCCATCGGCCTCGTCATCAGCCAGCTGGTGGTCAAGGACGCCGACTTCAAGGACTCCCTCGCCCGGACCGTCGGCGGCATCGTCCCCATGGTCCCCGAGGGCCTGGTGCTGCTCACCTCCGTCGCCTTCGCCATCGGGGTCATCCGGCTCGGCCGCAAGCAGTGCCTGGTGCAGGAGCTGCCCGCGATCGAGGGCCTGGCCCGGGTCGACACGGTCTGCCTGGACAAGACGGGCACCCTCACCGAGGGCGGCATGGACGTCACCGAGCTTCGGGCGCTGAACGGCTACGACGAGTCGTACATACGCCACGTCCTCGGCGCCCTCGGCGAGTCCGACCCGCGCCCCAACGCCTCCCTCCAGGCGATCATCGACGTCTACCCGGAGGCCGAGGACTGGCGCTGCGTGGAGTCCCTGCCGTTCTCCTCCGCCCGCAAGTACAGCGGCGCCTCCTTCATCGAGGGCGACGGCGACACCAGCACCTGGCTGCTGGGCGCCCCCGACGTGCTGCTGCCCGCCGAGGACCCGGCCCTCGCCGAGACCGAACGCCTCAACGAGCAGGGCCTGCGCGTGCTGCTGCTGGCCCGTACCGCCGCCGACGATCTGTCCTCCGCCGAGGTCGCCCGGGGCGCCAAGCCGGCCGCGCTCGTCGTCCTGGAGCAGCGGCTGCGCCCCGACGCCGCCGACACCCTGCGCTACTTCGCCGAGCAGAACGTCCGCGCCAAGGTCATCTCCGGCGACAACGCGGTGTCCGTGGGCGCGGTGGCGGGCAAGCTGGGCCTGACCGGCGCGGTGGTGGACGCGCGCCGCCTCCCCGACGACCGCGCGGGCATGGCGACCGCCCTAGACGAGGGCACCGTGTTCGGGCGGGTCACCCCGCAGCAGAAGCGGGACATGGTCGGCGCGCTCCAGTCGCACGGGCACACCGTGGCGATGACCGGCGACGGGGTGAACGACGTGCTGGCGCTGAAGGACGCCGACATCGGGGTGGCGATGGGCTCCGGCTCGGAGGCGACCCGGGCGGTGGCGCAGATCGTGCTGCTGAACAACAGCTTCGCCACCCTGCCGTCGGTGGTCGCCGAGGGGCGCCGGGTGATCGGCAACATCACGCGCGTGGCGACCCTGTTCCTGGTGAAGACGGTGTACTCGGTGCTGCTGGCGATCCTGGTCGTCTGCTCCCAGGTGGAGTACCCGTTCCTGCCCCGCCACCTCACCCTGCTGTCCACCCTGACGATCGGCGTCCCGGCCTTCTTCCTGGCCCTCGCGCCCAACAAGGAGCGGGCGAAGCCGAACTTCGTCCGGCGGGTGATGCGGTACGCGATCCCGGGTGGGGTGCTGGCCGCGCTGGCGACCTTCGCGACGTATCTGCTGGCCCGCCGGCACTACAGCGGGCCGGGCGCGTTGGACGCGGAGACCAGTGCCGCCACGCTGACGCTGTTCCTGATCTCGATATGGGTGCTGGCGATCATCGCCCGCCCCTACACCTGGTGGCGGATCGCGCTGGTCGCGGCGATGGGCGCCGGGTTCCTGGTGGTGCTGGTGGTGCCGTGGCTCCAGGAGTTCTTCGCGCTGAAGCTGGTCGGGGTGACGATGCCGTGGATCGCGGTGGGCATCGCGCTGGGTGCGGCGGCCGCCCTGGAGGTGCTGTGGCGCTGGGTCGGCCGCCGCTTTCCGGCCTGAGACGAACCTGCGGGTCGGTTACTGCACGTCGACGAAGTCGCCCTTGGCGTTGACCGCCGGGGTGGTCGTCGTGCCCGCGAAGCTGTAGCGGTAGTAGCCGTCGACGCCGGCCTTGACGGTGGTCTTCAGGTTGCCCGTGGAGTCCGTCTTGATGGTCTTCACGTCGGTGTAGGTGGTCGTGCCGTCCTTGCGGAACTGGAGCTTCACCGGCTGGCCGACGTACCCGGCGTACTTGTGGGTCTCCCAGTTCGCGCGGGCGAGCTTGCCGGTGATGGTGAGGGTCTTGCCCTTCTTCACCGGCTCCGGCGTGGCGTCCACCGTGAGCTGGGAGTTGCGCTGGAGCAGGGTGGAGCCGAGGCCGCCCTGCTGGGCGAAGCCGACCTTGGTGATGTCGAAGTCGAAGCCGTCCGGGTCCTGGCCGTTGTAGTCGACGGCCATCGCGCCGCCCTTCCAGGTGCCGGCGTCGGAGTTGATCAGGTCGTCCTGGGCCGGGTAGATGTCGATCTTCCCGGTGCAGGTGGCGGTGGTGGCCGAGGTGGCGGTGCAGGTGGCCGGCTTGTTGCCCATCAGCGGGACGGAGGTCGGGGCCTCCATGCTGCCGCGGTAGAGGACGGGGGCGGTGAGGAAGTCGTCGGACTTGACGTTGACGTCCGCGTCGTGGGTCACGGTGTAGCTGACCGTGGTGGAGACGTGCTGGGTGGTGCCGACCTTGACGGCCTTGGCGACCTTGAAGGCGGAGAAGGTCACGTTCAGGTCGTACGGCTGGCCCGGGGCGCGGTCGGTCGCGGCGCGGGCGATCTTCGCCACGTCGGCGCGGTAGTCGTCGGCCGCTGCGGAACCGCCGGCGGCCTGCGCGGCCGGGACGGCGAGGGCGGAGAGGGCCAGGGCGCCGGTGACGGCGGCCACGGTGGCTCGTATACGCATGCGTTCCCCAAGTGAATGATCGTGGAGCCGAGTCATGACTCATGTGATCAGATGGAGTTGAGGGGGCCGGGGTTGCTCCGGCGCCGTACGAGGCTGAAAAGACAGCCGAAAAGCGCACGGCCCCGGATGGCGTCCGGGGCCGTGCTCAACTGCCGGGTGATTACTGCACGTCGACGAAGTCACCCGCGGCGCTGACGGCCGGGGTGGTCGTGGTGCCCGCGAAGCTGTAGCGGTAGTAACCGTCCGTGGAGGCGGTGACCGTGGTCTTCAGGTCGCCGTAGGTGTTCGTCGTGATGGTCTTCAGCGTGGTGTAGGTGCTGGTCCCCTTCTTGCGGAACTGCAGCTTCACCGACTGGTTGGAGTAGCCCGCGTACTTGGCCGTCTCCCAGTTGGCGCGGGACAGCTTGCCGGTGACCGTGATGGTCTTGCCCTTCGCCACCGGCTCCGGGGAGGCGTTGACGGTCAGCTTGGAGAACCGCTGGACCTTGTGGGTCTTGTAGTAGTCGTTCCAGTACTCGCTGCCGTCGTTGCCCCAGGCGGCGACGCCCACGTTCCAGGTGCCGGCGAGGAAGTTGCCGTACAGGTCGCCCTCGGTGCCCGGCACCGCGGTGATCGTCAGCTTGCAGTTCGACGTGGTCGAGTTGACCACGGTGCAGGTGGCGTTCTCCTCGTTCGGCGGCAGCCAGCCGTCGATGTCGTCCTCGGCGCTGGTGCCGTGCCACAGGTCGATGTAGGCGTCGTAGATGCCGGTCGGGTGGCTGGCGGTGAGGGAGACCGTGAAGGTCTTGGCGTACGTGGTGCCGACGGCGACGCTCTTGCCGGCGTTCACCGTCACGTTGGAGACGGTGGGCGCCTCGGCCGCGGCGGCGGAGGAGCTGAACGCCGACTTGTCGGCGCGGTCGGCGGCGCTCGGCCGGTTGATGTCGGCGTGGCTGTCCGCCTGCGCCACCGGCGCGACGACGGCGGTCAGGGCGAGGGCGCCGGTGACGGCGGCCACAGTGGTGCGAATACGCATGTGTTTCCTCGGGTGGGAAGAGGAGCGAATGTGACTGCGGGAGCGTTACTGCACGTCGACGAAGTCGCCCGTGGCGTTCGCGGCCGCGGTCGTGGTGGTGCCGGCGAAGCTGTAGCGGTAGTAACCGTCCGCGGTGGCGGTGACCGTCGTCTTCAGGTCGCCGTAGCTGTTGCTCGTGACGGTCTTCAGCGTCGTGTAGGTGCTGGAGCCGGACTTGCGGTACTGGAGCTTGACCGACTGCCCGCTGTAACCCGCGTACTTCAGGGTCTCCCAGTTGGCGCGGGACAGCTTGCCCGTGACGGTGATGGTCTTGCCCTTCGCCACCGGCTCCGGCGAGGCGTTGGCCGTCACCTTGCCGGCGCGCTGGAACTTGAAGGACCCGGCCTTCTCCTTCCAGATGTAGTCGCCGTCGTTGGCGTCGACCCACGCGTCGACGTACCAGGTGCCGGCGCTGGCGTTGGTGAGGTAGTCCACCTTCGGGTCGACCGTCACCGAGGCGGTGCAGGTGGACGTGGTGGCGCTGACCTCGGTGCAGGTCGGCTTCGTCGTGGTGAAGAAGCCGTAGTCGGGGCCGGAGAGCGAGAACTCGTCGGCCGCCTTGATGCCCGAGTCGTCCGTCGCCGTCACGCTGACCTTGATGGTCTTGGCGGCCGACGTGCCCACGGACGCCTTGTTGTCGCCGTCGACGACGACCTTGGTGATCGTGGTGTCCCCGTACCCGCCGTCCCGCGTGTCGGCCTGCGCGGCCGGGACGGCGAAGGCGGAGACGGCGAGGGCGCCGGAGACGGCGGCCACGGTGGCGCGAGTACGCATGTGTTTCCTCAGGTGGGAAAGAGCGATGGAAGAGGCGTGACCTACTGGACGTCGACGTAGTCACCCGCGGCGCTGACCGCCGGGGTGGTCGAGGTGCCCGCGAAGCTGTAGCGGTAGTAACCGTCGGCGGACGCGGTGACCGTCGTCTTCAGGTCGCCGTAGGTGTTCGTCGTGATGGTCTTCAGCGTGGTGTAGGTGCTGGAGCCCTTCTTGCGGAACTGGAGCTTCACGGACTGGCCGGAGTAGCCGGAGTACTTGTTCGCGTTCCAGTTGGCGCGGGTCAGCTTGCCCGTGACGGTGAGGGTCTTGCCCTTCTTCACCGGCTCCGGGGAGGCGTTGACCGTCAGCTTGGACAGGCGCTGGAGGGAGAAGCCCTTGGCGTTCTCCTTCTGGACGTAGTCGCCGTCCTTGCCGGAGGCGAAGGCCCAGAGCTTCCAGCCGCCCGCGACCTCGTTGATGGCGTTCTTGCCCGGGGTGAAGGGGTAGTTCGCCGTGCAGGTGGCGGTGGTGGAGTTCACCTTGGTGCACACCGAGAAGTCGTCCTCGGTGTGGGGAAGAGCCGCGCTGTCCGCGTTGTCCAGGTTCGGGCCGTGGTACGGCAGGGCCATGGCCTTGTCGACGCCCGCGTCGTCCTTCACCGTGAAGGTGATGGTGATCGTCTTGGTGGCGGAGGCGCCGACGACGACGGGCTTGCCGCCGTTCACGGAGATGTCGGAGATCGTGGTGTCGCCGCGGATCTCGTCGGCCTGGGCGGCCGGGACCGCGACGGCGGTGAGCGCCAGGGCGCCGGTGACGACGCCGAGGGTGGCACGGATGCGCATGTGTCTTCCCCGTGGAAAGCAGGGGGCCCCGCCGCCTGTCGATGCCGCACCGTTCGTGCGGTGCCGACGGGGCCCGAGTGATCGCAGAGTCTGTTGACTCACGTGATCAGATCCGCGACACGGGTGAATGGTTGTACGACTCCTGAAAAATTTGTGCGGAGGATCGCGAAGGGGGTTTGCGGCGCGCGGCGGTCAGTCGAACCAGCGGTCCCGCGCCAGCTCCTCCGTCCGGGACGGGTCCTCCAGCAGTGCCGCGACCTCGAAGCGGCGGGGCCACTGGCCGGCCGCCCAGGCCAGGCCGGCGGCGACGCCCTCCAGGGTGGCCGCGTGGAGTACGCCGTCGTCGGTGAGCCGCCAGTCGATCTCCACGCCGTCGACGACGAGTTCGTCGTGCTCGACGTAGGAGCGGGGCGTACGCGGGCCCAGCAGCACCCGTACCGCGTCCGGCACCTCGTGCTCGGTGCCCTCGCTGGTCACCTCCCCGGTGACCGACTCGCTCAGCCGCCGCACCTGGAACAGCTCGGCCAGCTCGGCGGCCCGGCTCGGGGGGACCGGCAGCAGCGGCACCCCGCCGGTGAACGGGAGCAGGTCCGGGGAGTCGACGACGACCGCGTCGGCCGCGTCCACCACCTCGACCCGCCCGTCCACGACGGCCCGCAGCTCGTCCGGCAGGGTCACCTGCTCGGGGTCCAGCTCGGCCAGCGCCCCGTACAGCCCGTGCAGTTGGGCGGCGGTGACATGCCGGTCGGGATCGGCGAGCCGGTCCAGCAGCTCGGCCGCGCCGCCCGGCTCGTCGAGCAGCGCCGCCACGGAGGTGCGCACCCCGAGTGCCCGCAGCACCTGCGCGTCGTCGAACCCGGTGGCGTCGGCCTCGTCGTACAGACCGCGCAGCAGCGGATCGCCCCCGGCGGCCAGCAGACCGGCCGGCCGCCGCCCGTCGAGGACCGGGTGCCCGCGCAGCCACCACGCGGTGTAGGGCCGTACGACCTCATGGGTGCCGTCGGGCAGCAGGATCCGTACCGGCTGGGTGAGGGCGTCGCGCAGCGGTGGCCGAGCGAGCAGCGCGAGGGCCTGCGGCCACTTGTCGTCGTCGACGAGGTCCAGGTCCCGTACGGCGACCAGCTCGGTCGCGACCGGCGGCACGGGCGTGTCCGGGAAGCGGTCGAGGATGTCCTCGGACCACACGTCCACGGCGTCGAGCAGCCCCGGATCGTCCGGCTCCGCGTAGTCGCCCTCCCGGGGCTCCAGCTCGTCCGGGTCGAGGACGACGTCCGTGGCGCGGACGAGCGCGAAGTTCACCAGGACCCCGCACGCGGCGAGCGGCGCCTCACCGAAGCGTTCGGCCAGTTCGGCGTCCAGGAACGGGAGTTCACCCTCCCGCATGACCTGGGCGAAGGGGCTGCCCGGGAAGACGAGTTCACCCGCGGGGGTCGGCTCGCCCTCCTCGTCCGGCAGGGCGAGCGCGCCCAGCCAGGGCTCGTCGCCGGGCTCCAGCCCCGCCTCCCGCACCAGCGTGAGCACGGTCTCGGCCAGCTCCTCGGCGTCCAGCGAGTCCTCCTCCCAGCCGGCACCCCCGTCGTCCTCCAGCGAGGCGGCGACGGCGGCCCGCACCTGCGGCGTGGTCAGCACCGCGCGCGGCGTCGCCGGCAGCGCGCCCAGCTTCTCCAGCAGCGGATGCGTGGCGTCCGGGTGGGCGACCTTCAGGCCCAGCCGGGCCAGGACGTCCGGGTCGGTCACCGTCGCGTCGGGCAGCGGCAGCAGCACGCGCCGCGGCCCGATGGTGGTCCGTCCGTCGGCGAGCGGCACCGGCAGCCCCGACAGCCGGTCCGGGTCGACCCCGGCGAGGCTGTCGTACAGCCGCCACCACCAGCCGGGCTCCTTCTCCAGCCCGGCCAGCCGGTCCACGGCGTCCGTGAGCGGCACCCGCGCCACGCCCAGCGTCCGCAGCTCCACCCGCCGCTCCAGACCGGCCGGCAGCAGCGTCGGCAGCACCTCGGCGAGCACCCGCACGGTCTCCGCCCCGGCGCCCTCGACCACCTCGGCGTCCCGGGGCCGCAGCGACTCGGGCAGCTCGCTGTCGCCCTCGGCGGGCGGCACGGCGGGCGGCAGGAAGGCCGTGCGCGGCAACCGGTCGAGGATCGCCTGCCGCAGCGCCCCGTCCAGCTCTCCCTTGCCCAGCGGGCCGGGCACCAGGTCGATGATCCCGTCCGTCACCGGCCGCCAGTCGGCCAGCAGCTCGGCGTACGCGTCCGCCGCCTTCTCCACGATGAAGTCGGTGAGCGGCCCGGGCGCGGCGTGCCGCCGGGTGGTGTCGAGCGGGAAGGAGGCGATGAGCAGCGCGGGCACGCCGAGGGGCTCGTCGCTCGGGGTGGGCGCGTGCACGACGGGGGCGGTCCGGGGCCGCGCGGGCCCCCCGCTCTCCGGCTCCACGGGCACGGCCCAGGTCACGGACCAGTACGGCCGCAGCCGCTCCTCGACCGGCCGCCCGGCCAGCAGCTCGGGGGTCAGCGGCCCGTGCGCGGAGGACGTCCGCCACGTGGTCGTCCCGTCCCGCGAGTCCTCCACGACGGTCAGGGCGCCCTCGGTCCGCCGCCACAGCGTGCGCGGCGCGTCGTCGCCCACCTCGACGACGACCTCCTCCAGGCCCGGCAGGGTGAGGAGCAGCGCGTCGTCGACGGCGTGCAGCAGCCGCTCGGCGAGGTCGGCGGCGGGCGTGTCCCGCAGCGGCAGGATGACGGCGGTGTCGTACGGCTCGGGCGCCCGCCCCTCGGCGGCGAACGGCAGCCGCAGCAGCGGCACATGCCCGTCCCGCCGCCGGATCTCGTCGCCCAGCCCGGGGCTGTGCCGCGCCACGTCGGCGGCGAGATCCCGGGCCTCGGCGAGCGACCACCGCACGCCCCCGTGCCGCCCGACGACGGCGGGCTCGTCGGTCACGGCGAGCACGGCCGCGAACCCGACCCCGAACCGGCCCACGGCACTCTCATGGGTGTCGCGCTTGGCCGACGCCCGCAGGGTGGCAAGGGACTCCACCCCGGCCGCGTCGAGCGGAGCCCCGGTGTTGGCGGCGACGAGCACTCCGTCCCGGAGGGTGAGCCGCAGCCGCCCCGGCACACCGGCCCGGGCCGCCGCGTCGGCGGCGTTCTGCGCGAGCTCGATGACGAGCCGGTCCCGGTACCCGCCGAGGACCAGATCCTCCTCGGCGTTGGCGTCCTCCCGGAACCGCGCGGCACTCGTCGCCCACGCGTCCAGCACGCCACGCCGCAGCCGCCCCGTCCCGAACGGATCGGCCCCCTCGGCCGCCGGCCGCACGTACTTGCTCACGTTGCCTTCTCCTCCTCGTGACGAGAGGACGAAGGTACCGTGACCGGGGGCCCCGCCCGGCTCCGGGACGCTCCACACGGACGCCCGGAACTCCGCCCGCCGCTACCGGCGCGAGGCCCTGGCCGCCGCCACCTCGCGGCGTGACGTCCGAGCGCCGGGGACGGTCGCGGCGCTCGCTCGCGCGATGCCTTCCCGCCGTCATACGAAGAGGTGTGCGCCGGGCCGCCGCGCTGCGAAGGCCCGCGCGGCGTCGCCGAGTTCGCCAGGCGTGCCTCACGGCGCGCCGGGACCGGTGGGGCCCTTACGAGTGACCCAGTTCCGCCGACTCCTCGTCCGTGATGTCCGGGACCGAGCCCGAGTCGCGGGCCGGGCGCAGCGGGAAGGGATCGACCCGGGTCTCGTCGATGACGGGTGGGGCGGGCTGGGGCGGCTTGGGCATGACCGCCGCCTCGGAGTGGCCGCCGCAGCCGTAGGAGAGGGAGACCACGCGGCCGTCGGCCGGGGAGAACTCGTTGGCGCAGACGCCGAAGGCCTGGCCGAGGGAGCCGCCGATGGGGACGAGGAAGCCGCAGCTGACGCAGGAGGCGGGGGCCGCCTGGGCCATGGGGGTCTTCGGGCCGTACGCCTCCTCCCAGCGGTCGGCGGCGGTGTGCAGGCCGTAGCGGGAGAGGACGCGGGCGCGGCGCATGCCGAGTTCTTCGGCGACGGCGGCGATGGAGCCGCGGGACGGGGCCTGGGGCAGGTGGGCCGGGGTGCCGGCCGTCATCTCCGCGTCCTCGGCCTCGACCAGTTCCGCCATGTCCTCGGAGACCGCGGAGTTCGGCGCGGGCTCGTCCTCGCCCGTGTAGCCGGGTTCGAGGCGGAGGTCTTCGGCGTCGGTGGGCAGGAGGTCGCCGGGGCCCAGGTCGCCGGGGCGCAGGCGTTCGCTCCACGGCACCCATTCGGGGGCGAGGACGGCGTCCGGGCCGGGCAGGAGGACCGCCTCGTCCACCGTGACGATCTTGGCGCGGGAGGCGCGGGCCACCGTCACCGCCCAGCGCCAGCCCCGGTAGCCCAGCTCCTTGCACTCGAAGAAGTGCGTGACAACGCGGTCACCCTCGGAAACCAGCCCCACGTGCTCGCCGACGACGCCGGGCGCGGCGGCCTCCTCGGCGGCGGCGCGGGCGAGGTCGACGGCCTCGGCGCACAGGCGGTCGGGGGTGCGGCTTCGCGTTGTCGCTGCGCTCACAGGTATCGCTTCTCTCCTACGCCGTCTTACGGGTGCGCCTTGCCTTGAGGCGGTGGGGGCGGCGGACGGAGCGGACCTGGGGACCGCGTCGACGTCCGTGTCCTCACGCTCTCGGGCACACCTACGTCATCCATTCTGCGGGATGCCGGTGAGGCGCGCGGCCGAGAACGTTCGCCACGGCGCGCTACGCACGCTACCTGTTCCCGTGCACTTGGCCTACACCGCCGCCCGGCCGATCCCCCTCAGTTCGCCGCCATCCGCCTCGTAACACCACTAGCGACGCCGTTCTCAGGGCACTATGACGGGGTGGCAGCCGCCAACGGGAGCAGCCGACGGAGCGGAACGGGCCGATGGGGTGGCTCGCTCCGCGCGCTGGGGCGTGCCCTGCACCTGCCGGTGACGGGGACCGCGCGCGGGATCCGGAAGGCGACGCACGCGCACGGCGCGGGCGAGTCGGGCCTGGGCAAGCTGATCGAGCTGCACGCGGTGAACGGCGCCGGCGACGTCATGATCACCGTCGCGCTCGCCTCCACCGTGTTCTTCTCCGTGCCGACCGACGAGGCGCGCGGGCGGGTCGCCCTCTACCTCGCGATCACCATGGCGCCCTTCACGCTCCTGGCGCCCGTGGTGGGCCCGCTGCTCGACCGGGTGCCGCACGGGCGCCGCGCCGCGATGGCGTGCGCGATGCTGGCCCGGGCGCTGCTCGCCCTGGTGCTGTCGGGCGCGGTGATCTCGGGCAGCATCCAGCTGTATCCGGCCGCGCTCGGCGTGCTGGTCGCCTCCAAGGCGTACGGCGTGGTGCGCAGCGCCGTGGTGCCCAGACTCCTGCCGCCGGGCTTCTCGCTGGTGAAGGCGAATTCCCGGGTGACGCTGGGCGGGCTGCTGGCGACCGGTGTGGCCGCCCCCGTCGGGGCCGGGCTCCAGGCCCTCGGCCCGCGCTGGCCACTCTTCGGCGCCTTTGTGATCTTCGTCGCCGGAACGTTCCTGTCCTTCTCGCTGCCCCGGAAGGTCGACTCCGCCAAGGGCGAGGACACCGCCCTGCTCGCGGCGGACGCGGAGCATCTGCACGGCCCGCACCGCAAGCCGGTGAAGCGGCCGGGGCTGCGCACGGTCGGCATCGCGGTCACCCACGCGCTGGCCATGAACGCCGCGATCCGCTGCCTCGCCGGGTTCCTGATCTTCTTCCTGGCGTTCCTGCTGCGCGAGCACCCGCTGACCGGGCAGAGCGCGGCGGTGTCGCTGGGCATGGTGGCGGTCGCGGCGGGCGTCGGCAACGCCTGCGGTACGGCGGTGGGGGCGGCGCTGCGGGCCCGCGCCCCGGAGATCATCATCGTCACGGTCGTCGCGGTGGAGCTGGGGGTGGCGGTCACCGCGACCCTGTTCTTCGGCGCGTTCCTGGTGGCCTGTCTCGCCGCGGTCGCCGGGTTCGCGCAGGCGCTGGCCAAGCTGTCGCTGGACGCGCTGATCCAGCGGGACGTGCCGGAGCAGGTGCGCACCTCGGCGTTCGCCCGCTCGGAGACGCTGCTGCAGATGGCCTGGGTGGTCGGCGGCGCGATCGGGATCGCGCTGCCGCTGAACGGCACGCTGGGCCTCGCCGTGGGCGCCGGTGTGCTGGCCACGGGCTGGGTGACGACCGTGCGCGGGCTGCTCGGCTCGGCCCGGCACGGCGGCCGGCCGCGCACGCGAGTGGCGTAACCCACGCCACGGCTCGTACCCCACCCGGGCGGGCCTCCTGACGCGCCCGATAGCCTTCGGCCATGACCACGCTGCAATCCGTTGTGCGACGCCGCCGCGCCGTCGCCGCCGCCGGCGCCGTTTCCGCCGGACTGCTCGTCCTCACGGCCTGCGACAAGCCGACGCCCGTTGCGACGATCACCGTCGGTTCGAGCTCGGTCAACGACGAGGCCATCTGCTACAACGACGGCGACAAGCTGGACGAGAAGTCGCTGGCGAAGTGCGCCGAGAACACCAAGGACGTCAAGTCCATCGAGGTGGAACAGGGCGAGACCGTCCGCTTCGGTGTCGACCCGGAGATCGCGGAGAACGGCTGGGTCGTCCTCGTGAACGGCCGCCAGTTCACCGAGGTCACCAAGAACACGTACACCACCCTCCCCAGCAACGCCTTCTTCAACGCCCAGTACGGCAGCCAGGGCGCGACCAACACGGTCTCCATCCAGGAGGGCCAGAAGGGCGTCAAGGGCGTGTGGACGTTCAAGGTCGAGCAGTCCGGCTCCTGGAAGGACGCCGTGAAGGAGAGCGCCTCCTGACGCCTCCGGCCCGTGTGCTCGTAGCCACCGCGGTCCCCGCCGAACGGGACGCGGTGGCCCGGGCGTTCCCGGGGGCGGCGGAGCAGGTGCACGTGCCCGGCACGGTCCTGCACCGCCTGCCGGGCGGCCCGGACCTGCTGGCCGCGGGCGTGGGCCCGGCCCGCGCCGCCGCCTCCGTGGCAGCCGCGCTGACCGCCGCCGCCCTCGGCGGCGCCCCTTACACGCTGGTCGTCTCCACAGGCATCGCGGGCGGGTTCGCGCCCGGTGCCCCCGTCGGCTCGCTCGTGGTCGCCGACGCGATCACCGCCGCCGACCTGGGCGCGGAGACGGCTGACGGCTTCCTGCCGCTCACCGAGCTCGGCTTCGGAACCGTCACCCACCACCCGCCCGAGGCCCTTGTACGGGAGACCGCCGGCGCCACCGGCGCGGCGACCGGCACCGTGCTCACCGTCTCGACCGTCACCGGCACCGCCGTCCGCGCCGCCGCCCTGCGCGAGCGCCACCCCAGCGCCCTGGCCGAGGCCATGGAGGGCTTCGGCATCGCCGAGGCCGCCACCCTGCACGGCACGCCCGTCCTGGAGATCCGCGCGATCTCCAACCCCGTCGGCCCCCGCGACCGCGCCGCCTGGCGCATCGGTGACGCGCTGGACGCGCTGACCGAGGGCTTCGGGAAGCTCGCACCCGTCCTGGAGGGTTGGAAACCGGCATGAAGCTGCGGATCGCTTACTCCCCCTGCCCGAACGACACCTTCGTCTTCGACGCCCTCGCCCATGGCCGCGTCCCCGGCGCGCCCGCCCTCGAGGTGACCTTCGCCGACATCGACGTCACCAACGGGATGGCCGAGCGCGGCGAGTCCGACGTGCTGAAGGTGTCGTACGCGGTGCTGCCGTACGTCCTCGACGAGTACGCCCTGCTGCCGTGCGGCGGCGCGCTGGGGCGGGGCTGCGGGCCGCTGGTGCTCACGCGGGAGGCGGGCGACGGGGGACTCACCGGCCGGACGGTCGCCGTGCCGAGCGAGAAGTCGACCGCGTATCTGCTGTTCCGGCTGTGGGCGGCGGACACCGTGCCCGGCGGTGTCGGGGAGATCGTGGTGATGCCGTTCCACGAGATCATGCCCGCCGTGCGGGACGGGAAGGTGGACGCCGGGCTCGTCATCCACGAGGCCCGGTTCACGTACCGGAACTACGGGCTGCACAAGCTCGCCGACATGGGCGAGCACTGGGAGAACACCACCGGGCTGCCGATCCCGCTGGGCGCGATCATCGCGAAGCGGTCGCTGGGCGAGGAGACGCTGCGGCTGCTCGCCGACTCGATCCGTACGTCCGTACGGGCCGCGTGGGACGACCCGGAGGCGTCCCGCCCGTACGTCATGGAGCACGCCCAGGAGATGGACCCGGCCGTCGCCGACCAGCACATCGGGCTGTACGTCAACGAGTTCACCGCCGACCTCGGCGAGGCCGGCTACGCGGCGGTCCGCGGGCTGCTCACCCGCGCGGCGGCCGAGGGACTGCTGCCGCCCCTCGGCCCGGACGCGCTGGACTTCCCCTGACGGGGTCTGCCCGACGGTCTACACGGTCATACGTCGAGCTGGTCGGCGACCGCGCGGAGCAGGCCGGCGATCTTCTTGCCGGAGGCCTTTTCGGGGTAGCGGCCCTTCTCCAGCATCGGGGTGATGTTCTCCAGGAGGGTCGTCAGGTCCTGGACGATCGAGGCCAGCTCATCCGGCTTCTTGCGCTGCGCGGCGGCGACCGACGGGGTCGGTTCCAGCAGGATCACCGACAGGGCCTGGTCGCCGCGCTGGCCGGCGACCACGCCGAATTCCACGCGCTGACCCGGCTTGAGCGTCTCCACTCCGGCGGGGAGAACCGAGGAATGGACGAAGACGTCACCGCCGTCGTCGCGGGAGAGAAAGCCGAAGCCCTTCTCGCTGTTGAACCACTTGACCTTGCCGGTAGGCACGTCTGTCCTCGTCCTCGTACTCGTCGGAAAACTGCTTCGGAAACGGCTCTTGATAGCACTAGAGCGGGTCGCCACTGACCCGCCGGTACCAAGGCTAATGGTCCCGGGGCCGCTGACAAGACGTCGCCCGGTTGTTCCCTCGCGCTGGGAACTACCCTGGTGCGGTGCGTGACAAAACCCAACCGAATTCCGCCGCGCCCGGTGACCGACTGGTCCGTGCCGGTGCCGTCGTGTTCTTCCTCGGTGCCGTGGCCACGCTGGTCACCGTGGCCCCGTTGTTCCTCGGAACGACGCCGTTTCCGACGTATATGTTCGCATTGAGCATGCTCATGGGCGTCGGATTTCTGATCGCCGGTGCCGGGGTGCTGCGGTCCATCGCCGCCGGGCGGCGTCAGGCGCGCGCCGCCTCCGGGGCGCCGGGGGCACCATCGGTTTCCTCGAGGTAGCCGGCAAGCCACCGCGGAAACTCGGTGAGGTCGGCGAGGGCCACGTCCGTGCCCGCCGCGCGCAGCTCGTCCGCGCCGAACGGGCCGGTCGCCACCGTCACCGACAGGGCGTCGGCGGCGCGGGCGGCGCGGATGTCGCCCAGGTGGTCGCCGACGTAGACGCCCGCGGCGTGCGCGCGCAGGGCCCGCGCCTTCGCCTCGGCCCACAGGTCGCCGACCACGGCGTCCGGCTCGATGCCCAGGTGCTCCAGGTGCAGCCTGGCGTTCGGCTCGTACTTCGCCGTGACGACGATCGCGCGCCCGCCGGCCACCTGGACGGCGGCGATGGCCTCGCGGGCGCCGGGGAGGGCGGGGGTGGCGGCGATGGCGTACGTCGGATACATCGACCGGTACAGGTCGGCCATGGCCGGGACCTCGTCCTCCGGGAACCAGTTCCGCAGCTCCTCCGCCAGGGGAGGGCCCAGGCGGGTGACCGCGAGGTCGGCGTCGACGAACGTGCCGGTCCGCTCGGCGAGGGCCTGGTAGCAGGCGCGGATGCCGGGGCGGGAGTCGATCAGGGTCATGTCCAGGTCGAAGCCGACGGTGAGCGGGGCGGGGGTCGTGGAGGCCATGCGGGCCATTGTGCCGACCGGCCGGGCCACCGCCGTTTCCGGGACCGCGCTCACCGCTGCTTCCGGCACCGCGCTCACCGCTGCTTCCGGCACCGCGCTCGCCTCTGTTTCCGGCACCGCGGCTCACCGCTGCCGGACCGCGCCCTCGCCGCTGCCGGACCGCATCCTCGCCGCTGCCGGACCGCGCCCTCACCGCTGCCGGACCGCGCCCTCGCCGCTGCCGGACCGCATCCTCGCCGCTGCCGGACCGCGCCCTCGCCGCTGCCGGACCGCATCCTCGCCGCTGCCGGACCGCGCCCTCACCGCTGTTTCTGGGACCGCCAGACCAGGAACGCCGCCGACGCGAGCGCCGCGCCCCGCACCACCCACGGCCAGGTCTCGCCGATCGCCGCGCTCATCGCGCCCTCGGGGATCGGCTCGCCCCAGCGGCCCTCCGTACGGCCCCACAGCCAGGTGAAACCGGCGGCGACCGCGAGTCCGGGCAGCACCATGACCGCCCACTTGATCTCGGCCTGGGTGAGGCGGCGGGAGACGTAGACGATGAGCCAGCCGAAGGCCAGGACCAGGAGGTTGCCGAGGACCGCGCCCGCGACCAGGAGGGCGGCGGCGAACAGGAGCAGGGGGTTGCTCCAGCTTCCGGGGGCGGGGAGGAAACGGCGGCGGCCCTCCTCCGGCACCTCCTCGGCCTCGGCCTCCTCCTCGGCCTCGACCAGCGGCGCGGCGGACTTCTTCGCCACCGCCGCGTCGCGCGCCGGCGGCGGCTTCAGCAGGTCGGGGATCTCCACGCCGCCGACGAACCCCGGGACGGCCTCACCGGCGCCGAAGGGGGTGCTCTCCACCCGCCACCAGTCCGGCTCGATCGCGCTGTCGCCGAGTTCGTGGGCGCCCGCCACGTGGGGCGCGGCGGCGACCTCCTCGGCCGCGGCGCGCGGTTCGGCGGGGCGGGGGCGGGGGACGACGCGGCGCAGGCTCTTCGGCAGGCCCAGGGGCGGCCGGGCGGGCTTCTTCGGGCGGCGCTCCACGGCCTCGGCGGTCTCGTCCCGCTGGACGGGGACGGCGGCGGGCGGCGGCTCCGGGGCGGTGCGCGCTCCGGTGCCGTCGCCCGCCGCCGTGACCACGTCGTCGGGGCTGCCCAGGCGGGCGATGATCCGGCGGACGGCGGCGGGGCTGTCCACCGGTGCCTTCGCCCGCCGCCGGTCGATCTCGTCCCGCAGCTGGTTGACCAGCCGCATGCGGGTGGCGGAGGGCAGCTGCCGTTGCTGCGCCACGTCGCCGACGCGGCTCAGATACTCGTAGACGACCTTGTCGCTCTCGATGCCCACGCTGTCCCCTCCGGGGCGGGTGTGCCGTTGCGCTGTCACGGTTTCCGTTTTCCGCCGAAATCCGTCCCCGGGGGACGACGTTAGCGCAGGGGCCGGTGGCGGACGGTACGTCAGCCGGGTTCGCACAGCCCGGGTTTGTCCGCCTCCGAGCACAGCCGGGCGACGATCGGCTGCCAGCCCGCGTTCTCGATCCGCAGCAGGACGAACGACGGGTTGGTGAGGGTGCTGCCGTGGTCGTCGTCCAGCTCCCGGAGGACTCCGGCGTACGGCGAGTGGGCGGTGTCCGTCGCCAGCGTGTCCATCTGCACCCGGTATCCGAGCCGCTTGCGCCCGACGACCCCGAACTCCCACCCGAACGCGATGAGCGGCACCACGATGCTCAGGATCGCGATCACGGTGTCGAGATCCACTCGATGCCCAGAGTCACCGTCGAACTCCCTTTCGCCATCGAGAGGTTGACAGGGGAGCCTCAGGGTGACGACTGCGGACCGAGTGTTGCCAGAGCTGTCGGAACCGTCCGCGCGGAATTCATCCGGGGGCCATCTGCGCAACGTCCCGTTCGCCGGCGGCGGCCTCCCTGGCGCCGTCCCGGCGCCGTCGCGGACGCCTCGCGGGGCCCGCGCGGGGCTGATGTCCGGGGGTGGTAGCCGCTACCGTTGGCCGGATGAGCACCGAGGAGAAGCCTGTGGCCCCCCGGTCCCTCGCGGAGGCGCTCCGCGGTCGGGACGACGCCTCGCTGGCCGGGCTCCTGCGGAGCCGGCCGGATCTCATCACGCCGGTGCCGACGGATCTGACGCAGCTGGCGACCCGGGCGGGGACGCGGGCCTCGGTGGTGCGGGCGCTGGAGCGGCTGGACCGGTTCGCGTTGCAGACGGCGCAGGCGCTGGCCGTGGCCGGGGATCCGGCGTCGTACGACGAGCTGCTGGGGCTGATGGCGGGGGACGACCGGGATCCGGTCGTGGCCGCCGCGCTGCCCCGTGCGGTGGGGGTGCTGCGCGAGCAGGCGCTGGTGTGGGGGGACGACGAGCGGCTGCGGCTGGTGCGGACCGCCCGGGAGCTGCTGGCGCCGTCGCCGCAGCATCCCTCGCCGACCGGGCTGGGGCCCACCGTGCAGGAGGCGACCGCGGGGATGTCGCCCGGGCGGATCCAGGAGATCGTGGCCGCGGCCGGGCTGCCGTCCACGCACGACTCGGTGTCCGCCGTCGCCTCGCTCAGCGCGCTGTTCCGCGACCGGAAGCGGATGCGGGCGCTGCTCGCCGAGGCGCCCGAGGAGTCGCGGCAGGTGCTGGAGCGGCTGGTGTGGGGGCCGCCGTACGGGCAGGTGACCGCGGATCCGGCGCCCCGGCTGCGGTGGTTGATGGACCGGGGGCTGCTGCTGCCGACCGCGCCGGGGACCGTCGTGCTGCCGCGCGAGGTGGCGCTGCATCTGCGGGGCGGGCGCGCGCACCGCCACCCCGAGCCGCTGCCGCCCGCCGTCGAGGCCGCGGCCACGCACCGTCCACAGGTGGTGGACGCCACGGCGGCCGGGCAGGCGCTGACCGCGCTGGCGACCGTGGAGGAGCTGCTGAAGGAGTGGGACGAGGGCGGCCCGGCGGTGCTGCGGGCCGGCGGGCTGAGCGTGCGCGACCTCAAGCGCACCGCCGTCGCCCTGGACGTCTCCGAGCCGGTCGCCGCGTTCTGGGTGGAGCTGGCCTACGCCGCCGGGTTGATCGCCTCCGACGGCGAGGCCGACGAGCGCTACGCGGCCACCCCGGCCTACGACGAGTGGCTGGAGCGGCCCGCCGCCGAACGCTGGGCCCGCCTCGCCGAGGCCTGGCTCGCCGCGACCCGGACGCCCGGGCTGGTCGGCGGGCGCGACGCCAAGGACCGCAGCCTGTCCGCGCTCGGCCCCGGCCTCGACCGCTCGGCGGCGCCGGAGGTACGGCACCGGGTGCTGACCCTGCTCGCCGCGCTGCCCGAGGGCGCCGCGCCCGACCGCGAGTCGGTGCTCGCCCGGCTGCGCTGGGAGCGGCCGTCGCGCGGCGGCCGGGACACCGAGGACGATCTGCGGGCCAGGCTCGCGCAGTGGACGCTGTCGGAGGCGGAGCTGCTGGGCGTGACCGGGCGCGGGGCGCTCTCCGGGCACGGACGCGCCCTCCTGGGCGCCGGCGCGCCCGCGCCCGCCCCCGCGCACATGCCGGAGCACGCGCCCGAGCACGCCCCCGCCCCGGAACCTCAGGGCCCCGGTGACAAGCTCCCCGTGCACCACCATCCCCATCACCACCACCCGGCGCCCGCCGCACCCGCCACGCCCGCCGTCCCCGAGCCGCTCTCCCCCGCCGAGCAGGCCACGGCCACCGCCACCGCCGCCCGCCTGCTCGCCCCGCTGCTGCCCGAGCCGCTGGACCACGTGCTGCTCCAGGCCGACCTCACGGCCGTGGCGCCCGGCCCGCTCGAGCGCCCGCTGGCCGAGACGCTGAGCGTGCTCGCGGAGGTGGAGTCCAAGGGCGGGGCGACCGTGTACCGGTTCACGCCCGCCTCCGTGCGCCGCGCCCTGGACGCCGGCCGCACCGCCGCCGACCTGCACGCCTTCCTCGCCGAGCACTCCCGCACGCCGGTGCCGCAGCCGCTCGCCTATCTGATCGACGACGTGGCCCGCAGGCACGGCCATCTGCGGGTCGGCGCCGCCTCGGCGTACGTCCGCTGCGACGACGACGCCATGCTCAGCGAGATCCTGGCGGACAAACGGTCGGCGGGACTGCGGCTGCGCCGCCTCGCCCCGACCGTGCTGGCCGCGCAGGCCGACCCCGCGACCCTGCTGGAGGGGCTGCGCGCGATGGGCTTCGCCCCGGCCGCCGAGTCCGCCGAGGGCGACGTACTGATCACCCGCGCGCACGCCCACCGCACCCCGCCGCGCACCGCCCCCGAGCCGGTGCCGGACGGGCCGCCGGTGCCCGACGCGACACTGCTCTCCGCCGCGATCCGGGCGATCAGGGCGGGCGACCTGGCCGCCACCGCCCCGCGCAAGCCGAGCGACGGGAGCGGGTCCGGCGAGTCCGCCCCGGCCGCGCCCGGCGCGCTGCCGCGCACCGGCTCCGCCGAGACGCTCGCCACCATGCAGGCCGCGGTGCTCACCGGGCAGTCCCTGTGGATCGGCTATGTGAACGCGGAGGGCGCCGCCAGCCAGCGGGTCATCGCCCCGGTGCGGGTCGAGGGCGGCTTCGTGACGGCGTACGACCACACCGCGGACGAGGTCCGCACCTTCCCGCTGCACCGGATCACGGGCGTGGCGGAGCTGGCGGACGACGAGGGCTGAGGCGCGCCGCCGCGGAGGTCACCCGGACGGGTGTACGCCCGCGTTCATGCACGCCACGCCGCGGGGTTCCCACCCATGAGGGAGCTTGCCGGGCCTGTCGCATTCCGGGGGGAACCGCCGGGCAGCCACCGGTTGTCCTGATCCCGCCCGGGCCGTCGGACAGGCGGCCCGGGCCCAGCACAGCCGAAAGGAAACCCCCCATGCGCGCAGCCCGTCGAGTAGCCGCCGTTCTGTCCGCCGCCGCTCTGATGTTCGGCGCCCTGACCACTCAGGCGGCGGCGATCAGCATCGACGTCGCGGGACTGGTCCTCGAGACGCCGCAGATCTGATCCGTCGTCGCAGGCACCGGGCCGGTCCCGTTCAGCCTCTCCGGGACCGGCCCGCCGACCCACTCCGCCCTTTCACGGAAAGGCCCTGACGCTTCCCATGCGCTCCGGACTCGCCCTCCGCCCTCACGTCACCCGCTCCACCGCGCTCGCGGTCTCCACGGCGGCGCTCATCTCGGCCGCCTCGCTGGTCGGCGCCCTGGCCCCGCAGGCCTCCGCCGCCACCCCGGCCGCCGCGACCGCCGCCTCACCCGCCGCCCCGCTGCCCTTGCCGCTGCCGCTGCCGGAGGCCGGCGCCGGGCCCGTGGTCAGCGAGGTGGGGAACATCGAGGGACCGCTGATCAACACGATCGCTCTGCCCACGCTGAAGTAGTGCGGCGCCTGCGGTAGCTGTCCCCTTCGAGCCGTACGGTCTCGGCGTGGTGGGCGAGGCGGTCCGCCATCGCCGGGACGGCCGGGCCGTCGAACACCTCGTGCCAGCGCTCCAGCGGGCGGTCGCTGGTCACGATCAGCGAGCCGCGCTCGTAGCGGTGGGCGACCAGCCGGAACAGCAGGCGCGTGGCGTCCGTGTCGAAGGGGACGTAACCGACCTCGTCGACGATGAGGAGGGGAACGTCGTCGAGGCCGGCCAGCTCCTCGGTGAGCCGGCCCGCCGCCTCCGCGTCCGCCAGCCGGGCCGCCCACTCCGCGGCCGTCGCGAACAGCACCCGGTGCCCGGCCTGGCAGGCGCGCAGCCCCAGCCCGATCGCGAGGTGCGTCTTGCCGGTGCCGGGGCCGCCGGTGAACAGCACGTTGCGGCGCGCGGCGACGAAGTCGAGCTTGCCGAGGCGCGCGACCGTGTCACGGTCGAAGGCGCGCGGGTACTCGGTGTCGAAGTCCTCCAGCTGCTTGCGGGCGGGGAACCCGGCGGCGCGGATCCGGTCCTCGGCGTGCGCCTCGCGGTCGTAGGCCTCCCGGGCGGGCGGACCGGCCTGCGCGGGCACGGGCAGCGGCTCGCCGCCCGGCTCGGGCCCGGCGCCGTGACGGCTCCGCGCCGGCTCCTCGGGATGCCGGTCCCCGGAGTGCTGCTCCCTCGCGTGGTGGTCCTTCGTGTGGTGCTCGACGCGCGCCACCATCTCCCCCGACATGTACGCGAGGATCGCGGCGGACACGATGAACGCCATGTGGATCACCGTGCCCCACAGCAGCGAGTGGTGGGAGGTGTGGTCCACGTCCACGAACATCTGGAGCAGATGGACGGAGGAGATGCCCACGATGGCGGTGGCCAGCTTGACCTTCAGCACGTTGGGGTTGACGTGCGAGAGCCATTCCGGCTGGTCCCGGTGGCCCTGGAGGTCGATCCGGGAGACGAAGGTCTCGTAGCCGCCGACGATCACCATGATCAGCAGGTTGGCGATCATCACGACGTCGACGAGTTTCAGCACCGCGAGCATGACGTACGTCTCGTCGGCCCGCCCGGCCACGCAGCGGACGATTAACGTCCACAGCTCGTTGAAGAACTTGTAGACATAGACGCCCTGCACGGCGACCAGGCCGAAGTACAGCGGCGCCTGGAGCCAGCGCGTGGCGAAGAGGGCGTACCCGAGCGTGGCGGTGGGCGGTGGCGGCGTACGAGTCATGTGCTGCACACTGCGTCATTCTTCGCAGCACTCCGCCGTACGGCCGCACCCCACCACCCGCGAGACTGAATAGACATCCTGTAGGACCGGTGGCGGCGGTACCGGCCCGGAGCGCACCGGACCGGCCGCCGACCGGGCCGGATCAGGCACACTGGACGTTTGGCCGCGCGGAAGGATGTACGCACGTGAACGGACCGCTGATCGTCCAGTCCGACAAGACCCTGCTCCTGGAAGTCGACCACGAGCGGGCCGACGACTGCCGTCGTGCCATCGCGCCGTTCGCCGAGCTGGAGCGGGCGCCCGAGCACATCCACACCTACCGGGTGACGCCGCTCGGGCTGTGGAACGCGCGCGCCGCCGGGCACGACGCCGAGCAGGTGGTCGACGCGCTGGTCGAGTACAGCCGCTACCCGGTGCCGCACGCGCTGCTCGTCGACATCGCCGAGACGATGGACCGCTACGGCCGGCTGTCCCTGGTGAAGCACCCCGCGCACGGGCTGGTGCTGACCACCACCGACCGGCCGGTGCTGGAGGAGGTGCTGAAGTCCAAGCGGATCGCTCCGCTGGTCGGCGCCCGCATCGACCCGGACACGGTCGCCGTGCATCCCTCGGAGCGGGGGCAGATCAAGCAGACGCTGCTGAAGCTGGGCTGGCCCGCGGAGGACCTCGCCGGGTACGTGGACGGCGAGGCGCACCCGATCGAGCTGCTGGAGGACGGCTGGGCACTGCGGCCGTACCAGAAGCAGGCGGTGGAGAACTTCTGGCACGGCGGGTCCGGTGTGGTCGTCCTGCCCTGCGGCGCGGGGAAGACGCTGGTCGGGGCCGGGGCGATGGCGCAGGCCAAGTCGACGACGCTGATCCTGGTCACGAACACCGTCTCCGCCCGGCAGTGGAAGCACGAGCTGGTGAAGCGGACCTCGCTGACCGAGGACGAGATCGGCGAGTACAGCGGCACGAGGAAGGAGATCCGCCCGGTCACGATCGCCACCTACCAGGTGTTGACGACCCGGCGGAAGGGCGTCTACCCGCACCTGGAGCTGTTCGACTCCCGGGACTGGGGCCTGATCGTCTACGACGAGGTGCACCTGCTGCCCGCGCCGGTGTTCAAGTTCACCGCCGACCTCCAGGCGCGGCGGCGGATCGGTCTGACGGCGACGCTGGTCCGCGAGGACGGCCGTGAGTCGGACGTGTTCTCGCTCATCGGGCCGAAGCGGTTCGACGCGCCGTGGAAGGAGATCGAGGCGCAGGGGTACATCGCGCCCGCCGACTGCGTCGAGGTGCGGGTGAACCTGACCGACGCCGAGCGGCTGGCGTACGCGACGGCCGAGGCGGAGGAGAAGTACCGTTTCTGCGCGACGACGGACACCAAGCGCAAGGTCACCGAGGCCATCGTCCGCCGCTTCGCGGGCCAGCAGATCCTGGTGATCGGCCAGTACATCGACCAGCTCGACGAGCTGGGCGAGCACCTGGGCGCGCCGGTCATCAAGGGCGAGACGTCGAACGCCCAGCGGGAGAAGCTGTTCGAGGCGTTCCGCCAGGGCGAGATCAGTGTCCTGGTGGTCTCCAAGGTGGCGAACTTCTCCATCGACCTGCCCGAGGCCACGGTCGCCATCCAGGTCTCCGGCACCTTCGGCTCCCGCCAGGAGGAGGCCCAGCGCCTCGGCCGCGTCCTGCGCCCCAAGTCCGACGGCCACCAGGCGCACTTCTACTCGGTCGTCGCCCGCGACACCATCGACCAGGACTTCGCCGCCCACCGCCAGCGCTTCCTCGCGGAGCAGGGCTACGCGTACCGCATCGTGGACGCGGACGAGCTGCTGGCGGAGAGCTGAGGCCGCAGCAGCACCAGCACCGCCAGCCCCAGCAGGGGATACGGCGACGCGAGGAGCTGCTGCCACCACGGGAGGTGGAGGTCGCGGGGGCCCTCGTGGGGGACGAGCCAGAGGGTGCGGGCGGTGAAGGCGGCGGCCGTGAGCGCGGCGAGGCGGGGGCGGCCGTCCGCGACCAGGACCGCGATCAGGGGGACGCACCACACCCAGTGGTGGGACCAGCTGACCGGTGAGACGAGCAGGGCGGTCGTCGCGGTGAGCGGGATGCCGTGGCGGTCGCCGGCCGCGCGGGCCGCCAGGCACAGGCCGCCGGCCGCCGTCAGGACCGCCGGGAGCCACCAGGCGGGGCCGGGGGCCGGGTCGCCCAGCGCACGGGCGATCATCCCTTGGAGGGACTGGTTGTCGACGATCCACGGCTTGCCGACGCGGCCGGTCTCCCAGAGGCGGCGCAGCCAGAAGTCGGCGCTGGCGGCGGGCAGCAGCAGCGCGCCCACGAGGACGGTGCCGGCCAGTGCCGCGGTGGCCGTCGCCGCCTCGCGCCGGCGGCCGGTCAGGAGCAGGTACGCGATGAAGACGGCCGGGGTCAGTTTGATCCCGGCCGCGATGCCCACCGCCGCGCCCCGGGCGCGGGTGCCGGCCGGGCGGGTCAGGTCCCACAGGACCAGGCAGGCCAGGGCGAGGTTGATCTGCCCGAAGAGCAGGGTCTGGAAGACGGGTTCGAGCCACAGGGCGAGGGCCGTGGCGGCGCACAGCGTCGCGGGCCCCGTGCGCAGGCCCACGAGGCGGGCCGAGAGGTGCACCAGGCAGGCCGTGAGCAGGGTGTTGCCGGTGAGGAAGGCCGCCTTGAGGGCGGCCGGGGGGAGCCAGGCCGTGGGGGTGAAGAGAAGGGCGGCGAAGGGCGGATAGGTGGCCGGGAGATGCCACTCGGTGACCGTGAAGCCGTACAGGTCACGGCCGTCGAGGACCGCCTCGCCCTCCGCCTGGTAGACCAGCGCGTCGGCCATGGGGGCGCGCTGGGCCACGCACAGCACGGCGAACACCGTGAGGGAGACCGCGAGAAGGAGCCAGGGGGTTGCGCTGTGTGCACGGCGGGTCACGCGGTGACCCTAGACCGTCACCTGCGGCGGACGCCCGCCTCCTCGCCGTACTCCCCGAGGACGACCACGTCGAACACGGCACCCGCGAAGACCTTCACGGCACGGAGCGCGTCGCCGAGGCGGTGCCGGTGGCTGCCGGCGACGGCGGTCGCGCCGGTCGGGGCCCGGGCGGGGGGCGGTGCTGGGGTGATGGCTGCTGCACTCATGTCTCCATGGTGGATTCCCGGACATAAGGGCCGCATCGGTCTTCGGTCGGGTCTGCCCCCTAGGGAGCCGGGGAGGGCCGTACACCGCGAGAGGGAAGCGGGGAAATTCGTTAGCCCCGGTCTTCGCGCTCGTCTAAAATCTCCGCTCTTGCCCGCCTCCCCTCACGGAGTGCCGCCGCCCGGACGGAAACCGGTCGGCTTCTCGCAGGCCCACCACCTCGCAGGTCCCTTCGGAGGCACCCCCTTGTCCACCGCCGACCGCACCGACCCCCTCTCCCGTGAGCGTGCCCACCTCGCCGCCTCCCGTGCCGCGCTGCGCGCGATGCGCGAGGACGTGGAGTCGCTGGACATCCGCGACGTCACCGCGAACTGGGTGAACGCCCAGGTCCTGGAGCGCCAGATCGACGAGCGGATCAAGGCGCTCGCCGACCTCAGCGACACCCCGCTGTTCTTCGGCCGCCTGGACTATCTGCACACCCCGGGCGCGGACCGGGCGGAGGGCGCGGAGGGCGAACGCTTCTACATCGGGCGGCGCCACGTGCACGACGCCGACGGCGACCCGATGGTGATCGACTGGCGCGCGCCGGTGTCCCAGCCGTTCTACCGCGCCTCGAAGAAGGACCCGATGGACGTCGCGCTGCGCCGCCGCTTCGGGTACACGGGCGGCGAGCTGACCGCGTACGAGGACGAGCGTCTGTCGGACCCGGCGGAGGCCGCGAAGACCAGCCGGCTGCTCCAGCGGGAGATCGAGAAGCCGCGTGTCGGCCCGATGCGGGACATCGTGGCCACCATCCAGCCGGAGCAGGACGAGATCGTCCGCTCGGGCCTGGGCGGCACGGTGTGCGTGCAGGGCGGACCCGGCACCGGAAAGACGGCCGTCGGCCTGCACCGCGTCGCCTACCTCCTCTACGCCCACCGCGAGCGGCTGGCCCGCACCGGCACGCTGGTGATCGGCCCGAACCGGTCCTTCCTGCACTACATCGAGCAAGTTCTGCCCGCCCTGGGCGAGTTGACGGTCCGTCAGGCGACGGTCGACGACCTCGTCGCGCACGTCGAGGTGCGCGGCACGGACGACGCGGCGGCGGCCGTCGTGAAGGGTGACGCGCGGATGGCGGAGGTGCTGCGCCGGGCCGTGTACTCCCACGTGACCCTGCCCACCGAGCCGGTCGTGGTCGTACGCGGCTCGCGGCGCTGGCGGGTCCCGGCGTACGAACTGGAGGACATCGTCCGCGAGTTGCTGGACCGCGACATCCGCTACGGCGCCGCCCGCGAGGCGCTGCCGCAGCGGATCGCGCACGCGGTGCTGGTGCAGATGGAGCGCGCGGGCGAGGCGCCGGACGACCGGGTGCAGGACGCGGTGGCCCGCAACAGCGCGGTGAAGGCGGCGGTGAAGGCGATCTGGCCGGTGGTGGACCCGGCGAAGCTGGTGCTGCGGCTGCTGACGGACGCGGACTTCCTCGCCGAGCACGCGGAGGACATCCTCACCGAGGACGAGCAGAAGACGATCCTGTGGGCGAAGCCCGCCCGGAGCGTGAAGTCCGCCAGGTGGTCGCCCGCCGACGCGGTGCTGATCGACGAGGCGGCGGACCTCGTGGAGCGCACGCCCTCGCTGGGGCACGTGGTGCTGGACGAGGCGCAGGATCTGTCGCCGATGCAGTACCGCGCGGTGGGCCGCCGCTGCACCACCGGCAGCGCGACCGTCCTCGGCGACCTGGCGCAGGGCACCACGCCGTGGGCGACCCGCGGCTGGGGGGAGGCGCTGGCGCACCTGGGGAAGCCGGACGCGGTGATCGAGGAGCTGACGGCCGGTTTCCGTGTGCCGACGGACGTCATCGCCTACGCCTCTCGGCTGCTCCCGCACATCGCGCCGGGCCTCACCCCGGTCGCCTCGATCCGGGAGAACCCGGGCCTGTTCGAGGTCCGCCCGGCCGCCGGCACCGCCGACGTGGTCGCGGCCTGCGCGGAGCTGCTGCGCAACGAGGGCTCCGTCGGCCTGATCGCCGCCGACGCGCGCGTCCCGCTGCTCGCGGAGGCGCTGACGGAGGCGGGGCTGCCGTATCTCGCCCCGGGTGAGGAGACCACCCAGGAGACCCGTCTGACGCTGGTCCCCGCCTCGCTCGCGAAGGGTCTGGAGTACGACTACGTCGTGCTGGACGAGCCGCAGGCCGTGGTGGACGGGGAGCCGGACGAGCGGACGGGGCTGCGCCGTCTGTACGTGGCGCTGACCCGTGCGGTGTCGGGCCTGATCGTGACGCACGGGGCACCGCTGCCGGCTCAGTTGGACTGAGGGTCCGGCGGGTTGGGGCGGTCGCTGCCGTCACCGGTCTGCGGGTGGTGTGTGGCTGGTCGCGCGGTTCCCCGCGCCCCTGAAGTGCGTGCACTATACCCACCTCCAGGGGCGCGAGCAACCCACGACGCACCGCAAGTCCGCGACGCGCAGCCGCACCCCCCTCAGACCGCGTCCAGAACCCTCCGCCACTCGGCGACCGCCTCCACCGAGACCGGCCCCGACCAGCCCGCCGGCCGCGCCGCCCCGCCGATGTGGAACGCGTCGATCCCGGCCTCCCGCAGGCGCGGCACATGATCGAGCCGCAGCCCCCCACCGACCAGGATCCGTGGCTCGTACCCGGGCTCGCCGCTGCGCGCCGCCTCGGTGAGCAGCGCGGGAAGGCCGTCGTCCACGCCGGCGGCGGACCCGGCGGTGAGGTAGGTGTCCAGACCGGGCAGTCCGTCGAGCTGCTTGCGCAGCGCGTCGCGGTCGGCGGCGTGGTCGATCGCCCGGTGGAAGGTCCAGGAGCAGCCGTCCAGCGCGGCGACGACCCGCTCGACCGCGTACAGGTCGAGGCCGCCGTGCGGGTCGAGGAAGCCGAGCACGAACTGATCGGCACCGGCGCCGCGCAGTTCGCGGGCGCGGGCGACGAGCCGGTCGAGATCGCCCGACGCGAACCCGTCGGTGAGCCGCAGCATCACCCGCAGCGGGATGTCGACGGCGGCGCGGATCGCGCGGAAGGCCGCCGTGGACGGGGTCAGCCCGTCGGCGGCGATCTCGGTGACCAGCTCGAGGCGGTCCGCGCCTCCGGCCTGGGCGGCGATCGCGTCCTCGGCGTCGAGGGCGATCACCTCCAGGACTGCACGCTTGCTCATGACACCCCATTCGTCGGCGTTCGTCAGCCGCGCTACGGCTCTACAGGTCTAGTCCAATCAAAGACTACGCCCGCGCGCCGCCGCCCTCACCCGCCCTCACCGGAAGATGTTCAGCTCGGCCGCCTCCACCCCGGCCAGCTCGTAGTCCGCGCCCGCGAGCGGGCGGCCCGCGTACAGCCGGACGAGGGCCGGCGCGGACCCGATGAACCGGGCCGGCGGCCGGGCGCCGCTCGCCTCGCCGAGCAGCAGCGGCTCGTCCCGGTCGTCGAGGTCGGCGTGGAGCGGCAGATGGCCCCGCTCCCGGGTGAGCCGGGCGAGCAGTTCGAGCGCGTACGGCAGCCCCGCCCCGCCGTACGCGCCGGGCTCGCCGAGCACGTCCCGGACGTCACCGGCGTGCACCCACTCCCCCAGCGCGAGCCCGTCCAGCGCCCCACCGGCCTCGGCGATCACCGGCCCGGCCTCGGTCATCCCGCGCTCCAGCTCGTCCACGACCCGCGCGTTCGTCCAGTCGGCCCGCTCGGCGATGTCCCGGTCGTTGGACTCGGGCGAGAACACGCCCTCCTCGAACCGGTTCTCCACCACCCGCGTCAGCGCGGCCGAACAGTGCGCGAGCACGTCCCGCACCGTCCAGCCGGGACACGCCGTCACCGGCAGCGCGAAGTCCGTCTCCGCCCGGGACCGCAGCAGCGGCACCAGATCGTCCCGCTCGACCGTCAGCAGCCGCCCGGGCAGCTCCGGGTCGCGTACGTCACTCACGTCCGTAGAAGTCATACGGCCACGCTAGGTGCCATACGCCGCCGCGCGGGAGAATGCCGCCATGGCCGATGTCGATCTCGAGGAACTGCGTGCCCGGTTCAGCCGCTCCCTGGAGCGGGCCCGGCATCCGGGGGACGGCCCGGATCCGCTGCCGTACGCGGACGATCTGCTGGGCCGCTGGCGGGAGCCGCAGCGGCGGTATCACACGCTCGCCCATCTCACGGCGGTCCTCGACCACGTCGACACGCTGGAGGAGTACGCGGACGATCCGGACCTGGTGCGGCTGGCCGCCTGGTTCCACGACGCCGTGTATCTCCCGGACCGGTCGGAGAACGAGGAGCGGTCGGCGCGGCTCGCCGAGCGGGCGCTGGCCGAGGCGGGGCTGGCGGAGGACCGGACCGCCGAGGTGGCGCGGCTGGTGCGGCTGACCGCCGGGCACGCGCCCGCCGACGACGACCGCAACGGGCATGTGCTGTGCGACGCCGACCTGGCGATCCTCGCCTCGCCGCCGTCCGCGTACGCCGCCTACACGGTGGCCGTGCGCGAGGAGTACGGCTTCATCCCCTCCGACGCCTTCCGCGCGGGGCGCGCCGCGATCCTGCGCGATCTGCTCGCCCTGCCCCGGCTGTTCCGCACCCCGTACGGGGCCGAGCGCTGGGAGGCGACCGCCCGCTACAACCTCACCGCCGAACTGGAAATGCTGTCGTCCTGACCCCGCCCGCTCCCCTAGCCTGCCGACCATGACTGACGTGGGCGGGCAACGGGCGGCCGAGGCCGTCGAGCGGGCGGTGTCGGGCGCGGCACGGGTGCTGCGGACGGCGACGGAACGGGACTGGGACGGCACGAGGGCGGGCCGCCTGGAGTGGAGCTGCCGCAGGGCGGCGGGTCATCTCGCGGGCGCCCTGACGGCGTACGCCGGTCAACTGGCGGGCCGCGGACGGCACATGGACGCCTACGCGCCCTTCGACCTCGTCGTCGAGGACGACACCCGGCCGGCCGGCCTGATCGACGTCCTGGAGACCACCGGCACGCTGCTCACCATGGCCGTGCGCACCACCCCGCCACGGGCCCGCGCCTTCCACCCGTTCCCCTTCCGCAGCGCGAACCGCGAGGGCTTCGCCGCGATGGGCGTGACCGAGACACTGCTCCACACGCATGACATCGCCGAGGGCTTCGGGCTGGCGTACGAACCGGACGCCGACCTCGCCGAGTTCGCGCTGACCCGGATCTTCCCGCAGGTCCGGCCGGGCCCCGCTCCTTGGCCGACCCTGCTGTGGGCCACCGGGCGCGGCGAGCTGCACGGGCGCGAACCGGTCACCGAGTGGGTGTGGAGCAACAACCTCGTCATCCCCGCCGAACGCCTCACCCTGGAGGGCGTCACCCCGGCGGCGGCTGCGGATCTCGCCGTCGGCGGGGACGGCGGGTTCGACTGGGTCGAGGGCGGGCCGTACGAGGGCACGCGGGAGGCCGCGGCGATGACCCTGAAGGCGTACGAGACCGGGGTGCACCGGCCCGAGTTCGGGCTGTTCGTGCTGGTCCGGCAGGAGGACGGGCGGGCGGTCGGCGGGATGGGCTTCCACGGCCCGCCGGACGAGGACGGCCGCGCGGAGATCGGCTACGACCTAGCGACCTCGGCCCGCGGCCGGGGCTACGCCACCGAGGCGCTGCGCGCGCTGTCGGAGTGGGCGCTGGCCAGGACGGACGTACGGTCGCTGTTCGCCACGGTGGAGCCGGCGAACCTGCCGTCGCAGCGGGTCGTGGCGCGGGCCGGCTTCCGGAGGGTGGCGGCGGAGGAGGAGCTGTTCGCCTACGAGTTGCGGGGCTGACCGGCGGCCGGGGAGTGCCGTTTGCGGCGGCGCAGTCCGGCGCCGTGCAGCAGCCGCACCAGCTCGCGGGAGGTGACCTCGACGGCCCCGGCGCGGACCACGTCGGCGTAGCGGTGCGCCGGGATGTCGTAGTGGTCGCGGTCGAAGGCGCGGCGGGGCACGCCCAGGCGGGCGGCGAAGGTGTGCAGTTCGTCGTACGAGGCGTCGCTGACCAGGTGGGACCAGAGCCGGCCGTGGCCCGGCCAGGTCGGCGGGTCGATGTACACCGTCACGAGGACGCCCTCTCGGTCCCGTTCACGACGAGGGCGTCCCGCCCATCGCCGAGCCCAGGGAGCCGATGGAGGCGACCTTCACGCCCGCCTTGTGGCAGACCCAGTGCGGGTCGGGGCCCAGCTCGGGCTCGACGTCGAGGGCGTGCGGGTCGCCGGAGCCGCAGACCGGGCACAGCGGCCAGCGGCCGTACCGGTCGAGGAGCGCGTCCTGCACGTCCTGGGCGATCAGCCCGGCGACGAAGGTCGCGCCGTCCGGCCACTGCTCGACCCACCAGCGCCGCTGGGTGACGGAGTCCTCAACCAGCGAGACGACGTCCGCCTCGGCGACCTGGCCCGCGACGAGGTCGGCCAGCACGAGGGCACGCGCCGCGTGCAGTGCCTGCTCCAGGGGGCTGATGGGGTCCATGCCCCTATTGTGCGCACTCTTGACCGCGACTCCGAGCCGAAAATATCTTTCAAGTGTGACCAGGGAAGTGAAGGAAACTTTCGGGGG
Source organism: Streptomyces sp. NPDC052773 (assembly GCF_044547145.1). Lineage (NCBI taxonomy): Bacteria > Bacillati > Actinomycetota > Actinomycetes > Kitasatosporales > Streptomycetaceae > Streptomyces > Streptomyces sp. NPDC052773. The sequence goes on along the minus strand of NZ_JBITZX010000003.1, from coordinate 191,065 downwards.
CGGCGGTCTCGGCGGTTCGCCTCCCGCACCCAGCGCGCTCGCCGCCAAGGTGCGCACACTCGCCCCCTCCATGACCCGCTCCATGCAGCGCGTCGCCGAGGCCGTCGCGAGCGACCCGGCCGGCTGCGCCGCCCTCACGGTCACCGGACTGGCCGAACGCACCGGAACCAGCGAGGCCACGGTCGTGCGCACCGCCCGCCTGCTCGGCTACCCGGGCTACCGCGATCTGCGCCTCGCCCTGGCCGGCCTCGCCGCCCAGCAGCAGTCCGGCCGCGCCCCCGCCATCACCACCGACATCGCGGTGGACGACCCGATCGCGGACGTGGTGGCGAAGCTGGCGTACGACGAGCAGCAGACCCTCTCCGACACGGCCGCCAACCTGGACACCGTCCAGCTCGGCGCGGCCGTCGGCGCGCTCGCCGCGGCCCGCCGCGTCGACGTGTACGGGGTCGGGGCGTCCGGGCTGGTCGCGCAGGACCTCACCCAGAAGCTGCTGCGCATAGGGCTGATAGCGCACGCGCACAGCGATCCCCACCTCGCCGTCACCAACGCGGTCCAGCTCCGCTCGGGCGACGTCGCGCTCGCCATCACCCACTCCGGGTCGACGGGCGACGTCATCGAGCCGCTGCGGGTCGCCTTCGAGCGCGGGGCGACCACCGTCGCGATCACCGGCCGGCCGGACTCCCCGGTGACGCAGTACGCCGACCACGTGCTGACCACGTCCATCGCCCGCGAGACGGAGCTGCGCCCGGCGGCCATGTCGTCCCGCACGAGCCAGTTGCTCGTGGTGGACTGCCTGTTCGTCGGGGTGGCCCAGCGGACGTACGACACGGCGGCCCCGGCCCTGTCGGCGTCGTACGAGGCGCTGGCGCACCGGCACCGCAGATGACCCGCGCCGACCATCACGCCGAGAACTGACCGTCGTGGAAAGAGCCGCACCCGATGACCTCCGCATCCGACGCCCCTGACCTGCAAGCCCAGCTGGAGACGCTGACCACCGAGGCCTTCCGGCCCGAACTCGCCGAGATCGACCGGCTGTCCACGCTGGAGATCGCGACCGTGATGAACGGGGAGGACGCCGGGGTGCCGGGCGCGGTCGCGCGGCAGCTCCCGCGGATCGCCGCCGCCATCGACGCCGTCGCCGACCGCATGGCCCGCGGCGGCCGGCTCGTCTACGCCGGTGCCGGGACCGCCGGGCGGCTCGGCGTGCTGGACGCCTCCGAGTGCCCGCCCACCTTCAACACCGACCCCGCCCAGGTCGTCGGCCTCATCGCGGGCGGCCCGCAGGCCATGGTGACCTCCGTGGAGGGCGCGGAGGACTCGGCGGACCTGGCCCGCGCGGACCTCGACGCGCTGGACCTCGGGCCGGACGACACGGTCGTCGGCATCTCCGCCTCCGGCCGCACCCCGTACGCCGTCGGCGCGGTCGAACACGCCCGCAAGCTGGGCGCGTTGACCATCGGACTCGCCTGCAACCCGGACAGCGCGCTGGCCGCCGCCGCGGACCACGGCATCGAGATCGTCGTCGGCCCCGAGCTGATCACCGGCTCAACCCGGCTGAAGGCGGGCACGGCCCAGAAACTCGTCCTGAACATGATCTCGACGATCACCATGATCCGGCTGGGCAAGACCTACGGGAACCTCATGGTCGACGTCCGCGCCTCCAACGAGAAACTGCGCGCCCGCTCCCGCCGCATCGTCGCCCTCGCCACCGGAGCGGCCGACGAGGAGATCGACCGGGCGCTGGCCGAGGCGCACGGCGAGGTGAAGGACGCGATCCTGTCCATCCTCGCGGGCGTGGACGGGCCCACGGCGGCCCGCCTCCTCGCGGAGAACCGGGGACACCTGCGGGCGGCGCTGGCGGCGGCGCGGGCATAGCACCCCGGGCGCCGCGCCGGACCCTCAGGAGGCGGACGGCCGGAACCGGGCCACGTACGCGTCGAAGGGCTCGATCCCGGCTCCGGTGCGCAGTTCGTCCACCCGCTCCGGCTCGGCGCACGGCCACGGCACGGGCGAGCCGTCCCCCCGCACCCCTGCGATCTGCGTGCCGTAGATCTGCTCCCGCCCCTCGTTGACGAGGGTCCGGTCGCGCAGGAACGCCAACTCCCGCGCGCTCGCCCGCCCCGCGCCGACGGCCGCCTCCAGCAGCCGCAGCGCCCGCCGCTGCACGTCGAGTTGCCGGTCGGCGTGCTGGGCGATCAGCCACGCCGCCCGCGCGGCCTCCTCCCCGACGAGGTCGGCCGTGGGCCAGCCCACCTCGTCCATGATCTCGTTCAGCCGGTCCCCGTGTTCGGCGGTGATTCGCCGCCACCGCAACTGCTCGGCGGGATCGTCGGCGTTGGCGTGCGCGGCGGCCCCGTGATCGGCCTCGGCCATGGCGAGAAGTTCGGCGGCGAGTGCGGAGCGAAGGTCTCGGTCGTCGTGACTCATGCCCTCGACCCTAGATCCACAATGCGGGCAAAAAGATCATTCCGCCGGAGGGTGACAGGCCCCGCCGATCAAGGGGACAATGGATCAACAGCCGCTACCGAAGCCGCTCGCGCTCCCGGTTCACCGTCCGCACCCGGGCCAGCAGCGCGTCGTCCGACGGCACCATCCGCAGCACGTCCGTCAGATGCTCCGCCGTCCGCACGTTGCAGCGCCCCAGGTCGACCAGGGCGAAGGGCTCCTCACTGGCCCCCGTCACCGGGTCGACGCGCAGCGAAGGCAGCACGACCCCCACCCCCTTGAGCGCCGCCCGCAGCGCCTCCACGATCTCCTCGGTCGTCCGCACGCTCCCGCACCTCCACGCTGAGTTTCCGATTCGCCACACAGCGTGTCCTGACCGCCTCTAACCTGGCCAGACAGGGCGCCCCAACAATCCGAGGTGTACGACAGGGAGTTGCCATGCCGGGACCCAAGGACCTCGACCCGTCGTCGTCCCCCCGCGCCCTGCTCGGTGCGGAACTGCGCCACGCCCGCGAGAAGGCGGGCCTCAGCCAGGAGGAACTGGGCCAGCGGCTGTTCGTGAGCGGGTCGTTCATCGGGCAGCTGGAGGCGGGGACGCGGCGGATGCAACCGGAACACGCGCGGATGTTGGATGAGGTCCTGGGGACAGAGGACTTCTTCCAGCGGAACTGCGCGGCGGTGGCCAAGTCGAAGTATCCGGAGCACTTCGCGGAGGCGGCGGAGGCAGAGGCGAGCGCCGCGGAGATCCGGCAGTACGCGCCCCTGCTGATCCCAGGCCTGCTCCAGACGCCCGCCTACACTCAAGCCGTGTGCCGGGCCTATCAACCGACGGCACCGCAGGCGGTGATCGACGAACTGGTGGCCAACCGGATGGATCGAGTACGTATCCTCGACGATCCAACAGAACCCATGTTGTGGGTCGTGCTTGACGAGGCTGCGCTGCGCCGGGCGACCGGCGGGGCAGCCGTGATGGCGGAGAGCTTGCAGCACATCACGGCCCTCGTGCGCCGGAACCGGGTCATCGTTCAGGTGCTGCCGTTCGAGGCCGGCGCGCACTCGGCGATGGAGGGCGCGATCAAGCTGATGGACTTCAAGCAGGCTCCCCCGCTGGCCTACTTCGAGGGAGTGGGAGCGGGACGGCTGGAGGACGACCCGGCGACCGTCCGCCACCAGCGGCACACCTTCGACCTCCTCGCCGCGTGCGCACTCTCACCGGAGAAGTCCCTGGCCGTGCTCGAAGGGATGGCGCAGGATTACGTCCATGAGGACCATCCCTGAGTACGACCTGGACACTGCCACCTGGTGCAAGTCCAGCTACAGCGGCGGCAGCGGCGGTGACTGCCTCGAAGTCACCCACGACTTCCCCACCGTCATCCCCGTCCGCGACTCCAAGACCCCCACCGGCCCGAAGCTCGTGTTCCGAGCCCCGGCCTGGACTGCGTTCGTCAGCGGGCTGAAGCAGGACTAAGAGAGCCCCGAAGCTCAAGTCCCGCGCTTCGAGCGCTCTTTTCAAGGAATGGTCGGTGGGTCTCAACCCACCCTCCCACCCTGCGAGTTGACCTGGCGCATCCGACTTGCGACGCAGGGTGACGAGGCTCTAGCGTTCCCGCAACAAGCAACAGCCCCCGCTCGGTGCGCCAACACCTGCGGGGGCTTAACCAACGAGATCGAAGCGACCGATCCCATGGCTGACGCCCACTTTAGTGCCGCCCCTGCGCCCGCGCACCCCATGTCCAACCCGGGCTACGGCAAGCGCTCCGCACCCGACCAATCCCCGCGCACGAACCACGACTTCGCGCACCTCCCACCCCGCGAAGCCGCCATCGCCGCGTACATCGACCGGCTGCCCGACGGCGCCGACATCTCCGTGAAAACGCTGGCCAAGCACCTGCCGTACGGGCAGTGCGCGCTCCGCACGGCGCTCAACAACCTGCAAAGGGCGGGCCACTTGCGCCGCGGCAGGGAGGCCGTCACCGCGGACTCGGGCTGCACGCGCTGGATCACCCGATCGTGGTTCTCCCGTACCGCCCGCGACGACGCCTGGTGGACGGCGTTCACGCGAGGGGACGTACCGGATCCGGATCCGGACCCTGGACCGAGAGCACGGCCCACCCGTTCCCGCGCCCACATCTTCCTCGCGGCCCTGGGCCGCGCCACCCCTGCCCTCTCCCTCTCGGAGGCCGAGTGCGCGCGGCTCGCGCCGCTGGTGGCGGAGTGGTTCGCGCGGGGCGCGGACGAGGAGGCCGTACGGCACGCCCTGACGAGCGGCCTGCCGAGCCCGGTGCATCACCCGGCCGCGCTGCTGCGCACCCGGCTCGCGGGGAAGCTGCCGCCGCCGCCACCGCCGCGTCCGCCCAGGCGGGTCCTGGAGTGCGCGGGCTGCGGCCTGCCGGGCCGGCCGGAGGCCCTGCCGGGCGGCCGGTGCGGCGCGTGCCGGGGCAAGCGCGCCCCCGGCCGCTCCCGAGCGCCCATGCCCGCCCGCACCGTCCACGCCCGCGCCGCAGAGATCCGGGCCGCGATGGCACAGCGCCGAGAGAGGACCCGCGCATGAGCACGCCGTACACACACGCGGGTGTGTACAGTCTTCGCATGGACGCGTATCCGCTCGTGGAAGCCCGCAACCAGCTCGGTCAACTGGTCGGCAGGGTCCGGCACGGCCAGGAGCACATCCTGATCACGGAGTACGGCAAGCCCGCCGCCGCGCTCGTGCCGATAAGCGAGCTGGAGGAGCTTCAGCGACTCCGGGACGAGGCCGACATCGCTGAAGCACGGGCCCGAGAGGCGAGCCCGGGCGGCCCGTCGATGTCCCACGACGAGTTCATGGCCCAGCTTGAGGAAGAGGACCGGCGGGAGGCCGCTTCGTGAGGCCCGCGGTGATGTGGGAACACCACGCCATGGCCGATTCCGGCGGCTTCGTGTCACCGATCCTGTAGGAGCCAAGGCCACTGCCGCTGCGGTGCGGGCACTCGCCGACGAGCCCTACCCTGAGGAAGCGCGTGCCCTTGGCGCGTCCGGTTACTACCGGCTGCGCGTCGGAGGCTGGCGTGTGCTGTATCGGCCGGAGAACGACACCTCCACCGTCTACGTGATCAAGGTCGGCCGCAGCAGCTGAACGAGGCCCAGACAGAACCGGAGCCTGCACCCATGAACCACGCCCAGCTCACCGCCCTAGGCCGTGCCCTGCGTCTGCTCGGGGAGCACGGGGAGGCGCTGACCGCGGACACCCCGGACGCGAAGCTGCACGAGGTGAAGGCGGATCTGCGCAGGGCCCTGGACCTGCTGGAGGAGAGCGTCACCTCGGCCGCGCCGACGACACGGTGCCCGGAGCATCCGCAGGGACCCGTGGACGAGGCCGCGCCCGATCTGTGTCTGCTGTGCGAGACGCGGCGCCGGGCGGCCCGCCGCGCCGAGTTCAACGGGCCGGGCCCGTCGCCCGCGCCCACGCCCACCGCGCCGTCGCGGTACGGGACGCGCGGTGACCGGCCGCAGCCCCAGCAGCGGTGGCTGCCCGAGGCGTGGAACGGGCAGGAGTGGCAGCTGTGCGGGACGCCGCGCCGGGACCGGCGGGAGGCCGAGCTGTATCTGGCCGCCCAGCGGCGCGGCTCGCGGCCGGCGATGGCGTACCGGCTCGTGCACGAGTTCACCGACTACGAGGTGCTGCGGGTGTGGGGCAACCCGGTGCGGATCGACATCGAGCCGATGGGCAATCTGTAGCCCTCAGGCCGCCACGACCGTCACCACCTCGTGCCGCACCACGTACGGCTCGGCCTCCACGCGCAGCACCCACGTGCCCTCACCGGCGGTCAGCTCGGCGCGCAGCAGGCCCTCACCGGCCGGTTTCAGGGTCACCGGGGGCAGCGGGGGCTGTCCGGGACGGTGCAGGCTCGCCCGGACGGTGCGGTCCGTGCCCTGGACGAGGACTTCGAACGGCTCCCCGGCGACCGCCAGTTCGGGCGCCAGGACGCCGATCTCGTCCGCCGAGAGCATCGAGCGGCCCCTGCCGCCCCGCAGGATCACCGCGAGCTGGTGGCTGACCGCCTCGCCGCCGGGCAGCTCGGCGTGCTTGTAGCCGTTCCAGACGCCGTAGCTCAGCTCGGTCAGGGCCCACCACGGGTGGGCGGAGTCCTCGGGGACCGTGCCGTCGCCGGTCCAGTGCCGCCGGTCGTCCAGGCGGGTGGGGAACTTCAGCTCGCCGCCCGGCTCCACCTGGACGCCGTGCACGGTGGGGTGGGCGCGCCCGCCGATGCTGTGGACGGCGTATCCCGGCCAGGGTGAGCGGCGCAGCCTGTTGCGTTCGACGGCCTCCTCGAAGTCCTCGTGGAAGTCGAAGGCCTCCTGGACCAGTTCCGTCGGCAGGTCCGGCACCTGTGCCTCGTCCAGGGGGCGCAGCGGACGGTCCGCGCCCGGTCTGAGCACCGCGCGGTAGACCGGCAGGAGCTGGGCCATCGACGGGAAGGTGCGGCACACCTCCATGAACACGTCGTTGTAGAGGGCGCCGACGAGGGCGGCCCGCGGGCCCTGGATGCCCGGCTGGTCCTCGCCGGGTCCGATGCCGTGGCCGGTGAGGAACCGGATGGCCTTGGCGGCTCCGCGGTGCGGGGTGCCCAGGGTGACCAGGGCGCGGGCGGTCTCGGCGCCGTCCTGGCACTCCAGGTGGTAGCGGGCGACCAGGCCGCCCATGGAGTGGCAGACGTACACCACCTTCGGCGGCTCCTCGGCGTGCGGGTAGTGCGCGCGGTACCGCTCGGTCCAGCGCGTCAGCTCGCGCTCCACCCGCTGCTTCAGCAGGCCAGCGGTGACCCGGTTCGACAGGCGCCAGTCGTACGGGAACGGCACGTACTGTCCGGGCGCCAGCCCGCCCATCATGCCCGCCACGTCCGGCGGGCCGAGCGTCTTGAGCAGGCCCGGCAGCGCGTCGGCGCCCTCCAGCGGCTCCTCGGGGGTCACCGCCCAGGGGGCTTCCGGGAGGTCGTGGCCCGCGCCCGGCGGCAGTTTCAGGTCCTCGAAGGCGGTGTGCCGCTTCAGCGGGTTCCTCGCCAGCTCCACGGCCACGTGCAGCCGAATCGCCCGCTGCGACCGCTGCCAGATGTCCACGCCGCCGCGGGTGAGGCGGCTGCCCAGAATGCCGGGGACGAACACCACCAGGTCGTGCTCCAACGAAGTGCCTCCTGTCGCTCAGTGGGTCCCGGTGCGCACCTGGATCAGGTCGCAGCGCCGGATGTCCTGGAGGGCGAGGGTGAGCGTGCCACCGTCGTCGTACGCGGCGTCCGCGACCTCCGGGACGAGTCCGCGGTACGGGACGAGCGTCTCGTCGGCCCAGCGGTCCTCGCGGACGTCCCGCACGCGCAGCGTGTGCGCGCCGCCGCACACCAGGAGCAGCGGATGCTCCGGCGTCCCCGAGAACAGCAACGTCGTGGGACCCGGGCCGGGCACGGTCAGCTCGGCGCGCTCCCATCGGCCGCCGGTCCACTCGGCGAGCCGGATCCGCTCGCCCTCGGCCCAGGCGACGAGCGGCGCGGACCGGCCGTCGGCGTGGTACTCCCCGAGGGCGGCCTGGGCGGTGACGTTCCCGGCCGGCAGGGTGCGGCGTACGGCCGTCATGCCGTCGTCCGTGCGCTCCCACAGCCGGATGCCGTCGCCGGCGTCGGTGAGGAGCCAGGTGCGGCCGTCGCGCAGGGTGCGGGCGGCGGTCCACAGGACCATGACCCCGGCGTACGCGGAGGCGGCCTGGCGGGGCGGGGCGCCGGGCGGCAGGTCCCAGGCGATCATCTCGCCGCGGTCGGGCACGAAGAGCCGTACGGTGTCGCCCGCGGCGGTCAGGCCCAGGGCGGGGATCTCGTCGCGCGGGTCGCCGCCCACGTGCAGGGGCTCGTCCCGGGACCAGGCGTCCAGGCGGGGCGTAAGCCGCCACAGGTGCACCCGGCGGCCGGCGGCCACGGCGACCACCCAGTGGTCGCGGTGGAACAGGGCGCGCACCGCGGTGACGTTCTCCTCGTGCCGCAGCAGCGCCTGCGCGGTGCCGTCGGGATGCAGGGCGGCCTGGACGTCACCGGCCCACACCTGGCACAGCAGCACCGGGCCGCCCGGCTCGCCGGACGCGGCGACGGCGACCTGGGCGCGCTGGTCGTGCGCGCGGCGGCGGGTCACCCGCCGCGCCTCCAGCGCGGACGCGGCGTCCAGCAGCCGGATGTCCGGGCCGTCGCCGACCGCGAGCAGCCCCGAACCGGCCGGATCGAAGGCCAGCGCCTCCGGTTCGCGCGGCTCGGTCAGGCGGAACTCGCAGGACTGGTCCGGGTCGAGGACGCCGCGCACCAGGACGCGGCCCGTCTCGTACAGCGCGAGCAGCGGGCGGCCGTCGTCGAGGCGGCCGAGGGCGAGACCGCGCGCCGGGGTGTTCACCGCGCACAGCTCCTTCCAGCACACCTCGCGGCCGGACACCCCGAGCCGCCACACGGTCGCCCTCTGGCCGTCGGCCACGGCCAGCAGCGTCTCGCCGTCCAGGCCGAGCGCGCCGGCCGCGTAGGCGGGGGCGCCGTCCTCGCGCAGGGTCCAGGAGGCGCCGAGCAGGCCGGTGCCGGCCGGGGCCTGCGGGGTGACCTCCCACAGGGTGACGCCCCGGTGGGCGACCAGCAGGAAGTGGCGTCCGGCGCACTGTGCGAGCGCGATCCGGTCGGCGGCCAGGCCCGGCAGGTCCACCAGCCCGCCGTCGGTGGGGCGCGCGCCGTAGGGCCAGCGCCAGGCCCAGATCATCCGCCCGTCGGCGGCCAGCGCCAGCACCACGTCGTCGCAGCGGGCGACGGTCAGGCTGTGCGGGGCGCCGCCCCACCGGTAGGTCTGGGCGGGGGCGCGGTCCGCGCCGGACCAGAAGGTGAGTACGGCGCTGTCGCTGGCGACGGTGACCCGGCGGCTGCCCGCTCCGGCCTCCCGGACCTCCGTCAGGGCCGTACGGCGGTCGTGCCGGTCGCCGTCCGTGCGGCGGGTCAGGCGGCGGCGGCCGGTGCGGGTGTCCTGCACGACCACCTCGCCCTGCCCGCCGACCGACAGCCGGCCGCCGCCGTCGGCGGGCGTCCAGGTCAGGGCGCGCGCCCCGCCCAGCGGGGCCGGCCAGCGCACCTCCAGGGGCTCGGGCGGGGCGTCCGTCCACAGCTCCCGCCAGGGCAGTTCGCGGAATCCGGGCAGGTCGCGCAGGGCGGCGTGGAAGCCGGTGCGGTGGCTGACGAACGCGGCGGCCCTGAGGATCGCCTTGCGTTCGGCCTCGTCGGTGCGGAAGCGGAAGGCGTCCGCCAGCCGGGCGTACAGCGCGGCGCCCTCGCAGTCCCCGAGCAGCGGGGTGACGTGCGGGAGCAGCACGTCGGGGTCGGTGCGGACCAGGAAGTGCGGGTCGGCGAACAGCTCGCGCAGCTCGCCCCGGCCGGTCTGCGCGGCGTGGGCGCCGAGGTAGCGGCGGGTGTAGGGGTGGGCGGCGGTCCAGCCCGGCTCGTCGCGGGGGCACAGGGCGGCGACGACCCGGCGGTGCGCCTCGGGCGTGTCGAGGCCCGAGCTGTCCAGGAGGTGGGCGCCGTAGCTGGGGTGGGCGAGGCGGTGGGTGCGGATCTCGGCGGACTCGCGCTGCGCGGTGACCACGCTGCCCGCCGCCCGGTCCAGGACGACGGCCAGGGCGGACTCGGTGAGCGGGGGCGTGCCGGGGTCGCGCAGGCAGTCGGCGAGGGTGAGCCACAGCCGCCGGTCCTCGGCGCGGTCCGCGGTCAGTCCGCGGCCCTCGGCCACGGCGAGCGGGCGCAGCAGCTCGGCGGCGCGCAGGTCCCCGCCGGACTCCAGGTGCCGGATCTCCTGGGCGAGGCGTTCGCGCAGGCCGGCGCCGCCCGCCCGGATGCGGCGCACCAGCTGGTCCTCGGGCACGGGGGCGGGGTCGCGGGCCAGTTCGCCGGCCATCAGCCGGGCCACCAGGAAGAGCCGTCCGCTCTCCTCGGCGATGCGCTCGGCCGCCCGGCGGCGCTCCTCGGCGCGGGCGGCGCCGCGCCAGGGGGAGCCGGGTGCGGCGAGGACGGTCTCCGCCATGCGGGCGATGTCGCGTTCGGTGTCCTCGTCCTCGTCGAGGGCGAGGGCGGGCGCGGTCTGGTCCAGCGTCTCCGGCAGGGTCTCCTCGGGGGCGCGGTCGGCGGCCTGGCGGCGGGGCTGCGGGCGGGTGCCGACGACGACCTTCACGCCCCGGGAGCGGGCGAGCGGGTTCAGCAGATGCCGGGCGATCTCGTGCGCCTGCTCGGGCATCGCCTCGTCCAGGCCGTCGAAGACCAGGTTGAGGGCGCCGGTACGGTCCACCAGCGCCTGTACGGCGGCCAGCAGCGCGGTCGTGGCGACGGCGCCGTCCGGCACGGGCGCCATGTCCGGGAAGGCGGTCAGCACCTCCCACAGCGCCCGCGTCAGGGTGACCAGGGACTGGCCGTGGCAGGAGAGCACCGCGTGGATCGTGCCGGGCCGGGGCCGCACCTGCGGCGGGGGCGGCGGGTCCAGGCGGGCGCACTTGTCCGGTACGGACATCAGGGCCAGCCGGCCGAGCAGCGCGGTCTTGCCCGAACCGGCCGGGCCGGTCACCGCCAGCAGGCCCTGCGAGTAGGTGTCCAGCCAGCGGACCAGGCGGCTGAGCGGGCCGTGCCGGCCGGCGAAGACCCGCTCCAGGTCGCCGCCGTCCTCCAGGCCGAGGTGCCCGGTCGACTGCCAGGGGCGGGTGTCGTCGCCGGGCAGCCGGGCGGTGCGCTGCGGCTGGTCGTCGTCCTGGTAGTACGGGTTGTGCAGAAAGCTGTTGGGCAGGGACCGCACCTCGACCTGGCCTGGCCGCTCCTCCGGCTCGTCCAGTCCGGACGCGGCGGCGCGCAGGTCGACCGCCTCCGTCAGATACTCCACCGGCAGGTAGAGCGCGGTCGGTTCCAGCGGCCGTACATGGTCCGCCATCCGCACGCCCGGGTCGGCGAGGGCCGCGTCCAGCCAGTCCACCCACTGGCCCTCGGGGATGGGACGGCCGACGCCGGAGGTGCCGACGACCACGAACCCGTGGCCGCGCTCGCGGTAGGCGGTGCGGACCGTCTCCCGCTCCCTGCTGAGCGCCCGGTCCAGGGCCTGGCGCAGATGGCCGTGGGCGGAGCAGGCGTCGACGACGACCAGGGTGTCCGCCTCGGCGCCGGGCGCGAGCAGTTGGTCGACCAGGTCGGTGAGGGCGATCGCGCGGGCGGGGTCGAAGGCGCCGGTCGCCCAGCTGTCCCGGCAGGCCAGGTAGTAGCCGTCGGCGCCGAGGTCGACGCCGTGACCGGTCCAGTACAGGATCTTGCGGCGGGCCGGGTGCGCGCCGAACTCCGCCAGTCCCGCCCACAGCGCGTCCCGGGTGGCGCCCGCCCGGTCGAGCCGAAGCTGCCGCCCGAAACCGAGTCCGGGGCTGACGAGATCGGTGAACCTGCGCCGCGCGTCCTGGACCAGGGCCAGGTCACGGGCGCCGGGCCGGACCGGGTCCTCGTAGCCGTCGACGGCGACGGTCGCGACGAGCCCTTCTCCCCGCGCCGCCTCCAGTAACGCAGACCGGGACAAAGTCCACCCCCCGCCCCGTAGCATGACCCGAGCACAAGCCCGGCAACACATCTTACTGAAGGGGCAGTTGATGGCTCAGCGGGAAAAGGTGACCGTGGTCGGCAGGCAGACCGACTGCCATCTCTTCGAGGGCGACGGCACCCGGCCGATCCTGGAGGAGAACGTCCGCATCCGGTACATCCCCGAGCGGGTGGAGTTCCCCGACGAGATCGCCCGCTGGCGGCGCGCCATCGAGGACGAGGAACGCCGCAAGGAGGCGGCGGGCGAGCCGCACCGCTGGAACAACCCCCGCTTCGCGGTGGAACGGCTCGTCGTCACCCGCACCCACGCCCTGGAGGAGCCGGTCGCCACGCTCACCCTCCGGGACGCGGACTACTACGACTTCCTGACCACCTCGATCAACCTGGACCGCAAGCAGGAGAACGGGCTCACCCTGCGCCAGCAGTACCTGGAGAGCCGGGACCCGGTCGACGCGCCGCCGTTCATGTTCTGCAGCTTCGGCGTGAACGTCGCCGTCGAGACCGGCGGCGACGGCAAGATGCTCTTCTCCCACCGCAGCGCCCGGGTCGTCGGCCCCAACCGCTCCCGCTGGAATTCCTCCGCCAACGAGGGCCTGGCCGCCAACCACGACCTGTCCCCCGACGGCCGCATCAGCCTGCACGCGGTGGCGCGGCGCGCGCTGCGCGAGGAACTCGCCGTCCAGGCCTCCGACAACGTCGACCTCGAACTCCTCGGCTTCGGCCTCGACCTGCGCAACAACCAGTGGGCGGCGTTCTTCCGCGCGGTCCTCCCCGACCTCACCGAGGAGGACCTGCGCGCCCGCTGGAGCCTCGGTATCGAGGACAAGTGGGAACACGACGCCTTCGCCTTCGTCCCCGCCGACCCCGACTCGGTCCTCACCTTCATCCACGCCCAGCCCCCCGAGTCCTGGGCCCCCTGCGCCCCCACCCTCTTCTACCTGTCCCTGGTCCGCTCCGCCGTCCGTGCCCGCGGCGGCGACCCGGACGCCCGCCTGGAGGTGGAGGCGGCCCAGCGAAGGGTGCTGGGCCGCGCGGGCGCGGCGTAGACCGCCGCGGGGCGCCGACGTGGCTGTGGGCAGTCATGCCGCCGGGGCGGCACGACTGCCCACAGCGGAAAGCCGCCTCAGCTCAGCGTCCGCACCGCCGCCGCGTCGTACGGCGCCAGCTCGTCGAAGCGGCCCTCCAGCACCTTCTGAGCCCACAGCGGGTCCTGGAGCAGCGCACGCCCCACCGCGACCAGATCGAACTCGTCGCGCTCCAGCCGGTCGAGGAGGTTGTCGATGCTGCCGACAGGCGACCCCTCACCGGCGAACGCACGGATGAAGTCACCGTCGAGCCCCACCGACCCCACGGTGATGGCCGGCTTGCCGGTGAGCTTCTTCGTCCAGCCGGCCAGATTGAGGTCGGAGCCCTCGAACTCGGGCAGCCAGTAGCGGCGCGTCGACGCGTGGAAGGCGTCGACACCCGCCGCGGCGAGCGGAGTGAGGATCGCCTCCAGCTCCTCCGGCGTCTTGGCGAGCCGCGCGTCGTACGCCTCCTGCTTCCACTGGGAGAAGCGGAAGATCACGGGAAAGTCGGCGGAGACGGTCTCGCGCACCGCCGCCACGATCTCGGCCGCGAACCGGGTGCGGGCCACCGGGTCGCCGCCGTAGGCGTCGGTGCGGCGGTTGGTGCCCGCCCACAGGAACTGGTCGATGAGGTAACCGTGCGCGCCGTGCAGCTCGACCCCGTCGAAGCCGATGCGCTCGGCCGCCGCGGCGGCCTCGGCGAAGGCGCCGACGACTTCGTCGATGTCCCGCTGGGTCATCGCCTCGCCGGTGCCCTCGGTGCCGTCCGGCCGCACCCCGGAGGGGCCGACGGCGGGCGCCTCGGGGAACGGCGGCCGGCCGGCCTTGCGGACCATGCCGATGTGCCACAGCTGCGGCACGATCCTCCCGCCCGCCGCGTGGACCTCCTCGGCGACCTTCGCCCACCCGGCCAGCTGCTCCTCACCGTGGAACCGGGGCACCCGGTCGCTCTCCCCGGCCGAGGCGTGACCGACGTAGGTTCCCTCGGTGACGATCAGGCCCACACCCGCGGCGGCCCGGCGGGCGTAGTAGGAGGCGACGTCCGCGCCGGGGACGCCGCCCGGGGAGAACTGGCGGGTCATCGGCGCCATCGCGATCCGGTTGCGGACGGTCAGGCCGTTGATCGAGACGGGGCGGGCGAGGATCTGCGCGGCACGGGCGGCCGGGGTGTCGGCGGTGACGGTCACCTGAGGGCTCCTTGGGTACCAAGTGGTATGTGCGTGTGCAACGATCCTTAACCGGCCCGCCCGGTTCCGGATTCCGCCCCGCTCCTGTGACCCCGGACACGCCCGAGGGCGGCACCCCCAGCGGGAACTGGGGATACCGCCCTCGGCAAAAGGACCGGATCGATCGGGGACCGATCAGAAGTCCATGTCACCGCCCGGCATGCCGCCGCCGGCCGGCGCGGCGGCCTTCTCCGGCTTGTCGGCGATGACGGCCTCGGTGGTGAGGAACAGCGCGGCGATGGAGGCGGCGTTCTGCAGCGCGGAACGGGTCACCTTCGCCGGGTCGATGATGCCCTCGGCGACCAGGTCTACGTACTCGCCGGTCGCGGCGTTCAGACCGTGACCCGGGGTCAGGTTGCGCACCTTCTCCACCACGACGCCGCCCTCGAGGCCGGCGTTGACGGCGATCTGCTTCAGCGGGGCCTCGAGCGCGAGCTTCACGGCCTGGGCGCCGGTCGCCTCGTCGCCCTCCAGGTCCAGCTTCTCGAAGACCGAGGAGGCCTGGATGAGGGCCACGCCACCACCGGCGACGATGCCCTCCTCGACGGCCGCCTTCGCGTTGCGGACGGCGTCCTCGATGCGGTGCTTGCGCTCCTTGAGCTCCACCTCGGTGGCGGCACCGGCCTTGATGACGGCCACGCCGCCGGCCAGCTTCGCCAGACGCTCCTGGAGCTTCTCGCGGTCGTAGTCCGAGTCGCTGTTCTCGATCTCGGCGCGGATCTGGTTCACGCGGCCCGCGACCTGGTCGGCGGAGCCGGCGCCGTCGACGATGGTGGTCTCGTCCTTGGTGATGACGACCTTGCGGGCGCGGCCCAGGAGGTCCAGGGTCGCGTTCTCCAGCTTGAGGCCGACCTCCTCGGAGATGACCTCGCCGCCCGTGAGGATGGCGATGTCGCCGAGCATGGCCTTGCGGCGGTCGCCGAAGCCCGGGGCCTTGACGGCGACGGACTTGAAGGTGCCGCGGATCTTGTTGACGACCAGGGTCGACAGGGCCTCGCCCTCGACGTCCTCGGCGATGATCAGCAGCGGCTTGCCCGACTGCATGACCTTCTCGAGGAGCGGGAGCAGGTCCTTGACGTTGGAGATCTTGGAGTTGGCGATGAGGATGTACGGGTCCTCGAGGACTGCCTCCATGCGCTCCATGTCGGTGGCGAAGTACGCCGAGATGTAGCCCTTGTCGAAGCGCATACCCTCGGTGAGCTCCAGCTCCAGACCGAAGGTCTGGGACTCCTCGACGGTGATGACGCCTTCCTTGCCGACCTTGTCCATGGCCTCGGCGATCAGCTCGCCGATCTGGGTGTCGGCGGCGGAGATGGAGGCCGTGGAGGCGATCTGCTCCTTGGTCTCGACCTCCTTGGCCTGGTCGAGCAGCGCGCCGGAGACGGCCTCGACGGCCTTCTCGATACCGCGCTTCAGGGCCATCGGGTTGGCACCGGCGGCGACGTTGCGCAGACCCTCGCGGACCAGCGCCTGGGCGAGGACCGTAGCCGTGGTCGTACCGTCACCGGCGACGTCGTCCGTCTTCTTGGCGACTTCCTTGACCAGCTCGGCGCCGATCTTCTCGTACGGGTCCTCGAGCTCGATCTCCTTGGCGATGGAGACACCGTCGTTGGTGATCGTGGGGGCGCCCCACTTCTTCTCGAGGACGACGTTGCGGCCCTTGGGGCCGAGGGTCACCTTGACGGCGTCCGCGAGCTGGTTCATGCCGCGCTCGAGGCCGCGCCGCGCCTCCTCGTCGAACGCGATGATCTTGGCCATGTGAAGTGGTCCCTCCAGGACTGGGGGTGATTCCTTCGGACCGCGCCCGCGCCCGCGACGGACGGCCTGCCTGCCGTGTGGTTCCTTGCCCCACCCGGCCCGCGGCCTCACCGACCCGGTCCTTCGTTGTCACTCTCACCTTCAGAGTGCTAACGCCAATGATTAGCACTCGGCCCCATCGAGTGCAAGCGGCTCTCGGGGGTCGGAAGCCACTCAGCGGTGGGCGAACAGGGGAACCGCGGTGAGGCGTCCGTGCGCCCCCGCGCCTCCCCGCGCACGCCGAAGGGCTCGCACCGGCGTGCGGTGCGAGCCCTTCGCAACATAAATGTTCAGGCGGTGACGCGAACCATGTCGGCCTGCGGGCCCTTCTGACCCTGCGAGATCTCGAACTCGACCCGCTGGCCCTCTTCCAGGGTGCGGTACCCGTCCATCTGGATCGCGCTGTAGTGGACGAAGACGTCCGCACCACCGTCGACCGCGATGAAGCCGTACCCCTTCTCCGCGTTGAACCACTTGACGGTGCCCTGAGCCATGCCTAACTCCCCTATTACTGGCCCTTGCACAGATCCACACTTCGCGGATCCGGGTCAGACCTCACCCCCCAGTCATCGGGGGCGTGCGCCGGAACGCGTCGACCGCGGCTGAATGTATCTGTCCAACTGCCGTCTGCAACAGGTCAATCGGACGAGAAATCCGGGCACCGGTGATCGGTAATTTACGAAGAATTCACCCGGATTCCGGGCAAGTCGGGCCCGGCATAAGGAACGAAAGGCGCGAAAGGGCCGCTGATTTTGGCTGCATCTCGACGCAGCTTCATCTCGGAAAGTGGAGCGGGTTCCCCAACTCTACCGCGCTCAATCACATGGAATTGCCCCCTCCGCATCTCTCACGGAGGGGGCAATTCGATGAACGGTGTGTGACAGCGGCGAACTCGCCGGCGGCTGGCGGTAGCCGCCGGCGGCCGTCAGCCGCCGGCGACCGCCGGGATGATCGAGACGCCCGCGCCGTCCGGCGTGGCCGTCTCCAGGCCCTGCTCGAAGCGGACGTCGTCGTCGTTCACGTACACGTTGACGAACCGGCGCAGCTTGCCCTGGTCGTCCAGCACGCGGGCGGCGATGCCGGTGTGGTTCTTCTCCAGGTCGGCGATGACCTCGGCGAGGGTGGCCCCCTCGGCGGTGACCTCGGCCTGCCCGCCGGTGTAGGTGCGCAGGATGGTGGGGATGCGAACGGTCACGCTCATGCGAGGCCAGCCTCTCGGAAGGATTCCAGGTTCGGGCGGATGGTGGCGGTGAGGCCGGTGCCGGCCACCGCGTCCAGGGTCTTCAGGCCGTCGCCGGTGTTCAGGACGACGGTGGTCTTCGTGGGGTCGAGGACGCCGTTCTCGATCAGCTTGCGGGTCACGCCGACCGTCACGCCGCCCGCCGTCTCCGCGAAGATGCCCTCGGTGCGGGCCAGCAGCTTGATCGCGTCGACGACCTGCTCGTCGTTCACGTCCTCCACGGCGCCGCCCGTGCGCCGGGCGATGTCCAGGACGTACGGCCCGTCCGCCGGGTTGCCGATGGCCAGCGACTTGGCGATGGTGTCCGGCTTCTGCGGGCGGACGACGTCGTGCCCCGCCTTGAACGCGGCCGACACCGGCGAGCAGCCCTCGGCCTGCGCACCGAAGATCTTGTACGGCTTGTCCTCGACGAGCCCCAGCTTGATCAGCTCCTGGAGACCCTTGTCGATCTTCGTGAGCTGGGAGCCGGAGGCGATGGGCACCACGATCTGGTCCGGCAGCTTCCACCCGAGCTGCTCGCAGATCTCGTACGCCAGGGTCTTGGACCCCTCCGCGTAGTACGGCCGCAGGTTGACGTTGACGAAGCCCCAGCCCTCGCCCGCCGGGTCGCCGATCAGCTCGGAGCAGAAGCGGTTCACGTCGTCGTAGTTGCCCTCGATGCCGACGAGCTCGCCGCCGTAGACCGCGGCCATGACGACCTTGCCCTGCTCCAGGTCGTGCGGGATGAACACGCAGGAGCGGAAGCCGGCGCGGGCCGCCGCGGCGCCCACGGCACCGGCGAGGTTGCCGGTGGAGGAGCAGGAGAGGGTGGTGAAGCCGAAGGCGCGCGCGGCCTCCAGGGCCTGGGCGACCACACGGTCCTTGAAGGAGTGGGTCGGGTTGCCGGAGTCGTCCTTGACGAAGAGCTTGCCGGGCTCGACACCCAGCTCGCGCGCCAGGTTGTCGGCCTGGACGAGCTTGGTCCAGCCCGGGTTCAGGTTCGGCTTGTCGGCCACGTCGGCCGGGACGGGGAGCAGCGGCGCGTACCGCCAGATGTTCGCGGGGCCCGCCTCGATGCGCTTGCGCAGGTTCTCGGCGTCGTACGCGGAGAAGTCGTAAGCGATCTCCAGCGGGCCGAAACACTCCTCGCAGGCGAAGACCGGGCCGAGCGGGACGCGGTGGCCGCATTCCCGGCAGGACAGCGCAGCGGCGGGGCCGAGGTCTACCGTGGAAGCGTCCGCCGAAGCGGCGGCAGCGGAATCAGTGGTGCTTGCAACAGTCTGCACAGCCATGTGAGGCGAGGCCCTTTCTCCTCATCTTCCTCACGACGCACTTCGCCGTGAGACGGATTTGGCACCTTCCCTAGCCGGGGAGCCTCGCGGAATGATCAACGACGATCTACGAGACCGGCTGGAGGGTTGCCGGGGCTTCATCGGGCCGTGTCCCTCTGCCCCTCTGGATGAGCTGTATGTGGTTGTTAACGGCGGTCGACCCCGGACATGCGATGGTCATCCGCGTTGCCCACGACTGTAACCGAAGGCCAGGACAGTTGAGATAGTCGTCCGAACCGCGAGATGGATCACAGAGGAATCCCGACAGTGAGGAGCCGCCGACCGTGCTGGAAGAAGTCGAGCGCTGGCTGAGCACCCGCTCCTGGTCCGTGGCCGATCGCCCGCTCCACAAGATCCTGGCCGCCAAACGCGCCACGGGCCAGACGGTCAGCGTCGTGCTGCCCGCGCTCAACGAGGAGGAGACGGTCGGCGACATCGTCGCCGTCATCCGCCACGACCTGATGCGGCAGGTGCCGCTGGTCGACGAGATCGTCGTGGTCGACTCGGGCTCCACCGACCGCACCTCCGAGGTGGCCGCCGCCGCGGGCGCCCGGGTGGTTCACCGCGACGAGATCCTGCCGCGTCTTCCGGCCGTCCCCGGAAAGGGTGAGGTGCTGTGGCGGTCCCTGCTCGTGACGAGCGGTGACATCGTCTGCTTCGTCGACGCGGACCTGCGGGACTTCTCGTCCGACTTCGTCTCCGGGATCGTCGGCCCGCTGCTGACCGACCCGGACGTGGACCTGGTCAAGGCGATGTACGACCGCCCCCTCGGCGGCGCGGCCGGTCAGGGCGGCCGGGTCACCGAACTGATGGCCCGCCCGCTGCTGAACATGCACTGGCCGCAGCTGGCCGGTTTCGTGCAGCCGCTCGGCGGCGAGTACGCGGCCCGCCGCTCGCTGCTGGAACAGCTCCCGTTCCCCGTCGGGTACGGCGTGGAGCTGGGCATGCTGGTCGACGCGCTGCACCTGGTCGGCCTGGACGCGCTCGCCCAGGTCGACGTCGGGGTGCGCAAGCACCGGCACCAGGACGGGCAGGCGCTCGGGCGGATGGCCGCCGCGATCTACCGCACGGCCCAGCTGCGGCTGGCCCGCGGGCATCTGGTCCGGCCGTCGCTGACCCAGTTCGAGCGGGTGGAGGGCGGTTTCGAGCCGCGGACGTACTCCGTGGACACGGAGGAGCGTCCGCCGATGGTGGAGATCGCGGAGTACGCGGCCCGCAAGGTGGCGTAACACGCCGGACCGCCTGTATACGGCCGAACCGTACGTTTGAGCGGTTGGGGGGCGGGCTAGGTTGAGGACCATGGCTTCGACGTCAGGTGCTGCACAGGTACTGGTGGCCTCCAACCGGGGTCCCGTCTCCTACCGGATCGGTGACGACGGCTCGCTGCACGCCAAGCGGGGCGGCGGCGGGCTGGTGTCGGGTCTGTCGGCGATCGGACCGGAGGCGGGCGCGCTGTGGGTGTGCTCCGCGCTCGGCGACGGCGACCGGGAGGCGGTGCGCCGCGGGATCGGCGAGGACGGCGTGCGGATGCTGGACATCCCGGCCGAGGTGCACGCGGACGCCTACAACGGCATCGCGAACTCGGTGCTGTGGTTCGTCCACCACATGCTGTACCAGACGCCGCTGGAGCCGGCCTTCGACGCCGGGTTCCGCCGCCAGTGGGCGTCCTTCGAGACGTACAACCGCGCCTTCGCCGAGGCGCTGGCGGCCGAGGCGGCCGAGGGCGCGGCGGTGCTGGTGCAGGACTACCACCTGGTGCTGGTCCCCGGCATGCTCCGCGAGCTGCGCCCCGACCTGCGCATCGGCCACTTCTCGCACACTCCCTGGGCGCCCCCGGAGTACTTCCGGATGCTCCCGGACGACATCGCCCGGGCCGTGCTGCGCGGCATGCTCGGCGCGGACCGGCTCGGGTTCCTCACCCGGCGCTGGGCGGACGCGTTCACCGCCTGCTGCGAGGCGTTCACGGGCGGGCTCGGCGACACCCGCATCGGGGTGCACGGGCTCGGCGCGGACGCGGACTTCCTGCGCCGGCGCGCGCACGAGGCGGACGTCGAGGAACGGATCACCGCGCTGCGCGCCGAGATCGGTGAGGGCCGCAGGACGATCGTCCGGGTCGACCGCACCGAACTCTCCAAGAACATCGTCCGCGGCCTGCTCGCCTACCGGCAGCTCCTCGCCGACCGCCCCGAGTGGCGCGAGCGCGTCGTCCACGTCGCCTTCGCCTACCCCTCCCGCCAGGACCTCGCCGTCTACCGCGACTACACCGCCGAGGTGCAGCGGCTGGCGGGCGAGATCAACGACGAGTACGGCACGCCGGGCTGGACCCCGGTCGTCCTGCACGTCAAGGACGACTTCGCCCGCTCCCTGGCCGCCTACCGCCTCGCCGACGTGGCCCTGGTCAACCCCATCCGGGACGGCATGAACCTGGTCGCCAAGGAGGTGCCGGTGATCTCGGACCAGGGCTGCGCACTGGTGCTGTCCCGCGAGGCGGGGGCGCACGAGGAGCTGGCCGAGGACGCGATCACGGTCAACCCGTACGACATCGTCGGCACGGCGAACGCCCTCCACCAGGCCCTCACCATGCCCCACGGCGAACGAGCGGAACGCACCAAGCGCCTCGCCGCGGCGGCCACCGCCCTGCCGCCGGCCCAGTGGTTCATGGACCAGCTGAACGCCCTGAACGCCCTGACCGGCCGGGACGGCTGACCGCACCGGCCGGCCAGGGCGGCGTCCTCCCGGTCAGGGCAGGTGCGCCGCCAGGGTCCGCAGCAGGTGTACGACTCCTCGGGGGCCGTCGACCACCAGGTCCGCGCGGTCCCGGAGTTCGGTGACCTCGTCGCTGCCGCTGCACACGAGGAGGCCGGGGGTGCCGTCGGCGCGGAGTTCGTCGACGGCGGCGTAGGCGGGGAGGTCGCCCAGGTCGTCGCCGGCGTAGAGGACCGCGCCCGCGCCGGTCTCGCGGACGTACCGCTTCAGGGCGACGCCCTTGTCCATGCCGGGCGGGCGCAGTTCCAGGACCATACGGCCCGGTTCGACGATCAGGCCGTGCCGGGCGGCGAGGCCGGCGAGCGGGGCGCGCAGCGCGTCGAAGGCGGCCTGCGGGTCGGCGGCGCGGCGGGTGTGCACGGCCACGGCGAACCCCTTGTCCTCGATCCAGGCGCCCTCGAAGCCCGCGAGGATCCCGGGCAGCGCGGCGCGGACCTCGGCGACGCCGGGGTGCGGGTCGGGGGCGGTGATCTCGCCGCTGGCCGCGTCCCAGCGTTCGGCGCCGTAGTGGCCGAGGACGACCAGGTGGTCCAGGCCGGGGGCGTCGGCGAAGCCGCCGTAGCGCACGGCGACCTCGGCCGGGCGTCCGGTGATGACCGCGACGGCGGCCACCTTCGGGGCGAGCGCGGTCAGCGCGGGCACCGCGTCGGGGTGCGCGCGGGCCTGCCGCGGGTCGGCGACGATCGGTGCGAGGGTGCCGTCGAAGTCGAGCGCGACCACCGCGCCGCCGGGGCGGGCGAGGAGGGCGCGCAGGCCGTCGCGGCCCTGCTCGGTCGCCGGTTCGGGAAGATCCGTCGCATGTGTGTGAGGGCTGCCCATACGGCGAACCTAACCCCCCGGGGCGGTGCCGAACCGTGACCCCGGCCTCACCGCTCGGCGCGTCTGCGCTCCCTGATCCTGCGCAGCCGGTTCACCGTCACCGGGTCGTGCTCCAGTGCCCTCGGGTCGTCGAGCAGGGCGTTGAGGAGCTGGTAGTAGCGGATCGGGGCCAGGCCCAGCTCCTCGCGTATCGCGCGCTCCTTGGCGCCGGGGCCGGGAAAGCCCCGGCGCTCCAGCGCGAGGATGTCCTGTTCCCGCCGCCCCAGCGGCTGACGCTCCGTACCGGCCATACGGAAAACGCTAGCCGCCGGCACTGACAATGCGATGCGCGCCTAGCTCGCCGCCGCCGCGCTCTCCGCCGTGAGGGCCGTGTTCTCCAGTGCGCCGAGGACGGCCGACGGGCTGCCGCCGGGCGCGACCGCCTTGCCTATCTGCTTCTTCACCTCGGCGCTGACCTGCGCCCAGGAGGTCTTGCTCACCGGGTACAGCTCGGCGAGCGGCAGCTCCTTCAGGAACGGCTGGAGTGCCTTGTCCTCGGCGGAGGCGCTCATCACCTCGGAGGCGGAGGTGGTGACCGGCAGCAGGTCGTACTCGCGGGAGAAGTCGAGCACGTTCTCCCGGTCGTAGACGAAGTCGAGGAACTCGCCGATCTGCTCCTTGTGGCCGTTCTGCTTGAAGGCCAGCATCCAGTCGGCGACGCCCATGGTCGCCTTGGACTCGCCGTTGATCCCGGGCATCGGCACCATGCCGTACTTCACGCCCTTCTCGTCGGCCATCTTCATCAGCGAGGGGTGGCCGTTGAGCATGCCGACCTGCCCGTCGGCGAACGCCGCGAAGGCGTCGGCGCGGTTCAGCTTGGCGGGGGCGACCGGGCCGGTCAGCTCCTTGCCGACGAGTTCGTCGCGCAGCCAGGTGAAGGTCTCGACGTTCTCCGGGGAGTCGATGCCGTAGCCGCCGGAGCCGTCGGTGTAGCCGCCACCGCCGCTGAGCAGCCACTGCATCGTCTCGGCCTGCGCCTCCTCGGGCCCGAGCGGCAGCGCGTACGGGAACTTCACGCCCTTCGCCTTCAGCGCCTCGGCGTCGGCGGCCAGCTCGTCCCAGGTGGTGGGCGGGGTGATGCCGGCCTTGGCGAAGAGGGTCTTGTTGTAGAAGAGCAGCCGGGTGGAGGCCGCGAAGGGCATCCCGTACTGCACGCCGTCGAGCTGGCCGGCGGTGGCGAGCTGGGAGGCGAAGTCGGCCTGGACCGGGATGGAGAGCAGGTCGTCGGCCGGGTAGAGCAGGCCCGCGTCCGCGTAGTCGGCGTACGCGCCGATCTGCGCCATGTCGGGTGCCTTGCCGGCGTCGACCATCTCCTTGACCTTGGCGTCGACGTCGTTCCAGGAGTAGACGCTGACCTCGATCTTCACCCCGGGGTGGTCGGCCTCGTACTCCTCGACCAGCTTCGCCCAGTACTTCTTCGAGCTGTTGGCCGCGCTGTCGCCGTAGTCGGCCGCGACCAGCCGCAGGGTGACGTCGCCGGAGTCTCCGGTGAGGCCGCAGCCGCCCAGGACCGCCGTCATGCCCAGTGCGGACATCACCGCGATCATTCCTGTCTTGCGCCGCTGCACCGCTTTCCCAACCCCTGTCGTCTCATGTGTCCTGTTGTCCGAATTCCGGAGGGAGGTCTACACCTTCCGGAAAAACAAGGTCTACACCACGCGAGTGGACTAGACCTCTTCCGGGTCCTCGGGCCACACTGTCCCCCGTGAGACACGTCATCGCCCTCGATGTGGGCGGCACCGGGATGAAGGCCGCCCTGGTCGGGGCGGACACTGTGCTCTCCGGGGGGCCACCCCCCGGGCCCCCCGTGCTGTTGCACCAGGCGCGCCGCGCCACCGGGCGCGAGCGCGGCCCGGAGGCGGTCGTGGAGACCATCCTCGACTTCGCCGCCGAGCTGTCCGCGTACGGTGAGCGGCACCTCGGCACCCCCGCGTCCGCCGCCGGCGTCGCCGTCCCCGGCATCGTCGACGCCGACCGCGGCATCGCCGCCTACGCCGCCAACCTCGGCTGGCGCGACGTCCCCCTGCGCGACCTGCTCAGCGCCCGGCTGTCCGGCCTCCCCGTCGCCCTCGGCCACGACGTGCGCACCGGCGGCCTCGCCGAGGGCCGGATCGGCGCCGGCCGGGGCGCCGACCGCTTCCTCTTCGTCCCGCTCGGCACCGGCATCGCGGGCGCCATCGGCATCGACGGCCGGGTGGAGGCGGGCGCGCACGGCAACGCGGGCGAGATCGGCCACATCGTCGTACGCCCCGGCGGTGCCCCCTGCCCGTGCGGGCAGCACGGCTGCCTGGAGCGCTACGCCTCCGCCGCCGCCGTCAGCCAGGCCTGGGCCGAGGCGACCGGCGACCCCGAAGCGGACGCGGCGGACTGTGCCAAGGCCGTCATGTCCGGGGACCCGAACGCCGTCCGGATCTGGCAGGAGGCCGTCGACGCCCTCGCCGACGGCCTGGTCACCGCCCTCACCCTGCTGGACCCCCGCACGATCGTCATCGGTGGCGGGCTCGCCGAGGCGGGGGAAACCTTGTTCACACCGCTGCGGGACGCCGTCCGGCGGCGGATCACCTTCCAGAAACCGCCGTCGATCGTCCCGGCGGCCCTGGGCGACACGGCCGGATGCCTGGGCGCGGGGCTCCTGGCCTGGGATCTGCTCGACTCAACGGACAGTACGGAGGAACCGACGTGACGGCCACCCCACCAGGGGCGCGGGACAGCGCCGAAATGCGGCTCCGCCGCGGGGCGCGACCAGCCACCACGACGCCGCACCCCGCGACGGACAGCACCCCCCTGCTGCTGACCGGCGCCAACGTCGTCCTCCCCACAGGGACCGTCGAGAACGGCCGGCTGACCGTCGAGGGCACCCGCATCTCCAGCACGACCCCGGCCGGCGCCCACGTCCTCGACGTGACCGGCCACTGGCTGGTCCCCGGCTTCGTCGACCTCCACAACCACGGCGGCGGCGGAGCCAGCTTCACCAGCGGCACCGTCGACGACGTCCTCCGCGGCATCCACACCCACCGCACCCACGGCACCACCACCCTCGTCGCCTCCACCGTCACCGGCGACATGCACTTCCTCGCCCAGCGCGCCGGACTGCTCAGCGAGCTGGCCGAGCAGGGCGACATCGCCGGCATCCACTTCGAGGGCCCCTTCATCTCCCCGTGCCGCAAGGGCGCCCACTCGGAGGAGCTGCTGCGCGACCCGGACCCGGCGGAGGTCCGCAAGCTGATCGACGCGGCCCGCGGCCACGCCAGGATGGTCACCCTCGCCACCGAACTGCCGGGTGGCATCGACTCCGTACGCCTCCTCGCGGACCACGGGGTGATCGCGGCGGTCGGCCACACCGACGCGACGTACGAGCAGACCGTCGAGGCGATCGAGGCGGGCGCCACGGTCGCCACCCACCTGTTCAACGCGATGCCCGCGCTCGGCCACCGCGCCCCCGGACCCATCGCGGCCCTGCTGGAGGACGAGCGGGTCACCGTCGAGCTGATCAACGACGGCACCCATCTGCACCCGGCCGCCCTGCAGCTGGCGTTCCATCACGCGGGCGCGAACCGGGTCGCGTTCATCACCGACGCGATGGACGCGGCCGGCTTCGGCGACGGCCGCTACATGCTCGGCCCCCTGGAGGTCGAGGTCGCGGACGGCGTGGCCCGGCTGGTGGAGGGCGGCTCGATCGCGGGCTCCACGCTCACCCTGGACCGCGCCTTCAAGCGGGCGGTGACCGTCGACAGGCTGCCCGTGGCCGACGTCGTCGCGGCGCTGTCCGCCAACCCGGCCCGGCTGCTCGGGATGGACGACCGCATCGGCTCCCTGGAGCCCGGCAAGGACGCCGACCTCGTGCTGCTGGACGGCGACTTCGAGCTGAAGGGCGTGATGCGCCGGGGTGAATGGGTGGTTGAGCCCCAACTGGGGTGATCCGTCCACGAGTCGAGCGGACGGCGGCCGGTTCCAGGACTGGGCCGACCGCCGTCTCTTTGGCATGATCGAGCCCTCCGGGAAACGTCTCGCACCTCCGGAGAACACGTCTCGACAAGCGCATTCACTCGGGGGAGGTCGGCCCAGGTGATCCTCACGGTCACGCTGAACACCGCTCTCGACATCACGTACCGCGTGCGGTCCCTGCGGCCCCACACCACCCACCGGGTCACCGATGTCACCGAGCGCCCCGGCGGCAAGGGCGTCAACGTGGCCAGGGTGCTCGCGGCCCTCGGCCACGAGGTGACCGTCACCGGGTTCGTGGGCGGCGGCACCGGACGGGCCGTGCAGGAAGGCCTCACCGCCACACCGGGCGTCACCGACGCGCTCGTCCCGATCGGCGGCGCCACCCGGCGCACCATCGCCGTCGTCGACGAGCAGACCGGCGACACCACCCAGCTCAACGAGCCGGGCCCGCTGATCGGCACGGCCGAGTGGTCCGCCTTCCAGGAGGCCTACGCGGACCTGCTCGCCTCCGCCGACGCGGTGGCCCTGTGCGGCAGCCTCCCGCCGGGCGTCCCGGTGGGCGCCTACGCCGGACTGGTCCGCACCGCCCGCGCGGCCGGAGTCCCCGTACTCCTCGACACCAGCGGCGAACCGCTGCGCCGCGCGGTCGCCGCCCGCCCGGACATCATCAAGCCGAACGCCGACGAACTGGCCGAACTGACCGGCGCCTACGAGCCGCTGCGCGCCACCCAGGACGCGCGCCGGCGGGGCGCCCGCGCGGTGGTGGCCTCCCTGGGCCGGGACGGACTGCTCGCGGTGACCCCGGAGGGCCGCTGGCGTGCCGCGCCGCCCGCGCGGATACACGGCAACCCGACCGGCGCGGGCGACTCCGCGGTCGCGGGCCTGCTGTCGGGCCTGGTGGAACACCTGCCGTGGCCGGACCGCCTGGCCCGCGCCACCGCCCTGTCGGCGGCGACGGTCCTCACCCCGGTGGCCGGGGAGTTCGACCGGCGGTCCTACGAGGAGCTGCTGGGGCGGGTCGCGGTGACCTCGGAGGCCACCGCGGCGTGAGCCGCCCCGCGCGGACTACTTCACCCAGCCCTTGACCAGCCACAGCCGGTCGAGGTTGGCGTCGCACTGGTTGCCCTGCTCGCAGGAGATCTTCAGCTCGTTGGTGCCCTTGTTGAGCTGGATCCAGTTGTAGGTCTCCGTCCAGCCCTTCTCGTAGTCGCCCTCGGGCGCGTGCGCGAAGTTGGCCATGTTGACCTTGCGGGTCTGCGGCGTGCCGTTGACGGTGAGGGTGGCGTCGGCGTCCTTGCCGGGCACGCCGTAGCCGACGTACAGGGTGTACTTGCCGCTCTCCGGGATGCCGTCGACCTTCCAGGTGACGGAGGCGCCGACCGCGTTGAAGCCGGTGACGTAGAAACCGCCGTCCGCCTTGGCGCCCTTGATGTCGGAGGCGGTGGTCGCGCCGCCGCCGAGCTGGAGCGTCTTGGCGTCGATGGACGGCAGCTCCTTCTCGCTCTCCGCGCTGCTGCTGCTCGTCGGGGTCGGCTTGCTGCTCTGGGTCACGGTCGGGGTGGGCGAGGCGTCGCCGCCCGCGGTGTCGTCCCCGGAGTCGCTGCTGACCATGGCCACGCCGATGCCGATGACGACGGCCGCGACGACCGCCACCGCGCCGATCAGCAGCCCCTTGGTGTTGGGGCCGCGACGGCCGCCGCCGCTGCCGGGCACCGGCTGCTGGGTGGTCGGCGCGCCGCCGGGGTAGTTCTCGGGCGCGGCGTAGTGCGCGTGGGGGCGGCCGTAGGCACCCTGCTGCGGCGGGACGCCCTGGCCGTACGTGGCGTGCTGCTGACCGCGCGGGCGGTCGCCCACGGTGCGCACCCTGCTGACCGAGTTCGGGTAGCCGTAGCCGCCGGACGGCGGCTGGGCGCCGTTGGCCTGACCGTCGGCGTAGAGGTAGCCGAACGGGTCGTCGTCCTCGGGCGTGCTCGCGCCGTTGTTGCCGGGCGTCATCCCTCGTACTCCTCAAGCAGGTGCGGGTTCGGTGCGTGCGGTGGTGAGAGGGCGAGCCTACCCGCTCTGACTGACCCAAACGGGTGACCCGGATCGCATCACTTCGCTGACCTGCGGTTCATCCCGCGCGGCGGTGCTGTTTGGGACGAGATCGTTTCTCGACGTACATACGCTCGTCCGCCGACTTGAGCACTTCGTCCGCGGTCATCCCGCAGTGTGCCCAGCCGATGCCGAAGCTGGCGCCCACCCGGACCGCGCGGCCCTCGGCCCGGATCGGCTGGATGATCTCGTTGCGCAGCCGGACCGCGAGGTCCTGGGCGTCGGCGCGGCCGAGGCCGTCGGCGAGGATCACGAACTCGTCGCCGCCGAGCCGGGCGACGGTGTCGCCGTCGCGCACCCCGTTGCTCAGCCGGCGGGCGACCTCGATGAGGACGGCGTCGCCCGCGTTGTGCCCGAACCGGTCGTTGATCGACTTGAAGCCGTCGAGGTCGCAGAAGAGGACCGCGAGTCCCTTGGTGCCGTCGTCGTGGTCGCCCTCGGGGGCGACGGTGTGGACGTGGTGGTCGTAGACGTCGTAGCCGTCGCCGGCGCCCGGCGGGAAGTCGAAGGCGTGGCCGGGCTCGTATCCGGCGGGGCCGTAGGCGGCGTCGTGGGAGTCGTACGGCCCGGACTGGGGGCGCTGGCAGAGGCGGGCGGAGAGCCGGGAGCGCAGCTCGGCGGAGTTGGGCAGTCCGGTGAGGGAGTCGTGGGAGGCGCGGTGGGCGAGCTGGAGCTCGCGGCGCTTGCGCTCCTCGATGTCCTCGACGTGGGTGAGGAGGAAGCGGGGGCCGTCGGCGGCGTCGGCGACGACGGAGTTGCGCAGGGACACCCAGACGTAGCTGCCGTCGCGGCGGCCGAGCCGCAGCTCGGCGCGCCCGCCCTCGGCGGAGGTCCTGAGGAGGGTGCCTATGTCCTCGGGGTGGACGAGGTCGGAGAAGGAGTAGCGGCGCATCGCGGAGGCGGGGCGGCCCAGCAGACGGCACAGGGCGTCGTTGGTCCTGAGGATCCGGCCGTGCTGGTCGCCGCCCATCTCGGCGATGGCCATGCCGGACGGGGCGTACTCGAAGGCCTGCCTGAAGCTTTCCTCGCTGGCGCGCAGCGCCTGCTGCTCGCGTTCGAGGCGGACGAGGGCGCGCTGCATGTTGGCCCTGAGGCGGGCGTTGCTGATCGCGATGGCGGCCTGGAAGGCGTACATCTGAAGGGCCTCGCGGCCCCAGGCGCCGGGCCTGCGCCCGTTGCGCGGGCGGTCCACGGAGAGGACGCCGATGAGTTCGCCGGAGGCGGCGCCGCCCTGGGCGCCGGGGGCGTACATCGGCGCGAAGAGGCGGTCGGAGGGGTGCCACTCGTCCTCGAAGCGGGGGGCGGGGCCCTCGGTGTACCACTGCGGGACGTCGTCGTCGTCGAGGACCCATCCCTCGGTGTGGGGTATGAACACCAGGTCGCCCCACTGTTCGCCCATGCTCAGGCGGCGCTCCCAGGAGGCGCGCGAGCCGACCCGGCCGGTGATCAGCGCCTCGGCGGCGGGGTTGCCGGAGAAGGCGGCGACGACCAGGTCGCCGTCGGGGCGGACGAGGTTCACGCACGCCAGCTCGTACCCGAGGGCGGTGACGACGCCGTCCGCGACGGTCTGCAGTGTGTCGGCCAGGCTGCGCGCGGTGTTCATGTCCGCCATGACCTGGTGCAGCTGTCGCAGGGACGCAAGACGGACATACGGCTCCGACTCGGTCTCCATGCTCGCCCTCCCCCCGAGACCTCGCAGCGAATCAAGGGTTCTCTTCGGCGCCTTTTCCGGATGGTGCCTGGGTATCTTCCCGCCACTGAATCACAGCGCGCTGCCCACTCGGTACACAGGGTCAACAATTAATGCCCCTTGTGACTCAAGTCACAGTAGAACGTGAACAATTGAGTGGAGTTTCTGCGTTTTCCCCGTGCGTTTACCGAACGCAGGGTTTGCGCGCTTGTCCGTCTCCAGCCCTAGGACCGGCTTCGGGCCGAGGTCCGATGCGACGGGTTCGCACCGGAGACTAGCGTTTCCAGTGTGCTGAAGACTCCCCCCTCCGCCCCCTCCGTCCCGTCCGTACCCGCCCAGCCCTCCCCCGGCGGGCATGCTGAGGGGGTGAGCAACGACGAGTTCCGGGCCGCCATGTCCCGGCTGGCCGCCGGTGTGGTCCTGGTGACCGCGGTGGAGCCGCCGCTGGACCCCGACGACCCCACGGCGCCGGGCGGCGAGGACGTCGGCATGACCGCGACCGCCTTCATGTCGGTCTCCCTCGACCCGCCGCTGGTCCTGGTCAGCCTGCGCGAGGGCTCCCGCATGGACGACCTGCTCGCCGAGCAGCCCCTGTGGGCGGTCTCCGTCCTCTCCGAGAGCCAGCGCCACATCGCCGGCCGGTTCGCCATGAAGGGCCGCGTCAGCGACCGCCTGCTCTTCGCGGACATCCCCTACCGGCGCGGCGACGTCGCCGGCGCGCCCCTCGTCGGCGGCGCCCTCGCCACCCTGGAATGCCGCACCGAACAGCGGGTGACCGCCGGCGACCACACCCTCGTCATCGGCCGCGTCCTCACCGCGTCCATTCCCAGCGCGGAGGGCGGACCGCTGACGTATTTCCGCGGGCGGTACCGGCAACTCGGCTGAGCGGGAATTCCGTGGCCGCGCGCGGACCCGTCCTCCTACGGTGCCGGAATGATCGGTCTCGAAGAGATAACCCCCGGCGACTTCGACGCCGCGACCGGCATCCGCGTGCGTCCCGACCAGGAGCACGCCGTTTCCGGTGACGCGGTCACTGGCCGAGGCGCGGCCAGCGTGATCGGCCCGCCTCACGGCAGGCGGACGGCCGGTGTGATCGGGCCGCCTCACGGCAGGCGGACGGCCGGTGTGATCGGCCAGGCCTGACGGCCGTCACGGTGCCGGGAGGATGTCCAGTGCGGCCAGTCGCTCCGGATCGGTCACGACGTCGATGACGGCGATCCGGTCGCGTACGACCGTGAAGGCCAGGGCGCGCTCGGGGCGACTCGTCGGACCCAGTACGACCACTCCGGGGGCCCCGCCGACCAGCGCGGGCTCGGCGATCCGGGCGAGGTGGGCGAAACTCGCGGCGCCCCGGGCGACGGCCTCCGCGCCCGTGCTGATCCCGCCCGCCGCGCGGGCGACGACATCCGGGTCGAGCACCTTCAGCAGCCCGTCGAAATCACCGTCCCGCGCGGCGGCGAGAAACGCGTCCACGACCTCCCGCTGCCGCTCCGGATCCGCGTCCGGCGCCTCGGCGCCCCGCACCCGGCGCCGGGCCCGGCTGGCGAGCTGCCGCGCGGCGGCCGGCGTACGGTCCACGATCACGGCGATCTCCTCGAACGGCACCCCGAACAGGTCGTGCAGCACGAACGCCAGCCGCTCCGCGGGCGTGAGGGTCCGCAGGACGACGAGCAGGGCGACGCCCACGGAGTCCGCGAGCAGGACGTCCTGCTCGGGCCCGGCGACGGGCAGCGGTTGCCGGGCCGACTCCAGCGGCTGCTCGCGGCGGGAGGTGCGGGAGCGCAGCATGTCCAGACAGACCCGGCCCACCACGGTGGTCAGCCAGCCGCCGAGATTGTCGATGTCCCGCACGTCCGACCGACTCAGCCGGAACCACGCCTCCTGCACGGCGTCCTCCGCCTCGGCGAGCGAGCCGAGCATGCGGTACGCGACGGCCCGCAGCCGGGGCCGGTGCGCCTCGAAGCACTCGGCGAGGAAGTCGGTGTCGCTCATCGGTCACGGCCTCTCGTCGCGGTCGGTCGCCGGGTCGGTCACCCCGGATGACGGATCGCGGCGAGGAGATGTGACAGCCCTTAGGCCCAGTTCTGCCGCGAGCGCCCGCGCTTCGTCTCGGAGCGCTGCTTCTTCTCCCGCAGCCGGCGTTCGTTGATGCCGCGCGGGATGCGGGTCGGCTTGCGCGGCTTGGGCGGCGGGGCGGTCGCCTCGGCGAGCAGCGCGGCGAGGCGTACGGCGGCGGCCTCGCGGTTGCGCCACTGGGACCGGTGCTCGGAGGCCCTGACGCTGATCACCCCGTCGACCAGCCGGCCGGCCAGCCGCTCCAGGGCCCGCCGCTTCCACACCTCGGGCAGCGCCTCGGTGCGCGCGAGGTCGAATCGCAGCTCGACCTGGGAGTCGCTGGTGTTGACATGCTGCCCGCCGGGCCCGGACGACCGCGAGAAACGCCACATGAGCTCGGCCTCGGGAAGCGAGACGGAGCCGCGGATGACGTGGGGACCGGACATGCGGTCCATGTTCCCCGCGATGACGGGCTCACGTCACCCGAATATCCGCACTACGGCCATCCCGGTAAAGAAAGTAAAGACTCCAGGAACCTCGCGTACCCCTCTTCACGTTCATAGGGGTAGCTGTAGCTTCTTGCCGAATGTAAACGAGGAAGGGACTCCCGAACCATGGCTGTAAGCCTGTCCAAGGGTGGCAACGTCTCGCTCACCAAGGAGGCTCCGGGCCTGACCGCCGTCACCGTGGGCCTCGGCTGGGACGTCCGGACCACCACCGGCACCGACTTCGACCTCGACGCCTCCGCGATCGCGGTCAACACGCAGGGCAAGGTCTACTCGGACCAGCACTTCGTCTTCTTCAACAACAAGCAGAGCCCGGACCAGACGATCGTCCACACCGGCGACAACCGCACGGGCGAGGGCGCCGGCGACGACGAGGCGATCAACGTCAACCTCGCCGCCCTCCCGGCCGACGTCGACAAGATCGTCTTCCCGGTCTCCATCTACGACGCGGAGGCCCGCTCGCAGAACTTCGGCCAGGTCCGCAACGCCTACATCCGCATCGTCAACCAGGCCGGCGGCGCCGAGATCGCGCGCTACGACCTGTCCGAGGACGCGGCCACCGAAACGGCCATGGTCTTCGGCGAGCTGTACCGCAACGGCTCGGAGTGGAAGTTCCGCGCCGTCGGCCAGGGCTACGCCTCGGGCCTCGCGGGCATCGCGCAGGACTTCGGCGTGAACGTCTGAGTCACGCGCTGACCCACCCGCCCCGCCGGGCCCCCCGACCCCGTGTCGGAGGGCCCGGCGGGGCGTTAGGTTGCCGCGTGTGATCCTCGAACCCCTGAAGGTCCCCCGCGGCCGGGACATCCCGGCGCCGCTGCTCACCGAACTCACCGCGCTCCACGCCGCCAACCGCGAGTTCCAGGCGCTCAGCGGCGACTTCCCGGACCCGGACGACATCCGGCCGGAGCAGGTCGCGGCGGCCCTCGCGCAGGAGCTGGCGAACCCGGACACGGAAGTGCTGCTCGCGCGCGACTCCGGGCGGCTGACCGGCATGGCGATCACGCTCGCGCACCACCCCGACCCGGCGGATCCCGACCCGTGGATCGGTCTGCTCCTGGTGCACCCGGCCGTACACCGGCAGGGCCACGGCCGGCGCCTCGCCACGGCCGTCGAGGACCGCTTCCGCGCCGCGGGACGCGCGGCCGTACGGCTCGCCGTCCTCGACAACAACCCCAAGGCCCTGGCCTTCTGGACCGCCTGCGGCTACGAAATCGTCGACCACCGCCCCGACCGCGCCCTGAACCGCCCCTGCGCGGTCCTGCGCAAGCCCCTGCGCACCCCGCGCCCGGACGCCTGACATCGACCCGCTTCCGTGCGCCCGGGAAGACGCCCGCCTACCGGCAGGCACGCGCGCCGGCAGGCACCCGCCCCGTCACGCGCCCGGGCCCTCAGGGCCGGTCCGGGCGGCCGTCGCCGTACAGCCAGTCGTCCCAGACGGCGGTGAAGTCGTGCCCGGGCGCCTGCCGTTCGACGTACGCGGTGAAGCCCTCGGTGTCCGCGTTGCCGTGCCGGTGTTCGCCGGCCCAGCCGCGCAGGAGGCGGCGGAAGGCGCCGTCGCCGACGATCTGCCGGATCCTGTGCAGGACCATCGCGCCCCGCTCGTAGACCGGGCGCCCGGAGATGTCGTCGACGGTCGGCGGCTTAGCGGGCGGGAACTCGAACACGTCCTCGTCGGTGTACAGCGCGTCGAAGATCCGCTCGGCGCTGTCCCCGCCGTGCTCCTCCTCCCACAGCCACTCCGCGTACGTCGCGAAGCCCTCGTTCAGCCACATGTCCCGCCAGCTCTTCGGCGAGACCGAGTTGCCGTACCACTGGTGGGCCAGCTCGTGGACGAGGAGCAGGAGGTCGGGGGTGCCGGGGAAGACCGGGCGGTTCTGGGTCTCCAGGGCGTACCCCGCGATGCCGGCGGGGGCGACGATCGCGCCCGTGGAGGAGAACGGGTACGGGCCGAACGTGTCCTCCGCCCAGGCCGTCACCTCGGGCAGGCGGGCCAGCACCGGACGGCTCGCCGCCGCCTCGGTGGGGTGCACCGCGCTGTAGACGGGCAGGCCGCCCTCCGTCCGGTCGCGCCGGATCTCGTAGCGGCCGATCGCGAGCGTGGCGAGGTAGCTGGCCATCGGTTCGATGGTGCGCCAGGTGTACGTCGTCCGGCCGCCCTCGGTGCGCTCGCCCGCCGGCTCGCCGTTGGAGACCGCCGTGAGGCCGCGCGGCACGGTCACGGTGAGGTCGTACGACGCCTTGTCGGACGGGTGGTGGTTGCCGGGGAACCACGCCATCGAGCCGACCGGCTGGCCGAGGGCGACCGCGCCGTCGGCGGTGCGCAGCCAGCCCTCCTCGGAGGTGTCCGGGTCGGTGACGGTGGCCGGGGTGCCGGAGTAGCGGACCGTGACGCGGAAGGTCGCGCCCTCGTCGAGTTCGCCGCGGGGGCGGACGGTCAGTTCCTGTCCCGCGCGGTTCCAGTCGGCCGCGGTGCCGTCCACGGTCACCGAGCGGACGTCCAGGCCGTCGAGGTCGAGGTTGAGGGCGGACAGCGGCTGGGTGGCCCGGGCCGTGACGACCGCGCGGCCGGTGAGGCGGCGGCTGTCGGGGGTGTAGTCGAGCGTCAGGGCGTAGTGCGTGACGTCGTAGCCGCCGTTGCCCGCCTTGGGGAAGTACGGGTCGCGCAGCCCGGAGCCGCCGGGGGTGCCCTCCACTCCGCCGCCGCAGGCGGTGAGGGCGAGGGCCAGGCCCAAGGAGACGGCGACGGGGACAACGGGTGCGAAACGGGACACGTCCGTGATCCTATGGCGGCGGGTCCGGGACCCCGGGCGGGGACGGATCGGCCGGCCCGCGCGCCGTGACACCATCACCTACGTGCTCGACATCGGTTACGCCCTCTCCAACCGCTTCCCGGACCCGCCCCAGACGGACTACCGCCGCGTGGACGTCCACGCCCTGCGGCACGATCTGTTCTGCGGCGATGTGTATCTCGCCGACACCGAGACGGACCGGGAGCTGTCCACAGCCTGGGGATGGGTGCCGGTGCTCGACTTCGCCTGGGCCCTGTGCGACATCGCGGAACAACTCGACCGCGACCCCGCGGGCTCCCGCGCGTCCCGCCCCCAGCACGCGGAGCTGGACTTCACCGAGTCCACCGACCGCATGCTCTTCGAGCGCCGCTTCGGCTGGGTCGACATCGAGGCCGACTGGATGCCCGCCGAGGAAGCACCCCTCACCTTCTCCCACACCGAACTCCGCCGCGAGGCCCGCGACTTCCTCCACGACCTGATCGCCGACCTGTGCGATCTGCACGAGGACCTGGCGGAGAACCCGGCGATCTGGACTCTGCAGGCGAAGTTCCCGCGGGTGGCGTGAGGCACAAGGGCTGCAGGAAACTCCAGGTCACAGGCGCGCCCACGCATCTGCGCTCATCCCACCCGCACCCCCAGCGCCGCCGCGAACACCTCCGCCAGGTCCATCAGCTGGCCTGGGCCGATGACCGCGCCGGAGAGCCGGTCCACCCCGGCGGCGATCTCCAGGGGCTCCGCGCCACGCAGGTCGACGTCCTCGAGGGTGGCCCCGGTGAAGTCGGCGCCCTTCAGAGCGCAGCCCGTGAACTCCACCCGCTCCAGGCGGGCGCCGCCGAAGTCGGGTTCCACCAGGACGCAGTTCTCGAAGACGACGTCTCTCAGGCGCGCCTTGCGCAGGTTGAGGTACTCCAGCTTGCCGCCCCGGATCACCACCCGCTCCAGCACCGCCCCGTGCAACTGCGCGCCGCCGAGCCGGGGCTCCGTCACCTCCACGTCCCGCAGCGTCGCCCCGGCCAGGTCCGTGCCGACGCCCCGCACCCCGGTGACGGCCGAGTCGAGGAACCGGGCGTTTCTCAGCCGGGTCTCGGTCACGGTGCAGGACGTGAGGACGCAGTCCATGAAGCGGGCCCCGGCGCCGTCCTGACCGGTGAGGTCGCCGTCGCGGAACTCCACACCGTCGTAGTCCCCGTCGGGCTCCAGGCCCGCGCCGCCGTACGGCTCCAGTGACGGCAGCCGCAGCTCCGGCCGCCGCGCCGGCTTCACATCACTCCCGTTCCGCACCATGCCCTCATGCTGCACCCCACCACTGACAACGCCGTGCGGCGGCAGCGGCGCCGGGCGTCTCCCACCGCCCTGACCGGCGAAGAATCCGCCGATGTCACATTCGGGACCCCCTCGTCGGTCTTACCTGAGGAGACAGAGCAGCGACCCTAGGGAGACCCACCCCATGCACCGCATCACCGTCATCGGCGGCGGCTTCGCCGGACTCACCGCGGCGATCACCGCCGCGGAAGCGGGCGCCAAGGTCACCATCCACGAGGCGCACCACACGCTCGGCGGGCGGGCCCGGACCGCGGAGGGGCCGTACCGGACCAACGAGGGCCCGCACGCGCTCTACAACGGCGGCCCGCACTGGACCTGGCTGCGCCGGCGCGACCTGATCGGCCCGCTCGCCCCGCTCCCGCCCCTGGAGGCCGCCCGGCTGCGGCTGCGCCACCACGGGGCGCTGCGCCGCACCCCGCCGTTCGCGATGCTGAAGCTGCTGCGCCCCGGCGCCCGGCAGGCCCCCGTCGACACCGACTTCCTGACCTGGGCGACCGAGCAGGCCGGCGAGGAGGGCGCCCGCGCGGCGGCCCACTACTCAGCCGTCGCGCTGTTCCACCACGACCCGGGCTCCCTGTCCGCGGCGTTCGTGCAGGAACGGCTCCGCCGGGCCACCAAGCTGCCGCCGGAGGCGCACTACCCGCGCGGCGGGTGGGCGAGCCTCATCGACCGGATGGCCGGACGCGCCTGGAACCTGGGGGTCCGCATCGAGACGCTGTCCCGCGTGGACACCCTGCCCACCGACACGCCCGTCATCGTCGCCACCTCCCTGGACGCGGCCCGCCGCCTGCTCGGGGACGACTCGCTGACCTGGCCGAGCGGCCGTACGGCCCTGCTCGACCTGGCGGTGCGCACCCGGCGCGGCGACGCGTTCGCCGTCTCCGACCTGGACGCGCCCGGCTGGCTGGAGCGGTTCACCGCGCAGGACCGCACCCTCGCCCCGGCGGGCGAGCAGCTGATCCAGGGTCAGTTCCCCATCGGCCCGGGCGAGTCCCGCGCGGACGGCATCGCCCGCGCCGAGCAACTGCTCGACCTGGCCTTCGAGGGCTGGCGCGAGCGCGTCACCTGGCGCAGCGAGGCGGTCGCGAACGGCCGTACCGGCGCCGTCGACCTGCCCGGCACCACCTGGCGGGACCGTCCGGCCATCGACCGCGGCGACGGCGTGTACCTGGCGGGCGACCAGGTGGCCGCGCCGGGTGTGCTGTCGGAGGTGTCCTTCACCAGCGCGCTGACCGCGGTGTCGCTGGCGCTCGGCCGGCACGGATCACGCCCGCTTGACCTCAAGCACGCTTGAGGTCGGAGAGTAGGGGGCCGACAAGGGCCGGTGACCACGACCGGCGGAACACGACAGTCCCGGGGGGATTCCATGCGCGCCATCCGTCTCCACGCCTTCGGCCCCGCCGACAACCTCGTTCACGAGGAGGTCGAGGACCCCGTCCCCGGCCCCGGCCAGGTCCGGATCGAGGTCGCCGCGGCCGGTGTCCACCTGCTCGACACCGCGATCCGCGAGGGCATGCGGGGTCCGCTGCCCGAGCTGCCCGCCCTGCCCACCATCCCCGGCCGCGAGGTCGCGGGCGTCGTCGACGCGCTCGGCGCGGACGTCGACGAGAGCTGGCTCGGCAGGCGGGTCGTCGCCCACCTCGGCTTCGCGCCCGGCGGCTACGCCGAACGCGCCGTCACCGACGCCGAGCGTCTGCACGAGGTGCCGGACAACCTGGACTTCGCGCAGGCCGTCGCGATGATCGGCACAGGCCGTACGACCATGGGCATCGTCCAGTTCGCCGAGCCGGGCCCGGACGACATCGTGATGATCCCGGCCGCCGCCGGCGGGATCGGCACCCTGCTGGTGCAGTACGCCAAGAACGCCGGCGCGACCGTCGTCGGCCTGGCCGGCGGCCCCGAGAAGACCGCGCGCGTGGAGGCGAACGGTGCCGACCTCGCCGTCGACTACAAGGACCCGGACTGGCCGGAGAAGGTGCGCGCCTGGCTCGGCGGCCGGCCCGCCACCCTCGTCTTCGACGGCGTCGGCGGGGACGCGGCCCGCGCGTCCGTCGCCCTGCTCGGCCCGGGCGGGCGGCACATCGTCTTCGGCTGGTCCGGGGAAGGGCTGCGCGACGGGTCGGCGTACCTCGTCGAGGGCGTCTCCGAGCAGGTGCTGGGCCCGGTGATGATGCGGAAGGCCGGCGGGGAGAACCCGGTGCGCACCCTGGAGCTGCGCGCCCTCGCCGAGGCCGCCGCCGGCCGGCTCGTCCCGGCCGTGCAGCGCTTCCCGCTCGCCGAGGCCGCCGCCGCGCACCGCGCGCTGGAGACCCGGGGGACGACCGGCAAGGTGGTCCTGGAGCCCTGACCGGGCGGGGCGTTCACGCCGAGTGAGCGGTCAGGGTGCGGTACGTACCATTTCATGGTCTTCTGACCCGCATGAGCGTCCCCCGACGTGACCCGCCCTCCCCCACGACGGCTCCTCCGGCCGCGGACCCCCGCCGCTGGTGGAGCCTGGTGGTCATCGCCATGGCCCAGCTGATGGTCGTCCTCGACTCGACCATCGTGAACATCGCGCTTCCCTCCGCCCAGCGCGACCTGGGCATGACCGACGGCAACCGGCAGTGGGCGATCACCGCCTACACCCTCGCCTTCGGCGGACTGCTGCTGCTCGGTGGCCGGATCGCCGACCTGGTCGGCCGCAAGCGCACCTTCGTCATCGGGCTGGTCGGCTTCGCCACCGCCTCCGCGCTCGGTGGCGCGGCCACCACCCCGGGCATGCTGTTCGGCGCCCGCGCCCTCCAGGGCATGTTCGCCGCCGTGCTCGCCCCGTCCGCGCTCAGCCTGCTCACCACGACCTTCACCGACCCCAAGGAGCGCGGGAAGGCCTTCGGCATCAACTCCGCCCTGGCGGGCAGCGGAGCGGCCATCGGGTTCGTCCTCGGCGGAGTGCTCGCCGAGTACCTGGGCTGGCGCTGGTGCCTGTACGTCAACGTGCTCATGGGGATCGCCGCGCTCATCGGTGCGTACGCCCTGGTGCACGAGGGCCCCCGCCCCGCCGGGGCCCGGCTCGACGTGCCCGGCGTGCTGCTCGGCTGCGGCGGGTTGCTGGCGATCGTCTACGGCCTCAGCGAGGCGCAGCCGAGGGGCTGGGCGGACGTCCGGGTGCTCGGCCTGCTCACCGCCGGCATGACCCTGCTCGCCGGCTTCGTGTGGTGGCAGAGCAGGGCCCGTACGCCCCTGCTGCCGCTGCACATCCTGCGGGACCGCAACCGCGCGGGCTGCTTCCTGACCCTGTGTCTGGCCGTGATCGGCATGTTCGGCATGTTCCTGTTCATGACGTACTACTTCCAGGTCGTCAGGGAGTACTCCCCCGTCACGACCGGGCTGGCCTTCCTGCCGCTCACCGGCTCGATCATCATCGGCTCGACCCAGATCTCGGCCCGGCTCATCCCGCGCGTCGCCCCGCGCCTGCTGGTGGCCCCCGGCATGCTCCTGGCCACATCCGGGATGCTGATCCTGACGCGGCTGACGGTGGACGCGGAGTACGCCACCGAGGTCCTGCCCGCGCTGATCCTCGTGGGCCTCGGCATGGGCCTCACCTACACGCCGGTGTTCGCCAACGCGACCGCCGGGGTCGCCCCCCGGGACGCCGGCGTCACCTCGGCCACCCTCAACACCTCGCAGCAGGTCGGCGCCTCCCTCGGCGTCGCCCTGCTCAACACGATCGCCACCACCAGCGCCGGCGGCTACCTCGCCGCCCATCCGGCCCACCCTGCCCAGCGGGAGACGATCATCCGCCAGAGCCTCGTCCACGGCTACTCGGTCGCCATCTGGTGGGCGGCGGGCATCATGCTTCTCGCCGGTCTGCTCGCCGCCCTGATGATCACCGGCAGGCCCCCTCGATCGAGGCACGGGGCACCGGAGAAGGCCCCGGCGGCACAGTCCGCGGCCTGAGTCTCAGTGCCGCCCCGCCACCCGGTCCGCCCACCGCGCCAGCCGCGACGACTCGGCGCTGTGCGTCACCGTCTCCCGCCGGTCCGCCGTCCGGTAGGTGGCGTACATGCCGTGCACGCCCAGCCAGCGCAGCGGCTCCGGCTCCCACCGGCGCACCTTGTGCCCGACCCACGGCAGCTCGGTCAGCTCGGTGCGCCCGCCCTGCCCGGAGTCCTGCTGGACCAGGTCCCGCAGGGTCCGCCCGGCCAGGTTGGCGGTGGCGACGCCGGACCCGACGTAGCCGCCCGCCCAGCCGAGCCCCGTCGACCGGTCCAGGGTGACGGTCGCGCACCAGTCGCGCGGCACCCCGAGCACCCCCGACCAGGCGTGCTCGACGCGCACCCCGGCGAGCTGCGGGAAGAAGGCGACCAGGATCTCCCGCAGCGCCTCCACGGTCTCCGCCTGCGTGCGCCCGTCGTTGTCGGTCCGCGACCCGAAGCGGTACGGCACTCCGCGCCCGCCGAGCGCGATCCGGCCGTCGGCGGTGCGCTGGGCGTACATGTACGCGTGCGCCATGTCGCCCAGGGTCTCCCTGCCGTCCCAGCCGATCGCCGCCCACTGCTCGTCGGTCAGCGGCTCGGTCGCGATCATGGACGAGTTCATCGGCAGCCAGGTGCGCCGCTGCCCCTTCAGGGAGGCGGTGAATCCCTCGGTGCAGCGCAGCACATAGGGCGCGCGGACGGTGCCGTACGGCGTCACCGCGTGCTTCGGCCGGATCTCCGTGACCGGCGTCG
Organism: Streptomyces sp. NPDC052773; assembly: GCF_044547145.1. NCBI lineage: Bacteria > Bacillati > Actinomycetota > Actinomycetes > Kitasatosporales > Streptomycetaceae > Streptomyces > Streptomyces sp. NPDC052773. Next base: position 149,646 of record NZ_JBITZX010000003.1, on the reverse strand, counting down.
ACTCGTGGATGACCACGCCGAGCGCCTCCACGGCCGCCGCGAGCCCCTTCACCAGCTTCACCGGGTGCACCCGCGCCCCGTGCGGCGTCCACGTCGAGCCGACCGCGTCCGCGACCCGGATCCGCCGGGCGGTCTCCCGCGCGCCGTACAGCTCCCGGTCCTTCTCCCCGAAGGCGACCTCCGCCGCGTGGAAGGCCTTCAGCCGGGCCAGCTGCGCGGGCGTGCGGGCGACTTCGAGCACCCCGCCCTTGTGCAGGTCGGCGTCGATGCCCTCCGCCTCGGCGACCCAAATCACCTCGTCGACGGTGTCGTTCATGGCCCTCTGGAGCCGTACGGCGGCCTCGTGGCCGCGCAGCTTCGCGTACCGGTCCCGCCCGGCGACGCCGTTGTACAGCCAGCCGCCGTTGCGCCCGGAGGCGCCGTAGCCACAGAACTTCTGCTCCAGGACGGTGATCCGCAGGAAGGGCGCGGCCTTCTTCAGGTAGTACGCGGTCCACAGCCCGGTGTACCCGCCCCCGACGATCACCACATCGGCGGACGCGTCCCCCTCCAACGGCCTCCTGACCTCGGGAAACCCGTCGGCCGCGTACCAGAAGGAGACTCCGCCGTTCACGACACCGCTGCTCATGGACCCGGACGGTAACCCGCGCGGAGGGCCGGTGTCTCCTTCGGATTCCGTGGAATCCTGCGCGCCCCGGCGGCGCATAGGCTCGTCCCCGTGATCCATGTCCCGGAACAACTCGCCGCGTCGCAGGAGCAGTTCAACGGCGAGGAGGGCCGCGCCTTCGTCGCCCGCCTGCCGGATCTGGCCGCCGCCTTCCTCGACCGCTGGGAGCTGCGGCCGGACGGCCCGTCGATGTACGGCGTGTGCGCCCTGGTCCTGCCCGTGCTCCGCGCGGACGGCACCCGGGCCGTGCTCAAATTCCAGCTCCCGGACGAGGAGACCGAGGGCGAGCCGGTCGCGCTGCGCGCCTGGGACGGCGACGGGGCGGTCCGCCTCCTCGACCACGACCCGGACACCGGCACCATGCTCCTGGAACGCCTCGACCCGGCCCGGATGCTCTCCCACGTCGCCGACAGCCGCGAGGCCGTCCTCGTCATCGCCCGCCTGCTCGCCCACCTCACCGCCCGTCCCGCCCCGCCGGAACTGCGCCGCCTCGGCGCCCTCGCGCCCGTCATGCTGGAGCGGACCCGGCGGGCCCTGGAACGCGTCCCCGACCCGGAGCCGCGCCGCCTGCTCGCCGACTGCGCGGCGGCCCTGCGCGAGGTCGCCGACGAGCCCGGCGACCGCCTCCTGCACTGGGACCTGCACTACGACAACGTCCTCGCCGCCGACCGCGCGGACTGGCTCGCCATCGACCCCAAACCCCTCGCGGGCGACCCCGGCTTCGACCTGTTCCCCGCACTCGCCAACCGCTTCGACGCCGACGAGATCCACTGGCGCTTCGACGCCCTGACCGACACCCTCACCCTGGACCGCCCCCGCGCCCGCGCCTGGACCCTCGCCCGCGTCCTCCAGACCTGCCTGTGGAACCTCGAGGACGACCGCCCCCCGCGCGAGGAACACCTGGAGATCGCCCGACGCGTACGAGAGGCACGGGGCTGACCACGACCACCGGGCCTCGCCTCGCGCTCGATCTCGACGGCCTATCCAAGGGGGCGGTTGATGTCACCCGGAGATGTAGAACGCCCCGGACCGATCACCGGCCGGGGCGTTCGTGCTGTTCAGCGTCAGAGCCCCCTGTCGGATTCGAACCGACGACCTTCGCTTTACAAGAGCGGCGCTCTAACCAGCTGAGCTAAGGAGGCACGCGCGCGTGAAGGACAGCGCGCCCGTGCAGTGTACCCAGCTCCCGGCCGCGCCCTGTCGAAAATTTCCGCGAAGTTCACAGCCGTCCGACTACTGACAGAACAGGTGAACGGCAGGTACCGTCTCGACCCAGTTCGCCCGGTCACCCGTGTGGACTAGACCACCACCTTCCTACAACGGATCGTCCGGCACGTTCCTGCCGGTAGAAGGGGGCCCATTCACCATGGCCACTGTCACGTTCGACAAGGCGACCCGGATCTACCCGGGTTCCGACAAGCCCGCCGTCGACGCCCTGGACATCGAGATCGCGGACGGCGAGTTCCTCGTTCTGGTCGGCCCGTCCGGCTGCGGCAAGTCCACCTCCCTGCGCATGCTCGCCGGCCTGGAGGACGTCAACGGCGGCGCCATCCGCATCGGCGACCGCGACGTCACCCACCTGCCGCCCAAGGACCGGGACATCGCCATGGTGTTCCAGAACTACGCCCTCTACCCGCACATGACGGTCGCCGACAACATGGGCTTCGCGCTCAAGATCGCGGGCGTCAACAAGGCGGAGATCCGGCAGAAGGTCGAGGAGGCCGCGAAGATCCTCGACCTGACCCAGTACCTGGACCGCAAGCCGAAGGCGCTCTCCGGCGGTCAGCGCCAGCGTGTCGCCATGGGCCGCGCCATCGTGCGCGAGCCGCAGGTCTTCCTCATGGACGAGCCGCTGTCCAACCTGGACGCCAAGCTGCGCGTGTCCACCCGTACGCAGATCGCCTCGCTCCAGCGCCGCCTCGGCATCACCACCGTCTACGTCACCCACGACCAGGTCGAGGCCCTGACGATGGGCGACCGCGTGGCGGTCCTCAAGGACGGTCTGCTCCAGCAGGTCGACACCCCGCGCAACATGTACGACAAGCCCGCGAACCTCTTCGTCGCCGGCTTCATCGGCTCGCCCGCCATGAACCTGGTCGAGGTGCCGATCACCGACGGCGGCGTGAAGTTCGGCAACTCGGTCGTGCCGGTGCAGCGCGACGCGCTCTCCGCCACCACCGACAAGACGGTCACCGTCGGCGTCCGCCCCGAGCACTTCGACGTGGCCGGCCCCGACTCCGACCTCGGTGTCGCGGTCACCGTCAACGTCGTGGAGGAGCTGGGCTCCGACGCGTTCGTCTACGGCACCGCCAGCGTCGGCGGCGAGTCCAAGGACCTCGTGGTCCGCGTCGGCGGCCGTGAGGTCCCGGAGAAGGGCAGCACGCTGCACGTCGTCCCGCGGGCCGGCGAGACCCACGTCTTCTCCACGTCGACCGGCGCGCGCCTGTCCGACTGAGCGGCACAACCCCGGGTAATTCACCCAGGTTGACGAAATGGGCTCCGCAGACCCCTGCGGAGCCCATTTCGTTGTCGACAAATACCCCGGCACACTCCTCCATTTCGACCACCGTTCGTCAACACGCCGCCCCGGCCCCGCCCCTTCCCGTCCCCCGAACCGGTGACCAAATGTCGCCAAATCATTACCGGGCGCTACCCTCACGAGCGTGAAGCACTCCACCACCCAACAGACGCGACGCGGCCGGGGCCCCGCCCGCCGGATCGGCCGCTCCCTCGCCCTCGTCCTGCCCGTCGTCCTGGTGCTCTCCGGGACCCTCGCGGTGACGCATGTCAACTGGTCGGGCAGCCCCGAGGGCTCGGTGCTCGCCGCCTCGGACATCTCGGTCGCCGACGCCTCCACCCGCGCCCAGCGCAAGGCCGCCCACGAGGTGCTGCGCGACCAGCTCCTGACCGAGCTGCAGCGCAAGAACCCCGGCGTCGCCCTCACCCACCTCCAGCAGGCCGTGGACGAGCGCCCCTCCCTCGCCAAGCACTGCGTCTCCATCGCCCGCGCCCTCGGCCGCGCCGCCGTCGCCGCCTACGGCCCCACCCGCGCCCAGTCCTTCGCCCGCCCGGTCTGCGACACGTCGTACGCGTCGGGCGTCCTGGCGGCCCATGGCTGAACCCGGTCCCTGGGGGGAGGCGCAGCCGCCCCCTGGGGGCGCGGGGCCGTGTCGGCACACGGCTCCGCCACGCGTGGGCGCGAACGACCACGGACGGCCCGTACGCGCACACGCACACCACCTTCCGAGCCGGTAGGCGCCCGGCGGCACGTACAGTTCGGGCATGACTGATCCGAACGCCGCGACCCGCCCCACCCAGGCGGTCATCCTGGCCGGCGGCCAGGGCTCCCGGCTGCGCCCCTACACCGACGACCGGCCCAAGCCGATGGTCGAGATCCCCGGCACGGGGACGCCGATCATCGGTCATCAGCTCGCCTGGCTCGCCGAGGAGGGCGTCACCGACGTGGTGGTCAGCTGCGGCCACCTCGCCGAGGTCCTCAAGGAGTGGCTCGACTCCGCCGAACTCCCGGTCTCCGTCACCACCGTCGTGGAGAAGGAACCGCTCGGCCGCGGCGGCGGCCTGAAGTTCGCCGCCGCGCATCTGCCCCACCCGGACCGCCCCTGGTACGCCACCAACGGCGACATCTGGACCCGTTTCTCGCTGCGCGAGATGGCCGACTTCCACACCGAGCGGGACGCCGTCGCGACGCTCGCCCTGGCCCGTCCGCGCATCCCCTGGGGCGCCGTCCGCACCGACGGCTTCGGTCACATCACCGACTTCATCGAGGCCCCGCCGTCCACCTTCGAGATCAACGCGGGCGTCTACGTCTTCTCCCCCGGGTTCGCCGCCCTGCTCCCCGAGCGCGGCGACCACGAGCGCACCACCTTCCCGCACCTGGCGCGGGAGCGCCGCCTGGCCGGCTTCCCGATCCCGCACGGGGCGTACTGGCGCGCCATCGACACCGCGAAGGACCTCACGGAGGCGGCGAAGGAACTGGCGGCCCTGGGCCGCTGAACGCCCTCCCCCGGCCCTCTCCCAACCCCCTCTCCGGCCCTCTCGCAGCCCTTCCCCCGGCGCCTTCCCGGCCTCGCCGGCGCCCGCCCGGCGTCCTCCCGCCGAAACCGCCGAAACCGCCGGTCCCGCCCATCCCGCCGATCCGACAGCGCTCCGCCGGCGTACGGCGACGGGGGCCCCGCACCTCACGTGCGGGGCCCCCGTCGCCGTAGGAGGGATGCGCGGGCCGCTACCCGAGCAGGCCCCCGACCAGTCCGGGCCGCCCGGACGACGTCTCGCCGCCGCCGCTGCCGGCCGGCGTGCCCGTGCCGCCGCCGGTGGCGGTGGAGCCGCCGCCGGACGTCGGCCCGGTCGTGGTGCTCGGCGCCTGCTGCTCCGGGGAGGACTGCTGCGGCGGCGCCTGCCCCGCCGTGCCCTGGGTCTGGCTGGGTGCCCCGCCGGTCGTGGCCTCGCGGGTCGCGCCCGGCGTGGTCGTGGCGCCCTCCGTGCCCGCCGTGGGCGCCGAGGTGGTGCCCTGGGTGGGCGAGGAGGTGGTGGCGGACGGGCTGGTGTCCGCGCGGCGCTCGCCGGGCTCCTGCGGCAGCGGCGAGCCGGGCAGCTCGTTGCGCGGCGGCTCGCCGGGGCCGGGTACGACCACCCGGTCGGCGTCGCGCACGGCGCCGCCCAACAGGGAGCCGGCCAGCAGGGTCAGCCCGACGATGACGGCGGTGACGAGGGCGCCGCGGCGCAGCACATAGCGCCGCAGCTCCCAGATGTCGGAGCGCGGTCCGAGGCGGCGCCAGGCGAGCCCGGCGAGGCGTCCGTCCACCGAGTACACCGGCGCGCCCGCGATGATCAGCGGCGACCAGGCGGCGAGGTAGATGATGTCGGGCGTCTCGTAGGCCGGGACGCTCTGCCAGCTGACGGTGACGAGCAGCGCGGCCGACAGCAGCGCACCGCCCACGGCGGCGACCCGCTGCCAGCATCCGAAGACCGTCAGGACACCCACGATGACCTGGGCGAAGGCGATGACGAGCCCGGAGCCGACGGGGTGCTCCAGGGCGAACTGGCGCAGCGGTTCGGCGACTTCCCAGGGGTGCAGGGTGTTGAGCCACTTGACCATGGAGCCGCGCTTGCCGCCGTCGAAGTAGACGGGGTCGCACAGCTTGCCCATGCCGGCGTAGATGGAGATGAAGCCGAGGAAGATCCGCAGCGGGAGCAGGACGACCCCGAGGTTCATCCGCCGCCCGGGGTAGTACGCGTGCCGCGCGGGGTCGTCGGCGTGCCGCCGGCCGCGGGTCTCGGTCCCGGGCCCGGTCTCGTCGGGTTCCGGGTCCGCGTCGAACCGCTCGTCCTCGTCGGGCAGTTCGTCGTACGCCCCCTCCACGGTCCGCATGTGCGGCAGCAGCCGGGTGCCGTCGGTGGGGGTGCGCTGGGCGCCGACGACGGGGGTCTCCACGGTCTGGTCGAGGTCGTCGTACCCGTCGCCGCCGTATCCGGCGCCGGTGTATCCGTCGGTGCCGTAGCCCGTGCCGTCGTAGCCGTCGGTGCCGACGCGCGGGATGACCTGGGTGGCTCCGGCGTCGGCCGCCGAGGGCTCCTCGGCGTGCCGGACGCCCGCCCCGCGCACGGCCTGGAGCAGGCGGTGGGCGCCGGTGTCGTCGGGGGCGGACCTGCCGCTCCAGACCACGGGGCGACGGCGGGCGGCGGCGGGGGCCGCTCTGCCCGCGGCCGTACTCGCGGCGGGGATGCGGGCGGTGTCCTCGGCGGCGCTCAAGTGCCGCGCGACCCGCGGCGATTGCGCTCGCCGCGAGGAGGCGCCCAGCTGCACGCGGAAGCTCACGTGATTGACGATGATCTGCGCCGGATCGCTCGGCACCTTCACCATGCTCAGCGCGGGAGCGTCGTCGAATCCCGACGAGCGGTCCCCCGTGGGTGTGCGGGGTGTTCTGGTGTCCACACTCATCTAACCGAGTGACGTGTGGTTAGGACACTGCTTTCACCCGCCGGATCTGTCCGGACCGCGTCAAGCTTGCCCGGACAGACCCGAATGCCCCTTACGGGTGATCAACCCGCACACCCGTTCGCGGCGTTCACGCCCGGCGGCGTGCCGCCTCGTACAGCACGATGCCCGCCGCCACACCGGCGTTCAGCGACTCGGCGCCACCCGGCATCGGGATCCGCACACGGAAGTCGCAGGTCTCGCCGACCAGCCGGGACAGGCCCTTGCCCTCGCTGCCGACGACGATCGCCACCGGCCCGCCCAGGGCCTCCAGCTCGCCGAGTTCGACCTCGCCGTCCGCGGCGAGACCGACGACCACGACACCGGCCTTCTTGTACTGCTCCAGCGCGCGGGTGAGGTTGGTGGCCCGGGCGACCGGCGTACGCGCGGCGGTACCGGCGGAGGTCTTCCACGCGCCCGCGGTCATGCCGGCCGCGCGCCGCTCGGGGACGACCACGCCGTGCCCGCCGAACGCGGAGACCGAGCGCACCACGGCACCCAGGTTGCGCGGGTCGGTGACCCCGTCCAGGGCGACGATCAGCGGGTCCTCGCCCTCGTCGGCGGCTGCGTCGAGCAGGTCCTCGGGGTGCGCGTACTCGTACGGCGGCACCTGGAGGACGAGGCCCTGGTGGTTGAGCCCGTTGGTCATCCGGTCCAGCTCGGGACGCGGCGCCTCCATGAGGTTGATATTGCCGCGCTCGGCGGCGAGCTGGAGCGCCTCGCGGACCCGCTCGTCGTTGTCGATGAACTGCTGGACGTAGAGCGTGGTGACGGGCACGCCCTCACGCAGCGCCTCGAACACCGGGTTGCGCCCGACGACCAGCTCGCTCGTCCCCTTGCCGCCGGGGCGGCGCTGGGTGCGGCCCTGCGCGCGCCGGGCCTTCGCGGCGGCGGCCCGCTGCTTGACGTGCCCCTTGCGCATCTCGGCGGGCGGCGTCGGCCCCTTGCCCTCCAGGCCCCGGCGCCGCTTGCCGCCACTGCCGACCTGCGCGCCCTTCTTGCCGGACATGCGACGGTTGTTCGCGGCCATGACCTACCTGTCTCTGTGGTGCGTCGGATACGTACGTGTATGCAGTGTGCCGCCCGGGGAGCCGGGCGGCACAGTCGATCATCAGGCGCTCAGCGGGAGCCGAGGCTCCAGCGCGGCCCCTGCGGGCTGTCCTCGATGACCAGCCCGGACTGCTTGAGCTGGTCGCGGATGGCGTCGGCGGTCGCCCAGTCCTTGCGGGCCCGCGCGGACTCGCGCTGGTCCAGGACGAGGCGTACGAGGCTGTCGACCACGCCGTGCAGGTCCTCGCCGCGCTCGCTCTCGCCGGCCCACTGGGGGTCCAGCGGGTCGAGGCCGAGCACGCCGAGCATGGCGCGCACCTCGGCGAGCCGGGCCACCGCGGCGTCCTTGTCGTCGGCGGCCAGGGCGGAGTTGCCCTGCCGGACCGTGGTGTGCACGACGGCGAGCGCCTGCGGCACGCCCAGGTCGTCGTCCATCGCCTCGGCGAAGGCGGGCGGCACCTCGGCGGACGGCTCGACCGCGCCGCCGGCCAGCTCCACCACGCGCTGCACGAAGCCCTCGATCCGCGAGAACGCGGCCTCGGCCTCCTGCAACGCCTCCTCGCTGTACTCGATCATCGAGCGGTAGTGCGGGGTGCCGAGGTAGTACCGCAGCACGATGGGGCGCCACTTCTTGACCATCTCGGAGACCAGCACCGAGTTGCCGAGCGACTTGGACATCTTCTCGCCGCTCATGGTGACCCAGGCGTTGTGCACCCAGTACCGGGCGAACTCGTCGCCGTAGGCCTTGGCCTGGGCGATCTCGTTCTCGTGGTGCGGGAAGATCAGGTCGAGGCCGCCGCCGTGGATGTCGAAGGCGCTGCCCAGGTACTTGTGCGCCATCGCCGAGCACTCCAGGTGCCAGCCCGGGCGGCCCCGGCCCCAGGGCGTCTCCCAGGTCGGCTCGCCCGGCTTGGCCGCCTTCCACATGGCGAAGTCGCGCGGGTCCCGCTTGCCGGTCTCGCCCTCGCCGGAGGGCTGGAGCAGGTTCTCCAGCTCCTGGTTGGAGAGCTGGAGGTAGCCGGGGAAGGACTTCACGTCGAAGTAGACGTTGCCGTCGGCCTCGTAGGCGTGCCCGCGCTCGATGAGCCCGCGCATCATCTCGACCATCTCGGTGACATGGCCGGTGGCGCGGGGCTCGTACGTCGGGGGCAGGCAGCCGAGGACCTCGTAGCCGGCGTTGAACGCCCGCTCGTTCTCGTACCCGATCGCCCACCAGGGGCGGCCCTGGTCGGCGGCCTTGGCGATGATCTTGTCGTCGATGTCGGTGACGTTCCGGATGAACGTGACCTCGTAGCCGCGGTAGGCGAACCAGCGGCGCATGATGTCGAAGTTCAGGCCCGACCGGATGTGCCCGATGTGGGGCGCGGCCTGCACGGTGGCACCACACAGGTAGATCGAGACACAACCCGGCTTGAGCGGGGTGAAGTCACGGATCTGCCGGGCGCTGGTGTCGTACAGGCGAATAGTCACGAGACCTAGGGTAGTGGGCGGAGGAGGGTGCGTGGGTCGTGGCGTTGCCGGTCGGCCGCGGCCCGGTGGGGGTTGGTCGCAGGGGAGACCCCCATCGCGGCGGAGCCGCACGTCAGTACAGCCCCGCGCCTCTCGGGACGGACCACTCACCCCTCTCGCAGCACCAACGCCGTCGCCACCGCCATCAAGCCCTCGCCGCGCCCGGGGAAGCCGAGCCCGTCCGTCGTCGCCCCCGACACCGACACCGGCGCACCGGCCGCCTCCGAGAGGATCTTCTGCGCCTCGTCGCGGCGCTTGCCGATCTTCGGGCGGGGGCCGACGACCTGCACCGCGATGTTGCCGATGCGGAAGCCCGCCGCGCGGACGATGCGGGCGGCCTCCGTCAGGAGGGTCACGCCGGAGGCGCCGGACCACTCGGGGCGGCCCGTGCCGAAGTGCTGACCCAGGTCACCGAGCCCGGCGGCGGAGAACAGCGCGTTGCAGGCGGCGTGCGCGACGACGTCCGCGTCGGAGTGGCCGGCCAGGCCGGGGCCCTCGCCCTCCCACTTCAGGCCCGCGCACCACAGCTCGCGGCCCTCCTCGAAGGCGTGGATGTCGGTGCCGATGCCGACCTGCGGCAGCGGCATCTCGAAGGGGGCCTGCGGGGGCTGCGGGGGCTGCGGGGGAACCTCAGAAGCCATCGTTGAGCCTCCTGCGCGCCAGCACCGCCTCCGCGAGGACCAGGTCCAGCGGCCGGGTCACCTTGAACGCCTCCTCGTGACCCGGCACGACCACGACCTGGACGCCGAGCTGCTCGACCATGCTCGCGTCGTCGGTGACGTCGTCGGTGACCGTCTCGTGCGCCCGCACCAGCGTCGCCCGGTCGAAGCCCTGCGGCGTCTGCACCGCGCGCAGCCGCGCGCGCGACGGCGTGGCCAGCACGGGCTCCGGCTCGCCCGGTACGGCCGCCGGCTCGACCTCCTTGACGGTGTCGGCGAGCGGCAGCGCCGGCACCACGGCCCGCGCGCCCGCGCGCACCGCGTCGATCACGGCGTCCACCGTGTCCACCGGCACCAGGGGGCGGGCCGCGTCGTGGACCAGCACGATCTCGTGCCCGGGCGGCACCGCGTCCAGGCCGAGGCGTACGGACTCCTGCCGGGACTCGCCGCCGGGGACCACGACGAAGTCCGTCCGCTCGGGCAGCGCGTGCGAGTCCAGCAGCGACTTGACCTCGGCGGCGCCGTCGGGCGGCGCGACCACCACGACGAGGGACACCGCGCGGGAGGCGGCCATCGCCCGCACCGCGTGGACCAGCATGGGGGTGCCGTTCAGCGCGCGAAGCGCCTTGGGGGCGCCCGGGCCGAGGCGTACGCCCCGCCCGGCGGCCGGGATCACGGCGGCGACGGAGGCCGCTCCCGGCGAAGGTCGCGAAACGTCAGACATCGTTTCCTGTCAGGTTTGTGTGCTCGGCCTGGTTGGGTATGGCCTGGGGGTACCCCCCGCTCACCGAGCGTGGGGAGTGCCGGGCGCGCAGCCTTGACCGGACCCTTCCGTGACACCGGTCGAGCCGTCGGCCGGGGCCCGGCACGCACAGTACCGGGGGGAGTCCCTCGGGGTGGGGCGTGTGGGGCGGCAGCAGACGAAACATGCCGCAGCGCCCGGCGACGTGATTTCCGTCATCGGGCACCGCGGCAGTTCGGTGTACTGAGATGTACTCGGGTACTACTCGATACGAGATGTACTGGGCTTCAGCGGGCGGCTGCCACGCGTCAGGAGGCGAGAACCTCGTCCAGCAGGGCCTCGGCCTTGTCCTCGTTCGTGTTCTCCGCGAGGGCCAGCTCGCTCACCAGGATCTGGCGGGCCTTGGCGAGCATGCGCTTCTCACCGGCGGAGAGTCCGCGCTCGCGCTCGCGACGCCACAGGTCACGCACGACTTCCGCGACCTTGATGACATCGCCGGAGGCGAGCTTCTCCAGGTTTGCCTTGTAGCGACGGGACCAGTTCGTGGGCTCCTCGGCGTACGGCGCGCGCAGCACCTCGAAGACCCGGTCCAGTCCATCCTGACCGACCACATCACGCACGCCGACGAACTCCGCATTGTCCGCTGGCACACGCACTGTCAGGTCACCCTGGGCGACCTTCAGCACCAAGTAGGTCTTGTCCACGCCTTTGATCTGGCGAGTTTCGATAGCCTCGATCAGCGCGGCCCCGTGATGGGGATAGACCACGGTGTCGCCAACCTTGAACGTCATGTGACAGGTACCCCTTCCGTGGCTATCCAGGGTAACACGGATACGGCGTCTTCTGAATGGCGTTTTCGCAGGTCAGGGCATATCTCGGGGCTTGACAACAGCAACAGGAACGTGCTTCGCGAGGCCTGCGGAACAAGGTATTCGCAGGTGGGAGCGGCTGTCCGGGCCGGGCGAATCGGGCACGTCACACACCGCCGACGCGCCTCCCGAGCAACCGAACGTCCACATATGTCCGGTTCCAAGTGCTCGACTTCCGCTACTCCGTTCGGTGCGCGGCGACGGGTACGAGACGATTCCGGAATTGATCACGCCATCCGATCACGCGGTGATCACGTCGCGCACGGTGATCAATTCCGGGGCCGCTCGCGCATTCCTTCACGGAAAATTCGCGTGCCGCCGCACGCCGTATGCCGAACCGTTTGCCCGTGGTCTTACCGGCGGGCTAATGGGAAAGCCGGACGGTACCCCCCGGCGGAGCGAACCGCCGGACGAACCGCGCCCGGGGGGAGGGTCGGGTGCGGCGGCGCGGGGACGGCTCGGTAACCTGGGGCCGCTGACAGCCACTTAGGGCGGCTTTACAAGGACAGCTGCCCCTGCGTTCAAGGAGTTGCCGCCGCCGTGAGCAGCAGCCTTCGACGCGGCGCCCTCGCCGCCTCCGCCATCGCGTTCTCGATCGCCTCGCTCGCCGCCTGCGGCGCCGGAAACAACGCGCAGACCCTGGAGATCAAGCCGGACAACGCGGCCACCAGCGTCGGCGACATCAAGATCCAGAACGCCGTCGTCATCACCCAGCCGGACCCCGAGGCGAGCGGCCCCGCGGTCGTCTCCGCCACCGTCTTCAACGCCGGTGACAGCGCCGAGACGCTCGACAAGATCACCGTGGACGGGATCGCGCAGCCCGTGGAGCTGTCGCCCGCCAAGGGCGGCGGCAAGCTGACCATCCCCGCCGGCGGCTCCGTCGTCATCGGCGGCAAGGACAACGCCTCCGCCGTACTGAAGGACGGCGAGGGCCTGGAGGACGGCGACGCCCAGAAGGTCACCTTCTCCTTCAGCGAGACCGGTGACGTGAGCCTGGAGGCCTTCGTCGTCCCCGCCGGCGGCTACTTCTCCTCCTGGGGCCCCACCGAGGTCCCGGCGGCGCCGGGCGCCTCGGCCTCCACCTCCGCCACCCCGGGCGCCACGCCGTCCGGTGAGGCCACCCCGTCCGGCGCGGCCGACGGCCACGGCGCCGCCACCGGCACCCCGAGCGGCGCCGCCACCGCGTCCGCGCCGGCCGGCGAGTCGGCGGAGGACCACGAGGCGGCCGGTCACTGAGACACGCGGGGCGCACGGCCGTGGACACCACGCGGCCGTGCGGCTCACGGGGCCGTGTGGCTCACGCGGCCGTGCGACTCACGGGGCCGTGCGACTCACGGTCCGTAGGCCTCAGGGCCTGCGCCCAACGGCCGCACGCCTCAGGGCCGTGCACCTCACGGCCGTACATCTCACGGCCGTACACCTCACAGCCGTATGACGAAGGGCGGGGCCTCCCGGGGAGGCGCCGCCCTTTCGTGTGTCCGTGGGGTGCGGTCTACGGCTCGAACTTGTAGCCCAGGCCGCGGACCGTCACCAGGTAGCGCGGCGCGCCCGGGTCCGGCTCGATCTTGGCGCGCAGGCGCTTGACGTGGACGTCGAGGGTCTTGGTGTCACCGACGTAGTCGGCACCCCAGACGCGGTCGATGAGCTGCATACGGGTCAGCACGCGGCCGGCGTTGCGCAGCAGCATCTCCAGCAGGTCGAACTCCTTCAGCGGGAGGTCCACCTTGGAGCCGGAGACGGTGACCACGTGCCGGTCGACGTCCATCCGGACCGGGCCCGCCTCCAGCGCGGCCGGCGCCACCTCCTCCGGCTCGCCGCGGCGGCGCAGCACCGCCCGGATACGGGCGACCAGCTCACGCGACGAGAACGGCTTGGTGACGTAGTCGTCGGCTCCTATCTCCAGTCCGACGACCTTGTCGATCTCGCTGTCCTTGGCGGTCACCATGATCACCGGAACGTTGGAGCGGCTGCGCAGCTGCCGGCACACCTCGGTGCCGGGCAGACCCGGCAGCATCAGGTCGAGGAGGACGAGGTCGGCGCCGTTGCGCTCGAACTCGTCGAGTCCGTCGGGCCCGGTGGTCGCGACCGCGACCTCGAAGCCCTCCTTGCGGAGCATGTACGACAGGGCGTCGGAGAAGGACTCCTCGTCCTCGACGACGAGCACACGGGTCACGGAAGGACCTCCGGGGCGGGAAGTGTTTCTTCGTACGGGGGTGCGTCAGGGGACGTGCTGCGGGAGGAGCGGGCGCCCGCTCCGCCGCCGGCGGAACCGTGCTGCGCCCGGTCGCGGGCGGCGCCCGCCTCCGGCAGCCGCAGGGTGAAGGTGGAGCCCTGTCCCTCGGAGCTCCACACCGTGACCTCCCCGCCGTGCGAGGCGGCCACGTGCTTGACGATGGCGAGGCCCAGACCCGTACCGCCGGTGGCGCGGGAGCGGGCCGGGTCGACGCGGTAGAAGCGCTCGAAGATGCGCTCCTTGTCCTTGTCGGAGATGCCTATGCCCTGGTCGGTCACGGCGATCTCGATCATGTCGCCGCCCGACGCGGTGACCCGGCGGGCGGCGATGCCGACGCGGGTGCGGGCGGGCGAGTAGTTGACGGCGTTCTCGACGAGGTTGCCGAGGGCCGCCGCGAGCTGGCCGCGGTTGCCCCAGACGTGCAGGTCGGCGGCGCCCGCGCGGTGCCCGCCCGGGTCGGGCCCCTCGTGCGCCCCGGTGTTCGAGGCGATGGTGATCTGCTTGGTGGAGGCCGCGTGCCGGCAGCGGTCCATGGCCTCGGCGACCAGTTCCTCGACCGCGACCGGCTCGGCGTCCTCCAGCGGGTCGTCGTTCTGCACCCGGGAGAGGTCGATCAGCTCCTGCACCAGGTTGGTCAGCCGGGTCGCCTCGATCTGCATCCGCCCGGCGAAGCGCTGTACGGCCTCCGGGTCGTCGGAGGCGTCCATGACGGCCTCCGAGAGCAGGGAGAGCGCGCCGACCGGGGTCTTCAGCTCATGGCTGACGTTCGCGACGAAATCGCGCCGTACCGCTTCTATCCGGCGGGCCTCCGTCAGGTCCTCGACCAGCAGCAGCACCAGGCGGGAGCCGAGCGGGGCGACCCGCGCGGACACCGCCAGCGCCTCGCCGCGGCCGGTGCCGCGCCGCGGCAGGTCCAGCTCGACCTGCCGTATCTCGCCGTCGCGCCGGGTGTCGCGTGCCATCTGGAGCATCGGCTCCACGGCCAGCTTGCCGCCGCGCACCAGGCCGAGGGCGTACGCCGCGGAGCTGGCCTTGACGACGGCGTCGGCCTCGTCGAGGACGACGGCCGACGAGCGGAGCACGGACAGCACCGTGTCCACGCCGGGTGGCAGCACCGGATCGGTGTGCAGTGAGGTGCGGGTGGGGCGTTTCAGGTCGCGCTCGCTCCAGCGGAACGCCAGCATGGCGATGACACCGGTCAGTACCCCGGCGATCGCAGCCGCTGCGGCGACCGCCGCGTTCACGTCCATGCCTCCAGGTTAGGCATGGTGTAAGGCGTGACCACAGCCATCCGTGGCGGAGCTCGAACACTCGTCGCCCAGAGTTCACTCAGGAGCCAGTGATGGTTCATTTGGGGTGGCGGAAACGGACGCGTAGGGGACGGATCGTGGGAGCGTGGGGTTGACGGAACGGGTTTTCGGCACGGTTTTCGGCAAGGGGTCCGGCGGCCCCGGACGCCTCTGGCCTCCGGCTCCTGGCCCCCTGGCCCCCTGGCCCCTTGACCTTTGACCCCCCGGACCCACCGGACTCCCGGGAACGACGCACGAGAGGGAACCCTGATGCGGGACGCGTACCACGAGGAACTGGACTCGATCGGCGACGGCCTGGTCGAGATGGCCCGGCTGGTCGGGTCGGCGATCGGGCGCGCCACGACGGCCATCCTCGACGCCGACCTGAAGCTGGCCGAGAACGTGATCGAGGCCGACCAGAAGGTCGACGACCTCCACCACGACCTGGAGGCGCGGGCCATAGCCCTGCTGGCCCGCCAGCAGCCGGTGGCGACGGACCTGCGGATCGTCGTGACCTCGCTGCGGATGTCCGCCGACCTGGAGCGCTCCGGCGACCTCGCCCAGCACGTGGCGAAGCTGGCCCGGCTGCGCTTCCCCGAGCGCGCGGTCCCGCACGACCTGCACGCGACCATCCTGGAGATGGGCCAGCTCGCCCAGCGGCTGATGGCGAAGGCCGCGGAGGTGCTGGTCACCAAGGACGTCGACCTGGCGCTCCAGCTGGAACAGGACGACGACGCGATGGACCTGCTGCACCGCACCCTCTTCCAGCACCTGATGGACGACCGCTGGAAGCACGGCATCGAGACGGCCGTCGACGTGACCCTGCTCGGCCGCTACTACGAGCGGTTCGCCGACCACGCGGTCGCGGTCGCCAAGCGGGTGGTGTTCCTGGTGACAGGTGAGCACGCGGACGAACTGCAGCAGGAGATGCAGACGGAGATCCAGCCGGCGGCGGGGACGGAGGGCGCCTGACCGACGCGTTGGGGCGAGGTGGGGCGCGTACGAGCCACTGTGCGCCGTTGATGCGCCCAGGGAACCGGGCATGCAATGGGCACAGGCTCCAGCCTCGAGGAGGGACCATGGCCGATTCCCCCAGCACTCCCGGTACGACGCCCGACCCCACGCAGGAACGCGGGACCGAGCAGCCGGCGGAGATCAGGAACCTCATGCTGATCGGCGCCTGCGGCTGCGGCTCCGGGTGCGGCTGCGGATGCCAGTCGGGCAACCCGTGCCAGTGCGGGTGAGCACCTTTCGCTTCGTGCAGGGCCCCCGGCGTGCTGCCGGGGGCCCTTCGGCGCAGCATGGAAGGGGTAGCAGGGCTCCCTCTCTACGGAAGGGGCAGCAGGGCTCCCTCTCTGGGAAGGAGGTGGAGGCCATGCCCGAGTTCATGGACGTCCACCACAACATGAAGGGCATCACCGAGGACCAGCTCCGCGAGGCCCACCAGGCGGACCTCGCCATCGAGCAGGACGAGCGGGTCCACTTCAAGCAGGCGTGGGCCGACCCGGAGTCCGGTGTCGTCTACTGCCTCTCCGAGGCCCCGTCGGCCGAAGCGGTCCAGCGCGTCCACGAGCGGGCCGGGCACAAGGCGGACGAGGTACATGCGGTGCCGCTGACGGTCTGATCCCGGGTTCTCCCTCGCCGAGAGCTGTCCCTGGGTGTCCCGGAGCTGTCCCGGAGCTGTCCCGGAACCGTTCCGGGTGGCGCGTGCGCACAACCATTCGACTGCCGTACGTGTCGTAGAGCGCGGCTGATCACACCCAGCACGCTCTCGGACAACGGAGAACCATGCGCGCCAGACGCACCGCCCTCACCGCTGCCGCGGCCCTCGCGGCAGCGGTCTGCACACCGCTCCTCGTGGCTCCCGCGGCATCGGCGGCCCCCGCCAAGCTGTCGGACGACTTCAACGGCGACGGCTACCGCGACCTCGTCATGCTGGGCGGTGAGCACGGCAAGGACGGGCGGGTCACCGTCGTCTACGGCACGTCGTCCGGCCCCGGCACCCGCGTCCAGATCATCCACCAGGACTCCCCCGGCATCCCGGGCGCGGTGGAGGCGAATGACGGCTGGGGAACCGCCGCGACCACGGCCGACCTCGACCGTGACGGCTATGCCGACCTGGTCGTGTCGTCCCCCTACGAGGACGTCGGCGACGTACAGATGCGCGGCGGGCTGACCGTCGTCTGGGGCGGCGCGCAGGGCCTCGGCCCGGGAACGGTCTTCAACTCGCCGATCCCGCAGCAGAACGAGCACTCGGGTGACGTGTTCGGCCAGGACGTGGTGACCGGCGACTTCGACGGCGACGGCGACGCGGACCTCGCAGTGACCAGCAACAGCACGGCGGGCGTGGTCCTGCTGAAGGGCCCCTTCACGCGCACCGGCGGCAAGAGCGGCTGGGACTCCCTGGGCGGCGGGTACGGCTACCTGGCCCCCGACAACCTGGTCGCGGGCCGGGTCACCCCCGACGCGGCCACCGACCTGTACATCCTCGGCAGGGACCTGGTGCGCTCCAGCGACCTGGACCTGCGGGCGTTCTTCCACCGCGGCGGCAGCACCTTCACCCAGCGCGCGGCCGAGCTGCGGGTGCCCGACGACGGCGGCCACCAGGGCGGCGACATCCTCGCCGTCGGCGACTTCGACAAGGACTCCTACGGTGACCTGGCCATCGGCCGCGGTTACGAGACGGGGGACGGCGAGCGCGGCTACGTCACCGTCCAGTACGGCGGCGCGAACGGCCCCGACACCGCCCGCAAGCAGGTCAGGTTCACTCAGAACACCACCGGCGTGCCCGGCTCCTCCGAGAACGGGGACTACTTCGGCTCCGCCATCGCCGCAGGTGACGTCAACGGCGACGGCTACGCGGACCTCGCCGTCGGCGCCGGCGGCGAGGACCTGGGCACCAAGCGCAACGCCGGCACGGTCACGGTCCTCCTCGGCCGCGCGGGCGGCCTGTCCGCCACCGGCGCCAAGTCCTACTCCCAGGACACCTCCGGCATCACCGGCACCCCCGAGACCGACGACCTCTTCGGCGCCAGCCTCAAGTTCACTGACTACACCCGCGACGGCCGCGCGGACCTGGTGATCAGCACCAACGAACAGCTCGGCTACGAGGACCGCTGGGGCCTCGTCCACTTCCTCAAGGGCTCCGGCACGGGGCTCACGACGACGGGCTCGAAGGCGTACTCGGTGACGTCGCTGAAGCTGTCGTACGCGCGGCTGGGCGGTCCGTTCTCACGCTGAGCGCGACGCTGACGCATGTCGTGAATGTCGGAAAACAGCGTCTGCTTGTGACCGGCGGGGCTGCTCACTACGGTGTGCCCTTTCGTTCGCCCCGCCGTGTACACATCAGACAGCAGACGGGGCGACCTCACCCTCGCAAGGAGCCCCATGCGCAAACGCGCACTCTTCGCCGTACTGGCCGCCGCAGGTGTGCTGGGCGGATTCACCGGTCCGGCGGCGTACGCGGACGACGGCGTCGGCGACATCCAGATCACCGACGTCTCCGTCAACGGTGACAAGGACATCGTCGTCGGCGTCACCGACAAGACCGTCACCGTGTCGGTGACCGCCACCGACCCGTCGGGCATCTGGGACGCGGACTTCTACCTCTGGCGCGGCCCGGACGGCGCCGACCCCTACTTCGACGCCACCGACTACGTCACTCCGAACGAGGACACCACACCCGCGGACTGCGTAGCCTCCAGCGCCACGACCTCCACCTGCTCGAAGACCTTCACCTTCGAGCCGGACTGGTGGGTCACCAACGCCGACGCGGGAACGTGGAAGGTCGGCGTGCACGTGTCCGCCAACGACGGCAGCTGGACGAACCGGTGGGCCTACACCACCACCCGTCTCCAGCGCCTGTCCAAACTGACCGTGGACGCCGGCCCCGAACCGGTCGCCAAGGGCAAGACACTCACGGTCACCGGCAAGCTCAGCCGGGCCAACTGGGACACCCTCGACTACCGCGGCTACGCCGGCCAGCCGGTCAAGCTCCAGTTCCGCAAGGCGAGCGCGACCACCTACACCACCGTCAAGACCGTCAACACCTCCAGCACCGGCACCCTGACCACCACGGTCACCGCGTCGGAGGACGGCTACTGGCGCTGGTACTTCACGGGGACCTCCACCACGCCGGCGGTGAAGGCTACGGGCGACTTCGTGGACGTGCAGTAGCACTCCACTGAGAGCGGCGAGCCCCCTGTCCGTGCGGGAAGTGCGGGCGGGGGGCTTGTGCGTGGGCGCTTACTTCTTCTTGCCCTGGGTCTTGTCGGGGATCTTGGTGAGCTGGGTTTTTGCTGGTCAGGAGCGGTGGACTCGTGCGCCTGGTGGTTGTCATTGGTCGTCCTTGGCCACTGTTGAGCGGCCTCGGACGGCCCAGAGACGGCCCAGCTCCTCGGTCTGTGTGGGCGGCCCGCCGACCTCAGCGCGAGGGGCGCCTCTTCGGGGGGACCGGGCCCGGAATCACATCCTTGCCAAGGTGTTCCTTGATCAGGTACTTGAGTTCCGGCCCTTCGATGAGCTGGAGCCGACCATGTTGGCGGGCAAAGTCGTGGCTGGCCCTGCCGAACCACGATGTGGTGATCAGGACCCCCTTGGCAGCCCGCTTGTGCTCGACCACTCCGGCGAGCGCCTGAACGGACTCAACACCCACGAGCTTGCTGTAGCGCTTCGCCTGAATGATGCACTCACCGTTGAAGACGGGGTCCTTGCTGACGGCAACCGCGTCAACGCCCTCGTCTTTGGACGCCTGGGTGTTCCAGGCCTCCATGCCGATCGCCTCGAACAGTTGGCGAATCAGGTGCTCGAACTCGGTGGGCGTCAGCTTCACCAGCACGGGCCTGTTGTCCAAGCCGGCGACGACATCCATGCTGTCCATGAGCCGGTACTTCGACAGGTCGAATTCGACGATGGGGCGAATCGGTTCGAGATCGTAGGGGTTGGGAGACACCAGAGCGTTGAGTCCCCTGAGGCACTGCGCTGGATCAACCTGACTGAGACGGAGCTTCCCGAACTGCTCCCTGCTGGCGCTGAGCGTCACCAGACAGGGTGAGACCTCCTGACCGGTAGCCCGATCAATGGTTCTCACATGGCCATTCAGGATCACGCCATTGACGACCCGGTCCGGATCACTCGTCAGGACCTCGTGCACTGTCCTCAGAGCGACTTGCGCCAGGACGGAAGCGTAGATCTCCTTGCGCTCCTTCTCCGGACGAGGCAGCACGGTCGTCTCGTCCCGGTTCTTCACGTACCGGTAGCCCCGCACCGTAGGAACGACTGCCTCAGGAGGCAAATGGATCTCAACGAGTACGTCACCGGTGGCAGGACGGAAGGCGATCCGATGCTCGTGCGGGAAGCCCACTGGATACACCGACGCATCCAGAACAGCCCCTAGATGAGCCTCGACCGCCGCGGGCTCCCCGGCCCTGTACGCCTCGCGCTCCTCGTCCAGCTTCGAGTTGAAGGCCGCCACCTCGTCAAGGGCCTGCGCTTCGGCCTGGCGATGCTCGGCACGCTTCCGCTCCAGCGTTGCCAGCCGCTTCTGCTCGGCTCGCCTGTAGCGATCTTGTGCCTCATTGAACCGCACACGCGCCTCGGCAACCTCAGCTTCGTAGCGCTTCCTGCCAAGACCCAGGACAGCGGCCAGACCGCCAGGCTCCGGTGGTGCGAACTTCTCCCAGCGCGGTGAAGGCTCCGGACGAGACCAAGGACGCTCGTCTAACTTCTTCGGCGTGTGAGTCCTCCGCCGGCGCTCGAAGGTCGTCGGCGGATCGCCCACCAAGGCGTCACGGAGCAACTGCCCGAGCTGCTCGACCTCGTGCTCGACTCCGATTGTGCGCACCTGCGCCTGCTCGGCCTGCTGCTCCTGATACGCGGCCTTCCGCTCGCGTTCCTGCCGCTTGCTGGCCGTTTCAGCGGCCTTGCGTTCCCGCTCCGCTTGTCGTGCCCGTTGTTCCTGGGCTCGTCGTAACGCCTGCTGCTGCCGCTGATAGTCGTTGCCTCGGCCGCTGCCCCGTTGCGCCACCTGTCCACCCCTCCCCTGGCCTTACTCCGCCACAGGGCTGCATTCCCCTTCCACCTCGCAGAATCACACAGGGCAGAGACGTCGCCTCAGCCGGACGGCACGGTGCACCGTGGACTCAAGTCGTCTGTGCCTCAACCGACGACAGTCAGCCACGATGGCGGGTTTGCCGACCGGCCAGGCGCGCGTTTGCCTCGCCGCACTCCCACTGGCCTCAGCCACGCTGTCGAGGTGTCGTCGACCAGAGGAAGCCAGGACGGCCGGCCCGTGAGCACACTGCCTGAGCCATCAGCTTGGGAAGCTGCGGGCATTTGCGGCCGAGTTGGTCACTGACCTGGACGAACAGCGGATGGGCGGCCTCGGCGGGCCCGCCTGTTCTTACCGTGGCTCCCCGCTGTTCCCCGCTCGATCTGGTGCGCTTGTGGTGTGGCGCCCTGAATGCCGCCATACAGGTGCGATCGCCAGAGAAGGCGCCACTCCCAGCACCACGGCTCCCAGCGGCCAGCCGGCGCCTCCACGTTCTCGGCCGCGCGGTTGACGATCACTTGTTGACCTCGGCGGTGCACCTGGTACCCGGGCATGAGCAGCAGAGGGCGGTCCAGCTCGTAAAGGGCGTCTGATCGAAACTCAGCTCGTTTAGCAGCAACACCCCGTGCACCAGGGCCGGTTCCTGTTGCAGCCTCATGCACCCATGATGCGATGGCTTCGAGGAGCACCGCTTTAGGAGAGAGGTAGGGGAGCCTTGCCTGTGACCTGCGGCTTTTATGGCCGAGCTAGTAGGCATGGATACGCCTGTCAGGCACCCTTGTTGACCGCGGCTGACCCTCGTATCTGGCAGGGCTTTGGCACGGGACCTCTTGGTCCTGAACTACGGGCGGGACGGTTGCTGAGGCCTGCCGGGCTGGCATGACCCTCCATCGAGCAGGGATGATATGGCGCACTAGAGTTGCAACGCTGGGGGAGGATGACGGCAGTGTTCGCCGAGCGCCAGACGGAGTCCACAGGGGCGGCAGCCGGGGAAGAGGCTGGAACCGGCCGGAAGCAGTGCCGATGAAGGGGCACCGACCGGAAGCACGGACTCCTGTTGACGACCGGGCTGACGACCTGCAGTACGATGCGTTCATCTCGTACAACCACGCGGCTGACGAGTCCTTCGCCCCTGTTTTACGGGGCCTCGTGACCAAGCTCGGCGCCCCCTTGTTCAGAAGGCGCCGGTTGAAGATCTTTCTGGACAAGACAAGCCTGCCCCTCGGAACGTCGCTTCCCGATGAGATCCAGAAGGCTCTGAAGGCATCGCGGAAGTTCATCCTCTTGGCCTCGCCCGGGTCTGCCCAGTCCTGGTATGTGAACCAGTTGGAGATTCACTACTGGAGGGAGGTTCTGGGCAGGCCAGGCATCTACATCTGTCTCACGGGCGGCGAATATCACTGGGACAGGGATTGCAACGATTTCGACTGGCAGCGCACCAACGCATTGTCCTCCGAGCTGTCCGGCACTTTCCCCAGCGAGCCCCTCATAGTGGACCTGCGAAAGATCCGGGCCATGGAACGGCCCCGCCTGCGCCGGGAAGAGGTGAGGCTGCCCGTCGCGAAGATCGTCTCCCTGGTGCGTGACGAGAAACTCGAAAAGGTGCTCGGCGAGGAAAGGCGGCGTCGCGCAAAGAGCTTAGCCGTCATTGTGGTCGTTCTGGCGTTGGTCGTTCTTGTGGGGGTTGTCGGGGCCCGATGGATGACCGCCGAAGAGGATAGGCAGGCCAGTCAGAGAACTGCGACTGCCAGAAAGCTTCTGGTGGCAGCAGAAAAGGCAGCACCGGACGACCCACTAGTGGCTGCCCGCCTCACCGTCGCTGCCACCGCAATCGCCACTGCGGAGCAGGGGCCCGACCACGAGGCCGCGCTTGCTGACCGTGTGTACGAACTGAGGCATGTGCGCCACATCGTGGCGCTTGGTGACGATATCCAACGCAACTTCTCGACGGCGGCCGTGGGGCCCGACGGGCAGTTCGCCTACACACACGGCGACGGGCAACACATCAGGGTCCTCGGCACTGAAGGCAACCAGTTGGCGGATCTGCGCCTGCCGACACCGAAGGGGGGCACACCCATCGAGGCGGAGTGGAACGGCGAGTACCAGGAGCTGGCTTTCGATGCTCATGGCCGGTGGCTGTATGCCTCGCAGATCGGCGGATCACTGGTGCGGTGGAACCTACATGATCTCCAAGCCAGGCCGCAGGAGGTGACGAGGGGTGGCGGTACTTTCTCCGTGGCTCCGGACGGGGAGACCGTCGCCTGGCCAGGCGGGTTTCCGCATGCACCGGATGGCGTTGTGGCACCTGAGGAGCTGGTCGGCAACGGTCTGACCCTACGCTTGGCTGGACAAGACAAGGAGATCGAATCCGACCCGGCTTCTCCTGTGGCAGCGGTGTCCAGTGTCCGCTTCTCTCCGTCCGGCGGAGAAGTTTTCTGCGTGCTGCACAATCCGACCACCGACACGATCGCGGTGCGCACCTGGGACGTTGCTCAGGGCCGCTGGAGGCAGAGCGAGGCTTCGCTGCGCTGGATGCCTGCAGGCCAGATCTCGGCGCTACGCGACGACGGCAAGGTGCTGGCCAAGATCGAAGGCGGAAAGCTACGCCTCTACAGCACGGCGAGCGGTAAGCGCGTAGGGAAGACGCTCCCATACGAACTATCTGGCGCCCAGTCGCCGACTTCCTTGGTCTTCTCTAGGGATGGGCAAACCGTTTACACGGCAGACGAGGATGGCAGGATCACCTCCTGGGAGCTCAACCAGAAAAAGAGCCAGGAAGTCTTCCGAACCGGCGAGAGCGTCCGTGGCCTGGCGCGTGCCGCGGGCGGCGACATGCTGACCGTCACAGGAGCCAAGAGGGCCGTCGTAGTCGACCCGACCCGGGATCTGCGGTACACGGAGGTTCCCGGGGTGCGGTCGGCAGTGGATGTCGCCCTTGCGGGGGACCGCTCACTGGCCGTCCTCGGCGAGAATGAACTCACGGTGAGACCGAGGTCGGGGGCTGCCGCCGGAAAGACGAGCAAGGACGTCGTCACCTGGCCAGGCAGGGGACACCTCGATTTTTCTCCGGACGACCGTCGGCTGTTGACCGTGGAGGGCCACCACGACCAGAGTCTGCTCACGTCCAGGGATGCGAGGACGCTCAAAAGCCACTGGACCGTCACCGCAGACCAGTTGGGAGTCGACAGCATCAATGGCGTGACGGCTGTTGCCGGCGGCCAAACGCTCGTGTCGCACCTCGGCGGCATCGTCGTTGTCGATACCGATGGCAATCGTCTGGGAGAACTGCAGGGCTCACTGCTGGGAACCGATACGAAGGGCGAATGGATCGCTGTCCTCACCACTGATGGTGACGCCGGTGGCAAGTCACCCGCCGTCATCGAGATACGCCGAGTGAGTGGAAGGGTCTCCGGGCGGCTACCGGGTACAGAGCGACGCATCGAGACACGCGGCCAGGTCGTCGGGGCCCGCATGTCCAGTGATGCCAGCACCGTCTTGGTTGGCCTCTCATTGCAGACGAAGCCGGACGGCGAGGAGTACTGGTATGGCGTGGAGCACTGGAGCTTGACCACCGGGAAGCGCGTCGCCCGGACCGAGATGGGCGCCACATGGTCGTCCGATGAGGTGGTGGTCGGTCCGGAAGAGCAGGTGGTCTGGTTCCGCCAGCCGGCGATCTCGTTCCACCGGCGGGGATCGGAGGAACCGTTCGCCCAGTGGCCGGTCCCGGAAACCACCGGCGTTTTCACTAGCGTCGTGGACTCCGCGCACGACAGGCGTACCGCGGTCGTTGCGGAGCAGCACGGCAAAGTCGCTGAGTGGAACCTCAGCGCCGACTCCTGGCTGCGTTCGGTCTGCTCCGCCATCGGCGATCCCGGGCTGGCCTCTCTGCGCCGCACCTATGAGGCCCCTGAGCTGACACGTGACCCATGTGCGGAAACGCGTTGAATGTTTGACGCCCCCAAACAGGCCATCTTGACGAGTTGGAACAAATGAGCCTTACGATTTCGGACAGCGATCTACCAGGTCTGTTTGCCGTGGCGGATGAATTCTCGATACGCGGACAGCGGACGACTCTGCTGTGCAGCCGCATACGGTTGTGGGGGGCGGTGGCCGCTGCCTTGGGTGGAGTCGTCAATTGGAGTCGGCCGGGGCTGAATCCCTGGGCCGCCCTCACAGTCGTCGGGTTCGCCGCCGCGCTGACCGCAGAGATCGTGCTGCTCTCCCGCAGACCGGAGCGGGCCTGGTACAGCGGACGTGCTGTGGCCGAGTCCGTGAAGACGCTGGCCTGGCGGTTCAGCGTGGGTGGCGACCCGTTCCCAGTCGGATTGCCGCCGAGGCACGCTCAGGACTTGCTGCGCGCACGGCTAAGTGGGCTGGTGACGGGTATTCGGTTCCCTGTGGTGCTTCCCCATGACGCGATGGCCACGTCCACGGCCATGGGAACGGCGCGGGCTGCAAGTTTCGAAGAGCGCAAGGCGGCCTACCTGGCCTGCCGTATACAGGACCAGCAGGACTGGTATGGAAAGAAAGCCCGCATCAATGACCGATCTGAGGCGCGGTGGCGCATCGCTCTCATTGTCGGCGAGGTGACTGCCGTGCTCCTAGCGGTCGCCCGCATGGCCGGCCTCTGGGACGTGGATCTGGCTGGGATTCTTGCGGCGCTCGTGGGATCGGGCGCGGGTTGGATGGCGCTCAAGCAATACGCGAATCTGGCGGAGGCGTACTCCGTCGCCTCGATGGAACTGGTCCTTACCCACGACCGGTTGACGGCGGCCAACGAGGGGGAGTGGAGCCAGGCTGTGGCAGATGCCGAAGACGCCATTAGCCGCGAACACACCATGTGGCTTGCCTCGCGATCGGGCCAGGCGCTATGAGGGCTGTCGCGGGCGCCGGGGCCGCACGCCGGTACTGCCTGCCGGGCGGGTGGAGTGCATCGTTGAAGCCGGTGACCACCATGGGTTCGGGGTTTTGTCCAGGACGAGGAAGCCGAGGTCGGCCAGCGCTTCGAGGCTGATGGTTCGCAGGTGGGCCAGGATGTGGTCGCGCCGGGCGTCGGCGATGTCCTGGATGCGGCCGGGCGGGCAGCGGTTACCACTGTCAGCACCGCATTCATCAACCGTTCCGAGCATGACTCCCAGCTTGGGAAGCTTGGGTTTCTCGGGGCCGGTTGCTGTGCTGAACTGCGGCGGAGCGGTGTTGGAGTCCGGGTCGCCCCCAGGGCGAGTCACCGCTGTTCCCCGTGGTTCCCCATGCGATCTGGCACGCGAATGGCACGGTCATTTCTGGGACAACGCACCTCGACCGAGCCGGGCACTTGGGTGCCTGAGCCTCAGCCGACGACAGTCAGCCACGACGGAGAGCGCCCCGACCGATCAGGCGCGCGTGTGTCTCGCTGTGCCGTCTCCAGCTTCAGCCATGCTGCCATGCCGAGGTCCGTTGGCCGCAGGTGAGCAGACAGTCACGCTGCATGTGAGCAGCCTCGATCGTCTCTACCCCTCGGGGAATCGCAACCTGCTGGAATGTGCCGGCGACCCCGGGCTATGCGTAAACGAGATGGCTCCAGGGGCCGCGTGGACTACCGTGTAGTTATGAGTCGTTGTACAGCCCCGGTCCAGGGTCATCGGACCGCCAGCGGACGTGCGGCGTGCCCCGCGTGCAGCGGCGGAGGCTACGGGTACTCATCGTCCCGGTCCTACTACCCGCCGCCGGTTTACACATCGCGGAGCAGTAGCGGGGGCAGCGCGACCAGTGGGGGCAGCTCCAGTAGCGGCAGAACGCGGGCGCCTTGGTCACCGAGCACCTCCTCCGTGACTTACACGCCTGCCGAGGTGAAGGGGCTGAGTCCTGTTCGCGACGCCGCCGTGTTGCGCGCGCGTCAACAGCCTGACCTTCGCGATGTCTTCCTCTGCCACGCATGGGATGACCGGCGCGGTGCTGCCAAGGAGTTGTGCGACCTGCTGGAAGCAGAGGGCGTGTCGGTCTGGTTCAGCGAGAAGGACATTGTGCTCGGCCAACCGTTCATGCGGGAAATCGATAAGGGCCTGGCGAGGTCGCGTACGGGTCTCGTCCTGGTTACCCCTGCGCTGCTGACACGCCTCGAGCGCGGTGGCGTCTCTGACAAGGAGCTCTCGGAGCTCCTTGCACGTGACCTGCTGCTCCCTGTCGTGCATGAGACGTCCTACGGCGAACTCCGGGACATTAGCCCCTTGCTTGCATCCCGAAATGGGTTGGACACGGCGGATGATTCGATGGCAGTAATTGCCACCAAGATCGCCGAGCTGGTCGCCGTTGAGGACGACCTGATCGCACCGCCCACACCGGCGAACTAGCCGTCCGGCGGCGTGCCTGGGCGTCGCTCCCCATCGCTGGCGCCAAGCCCAAGACACGCGAGTCGGTGGCGCGCTCTGCTGCACAAAGGCCTCAGGCCAAGGTCGGTCCGAGGCCTTTGCGCTGGTGCCCCCGGCAGGATTCGAACCTGCGACACCCGCTTTAGGAGTTCGATCGAGCGCCGCTCCGGACGCTGTCGCTCGCTGACGCAACGGCTGGATACGGATGCGGGGGTACGCCTTCGTCCGGCATCGTTGATGTCAGGCGTGGATGTCAGTCCTTCATCCCAGCAGGAGATGCCGCCCAATCTCGCTCTGATGACGCTCGGATACTTGGCCGGTGTCAACGAGCGGTACCCGGGTCATCAGAGCTCATCGATCATCCGGGCCCACTCTTCGATCATGGTCTGCCCATCGATCACCTGCTGCACTGCAGTCTGAATTGAGTTCATCAGAGGACGCAAGGCTCGACTTCCAGAAGCCATGACTTTCGCCCCCTCGCTGAGGCCCTGCAAATTTGAGACGGCCTCCCGTGATGCGGCAATCATCTCCGTCAGCTGGCGGAAAATCTCGCGAGCCGAGTTCTCTTCCTCTTGTGTGGCCTCACCTTCGCCAATCATGCGAATCATCGTGATGATCCCCGGATCGATTCGGGATAGATCCGCTGAATACCGCGCTCCTAGCTCGGCCAGCTTAGCGACTGGTTCACTCAGGTCCGCTGCCAGTGCGTTGGTCACGCGCAATCGACCGGCAAAGCCTCCCCCGCGAGCGTCGGATTGCTGCAGCTGAGTCGCAGACTCTTGCGTCGTCTTGTTGAGCGAATCAAGAACCTCGCCAAACTCTTGCACAGTCTCCGCCCACTCAGGGAGTGAAACTTCCATTTCGGCAAGCGAATCGAGGAAGCCGGGCTGGTCAGCCCCTGGATCACTTAGGGGGACTGCGATGGGTCCGCTGGCGGGCGGCGTTTCTAGAATTCCCTTCAAGCGTAGAGCGAGCTGGTTGACCGCTTGGCGATACCCTGGCGAGTCCTCATCCTCTAGGCGAAGTTGACGCCAATCCACCCACTGCCGACGTGAGATCAATTGAACAACCTCGTCGCTGGAGTTCTCCTCAGTCAGTTGAGGAACGTCTACGTAGTGAATTGGAAGGATTAGGTCTTCAAGGCCGAGGCTCGCAGCGTGGCTGCTGAAGGTGATTATTTCGCGGCGGCACTCCTGGCTCTTCAGGAATTTGGGAGTGATGATCGGAATTAGAAAAGTCGTACTGGTGAGGGCGGAATCAAGGCGTGCTCGCCATTGTTCGCCCCAGGCGATCGAGGCGTTATCCACGAATACGTGGAGCTCATCACCGGTTGTAATCTCGAATGCGTGTGCGATAGCTTCAGCGAGGCGCCGAATGCGTCCCCCATCAAGCTGGTCGTCGCGGTGGGTGTAGCTCCAAAACCCGGCAGGCCCAATGGCGTTCATAGCATCGCACTTTATGGGACTACATGTGATCGCGTGGCCCTTTTGCCAAGGTCGGTGGAGCGGCTTTGGGCTGGAGCTGCTTTGGGGCGAGTGATCATGGCCCCTTAAGCTTCCGGCGCGTCGGGCAGTCTGTGGACCTGCCCGTTAAAGCACGACGTCGGGGCCATGATCTTAGAGGCTCGCCCCAAAGTGGCTGCCTAAAGCCGTGGAGCCGACCGCCCCAGCCACAGAGGGTGTCTCCCACTTCACGCCCGCAGCTCGCCAGCGCGCCGCCTGGCGCGGCCAGCCGGGGCGAAGACAGGAGGCAGGCCGCGCCGTTGAGGCGGCGCGCGCCCGCGCCGTGCGCGGGCCTTGAACCCGTAGAGAAAGTTGTAACTCAGTACGTGGTGCGGGGCTTGTCCGGTCCCGGGTGATGCTTGACGGTGCGAGGCTTGAAGTCGTGTGCGCACGCGGGGAGTTTGCGGACCTCACGGTGTGCGAGCGGCAGGAAGAGTGCTGGGCGGATAGTCCACGTGATCCGGGTGCTGGCGTGCGTGACAGTCACCGTGCAGGGTTCGGAGCGCATCAGGGCGCTGCGGGTCTCGGTGCGTCCTTCGCACAGCCAGGTCCATGCCTCGTCGCAGGCTTCGGAGTCCAGTGCCGGCGTGATGGTCCTGAGCGCGTGGGCTACCCATCTGTCTGCCTGTGGAGCGGAGTAGGCGTCGAACGACGCGTGCAGAGTGGGGCGTTCGATGGCCGCCGTGAGGTCTTCGGTCCAGCACTCGCACCAGAAGCCGTAGCGGAGTCCGGTCATGAGGGCACTCCCGTCGGCGAGGCCGTCAGCACGTACCGCGCGCTGTCGTCGTACAGGGTGAGTTGGTAGGCGCTGCCTGACGTCAGATGGGCGAGGGCGCGTTCGTGTTCCGTCTCGTCCGTCAGCCAGTAGTGGCCCGGCTGCGCGTACGCCGTGTCGAGCTGGTCAACCACATGGCTCGTCCGGTCGCGGATCCATCGCAGGGCGAGGCGCGGGCTAGTTGCCTGGTGGGATCCGAGGTTGATCGAGTCGGGCGTGTGCCAGGGGTATGCGGCTGCCCAGCATGCGTACCTGGTGACGTGTTCCGTCGCGGGTAAGCGCTCGGCGTTGGCCGGCGCCCTCACTGGTTGCTCTCCGGTCGGCGCGCGGTGAAGAGCTCCGCTGTGACCGTGTAGCCGGTGCCGTGGCTGTTGTGGATGACGACTCGGTGGGCGAGGGCGGTGACCATGTCGAGTCCGCGGCCGTGTTCGGCGTGCTGGTCCCGGTGCTCGGCCTTGGGGGCCGTGCCGGTGCCTCCGTCGTCCGTGACTGAGAGGGCGATCACCTGGGGGGAGACGGCTAAGGCCAGGTGGAAGCTGCCGGACTCCGTCCCGCTGGCGGTGTGGAGGATCGCGTTCGCGCTCAGTTCGCTCACGATCAGTTCGGCGTCGTCGGCCAAAGGCGATCCCCGCAGGATGTCGCGGGTCCAGCGGCGGGCCCGGCTCACCTCTTCCGGGAATCCTGGGCAAGACAGTCCCCACACCCGGGCCTTGCTCGTATACTCGTGCATACAAGTTCCTTCGTGCTGGTAGGCCGCCATGTGCAGCGGGTTCGGGTTAGACGAGTTTCACGCCGTCGTGGGCGCGAATGGCCGGCGGGGATGCCGCGTCGAGTGCGTCCAGGACGCGGATCGCGTATGCCTCGTCGGCGAGTTCGATGACCTCTTCGCGGGTGGCCCAGCGCAGTGCACGAGTCTCGTCCCCGGTGGTGGGCGTACCGTCGGCGGCTTCGCAGCGGAAGACCAGCGAGACGATCAGGCCCTTCATGTTCTTGTAGACGCCGGTCAGGGTCGCGGGAAGCGCGACCTTGATGCCGGTCTCTTCGAGGACCTCGCGCTGGAGGGCTTCCGGGATGGTTTCCTCGCGTTCGAGGACTCCGCCAGGCGGCTCCCAGTGACCGTTGTCCCGGCGCTTGATCAAGAGGGCGCGGTCCTGGGCGTCGACGATCACTCCGGCGACGCTCACGGAATGCGGACGGTCGATGCTCACGTTCCTCGGCCCTCTCGGCTGGCTAGGCTCTCCACCGTAGCAACAAAGCTCGCTCACTCGTCTAGATACCTAAAGGAGTACACGTGGCCTCTCTTTCTTCCGGCCTCCTCGGTGATCTCGACCCCACGAGCGATCGTGCGGTCTTCCGGCAGATCGCCGACCAGCTGCGCGAGGCGATCGACCGTGGGCGATTCCGCGAGGGCGAAAAGTTGCCCTCCGAGGCTGAGCTCGTCGACCACTACGGGGTCTCCCGCATGACGGTCCGCAACTCCTTCTCCATCCTCCAGGGCGAGGGCCTGGTGCACGCCGAGCACGGCAAGGGCGTCTTCGTGCGACCACGGCCACCAGTACGACGGCTCGCCTCGGACCGGTTCGCCCGGCGTCACCGCGAGCAGGGCAAGTCCGCGTTCATCGTGGAGGCTGACGCGGCCGGCAGTCACCCCCAGGTCGACAGCCTGGAAGTCAAGGAAGAGAAGGCCAGTCAGGACGTCTCCACCCGGCTCGGCTCCGTGCGGCGGGTGCTCGCCCGGCGGCGCCGGTACCTGCTGGACGGCCGGCCCGTGGAGTTCGCCACCTCGTACCTGCCGCTCGACATCGCGCGCGGCACGCCGATCGCCGAACCGAACCCCGGGCCCGGCGGCATCTACGCCCGGCTCGAGGAGCTCGGCCACCGCCTCGACCACTTCGAGGAGGAGATCCGGGCCCGCATGCCCTCGCCCGCCGAGGTGAAGACGCTACGGCTCGCCGCGGGTGTGCCGGTCATCCACCTGATCCGGACAGCTTTCGATACTGAAGGGCGGGCCGTGGAGGTCTGCGACACGGTCATGGCAGCTGACGCCTACGTGCTGTCCTACCAGCTGCCGGCCACGTGATCGCGTGACCGACGGTGGTGCGCGGGGACACTTCTCCGAACTCGTACACCCCGACAGGCATACTCGTATAGACGAGTGGGCAAGTGGTGTGGCAAGGTAGTCGTCGTTCCCGAGAGATCGGGTTCGCAGGCTGCATCTTGTATAGACGAGTAGATGGGGAGAATCTTGCGCACCATTCGTGTCGAGACCTCGGCCGCGACGATCCTGCTCACCGAGGCTCCCGAGCCCAAGGTCCGCGACCGGCAGACGGGCGAGATCGCCAAGGACGCCGTGAGCGGCGAGGCGCTGATGACGATCGGCGTCGTCCACATCGAGGACGGAGAGTCTTCGCTCATCAAGGTCACCGTCCCGGAGAGCGGCGTCTCGGAAGGGCTGACCCTGGGGGCGCCGGTCTCGCTGCCGGGGCTGGTCGCCCGGCCGTGGGAGAGCGTGCTCGGCGGACAGCAGCGGCACGGCATCGCGTTCCGCGCCGCCGCCGTGACTCCGGCCGCCTTCCCGGCCGCTGTGGGGGCCTCCGCCTGATGACCGACCTGACGACGCTCCTGGAGGTGGGTGGTCCTGTCGCCGCACTCGGCGGCGGGGCCGCCTACGCCCGAGCCAAACACCCCGGCCTCTACTGGTCGGCCGTCGGACTGCCGATATCCACGGCCCGGTTACTCGGCTCGTACGGCTCGGTCATGGAGGCCTGCGGCCTCACCGTGACGCCGTCCCGGCTGCGGATGCTCGCGGTCAAGGCCACCACCCGCCGCGAGATACGTCCCGTACCGCCGCGTCGGGGCATGATCCGGCCCACCTCGACGGGTCTCCGGATACGCCTGGGGCTCGCCCCGGGCCAGGAACCCGCCGACGTTGCGGCTTCGGCGGAACGGCTGCGTCACGCATGGGGCGTGCATGCCGTGTACGTCTCCACCATCAAGCCTGGTGTCGTTGAACTGCGGCTCGTCGGCTTCGACGTGCTGCGGCAGGTACGCATGCCACGCAAGGTCGGTGCTGGATTCCTGAAGGTGCCGGTGGCGCTGCGGGAGGATGCCACGCCGTTCGTACGCGACTACCGCACCATCCCCCACCAACTCACCCTCGGCGCGACCCTGTCGGGCAAGTCCATGTACCTGCGCCACCTGATCACCGGGCTCGCACCTCACCCCGTCGCTCTCGTCGGGATCGACTGCAAGCGCGGTGTGGAACTGGCGCCCTTCGCCGCCCGGCTCTCCGCCCTGGCCACCGACCCCGAGCAGGCGGCCGAACTGCTGCCCGTCCTCGTGAAGGAGATGGAGGACCGGTACGACCTGATCAAGGCCCGTCAGGGCATTGCCCCGAACACCCCGGACGAGGAGATCACCTCCGACATCTGGGGCCTGCCCGAGAACGAACGGCCCGTACCCCTGGTCCTGTTCGTCGACGAGGTGGCCGAACTCTTCCTCGTCGCCACGAAGAAGGACGAGGAACGCCGGGACGAGATGGTCACCCAGCTCATCCGGCTCGCCCAGCTCGGCCGGGCCGCCGGCATCTACCTGGAAATCTGCGGGCAGCGCTTCGGCGCTGAGCTGGGCAAGGGCGCGACCATGCTGCGAGCCCAGTTGACCGGCCGTGTCTGCCACCGCGTCAACGACGAAGCCTCCGCCAAGATGGCACTGGGCGACATCGCCCCCGAGGCGGTCGCCGCCGCCTGCGCCATCGCCCCCGAACGGCCCGGCCTCGCCGTGGCTGGTGACACCTCCGGGGGCTGGTCCCGCATCCGCACGCCGTACCTCTCCCTCGGCGACGCCGCCGAGACCTGCCGCGAGTCGGCCCACCTGGTCCCCGACCTGCCCGCGCTCAAGCCCTTCCGGCCCGACGTGCCCGTACGGCCGCCCGTTGAGGCGCCGGGCCCGGTCGTGCGGCCCCGCCCGGTGGCCGACTGATCCGCGTCCGCACTCATCCCCGGTCGGCGTGACCGCCTCACGCCATGTCCCTACCCCTCCCATGCCCGAATCCGGAAGGAGCCGCAGCATGCGCGCCCACCTGGCCCGTGTCGACGCGGTGCTCGTCCAAGCGGTCATCGCCGCCGCGCTGTCCTTCGCCCACCTGCACGACGTCGCCTTGGCGGCCGGACAAGACGGGTGGAAGGCGTGGGCCTATCCCGTCTCGGTCGACCTGCTGCTCGTCGCCGCCTGGCGTCGGCTGCGGTCCGGCGAGGCGAAAGCGGCCGGGTGGTGCTGGTTCCTGATCGCCCTCGCCGCGTCCTTGGGCGCCAACGTCGCCACCGCGGGGCTGCTCGACCTGGATCACGTGCCGGCCTGGCTCCGCATCCTCGTCGCGGGCTGGCCCGCGGTCGCCTTCCTCGGCGGAACCCTCCTGGTCCACTCGTCGCCGACCACGCGCGACGAGACCGGTGACGTCGTGGGTCAGGAGACGCCCGAGGGCATCGAGGACCAGGAGGACGCGCCCGATCCTGCAGCGGCGCTCCCGGTGCCTGCGGCAGTCGAGTCGGTACCGGCTCCGGCCCCGCCTCCGGTCGCCGTCCCGGCCGCCCTGGTCGAGCACGCCCGCAAAGTCGCCGCCGAGCACCACGCCCGCACCGGAACGGCCATCGACACCCCGACCCTGCGCGCCCGCCTCGGCGTCCCGCCGCCCATGGCCGACGCCATCGCCGCCCAGCTCACCTGACCGACAAAGGAGAACCATGCCTCTCTGCTTCAACACGGCCGCCGACTACCTCGAAGCGGCCCGCGAGATTTCCGTAAGCGGTCGGCCGGCGCTCGCTCGGCTCCTCGCCGAAGAAGCCGCCGACCGCACGTCGGACCCCGGGGAAGCCGCCCGGATCCTGCGCGAATTCTCTGACCCAAGCGAGCGACAGGAGGACTGACATCCATGCCCGCACCAAAGCGCTTCCGCTCCGTCACCCGCATCGGACCCGTCCAGGTCGGCACGTCCTACGACGGCCGCGGCCGGGAGAAGCACACCGCCGCCTGCACGGCCCCGCGCTGCGGCTTCTCCGCCGACTACGACAGCCGCGCCGCCGCCGAGCTGGCCGCCCGAACCCACCGTTGCCCCGTCCGCTGAAAGGACCCGCACACCGTGACCGTCAGCCTCCCGCTCGTCGTCCTCCTCGGCTTCTTCGCCTGGGGAGCGGTCAAGTTCCTCGGCGTCCGCACGTGGATCGTCGTCCTGATCGCCCTCTTCGGCTTCTGGCTCTCGGACACCTTCCTGGCCCCCGCCATCGAGTCCGGCACGCGCTCCGGCGTGGACATCGTCAACGGCTCACATGACTAGACGAGTAGGTAAGGAGAGCTTCGTCGTGTTCCTGCCCAAGTACCCCGACAGCCCGACGCCGCCGCCCGCGCACCCCCACACCGTGGCCGATCAGGCTCCCGCTCGGCGGCCGGTACCACAGATCTCCGTCAGCACCGGAGCGGTCGCGGCCGTCCTCGTCGGCGGCGTCGTGCTGACCGCGCTCCTGGCCGCCGTCGCCGTCACGGCCGTCTCCGTGGCCGTCGCCGCCGTGGTCCTGCGCTCGCTGCTCCGCGACCAGCACCGCCGCTGACGCACCGGACCCCCGGGGCGGCCTCGATACCGCCAAGCATCCGCCGCCCCGGGGCGTCTCCCTCCAGCCGAACCAGAAGGAGAAAGCCATCATCACCCGTGCCACTCCGCCCCCGCTCCGCGAACTCGGCGAACTGGCCGCCCTCGGCACCATGCCCGCACTTCTGCGTCAGCTCGCCAGCCTCGGCGGCTGCACGCACCCGATCCGCCTCGACGGCCACCGCACCGAGTACACCGTCGACACCCGCACCGGCGAGATCGGCAACGCCCTCCACCACCTCGACTCCTCCAGCCTCCCGGCCGGTCACCTCCTGGTCCGCTGCAACAACCGCCGCACCACCCGGTGCGCGGCCTGCGCCGAGGTGTACCGCCGCGACACCTTCCACCTGATCACCTCCGGACTGCGCGGCGGCAAGGGCGTCCCCGAACGCGTCGCCGCCCACCCGCGCGTCTTCGCCACCTTCACCGCGCCGAGCTTCGGCCCGGTCCACAATCGCCCCACCGGCCCGGCCGGTTCGGTCCGCCGCTGCCGCTGCGGTGCCCTCCACGACCAGGACGCTCCTGCCCTCGGCACCCCGCTCGACCCGGACACCTACGACTACGAGGCGGCCGTGCTCTGGAACGCGCACGCCAGTCCGCTGTGGCGGCGCTTCTCCATCTACCTGCGCCGGGAGGTCGCCAAGCGCGCCGGCCTCACCCAGCGGGCTTTCCGCGAGCACGCCCGGGTGTCCTTCGCCAAGGTCGCCGAATACCAGAAGCGCGGCGCCGTCCACTTCCACGCCGTCATCCGCATCGACGGCCCCGACGGCGGCGACACCCCGCCTCCCGCCTGGGCCACCGCCGAGCTGCTGACCGACGCCATCCGGGCCGCCGCCACCGCCGCCCGCGTGGACGGCCCGGTCATCGACGGCCGCTCCCACGCCTTCACCTTCGGCCGTCAGCTCGACGTCCGCACCATCCGCTCGGCCGACCTCGACGGCGGCCAGGAGCTGACCGAGCGGGCCGTCGCCGCGTACATCGCCAAATACGCCACCAAGGGCGCCGAGACCGCCACGGGAGCTCTGGACCGACCGCTAAGGTTCCTCGCCGAACTCGCCCAGCTCGACCTCAGCGACCACGCCCGCCGGCTCATCCGCACCGCCTGGACCCTCGGCGCGCGCAAGGACCTCGAACACCTCCGCCTGCGGGCCTGGGCCCACATGCTCGGCTTCCGCGGCCACTTCTCCACCAAGTCCCGCCGCTACTCCACCACCCTCGGCGCCCTGCGCAACGCCCGCGCCGAATGGCGCCGCGCCCAAGCCCTGGCAGCGGACGGGTCCGACCCGGACACGACCCTCGTCCTCGCGCACTGGGTCTACGCCGGAACCGGCCTCACCGACGCCGAAGCCTGGCTCGCCGAAGCCCTCGAACCCGCGCCCGGAACGGAAGGAGAGCCCACCCATGGGTAGCCGTCGCCTCGCTGTCGCGGAAGCGGCCTCCGAGCCGCGTGGTCTGCCGTCGCGGTACCTGACTCCTGACGACCTGGTGGCGATGTTCGACCTGCCCAGCGTCGAGACGGTCTACCAGTGGCGCCGCAAGCGCACCGGTCCTCGTGGCTTCCGGGTCGGTCGGCACCTGCGCTACGACCCTGCGGACGTCCAAGCCTGGGTCGAGTCCCTGCGGGAAGGGGCTGCCGCCTGATGGCCGGGCACATTCAAGATCGCTGGTACCGGACCGAGACTGGCCCGGACGGGAAGGTGCGCAAGGTCAAGACCGAGCGCTACGGGTCCGGCCTCCGCTACCGCGCCCGCTACGTCGGCCCGGACGGCACGGAGAAGTCCAAGAGCTTCCCCGACCGTCAGAAGCGGCTCGCCGATCAGTGGCTGGCGCACATCGAGGCGGACATGGCGCGCGGGCAGTACATCGACCCGCGCGCCGCTCGGATCACCTTCCAGCAGTACGCCGAACACTGGGTCACCACGCAGGGCGCCGACCCGAACACCCAGGCCTCGATGGAGTCGCAGCTACGGCTGCACGCCTTCCCCTACCTCGGCTCGCGCCCACTCGGCTCCTTCCAGCCAGCGCACATCCGCGACTGGGTGCGACAGTTGCAGGAGAACGGCATTCGCGGGTCGTACGCCCGGACGATCTACTCCAACGTGCGCGCGGCGCTCAGCGCGGCGGTGGACGACGGCCATCTTCCCCGCAACCCGTGTGCCGCTCGGTCCGTACGGCCGCCGACCGTCGACAACAGGCGCGTCGTGCCCTGGACGCCCGAGCGGGTCTTCGCCGTCCGGGCCGCCATGCCCGAGCGCTACCAAGCCATGGTCGACCTGGGTGGCGGCTGCGGGCTCCGCCAGGGTGAGATCCTGGGCGTGGCCGTCGACGCGATCGACTTCGACTCGGACACGCTCCATGTGGTCCAGCAACTGAAGCTGAGCCGCAGCAAGGCCGTGTTCGCGCCTCCGAAGGGCGGCAAGCTGCGGGACGTGCCGCTTCCCGGCCCCGTCGCCGATGCGCTTCGGGAGCACATGAAGCGGTTCCCGCCGGTCGAGATCACCTTGCCGTGGAAGGTGGCCGACGGTCCTCCGGTGACCAAGCGGCTCATCTTCACCGGGCCGCGCGGCGGGCACGTGTGGCGTACGTCACTCAACGAGGAGACGTGGAAACCGGCGCTGGCTGCGGCCGGCGTCATCCCTGTGCCTGAGCGCGGCCGGCCATACGCGGAGTCCCGCGAGAACGGCATGCACGCGCTGCGACACTTCTACGCCTCGGTGCTCCTGGACGCGGGGGAGAGCATCAAGGCCCTCGCCGAGTACCTCGGCCACTCGGACCCGGGCCTGACACTACGGGTCTACGCCCATCTCATGCCGTCAAGCCAAGAGCGCACTCGTAACGCTGTCTCGCGAATCTTTAGCGGAAGCATTCGGAACGGAAATAAGGCGCCGATTATCTTCGACGCTAAAGAACGCGGTTAGAAGCCGTGATTAGCCATCACGATTGGTAGACACGGTTAGGCGGCCGGATTAGCAGTCAGGAGCATCTAATCCACGTACTTCTGGGCCGATAGATAGTGGTGGACCCCAACCACTCCTACTGGACCGACTGCCTGCTGGGCGTGCATGCACGCACGTTGAGTGTGCATGCACGCCCAAGATCCGTAGCCCGACGGGACTCAAGGACCACCAATGACGCCTGCAAACTATGATTTGGGATGCCGCTCATTCAATGCTAGTCCGCTCTCACCTGGAGAGTTGCAGAAGGACTACCCATCTGAATAGGCTTCACGCGAAATTCAGGGCCACTCCCCTGCCTGGGAGTGGCCCTGTCTCCGATATAGAAACACGTCGCATCCTTCGGAGGAGACTCATGGTCCCACGCGCAGGTGTCACCGTCGACATCTGTCCCCGCGACTTGCCGATCGCGCTCATCGGCACAGGCGGCGGTGCGCTCGCCCTGTGGGCCGACGCTCCCGCCGAGATCGCCGTCCCCGTGGCACTGCTGATCGTTCTCGACATCCGGGTCCGCCGCTGGCGTCGTCGCACCTGACGGCCCACAGACGGCCCAGCCCCACCAAAAAGCCCCCGCCCTGCAAAGAAACCGCAGGTCGGGGGCTTATCAGCGTCGCGTTACTTCTTCTTGCCCTGGTTCTTAACAGCCTCGATCGCCGCAGCCGCCGCCTCCGGGTCGAGGTACGTGCCGCCCGGGTTGACCGGCTTGAACTCGGTGTCCAGTTCGTAGGACAGGGGGATGCCCGTGGGGATGTTCAGGCCCGCGATGTCGGCGTCGGAGATGCCGTCGAGGTGCTTGACCAGGGCGCGGAGCGAGTTGCCGTGGGCGGCGATCAGGACGACGCGGCCGGTGAGGAGGTCGGGGACGATCGAGTCGAACCAGTAGGGGAGCATCCGGTTGACGACGTCCTTCAGGCACTCCGTCTGCGGGCGCAGCTCCGGCGGGAGCGTCGCGTAGCGCGGGTCGGAGAACTGGGAGTACTCGGCGTCGCGGTCCAGCGGCGGCGGCGGGGTGTCGTAGGAGCGGCGCCACAGCATGAACTGCTCCTCGCCGAACTCGGCGAGGGTCTGGGCCTTGTCCTTGCCCTGGAGCGCGCCGTAGTGCCGCTCGTTCAGGCGCCAGGAGCGGTGGACCGGGATCCAGAGGCGGTCCGCGGCCTCCAGTGCGAGCTGCGCGGTGCGGATGGCGCGCTTCTGGAGGGACGTGTGGACCACGTCGGGCAGCAGGCCGGCGTCCTTGAGCAGCTCGCCGCCGCGCGTCGCCTCCTTCTCGCCCTTCGCGGTCAGGTTGACGTCCACCCAGCCGGTGAACAGGTTCTTCTCGTTCCACTCGCTCTCGCCGTGGCGGAGGAGGATCAGCTTGTACGGTGCGTCGGCCATGGCTTCGAGCCTACCTAAGGGGTATGGGGGCTGCGGGCCACGCTCCCCCTCCGGCGGCGACACCCCCGTAACGTCCCGGTGAACTCTTCCACAACCTTTCCTCACATTCGTCTGTCTCGTAATCGCAGGACTTGTGCAGGGGGAAGAAGAGGAGCCAGGACGTGACCGTGCGTTCCTTTGCGCGGCGTATGCGACCGCGGGTCGAGCGGAAGGCCGCCGAGCGGGTGTGGCAGCTGCGGACCATGCGGCGGCGGCGGAAGGCCGCGGTCACCGATCCGGTGCTGCGCCCGGTCGCGGTGCGCGGCCAGCGGTTCTACGGGCGGGTGGTGTCCCGGTTCACCGCCGCGGAGGCCGCCGCCGGCAACCTGGAGATCGTGGTCTCCGCGCTGGAGCAGGCCGGGGTTCCGTATTTCCTGGTGCCGACGTCCCGTACGCGGCACATCGTCGGTGTCTACGCCGCCGACCGGGAGCGGTTCCTGGCCGCCCTGGAGGCGCGCAACGCGGGCAAGGCCGTGTTCATCGGCCGGCCGCTGCCCGGCGGGCAGCTCAAGCATCCGGCGATGTTCATGGACGGGGTGCTGCCCACGCCGCTGCGCTCCGCCCCGGTGCTGCGCATCGGCGAGAACCACCTCGGGCCCGCCGGGCAGCTGCTCGCCGGTCCCGAGCTGGCCTGTGACGTGGAGTTCTGGGAGGACGGCGCGGAGCTGCTGGAGTCCGCGGACGGGCCGCGGCGGCTGGCCAAGGTGCAGCCGCAGGCGTCCGAGGACGTCTTCCGGGACTCGATCGTCGCGCCGCGCAACAACGGCCTCACCGACGTCCTGCCCGCCACCGAGCGGCAGCCCGCCACCGTGCGCGTCGGCGACCGTGAGCTGCCGACCTTCGCGCCCTTCACCGTGCCGACCGTGAACCGGGTGACCTTCCCGGTCGACGTCGTCTACACGTGGGTCGACGGCGAGGAGCCGGAGATGCGGGTCAAGCGGGCCCGCCACCAGGAGCGCGGGATCGCCGAGATCCTGGACAAGGAGACCAACGCCTCCCGCTACACCAGCCACGACGAGCTGAAGTACTCGCTGCGCTCGCTGGCGATGTACGCCGACTTCGTGCGGCACATCTACATCGTCACCGACGGGCAGAAGCCGCGCTGGCTCGACGACCGGGCCGAGGGGATCACCGTCGTCGATCACCGGGAGATCTTCCCCGAGGGCGTGCTGCCCGTCTTCAACTCGCACGCCATCGAAACCCGGCTGCACCACATACCGAGCCTGTCCGAGCACTACCTCTACTTCAACGACGACGTCTTCGTCGGCCGCCGCGTCACCCCGGAGCACTTCTTCCACGGCAGCGGCCTGATGAAGATCCCGGTCTCCCCGCTGAAGATCGGCGTCGGCAAGCCGCACGGCGAGGAGACCGCCACCAACTCCGCCAGCAAGAACGTCCGCCGGCTGCTGCTGGAGAAGTTCGGGCGGATGACGACGAACAACTTCATGCACACCCCGCTGCCGCAGCAGCGTGGCGCGCTGCGGGCACTGGAGGAGCTGTTCCCCGAGGACATCGCCCGCACCACCGCGTCCCGGTTCCGCTCGCCGACGGACATCGCCATGACGGCCCCGCTGCTCTACCAGTACGCGCTGATGACGGGCCGCGGCGTGCCGGGCAAGTTCTCCTTCCGGTATGTGAACATCAGCCGTCCGGACGCCGCCCGCCGCCTGGCCGACCTGCGCCGCAACCGCCGCTTCGACTTCTTCTGCCTGAACGACGTGGACGTGCCGCCGGAGGAGCGCGAGCAGGTCGGCGTCCGGATGCACGAGTTCCTGGAGGACTACTTCCCGTTCCCCAGCCCGTACGAGAAGCAGCCCGAGGAGCAGCCCGAGGAGCAGCCCGGGAAGCAGTTCGAGCGGCAGCCCGGCACCGCCGAGCGCCAGGGCTGACAGGGCGGCGGCCATGGACCTCCGACACCGTCTCGTGCCGCCCCCGGGCCTGCGGGCCGTCCGGGATCTGCTCCGCCGCCGCCTGTGGCTGTCCGTCCGGCTGTGGATCGCCGCCCGGCTGTGGGCGCTGCGTGCGGTGCCGGCGCGGCGCCGGCTGCGGGCCGCCGTACCCGGGCTGCGGCGGGTCACCTGTGGGCCGGTGCGGCTGTACGGCCGTACGGTCACCGGATACGCCGCCGCCGACGCCGCCGCGGCCGACCTGGAGCAGGTGTGCGCCGTGCTGGACGCGGCCGGTGTGCCGTACTTCCTCGTTCCCGGCGAGCCCGCCTCCGGCGTGGCGCG
Source organism: Streptomyces sp. NPDC052773 (assembly GCF_044547145.1). NCBI lineage: Bacteria > Bacillati > Actinomycetota > Actinomycetes > Kitasatosporales > Streptomycetaceae > Streptomyces > Streptomyces sp. NPDC052773. The sequence goes on along the minus strand of NZ_JBITZX010000003.1, from coordinate 107,718 downwards.
GCAGGTGATCGGCGTCGCGGAGGCGCACCGCGGGGCCGTCCTCGCGCAGGCCGCGCGCCACTTCGCCGGCACCCCCGGGTTCGTCGGCGCGGTCGGCGCGGACGGTGCCGTGACCACGGCGGTGCTGTGGGCCGACGGCAGGCTGCCGCGGGCACTGCGGCGGGCGGCGGTGCTCCGTACCGGTGTGGTGCGGCTGGGGCCGCGGGGGCAGGTGCTCGGCGGTCTGGACACGGGCTGCGACATCGAGTTCTGGCGGCACGGCAGGGACATCGGAAAGGACCCCGGGTATCTGACCGTGCCGGGCGACCGGCTGCCGGACGTCTTCGGCAGCGCGCTCGTGGCGCCGCGGCCGAACCCCGTCTCGGAGGTGCTTCCGGTGGCGGCGCAGCGGCCGGCCGAGGCCCCGGTGGCCGGGGCGGGCCGGCGGCTGCGGGGCGTGCCGACGTTCGCGCCGTTCGCGGAGCCCGGCATCGACGAGGTGCGCTTCCCGGTCGACGCCGTCTACACCTGGGTCGACGGGGACGACCCGGCGATGGCCGCCAAGCGCCGCGCCCACCAGGCGCTCGCGGACCACGGCATCGCGCCGCGCGAGACCGGCGCCTCCCGCTACACGAGCCATGACGAACTGCGGTACGCGTTGCGCTCGCTGGAGATGTACGCCGGGTTCGTCCGGCACGTGTACCTGGTGACCGACGCGCAGCTCCCGGCCTGGCTGGATCCGCGCGCGGAGGGCCTGACGGTGGTCGACCACCGGGACATCCTCCCGGCGGACGCGCTGCCCGTCTTCAACTCGCACGCGATAGAGAGCAGGCTGCACCACATACCGGGCCTGTCGGAGCGCTACCTCTACTTCAACGACGACGTCTTCATCAACCGCCCGGTGCGGGCCGAGCACTTCTTCCACGGCAACGGCATCGCCCGCATCCCGCTGTCCCCGCTGAAGCTGGGCGTCGGCGACCCGCATCCGCTGGAGCCGGCGCCGAACTCCGCGGGCAAGAACACCCGCGAGGTGATACGGCGCTTCCACGGCCGGCAGATCCGGCACAAGTCGCTGCACACCCCGCATCCGCAACTGCTGTCGGTGATGCGGGAGATGGAGGCCCTGGGCATCGAGGAGCTGCGGCGCACGGCGTACTCCCGCTTCCGCTCCACCGCCGATGTCGCCCCCGCGTCCACGCTGCACCACCACTGGGCGATCGCGACCGGCCGGGGCGTGCCGGCCGACTACCGGTTCCGTTACGTCCAGCTCGGCAGCCCCGACATGCGGCGGCGGCTGGCGCGGCTCGCGGCCGGCGAGGACGTCGACTTCTTCTGTCTGAACGACGTGGACACCGCACCGGCCGAGCGGGCGGCGGCGCGGTCGGCGATCCGGGCCTTCCTGGAGCGGAAGTATCCGTTCCCCAGCCGCTGGGAGCGGGCGGCCAGCGTGGCGCCCCAGCCGTCACGTTTGACGCTCCCTGTTAATTGAGTGGCGTACCGGACTCCGCGGTTCGTAAGGTGTGGCCGCTGGTTGAGCCGCTTACAGCTGTGGGGGATCCGCGATGTCGTCAGCCACCGTGAGACGAGCCGTCCGGGAGACCGTCTCCGGGCTCCCGCGTGAGTTCTGGTGGCTGTGGACCAGCACCCTGGTCAACCGCCTGGGCGCCTTCGTCGCCACGTTCCTCGCCCTCTACCTCACCCTCGACCGCGGCTACTCCGCCACCTACGCGGGACTGGTCGCCGCCCTGCACGGCCTCGGCGGAGTCATCTCCTCGCTCGGCGCGGGCGTGATGACCGACCGGCTCGGCCGGCGGCCCACCCTGCTGATCGCCCAGGCGTCGACCGCGCTGTCCGTCGCCCTGCTCGGCTTCGTGCGCGACCCCGTCGCCATCGCCGCCGTCGCCTTCCTGGTCGGCATGGCCTCCAACGCCTCCCGGCCCGCCGTGCAGGCGATGATGGCCGACATCGTGCGCCCCGAGGACCGGGTGCGCGCCTTCTCCCTCAACTACTGGGCGATCAACCTCGGCTTCGCCGTCTCCTCCATGGCCGCCGGGTTCATCGCCGAGACCAGCTATCTCGCCGGCTTCCTGATCGAGGCCGCGATGACGATGGCCTGCGCGATCCTCGTCTTCGTCAAGCTGCCGGAGTCCCGCCCGGAACGCACCGCCGCCCAGAAGGCCGAGCCGGAGGTCGGCCTGGGCACGGTGCTGCGCGACGGCCGGTTCATGAGCGTCGTCGGCCTGTCCTTCCTCGTCGCGCTGATCTTCCAGCAGGGCTCGGTGGGGCTGCCGGTGGCGATGGGCGAGGCCGGGTTCACGCCCGCCGAGTACGGCATGGCGATCGCCGTCAACGGGGTCCTCATCGTCGCCCTCCAGATCCCGGTCACCCGCTTCATCCAGCACCGGGACCCGCGCCGCCTGCTGATCGTCTCCTCCGTCCTCGCCGGATACGGCTTCGGCCTCACCGCGTTCGCCGGGTCCGTCGCCGTGATCGCGCTCACCGTCTGCGTGTGGACCCTCGCCGAGATCGTCAACGCGCCCACCCAGACCGGGATCGTCGTACGGCTCTCCCCCGTGCACGGCCGTGGTCGCTACCAGGGCATGTACACCATGTCGTGGTCCGTCGCCGCGCTGGTCGCGCCGCTGATGTCCGGGTACGTCATCGACCGGTACGGCGCGGAGTGGCTGTGGGCGATGTGCGCGGCCGTGGGGACGGTGGCCGGGCTGGGGTACGGGCTGCTGATGCGGCGGCTGCCGGAGGAGGAGACGGCGGCGGAGACGGCCGGTGGGGAAGCGCCCACGGGTTCGACCGCACCGGCCCCCACGGAAGCGCTCGGCGAGATCGGCGGAACCCGCCCGTCCCCCAGTTCCGCCGGATAACGTCGCCGCCATGGACGACGCAGAGGACACGCAGAAGGCACAGAAGGCACCGAACACCCAGCAGATACAGAGGACTACACGGGCCCACAGACGGGTGGGACGCCTCTCGGCCGCCGTCGCGGGGGCGGCGGCCCTGGTCGCGCTGAGCGTGGGGGTCGCGCTGGCGGCCGGCTCGGAGGACGAGCCGTATCCCACCCCGGTCCCCACCTACAGCGAGCCCCCGTCCGAGGAGACGCCCGTGCCGCCCGACAGCGGCGGCGTGACCACCGGCGGCGGCTCGGGCGGCAGCACGGGTGGCGGCGACGTGGACCCCAGCCCCACCGCGGTACCGACCGACCCGGGCACCGGCGCGCCCGACCCCGGCGATCCCGGCGACCCCGGCGATCCCTCGACCGACCCCTCCGCGCCGGCCGACCTCGAGGAGCTGAACCGGCGTATCGAGGAACTCGACGCGAAGGTCGACCAGTTGCCCACGAAGAAGGAACTGGCCGACGCGCTGCGCGCCTTCGCCGACGAACTCGACAAGGAGGAGTGACGAGGCGCGCCGCGCCGCGGTGGCCGGAGGGTGGTGTCAGCGGACGTCGACGTAGTCGCCCGCGGCGGTCGCGCCGCCCGTCGTCGACGTCTCGCCGTAGCTCCAGCGCCAGTAGCCGTCGGCGGAGGCGGTCACCGTGGTGTTCAGGTAACCGGTGGAGTTCGCGCGCACGTACTTGACGGTCGTGTAGGTGCTGGTGCCCGCCTTGCGGAACTGGAGCTTGGCCAGCTTGTCGCCGTAACCCGTGTAGGCGTCCTTCACCCAGTCCGCGCGGGTGGCCCGGCCGGTCACGGTGATCGCCTTGCCCTTGGCGACCGGCTCGGGCGAGGCGTTCACGCTGACCCGCGCCGCGCGCTTGACGGCGACGCTGCCGAAGCCGGTCAGGTACTCCTCGGCCACGATCTTGGTGTCGGTCTTGTCCCACAGCCGCGCCGCGACGGCGATCTTCCAGGTCGTCGCGTCGTTGTTGGAGTCCAGGGTGTACGGCGGGTTGATGTACAGCTCGCCCTCGCAGTCCGCGGAGGTCGGGCTGTCGTCGTACAACGTGACGCTCGACATGTAGATGCCGCCGTCCTCGGCACCGGCGGCGGCCGTGGTGCCGTGGTACAGGTACGGGAAGGCGTCGACCCTCTCGGGCGTGTAGCCCGAGGGCCAGGTCACGCGGAAGCTGAAGTCGGGGGACTTCTCCTCGCTGATGCCCACGACGATGGGCTTGCCGTTGTTCACGACCAAGTCGGTCACCGTGATGCCGGTGTCCGCCGCCTCCGCGGCCGGCGCGGAGAACGCCACGAAGGCGAGCGCTCCCGCGAGGACGGCCGCGGTGCCGGTTCTGCCTGTGCGCATGCACAACCTCTTTGCTGGTAGGGCTGACGGCGAATAGACCGCGGCGGCGCCCCGGAGGTTGTACGGAAGTGCGGAAGCCGTGGGGCTAGCCCTCGCTCCGCCGGGTGAGACGCGCGAAGGCGTCCAGATTGCGCGTCGACTCCCCGCGGGAAACCCGCCACTCGTACTCGCGGCGGATGGCGCTCGCGAAGCCCAGCTCCAGGAGGTTGTTGAAGGCGCCGTCGGCCGCCTCCAGGACCTGGCCGAGGAGGCGGTCCACCTCGTCGGGGGTGACTGCGGCCAGCGGGAGCTTGCCGGTGACGTAGACGTCGCCGAGCGGGTCGATGGCGTAACTCACGCCGTAGAGCTTGAGGTTGCGCTCCAGGAGCCAGCGGTGGACGCCGGGCTCGTTCTCGTCGGGCCGGCGGATGACGAACGCGTTCAGGGACAGCGAGTGCCGGCCGACGATCAGCGAGACGGTCGTCGAGAGTTTGCGGGTGCCGGGGAGCTTGACCACGTAGTGGCCGGGCTCGGGGGCCTCCCACTCCAGTTCGGCGTCCTTCAGCGCGCCCTCGAGGATCTGCGCGGCCTGTCGCTGTGCTGCACCCATGGACTCACCCATGGGCCGAGCGTACGCGACGCCGGTGGGCGTGCAGCGCGGCCGTGTAGACCTCCGCGGTGGCCGCGGCGGAAGCCTCCCAGCCGAAGGACCGGGCGTGGGCGGCGGCAGCGGCGCCCATGCGGTCCGAGAGGGTGGGGTCGGTGGCGAAGTCGTGCAGCACGCGCGCGTAGGCGGCCGGGTTGTGGCCCTGGACGAGGACTCCGGTACGGCCGTCGCGCACGGCCACGGGCAGGCCGCCGACCGCCGCCGCGAGCACCGGCGTGCCGGACGCCTGGGCCTCTATGGCTACCAGGCCGAAGGACTCGCTGTACGACGGCATGACCAGCACCGAGGCCGCGCGGAACCAGTCGGCGAGGCGGTCCTGGTCGACGGGCGGGCGGAAGCGGACGACGTCCGCGATGCCGAGGCGCGCGGCGAGCTTCTGCAGGCCCTCGGGCTTGGCGAGGCCGCTGCCGCTGGGCCCGCCGACGACCGGTACGAGGATGCGGGAGCGCAGCTCGGGGTGCTCGTCGAGGAGGACGGCGACCGCGCGGAGCAGTACGTCCGGGGCCTTCAGGGGCTGGATGCGGCCCGCGAAGAGGGGGATCAGGGCGTCCTGGGGCAGGCCCAGGCGGGCGCGGGCGGCGGCGCGGCCGTCGGCCGGGGAGAAGCGGTCCAGGTTGACGCCGGGGTGGACGACGGCGACCTTCGCGGGGTCGGCGGCGTAGTGCCGGACGAGTTCGCCGGCCTCCTCGTCGGTGTTGGCGATCAGCCGGTCGGCGGCGGCGACGATCTGGGTCTCGCCGATGACGCGGGCGGCGGGCTCGGGGGTGTCGCCGTCGGCGAGGTTGGCGTTCTTGACCTTGGCCATGGTGTGCATCGCGTGCACCAGCGGGACGCCCCAGCGCTGGGCGGCGAGCCAGCCGACGTGGCCGGAGAGCCAGTAGTGGGAGTGGACCAGGTCGTAGTAACCGGGGCGGTGCCCGGCCCAGGCCTGCATCACACCGTGGGTGAAGGCGCACAGCTGCGCCGGGAGGTCTTCCTTCGCGAGGCCTTCGTAGGGGCCCGCGTCGACGTGCCGGACGAGGACGCCGGGCGCGAGTTCGACGGTGGGCGGGAGGGCGGCGGTGGTGGCCCGGGTGAAGATCTCGACCTCGATGTTGATCGCGGCGAGCCGCTGGGCCAGCTCCACGATGTACACGTTCATGCCGCCGGCGTCGCCCGTGCCGGGCTGGTGCAGCGGGGAGGTGTGCACGGAGAGCATCGCGACGCGGCGGGGCCTGCGATGCAGCCGCAGCCGGGGCGGTGCGGCCGGGGAGCGCCGTCCGAGCCTGCCGATGTACTGGCTCACGGGCCGTTCCTCCTTGCTGCGGGCATGCCGGTGGGAGGACGTGCGGGCCCTCCACGAGGGGGCAACACCGGAGCTGGCCACTCCATTTCCGCCGCACCCTTCTTTACGGAATCATTGCCATTTCTCGCTCAAACGTTCGAGCGCCTGCTGCGTACGTCCCGGCTCCGCCTACCCTCGTACGCATGGCCTCCCGCACGACGCCCGTCCCCCGCCCTCGGCTGCGCCCGAGCGGGCGGACCGTTGTCGTGGGCACGGTGACGCGCGGGACGACCAATCCCAACCGGCTGCGCCGCATGGACCGCTGGATCGCGGCCACCCACGGCGCCGAGCTGCGCCGCGCCGCCGATCCGGTCGCCGTCGACCTCGGCTACGGCGCGGCCCCCTGGACGGCCGTGGAGCTGCTGCTGCGGCTGCGCGCCACGGCTCCGCGCACACGCGTGGTCGGCATCGAGATCGAACCGGCCCGGGTCGCGGCGGCGAAGCCGTACGAGCGGGCGGGGCTGGACTTCCGGCACGGCGGGTTCGAGGTGCCGGTCCCCCAGCGCCCGCACCTGATCCGCGCGGCGAACGTGCTGCGCCAGTACGACGAGGCCGAGGTCGCCGGCGTCTGGGAGCGGCTGTGCGCCCGGCTGGCCCCGGCCGACCCGGCCACCGGAGCGCGCGGCGGGCTGCTGGTCGAGGGCACCTGCGACGAGATCGGCCGCCGGCACGTCTGGGTCGCCCTCGGCCCCGAGGGCCCGCGCACGGTCACCTTCGCCACCCGCCTGGGTTCCCTCGACCGCCCCTCGGACCTCGCCGAACGCCTGCCGAAGGCCCTGATCCACCGCAACGTCCCCGGCGAGCCGGTGCACGCCTTCCTCCGCGACTTCGACCGCGCCTGGTCCGCCGCCGCGCCGTACGCCTCCTACGGCGCCCGCCAGCGCTGGATCCGCGCGGTGCGGGACCTCACGGCGGACTGGCCGGTGACGGACGGCCCGGCACGCTGGAGGCAGGGCGAAGTGACGGTGCGCTGGGGCGCGTTGGCGCCGCGCGGCTGATCCGCGCCGCGTCGGCCGGGCAACGGCCCGGAACGATCGCCCCGACTCGTTCGTCACAGAGCCCGGGGGCCGGACGCGCCGGGCCGGGCCGCGCGGACCGAGTCACGGCCTCTGTCGTTTTGCGCCACGACATGGCACGATCCCTCAGGCGAGCCGCAAGTTACTGACGGTAAATCAGTTGGGGGCAGGGGTATGGCAAGGGGCAGGCGTGGCTTGATCTCGGTGGCCGTGACCGTCGTCTGCGCGGTCACCGTACTGGCGGCACCCGGTACGGCGTTCGCCGCCGCCGGCGCACCCCAGCCGGCCCCGGACCCCACACCGTCCGTCTCCGCTGCCCCGACTGCCGGATCCGACAAGGAACTCGAGGCGGTCCGGGAGGAGCTCGACCGGCTCTACCGCGAGGCGGCGTCGGCCACCGACGCGTACAACGCCGCCGAGGAGAAGGCGAAGGAGCAGTCGGCGCAGCTCGTCGCGCTGGCGAAGAAGATCGCCGAGGGCAAGGAGAAGCTGGCCGGCCTGAAGGACCGCGCGGGCGCCGCGGCCCGCGCCCAGTACCGCTCGGGCGGCCTCCCGCCGGAGGCCCGTCTCGTACTCAGCGACGATCCCGGCGAGTTCCTCGACGGCACCGGCCGCGTCCTCCAGGGCGAGCGCGCCACCCAGCACCTGATCGAGGAAACCAAGCGCACCCAGCAGGACTTGGAGCAGTACTCCGCGGACGCCTCCGCCCAGTGGAAGAAGCTGGAGGCCAACCGCAAGGCCAAGGCCGCGGCGCGGAAGAAGGTCGAGAAGCAGATCGCGGCGGCCGAGAAGCTCGAGTCGGAGCTGGAGAAGGAGGAGAAGGAGCGGCTGGCCGAACTCGAGCGCGAGGCCGCGCGCAAGGCGCAGAACGACTGGCTGGACACCGGCGTCCTCGACGGCGCCGACGGCGAGGCCACCACCGCGGGCGAGCAGGCCGTGAAGTACGCCACGGCACAGATCGGCAAGCCGTACGAATGGGGCGCCGAGGGCCCCGACTCCTACGACTGCTCCGGCCTGACCTCCCAGGCCTGGGCCAGCGCCGGCCACGTCATCCCCCGCACCTCCCAGGAGCAGTGGAAGCAGCTCCGGCGCGTCGACGTCACCGACATGCGCCCCGGCGACCTCGTCATCTACTTCGACGACGCCAGCCACGTCGGCATGTACATCGGCGACGGCACCATCGTCCACGCCCCCCGCCCCGGCCGGGACATCACCCTCGCAGGCGCCGGTTCGATGCCGATCCTGGGGGTCGTCCGCCCGGACGCGGGCTGAACCCTCCGGGCGCCGCCCAGTTGGTGACCTGGGCCACGTGACCCACCCCACGCCCGCGGGGATTCCAAACCCGGCGCCGGAGTGACGTTCGTCATCCCGGCAGGTCGGGTGCCCTGTCCAACTGCGGTACGGAACGCGGCATATGACAGTGGCCCGCGGCCGGCCGGCGTGCCCCACGCCATTCCGCTGCGGCGCCGTCACCCGCTATGGTCCCCGTCGGTGGGTCGAGGTCCCTCGCCCCGCCGTGCCCTCGGGGGGAGGGAAGGAACCCAAGACAATGCCCGTACCCGTACCGCGGCAGAGAGCGATCCCGGCCGTGGAGAGTGGTCAGGCGCCCGCCGCGTCCACCGGCGGCCCCTCCGGAGACTCCGGCACCGGGGCCCCGCGCAAGGAAGACACGGCCCAGAACAGCTCCGACAACACCGCCACCACCAACCACACCAACCTGACCCTGCTGCTGATCGAGGACGACCCCGGCGGCTCGCCGATCGTGCCCGACCTGCTCGACCAGGCAGGCAAGCCCATCCGCGTGCGCACCGCCCGCAACCTCACCGAGGCCGAGCGGCTGCTCACCGACGACGTCCACTGCATCCTGCTGGACCTCGCGCTGCCGGCCCCCGGCCGGGCGGGCGAGGCGGACGACGACGAGCTGGCCGTGCTCCGCCATGTGCTGGAGCTGGCGCCCCGGCACGCCGTCCTCGCCCTCACCGGCTCCGGTGACGCCGAGCGCGGCGCCGAGGCGGTCCGCGTCGGCGCGCAGGACTATCTGTTCCGCGAGGAGCTGGACGGCCGGCTGCTGGGCCGCGCCATCCAGTACGCCGTCGAGCGCAAGCGCTCCGAGACGGCCGAGCGCCGGCTCGCCGAGGGCCGCCTGCGCGCGCAGGAGAACCGGCGCCTGGAGCGCGGTCTGCTGCCTACGCCGCTGCTGGAGGGCTCCTCGCTGCGGTTCGCCGCGCGCTACCAGCCCGGCCGCTCCCGCGCGCTGCTCGGCGGTGACTTCTACGACGTCGTACGCACCCCCGACGGCACCGTCCACGCCATGATCGGCGACGTCTGCGGGCACGGCCCCGACGAGGCCGCGCTCGGTGTGGAGCTGCGTATCGCCTGGCGGGCGCTGACGCTCGCCGGGCTGTGCGGGGACCAGCTGCTGAACACCCTCCAGCAGGTGCTGGAGCACGAGCGGTCCGACGACGAGATCTTCGCGACCCTCTGCACGGTGGACATCGCGCCCGACGGGCGCCGCGCGGGCCTGTGCCTGGCCGGCCATCCGGCCCCGCTGATAGCCCGCCCCGGCCGCGCGCCGCGCCTGCTGCCGTACGACAACAACGGCCCCGCCCTCGGCCTGCTGCCGGGCGCCCGCTGGCCGCGGATGCAGGTGGAGCTGGGCGCCGAGTGGAGCCTGATGCTCTACACCGACGGCCTGATCGAGGGCCGCGTCGGTGACGGCGGAGAGCGGCTCGGTCAGGACGGCATGGTGGAAATGATCAGCCGCCAGCTGGCCTCCGGCCTGACCGGCGAGGAACTGCTGGGCGCCGCGGTGAACGAGGTCCGCGAACTGAACGGCGGCGAGCTGACGGACGACGTGGCGGTGCTGTTGCTGGACCGGGTGCCGTAGGCCTCCGGCGACGGGGTCGGCTGCCGCCGGGCGGGTGCCGTAGGTCACCCGGCGCGGCAGCGGCGACCTTCGATCCCGGGTGGGTCGGCTGCCGCCGGGCGGATGCCGTAGGCAGCCGGGGCGCGCTCAGCGCCCCCCGTTGTACGGCCCGTACGGCCCGTCGCTGCTGGAGCCGCGGTGGCTGCGACCGCCGCCGGGGAGGCCGCGGAGGGCCGGGCGTACGTCGACCATGTAGACGATCGTCGCGATGAGGCCGAGGATCGGGAGGAACGACAGGATGCCGAAGATCATGCTGACCAAGAAGGCCAGGCCGAGGATGATCAGCCAGAACGGCTTGGTCTGCTTGTCGGCCGCGCGGTAGGCGTCCTCGCGGCGCGTGGCGGCGTCGATCAGCGCGAAGCCGCTGAAAAGGATCAGGGCCAGGTTCAGCAGCCACAGGAACCCAGCGAAACCCTGCATCAGCACAACGTCCACCACCCGACTCGGCTCGTCCTTACGCGGTCACCGTACCCGCAACCGGCTCCCGCCTACCCGAACAACGGTCCGGGCACCCCCTGAGTGCCCGGCCGTCCTCCGGACGCCGTCACTTCGCGGGCGGCGCGGTCTTCTTCGCGGTGTTCTTGCGGGCGGCGGGGGCCTTCCTGGCCGCCGGCGTCTTCTTCTCGGCCGCCGTCTCGGCGGGCTCGTCCTCGACCGCGACCGGCTCGGTCTTCGGCTCGGTCTTCGGCTCGGGGTCGGGCTCGACGGCCACGGCCACGTCCTCGATGGCCTCGGCGGCCTCGCCGCGCCAGGTCTTCACGGCCTGCTCGCCGTGCTCGGCGACCTTCTCGTAGGTCTCCCGGGCCCTCACGGCGTACTCGGCGGCGACGCCGACCCCGCGCAGGGCGAGGTCCTGGGCGGTCTCGCCGATCTTCTTCAGGTCGACCTTCTTCAGATCGGCCTCGAGGGCCCCGAACAGTTCGGTGACCTTGGCCTGGATGGTCTCCTGGGTCTCCTTGACGCGCGCGGTGGCCTTCTCCTGGACGGCCTTCGGGTCGGTGTTGCGGACCGCCTCGATCCTGGCCGGGGCCTCCCGGCGCAGCTGCTCCACCAGCTCCGGCACCTTCTTGGCCTGCTGGAGGGCGAGATCGGCGGTACCGGCGGCGAAGTAGAGCGGAGTGGGGTCGCTAAAAGTCTTGCGCAGGTCGTCGGTGATGGCCATGGTGAGGGTCCTCCGGTTCGATGTCGATCACTGCTGATCGCTGCCGATCGTTATCGGCTGAGGGTGGGCGGTCCGTGGCCGCCGGCCGGTCTTTCCCTGGTCCGGTCAACCGGCCGTCTGCCGCGGACCGGCTTCGCTCGTGTCGGGCGGGGTCTCCACCCCGCGCATCTCCTCCGCGTGCACGTCCTCCCCGTGACCGTTCTCCTTGCGGAACGAGTCGTAGACCTGGAGCAGCACCTGCTTCTGCCGCTCGTTCAGCGTGGGATCGGCGAGGATGACCGCCCGGGTCTCGACCTCGTCCCGGTCCCGCTCGGCGTCGAGGATGCCGGCGCGCACGTACAGCGTCTCCGCGGAGATGCGCAGCGCCTTGGCGACCTGCTGGAGCACCTCCGCGCTCGGCTTGCGCAGCCCGCGCTCGATCTGACTCAGATACGGATTGGACACCCCGGCCGCCTCGGCAAGCTGCCGCAGCGACAGCTGCGCGTTACGCCGCTGCTCGCGCAGGTACTCCCCGAGATTGCCGACATTGAGCGATGCCATACGTCCACCATGCCCCACCCCCGCTAACAATTGCAAGCACCCCGCTTGCAAAAGTGCTCCACCCGCCCGCGAGGAGGTGTGACTGAGCACGATAGGTGTCGCATTTGCAGGACAACTGTCGTGCGGTCTCACCGCCGGTCAGGGTCCGCAAGCGAGCATGGGTGCAGGGCTCCACTCCGAGTGGAGCCCTGCACTTGACGTTAGCCTTTCCTGGTCAGAGCTGAATGGTCTCTGCGGGGCGCCCACGGCCAGCGTCACCGCTGAATCCCGCGGCGACCAGCCGACGCTCCGGAAGTCGGCACCCGAGCGGATTGCACGCTGGCGATCGTTTGTCGACGGACTCGCCCTTCAGGGGTAGGAAGCTCGCTCATCACCTCGGCATACCCCTCGGGCTGGCCCAGCCTCCCGCCACTGCTGCGAACCACCTCGACCACCTGCGGCAGTACGCGGTGCAGCGCCACGGCTCTATTGACCTTCTGCAGGACGAAGTCCGACGCCTCTTCGAACTTCGGGCTGCCGCCCCGACAGGTCCGGTCACCCGTAACCGAGCCGCTCCCGCCAGGCCGGGGACAGCCGGGGGCGCAGGAAAACCACCCCCTGTTGGGTGCCGACGGCGAGGTCGAGGACGGGGCTCGCGGGGAGGGCGGTGAGGGAGGTGACGAGCGCCGGCAGGGGCGCCGACCACACCTTCTCGCCACTTGGCAGATGGCACAGTGCCACGCCCTGTTCGTCGCTCACCGCGACCAGGGTGTCGCCAGCCGGGGCCCGCCCAGTCCACAGCAACCGGCAGGCCGGTACGCTCAGCTGACGTGGGGCGTCAGGGGTGGCGGAATCCCAGACGGTGACCGGGGCCGCATGCGCGTCGTCACAGGCCGCAGGGTCTAAGAAGAGCAGGACGGCGCCTCCGTCGGACAACTCGGTCCAGCGCAGGAAGACGTCGACTGCGGAGATCATCCGGTGGCCGATGTCCGAACGGGGTTCGGCCACCGGCCGACTTGGCTGGACCTGGTACCGGCTGTCCGTCGACAGATCGATGACTTCCGTCGTGCCGTCCCGTCCCTGCTGGGCCACCCACCGCGTCCCGGTTTTGGTGTGATGCGGCAGGAGGCGGAAGACGTCGCCGAGGAGTTCCAGCGGCGTGCCCCTGCGGGGCGTGCCCGTTGAGACGTCCCACAGTTGGCCGTCTGTGGCACCGGTCCGCGGTGCCTCATCTTCGGCTGAGCGGTTGGATCGGCCTGCCACGCTGCTTTCCCAGCGCAAGAGCGGGCGGGTGCCCGTCAGCAGCACGGTGGTTCCTGCCAGGGTGGTGAAGGCGGCCGAGCAGACCCAGTCGTTGCTCGGATCGACCGGCCAGGGAAGGTTGGTCCACTCAGGAGTCGAGTGCGGAGCGTCGAGGAGTTTCATCCGGCCGCGGATTGCGTCCAGGCCCAGCAGTCGGGTGTGCGGATGGCTTGACGTTGGTGGCAGGAGGTGAGCCTGGACCCCGAGGTCGGCCTCCCCTTCCAACCAGGTCAGGTTCGTGTGCTCGGCGAGTCCGCCCAAGGCGATGCGGTGCCAAACTGCCTGAGAGTACGGCACGGATACGGACCACCCGGGCAGGTCGGAGTAGGCACGCGGCTTCACTTGGCCCTGGTAGTCCCAGAGCAGGAGCTGTAGCGAACCGTCCGGGTCCACCGCGCGCTTTTGTTCGGAAACCGAGTCGATGAATAGCTCCTCGACCAGGTCGAACGTGGTGCCGGGGGCTGGCTCAGGGGCGGGGGCAACGCGCCGGACCATGCGACCGGAGACGGCCATGACGCCGGTGGAGTCCTCGGGCCAAGCGATGAGTGAGTCGATCTCCGGAGCAGACAGCTCCTGCGGGGCGGACCGAGGGGCGCCCGCCCTGGCGTGGTCGGCCCACCGCCACAGTCGTGCCGTCCCGTCGTTGCCCACCGCCAGGATGTCGGGTCCTGGTTCACCGGGAGCGGGCAGCAGTCGGAGGGCGCAGATTGCACTCTCGTGCCCCCACAGCGGCGAACCCACAGCGTCTGCGGTCGTGCAGCTGACCACGTAGACCTGGCTTCCGTAACTGGCCGTCGCGGCGAACAGCCCGTCTCGCAGTAGCACGGGTGCCAGCAAACTTGCATGGTCGGCGTCCTTGTCCCGGGCCGCGACGCGTTGCGCGGGGCCGTCGAGACGCGCGATGAGCAGATCGTTGTGATCCTGCGTCACGAAGACGGGGTCGTCCCCGCTGCCCAGGGCGAAGCCGCTCTCCTGCCAGACGAAACCGTCGAAAGGCAAGGCCACCATCCGCCCTGATCCCGTCTCGATCAGCGTTACCCGGGTGCGCGGCTCGCGCACCGCGGCGACAGTGCCCCGGCCGCCATGGATGCGATCGGCCAGCAAGGGGCGGACACAGTCGTGGAGCAGGACGTTGACGTCTCCCTCCGCGTCGAGGGGGTGCAGGGTGACACGACCGCGCACCCCGTCGCACAGGAGGAGCCGGACGCGGCCGTCCGCGTCGTGGGCGAGGCAGGCGGATGCCTCGGGCATGTCAAAGTCGTTCTTCGGGGGTGTCTCGCAGGCCACCTGGATCAGCGGCTCCAGCAGGGGCAGCGTGCACACGCGGACCTGCTCGGCGTCCCCGCACACGACCACGGACGTGCCGTCGTCGCGGAACCCCGCGTCGAACAGCAGCGTTGCTCCACTGGGGGCGGTGTGGAGCAGCGTCTGGTCGGCGATGTCCCAGATTCGGATGTCTCCCTTGACGTCGAGGGTCACTGCCTGCGCCAGGCCCGCACCGTCAATGAGCAGAGCGAGCCCCGCGACGCTGGCGGGATGCGGCAGCAGGGTCGACTGCGACGGGTCGTCGAGCCGCCACACGTGCACGTGTGAGGCCGACGGAGGCGCCGCAAGCACGACGTGGCCACCGTCCGGCAGAACCAGGCCTTCGATCTGCCACCCCATGTTGACCGAGCGGATCGCATAGGCGTCCCCGTCATGCCGGCCCACCACGCGATGCGGGGTGATCTCCCGTGGCTCCACCCACACGCGCTCCAGCACAGCCGACAGGTTCTGGGCCTGCCCGGACAGCGCGTGCTCCCCGTGTGCCCCCGCCACGAAAGCCAGCAGCGCCGGCTTGTCGACTTGGGCGGAGTCAGTGTTGGCGACGAGGTAGGCGTAGCGCTCGACAGCGAGGGCGAGCGTGGGACGGCGCAGTGCTCGCCGCACCGCCGGCAGCAGCGTCGCCAGGTCAGCGTGAACGACGAACGAGGCGTCCTCGATGAGATCGTCCAGTTCTCCCGAAGCAGCGGCGTGCGTCGACAGGTGGGTGCGGACATACGGATGTGCATGCGACCAGTCCCGGTCGGGCACGAGCTCCAGCAGGGTCGCCACGAAGCATTCCTGAAGATCGGCCAGATCCCGGTGCTTGAGCGCCCGCCACTTGAGATGGTCCGTCAGTTCCTGGTGGTACAGCCGGAAGTACTTCGTGCCGTCCACTTCGGCGTGCGCCAGATAGGAGCCGTCCTCGTCCAGCAGCAGGTCGACGTCCGCCTGGACGAGAGGGATGCCCGAGAGCCGCGTCGCCACCCGCACCCAGAGCCGGCGCGGCAGGCCGTTGCCCTCTCCGAAGGCCAGCACGGTGAGCAGGGCCATGGTCTTGGCGTACCGCTCCTGAGGCAGCCGCAGGAGATACGCCTCGAAGGCGCCTCCCACGTCCGAGGGCAGTTGCTCCGCCCAGCCCGGCGCGGCGGTGTCGACGACCGGGCCGCGCAGCAGCGCGCTCGCCGTCATCCGGGCGACCAGGAGACACCTCCCGGCCCGGCGGGCCACCTCGCGGGCGACCTGGCGGCCCACGTCCGGCCGGTGTTCGTACGGTGCCTCCCTGTCGCAGAGGATCTTCGCCACGTACTCGGCCGGCTCCGTATCCTGGGCGTACTCGCCGCCGTCGAGGTCGATCACCGGTACGTGGCCGCCGAGGTGGGGCAACAGCTCGCGACGTGAGCCGACCACGAGCCGGACGCAGGTCACCGCCGCGAGCGGGCGCAGCAGTTCCCACGCGATGCGGCGGGCCTCGGCCTTGTCACCCGCCGAGCCTGCCTCGTCGAGCGAGTCGACGACGATCCGGAAGGGGTGTTCCCGGTCCGAGAGGGCGGTGAACAGGGCTACAGGCGTGCCCGCCCGGACGTCCGCCGCGGCAGCGATGCGCTGCACCAGGGCCTCCAGCGTCTGGTGGTGCGCGTTGACGGAGGCGTCGACAAAGCCCTCCAGTACCAGCCGGCCCAGGACCGCGGACTTGCCCGAGCCGGGGTCGGCGGTGACGACCAGGGGCCGCCCCTGCCCGTCGCCCTCCAAATGGGCGCGTGCTGCCCGCAGGGCCCGCTCACGTCCGGTGAAGTACGAACCGGGGTCGTGTACATGCTCCACACCACGGCCGCGCGGCTCAAAGTGCGAGGAGAGGTCGGAGGCGTCGGAGACCGTGCGCCCGTCGCCCGTAACCTCGGCGAGCGGGTCGAAGGAGGGGTTTACGAAGAAGGGGGGTCGCTCGGACTGGTCGACGGACGAGCACGCGGCTCGCTGGGCCAGCCCCTCCGCCGTGAGGGACCGGTTGACCCGCTCGGCGAGCGTGCTCGGCGCCAGGTACCGCTGTGACGGCCCATCACCCTGCTGGCTTGCCTTGGTCAGTTCGGTCACGAAGGCGCCGTCGACCGCCAGATCGCGATGCCGGGCGGAGGCCAGCAGCCAGGTGCCCGCACCGAATCCGTCCCCGCGTCCCCGGCCAGCCACGATGGTGTCGGTGACGGTGCCGATCTCCGCCGTGGCCGCCGCCGCGTGACAGGCGTCCACCACGAACAGGACGTTGCGGACCGGTGATGTGGCAAGGATCTCGGCCAGGTTGGGCAGTGACAGCCACGAGCGTGGTCGCCCCGGCTCACTGTCAGCGCAGGCCAGACGGTACTGGCCAGCCGGAGAGCGGTCCCCGTGCCCGGCGTAGTACACGACCACGACGTCGTCAGCGGTCAGTCCGGGGGTGCGGCACCAGTCGGCCAGGGCGTTCTCGAACGACTCGCAGTCCGGGTCGTAGGAGACGGCCGTCAGGACACGCTCGTAGCCCATCGACACGAACAGATCGGTAGCCCGGTCGACGTCCTCGTGGGCCAGGGGGAGTTCGGGGGCTTCCCGGTAGTGGCGGGTGCCCGCCGCGACGAGGTACCGCATCAGACCGCCTCGGCCGCCGGCAGCAGACCCTTCAAGACGGCCCGCCCGGTCTCGACGGCGGTCAGGTACCGCGTGGCGTCGTGCATGTGGCTGCCGTTGTTCACTACGACATCCTGCACACCGTCGCCGAAGGCCGGGCCGAGTTCGCGTACGACGGCGACGATGTCGGTGTCGTCGGCTATGTTGGTCCACGCCCGTACCGGCTTCGGCCACACCGCCCGGCGGTTCTCGGGCGCCGGTTCGAGCCGGTCGAGGACCAGAGCGCGCATGCCGAGTGGCGATCCCAGGGTGACGAGCATGTGGATGTCCCAGTCGCCGTTGCGCCGCGGGTCGCAGAGCGTCTCGTAGGCGATAACCGACCCGAGTGAATGGGCCACGACGACCCGTGTCTTTGGAGTGATCCGCGCAGCCAGCCGGTCCTGCGCCGCACGCCGGATCTCCTCGTCACCGAAGTAGCCGGTCATCTGCTTGAGACTGCCGATCAACGCGCGGTCGAGGACCCCGCGCAGGTACCGGGCGCCCGTGAGGGCGTCCAGGGCTGCTCGTACGGCGTTGAGCCGGAGGGACCGGGAGGTGGTCCAGCCCACGGGGCCCCGCGTACCGGTGGCTGCCGGATCAGGGACCGCGGGGTCGGTGCGCGCCGCCTCGGCCCACCACTCCATCAGGAGGGCGAACTCCGCGTCGTTGTCGACATCACCTTCGTCGTAAGGGAGTTCGGCCCCCGCGCGGGTGCCGCGTGGCCGGAACAGGTCACCGTAGAAGGCCACCCCCACGTCTTCGGACGAAGGCACCGGTCCGCCCGCCAGGCGTGTGCCGCCCTGGAGTTCGGGAACGACGTCCCGTGCCAAGGAGTCCTCGCTCAAGTACTGCTTGCCGACGCCGTGCACGAAGACGACCTTGCTCAATGGCCCTCCCAGAGTGAGTGAACAAGATTACGCGGGGACGGTGAGCTCGGCAGCTCGAAGCCGAGGGCGCCCGCCGCCTCGACGGGTGCCCGGGCCGCGTCCAACGGTGAGCCATCGCGAGATCGCGCACCGCCGCTCCCGGTCCTCGACGTAGGGGAGACGGCTGGGCCCGGCCCTCGTGAGAAGCGGGGTCCGGCCGGTGCTTGGACTCATGCGGACAGCGCGGCCAGAGGTGCGTTAACGGGCGGCACGCCAGCCCGCGAAGTTCGACACCCCCCCCTTGCGTGGGGACAGCGTTGCGGGGCTGCGTACGGACATCTTGCACGTACGAGCCGGTGGGGTCATGCCGCTGACGCGGTCCGGAGGCTTTCCACGATCTGGGACGGCAGGATGGCCCGCGCCGGAGCGCTGTCGGCAGAGGCAAGGTAAGCGAGGAGCCTTGTCGGCTGCTCCGGCCGACCAAGAGGGACCGGTTCAACGCGGCGCCATCCCCGGGCAGACGCCGCCTTGATGGCGGTTAGATAGGTGTTCTCATTCATGCGCCCCAGGGTCCGGGCGCGCATGAGCAGAGCGGCCAGGGACACCTGCCACTGCCGTTTGAGCGCGAAGAGGGCTGGCCAGTCGACAGTGGTCGGCAATTGATCGTGGATGTCTTCGGCGGGCATAAGGAAGGCCGCCGCGAACTGGTGGGCCTGGGTCTCGACCTCCTTCACGCCCCAGATCTGCTCGCCGTGCAGCACTAGATGTGCGAGTTCGTGTGCGCTGTCAAAGCGGGATCGGGCTCGGTCGTCCTTGTCTGTGCCCAGGACGACAACCGGGTGGTCAGGAAAGGGCAAGGAGAAGGCGTCGACATCCGTGTTGTCGAGGGGGAGACGGATCACCGCGACACCACGCGCCTCAAGAAGGCCAACGACGTCGGAGACTGGTCCGGAAGGCAATCCCCACATCTTCCGTACCTGAGCCGCAACCTCTTCGACCTCCTCCCGTTCCGCCTGCAGTCCGCTCACGGGGAGCATCGGCACGTCGCCGGCGCAGAACCGCTGCGCGGATGAGGCATGGACGGCCAGGTCGTGAGCCACGTGAGCGATGGCCCGCGCACGGCGGCGGTCGGACACCGAGGTCCGGCGCAGCGACCGGAAGAAGCCCTCGTGGCTTTCGATCATCGCTTCGTGAAAGAACTCCTGGGGCACCCCGAGGACCGAGGCCAGGACACTGCTCGTATCCGGGCTGGGTCGTGCCGCGCCGCTCTCAAACTGGCTGATTGCGGCAGGAGTGAGCCCGCTCGCGCGGGCGAGCTGCGTCTGGCTCAACCCTGCCAGTTCGCGGGCGGTCCGCAGCCGAGAGCGCTCGAACGCCTGCGTGCTCATCTTTCCCCTTGCCTGGCCTGCCTGACTTTGATCTCCACATCTTGGCGGAACACAGAAACCACGCCCGCTCCAGGGTGCGTGGCCAACACAAACCTTACGACTTCCGCGCGGAAACACGCACGGAAACACATGCCGTGATAATAAGTACTCTCGATAGTGGAGATCCGGCTGCGGCAGGCGGAGCTTCCTCGAACCCATGGCGCGGGGGCGGTTGAAGTGACGGAGCGTTTCCAGATTCTGGCCCTCGACGGCGGTGGCTTCCGCGGCATGTTCTCCGCTGCGGTCCTAGCGCGCCTCGAAGAGGATCTCGGTGTTCGCATCGCCGACCACTTCGACCTGATCGCTGGCACCTCGACAGGCGGAATCATCGCGCTGGGCCTCGGACTCGGGCTGTCCCCGCAGCAGATCCTGGAGTTCTACACCGAGCATGGGCCGCGCATCTTCCGGGACCGTAGCCGCCTGCGGGGCCTGAAGCACCTGATCCGCGCGAAGTACAGCGCGGAGCCGCTGCGCGCGGCCCTCACCGAAGTCTTCGGCGAACGGACCTTCGGAGAGAGCACCAAACGCCTGGTCATCACTTCCTACAACGTCGCCGCCGACGACGTCTACCTCTTCCGGACCCCGCATCTGCCTGGCCTCAAGCGCGACTGGCGCGAGAAGGCCGTCAACGTCGCGCTGGCCACCTCCGCCGCGCCGACCTACCTGCCCGGGATGCCTCTGGACGGAGCACGGCTCGTCGACGGCGGCGTCTGGGCGAACAACCCGGCCATGGTCGCCCTGACCGAAGCGGTGGGCCCGCTGTCCGTGCCTCTCGACACAATCCGGGTGTTCAGCCTCGGGACCACGACCGACGTCCGCCACCGCCACCGCCGTCTCGACGGCGGTGGTCTGCTGCCCTGGGCCCGCGACGCGGTCGAGGTCCTCATGCGGGCGCAGAGCGAGAGCGCGGCCAAACAGGTGCGCCACTTCGTCGGCAAAGACGACGTGCTTCGCCTCAACCCGACAGTCCCCACCGGCGCCCTAGCTCTGGACGACGTAGACACCACAACGCTCTCGGGATGGGCCGGACATGTCAGCCGCGACGCCTCCCCGGCCGTCCACCGCACTTTCTGCGATCACCTCGCGCCGGCTTTCGTCCCCCTTCACTCTGCTCGTAAGGAATGACGTGAACGCGTACCACCAGACGCAGGACAACACCGACTCGGCCGAACAGATGCTTTCCATGCTGCTCGACGGCGCCGTGGAAGTCCTCGACATCGCCCCCGACCTCCACGACACCGCCATCGAGCGGTACGGAGAAGTAGGAACCTGGCTCGCCGAGAACGGAAGCCCCGGATGGGAGATCCACTCCCAGGGCTCCTTTCTCCTCGGCACCGTGGTCCGCCCCAACACCGAGAGCGGCGAGTACGACATCGACCTCGTCTGTCGACTCCCTCTGCAGCGGGACAGCACGACGAAAGAGGAACTCAAGCTGCGAGTCGGTGACCAACTGGTCGCCTACCGGCGCTGGAAGCAGGGCCAAGGCCACACCGACGGCCCCGAAAGCCTCGAAGCCCGCCGCCGCTGCTGGACCCTCGGGTACCCCGGCTTCCACCTCGACGTCCTGCCCGCCATCCCCGATGAGGAACACCCGCCCACCGGAATCCTCCTGACGGACAAGAAGCTCCACAAATGGCAGCACAGCAACCCCCTCGGCTACGCAGACTGGTTCCGCGCCCGCTCGGAACTCTCCCCCGCCCTCCTCGAAAAGCGGCTCGTCGCCAGCGTCGCGAAGGTCCCCGAACACCACATCCGCAGCACCCTGCAGCGACTCGTACAGATCCTCAAGTGGCACTGCATGCTCTTCTTCGCAGAGGACACCGACAACCGACCGCCGTCCATCCTCCTGACCACGCTCGCCGGCCGCGCCTACCGCGGCGAGGACGACCTGTTCACCGCCGTGCGCAACGTACTCGCCGCCATGCCTCGATTCATCGAGGACCGCGACGGTCAATGGTGGGTTCCCAACCCTGCCCACAAGGAGGAAAACTTCACCGACAAGTGGAACGAATACCCTGAGCGGCGTCAGGCCTTCCTCACCTGGTTCGGCGAGATCAGCACGATCATGGACAATCTGGCACTGACGGAGTCCAAGGGCCTGGACGTGGTCTACTCCCAGTTGATCAAGTCCTTTGAGGCTGGTCCCGTGATGCGCTCCTTCGCGAGCTACGGCGCCCGCATGAAAGCACCCACCGGCCAGCGAATGAGCACCACCGGGCTGCTCTCCGAGACCGCCACAGGCCCCCGCAGGAAGCCGAACACCAACTATGGTCAGCATCCCGGCGCGCGCGGTTAACCTCGGCCGCCAGTTGGCCGCGATCAAGGTCGCCGTCCCCGCCACCCGAGGGGCCGTGCGGGGCGGTGAACTTCTCTGCACGCTCCCCCTTCAACCGACCCCCATGAGCAGGAACTACATAGTCCGGATCGCCTACCGCCACCGGCGCAGGCCGCGAGTCACCGTCACCGACCCGCCCCTGGTACTGCATTCGGACGCCACCGCCCTACCGCACGTCTACCCCGACGGCGACCTATGTCTGCATTTGCCCGGGGAGTGGCAGGACCATATGTTCCTCGCGGACACGATCTTGCCGTGGACCTCAGCATGGCTCCTGCACTACGAACTCTGGCTGTCCCTTGGCTACTGGACCGGCACCGGCGACCAACACTCAGTACCGTCACCCGCGAACCGGATCCGATGACAGATTCGCGGCCGTGATCTCTCCCTCCGCCCAGGCGGAAATGCGGGCGACGTGGCTCTACCACTCTCGAATCCCACCACCGGCTCCCGGTCACGGCAGGGGATAGTCAAGGCATGGACCTGGGAAAGCCACAGCCGATGAGCCCTGCGTGGTGCGTCACGAGTTAAGCCATCATGCTGCGCCCCTTCTGCCTATCGGAAGATCCATGACCGCTTGCCTCAGCGAGACCGAGATCCAAGACGGGCGGCGAAGCCAGGTGCTCAGTGCCAGGTCCACCTCCCTCAACCGTTGAACGAGCGGCGCCAACCGACTCCGGGCGTCTCCCGGATCGTGTGCGTCGAGCAGCTTCGTCGCGACATCGAGTGCCGCGCCGGTGGCAAGGCGCCCCGTGGGGGGCGCGGTGTAGGGCTTGGAGGTCTTCTTCTTGCCCGGGGTGTTGAACAGGGGTCCGGCCTGCGCGGCGCGGGATTCGTACTCCGCGTCGAGTGTGACGGCCAGGCAGGGTGTGCTGGCGTACTCACGGGCGACGGGCCAAGACCGGAAGATCATGGCGATCATGGCTCGCAGGTCGGCGAAGTACTGCGGGACAGAGACCGCTGCGCCGGCGCTCATCGCGGTCTCGGGACCGCTCACGCCAAGCAAATCAATAAGACGTCGCTGGACTTGCAAGAGCACGGTCATGCTGGCCGTGTCTGGGGCCGTGGGAGGCGGATCAAGCAGGGTCAGGGCGGCTGCGCAGGCCGTTTCGGACTGCTGTAGCCGTGTCGGACCCGCGATAAGGCGGCACTGCCACGGGTGGAGTGTGTCGTCAGTCAAGCGCGCGACGGCGCTTGCCGAGCGGGCGAACTGAGCGGGTGTTGCGCAGCCGGGGCATTGGTGCTGGAGAAGACATTGGTGCCGGATACAGAGGAATATCACGGGGAGACGCCACAGCCGTCTCCATGCGCCACCGTGGAGATCCTGTATGGCAGTACCGTCCCCGGCGAGGCAGCGCGGGCAGTAGCGCGTGGAGCGGGTCAGGACCCACGGGTTGTCGTAGATCATTCGCGCTGGAGTACGGCGCGGAGTGAGCTCGGGATTCAACGGCCCGTACCTCTCTCCGAGCGGGGCGAGAAGCATGGCGCTCACTTCGGCAAGCGTCAGCTGTGTAGCGCGAGCAAAATCCGTGAGGTGTTCGTCGTCCAAGTGATACAGGACGCTCAGAGGCAGACGGGAGGGCAAGCCGGTACGGGTGGCGATCTCTCCGGGTGTCGTACCCAGCCTGTGGGCGAGTCGAAGTACGAATCCGGTGAGGGTCTCGTCGGCCAGTGGGTCGAGGCTGCGTGGCAGGGGACGCATGATCAACCGTTTCTCGGGCCGCGAAGGTAGATCTCGGGGTTCTCACTGTCCGCCGTCTCCTTTGCGACTCCGAGCACCTGCTGCAGCGCAAGGGACGTGCCGGAGAGGCGTGCAAGGCGCCGGAAGGTGTCCCGGTTCAATGTGAGGGCGGCGTCGTAGAACGGGCGTAGCACTCGCTCTGTCCAGTTCTTGTCGCGGGCTTCGAGCACGGACACAGCGATGCCCAGTACCGCGCCCATGGTCAGGGCAGACTCCAAAGGTGAAAGCAGCGAGTTGATCCCGTACGGGCTCTTCGATCCGCCCCGCCGCGTGCGGCGTCGGCTGTCGCGCATTCGCTGCACCGCTTCCCGTTCGACCGCCTCTGCCAGGGCAGGTGTCGCTGCGAAGCGGTTTGCCTCCGGCCAGGAGGCGAGGATCAACGTGGCCACCACCCGCAAGTCGATAAAGTACTGGGCGACCGGCACGAGTCGGCCGCAACTCCCGACGGTCGGCGGCCCGTTGGTAGCCAGCAGTTCGTCGAGGCGTCCTTGGAGGGTCAGCAGCGCCTTGAGCGAGGCGGCGTCCTCCGGGATACGAGCTGGCCCGACGCGGGAGAGGTCGGCCCCGCAGACCGACAGGCGGGCCCCGCCCGGGCCCGGAGCGGATGGCGATCGGCACTGGGCCGGGTGAAGCTCTTCCGTCCCCGGGCGAGCGATCAGGCCGGCGCGGGCGAACTGACCAGGGGTCCGGCAAGCAGGACAGACCCGATGGAGGAGCTGCTGGTGCCGAACGCAGGCGAAGACCACCGGCAGGCGCCATGACCGTCTCCAGGCACCTCCGTTCAGAGCCTCTTTTGGGCTTCCGTCGCCCGCGAGGCAGGACGGGCAGTACTGGGAGGTCCGTACGAGGATCCATCGATTGGGGTGGTCCAGCTGCCGGGGGCTCGTCCACGGGCTGTATCTCCTGCTCACCAGACCATATCGATGCCCCATGGGGGCGAGCAGTAACTTGCCGGCCTCCGCCACGGTCAGCTGTGCCGCGCGTGCGGCCCGGACAAGGCGCGGTTTGTCCATGTCCACCAATAGCCAGGGCGAGACAATGCCGGGAGATTCTTCCGGGCCGTCCGTCAGGCCTAACCGGACGGCGGCTTGGTCCGGTGTCGTGCCGTTGTGTCGGGCAAGGCGGAGGAGGAAGCCGACGAGGGTTTCGTCGTCGAGCGGATCGAGGCCGCGAGGCAGGGGGCGCATACCGCTACTCATTGGGTCACGCCTCGGCCGCCGGAGGAGTGCCGCGGTCGTCCAAGACCTTGTTGCGTCCCTTCCGGGGTTTCGATCTCCTCGTCTCCGACTTCCGCCCCGGCTCCGGGGAGGTGTCAACGTCGGGGATCTCGCCCGCTTCAGCGTCCCGTACGCCGTCCTTCCCGGGGACGTTGCCCAGGTTGATGGTGACCTCGTCGAGGAGGTCGATGGTCAAGTCCTCCAGGCCGCTCTCCATGGCCTTGGTCAGTCCGTCCTCGATCAGGCGCCGCAGGAGACCGACGATGCCGTGGGTGCGACGGTAGAGGTACTCGGGCATCCGGCCATCGGAGAGCGTGCCGGGGCCGGCGTTGAAGAGTCGGATCTCGTTCTCGATACCGATGAGGTGGTCGATGAAGGCACCGGTGCGCGCGTCGCTGCTGTAGTCGAAGGCGTCGAGGGTGACGATGTCGAAGCGGCGCTCGGTCTGGGTGGAGGCGTCGGGGTTGTAGCTCTTGCCCTTCTTCAGTGAGGCGTACACCCACTGTTTGGTGCGGGGGTCGTGCCAGCCCTCCCTGAGCAGGCCGGACCGGGGGATGTTCACGCCAATCAGGACGAGCGTGACGTCCAGGTCCATCAGGCTGCGGATCAGGTCGAGGGTGTCTTGGTCGTCTTCGCGGTGCATCTTCAGGCGGGTGATGTCGTCGATGATCAGGACTGTGGTGGCATGCGCCTTGATCGATTCGCGGACGTTGCGGATCATGCCGCGCAGGTTTCTGCCGTACGGGGCGCCGTAGTAATCGAGGATCGCCTCGCACAGGCCGATCGGGGTGGCCTTCACCGGGGTCTGGCAGTAGGCAACCGGTGCGATCAGGTCCCGGGTGCCGGGCATTGGGTCGAGGTAGCACTCGGGGTACTGCTCGTACAGGTCGCGCCAGGTGTCCTCGAACTCGGCGGCGGTGCGGCAGGCGGTCTCCGTCTTGCCCTGGTAGCCGCCGCCGTTGATCATCAGCCCGTCCAGGGTGCTCGGACCGATGCGCATCGCGTTGTTCTGGATCCGTGAGCGCATCAGCGTCGTGACCACCTCGCTCATCGGGGTGTCCAGCATCTGCATGTTCACGTGCGTGGCCGCGCGGTGCAGGTCGTACAGCGACTTCTTGCGCGGGCTCATCCGCCGGTACTCGGCCAGGGACATCTTCCTGACCGGCACGAACAGATCCCGTGTCCGGCGGAACTCCTGCCAGCCCTCATGCCGGGTCCGGTCCGGCCTGGGGCCGAAGCGCAGGAACGGCACGAGAGCGTTCGGCCGCTCCGGGCGCAGGTTGCTCATCTCACGTCTCCTCTGTCGGCTGCGGGGCCGGGGCGCCGGGGCCGTCATCGTCGTCGGCGATGACGAAAAGATTGCGGCCACGCCGGCTCGATCCCAGCGGGGCAGGCTCCGCCGGTTGCCGCGAGGACGTGGCTGCCTCCCGCCGCCGACGCCGGTGAGCATCCAGGCTCTCGGTGGCCTCCCGGGCCCGCTCCCGCCAGGGCGGCTCCGCATCCGCTGCGCCGACGGCGGACAGGCGCGGTGGCTCGTCCAGCTTGGCCAGCTGTTTCGGCCGGTCCGCGGCGGCTGCCTTGGCCTGGGTGATCTCGCGTGCGTGCTGAACCCGCTGGGACTTGGTCAGCTGGGACGGCCAGTTCTCGACCGGGTCGACAGCCCCCAGCATCTCCAGGAGGATGGGGACGAGCTCGGCGTCGGAGCGCGGCTTGAGATCTGCTTCCCGTACCCGGGTGAGGAGTTCCTCGACCCGGGCGTCGCCGAACGCCGGCATCTCGCCCTTCGGCGGCAGGCCAGTCCAGCGCAGTTCGTGCCACTCGTGGGTGGCGGGATCCTGGAAGTACACCACCCGCCGGTCGCGGGGTTCGCGGTGGATGACCCACTGCTTCTTGTAGCGGCCGCCACGTGTGGAGTTCCTGTCGGGCGTGTGCAGCAGCTCGGCGTCGTACCAGAGTCCCTTGACCTTGACTCCCCGCCGGTAGATCCGCTTCACATGGTGCTCGGGCAGGAAGCGGTAGTACGTCTCCGGGGACGGGATGTCCAGGTCGAAGCCCTCCTGGGCGAAGGAGGCGGCGAACAGGGTGTTGGGGCTGTGGTTACCGCCCGGATCCCAGCAGGGTGCGAATTCGCCGAGCCTGCGGTTCTGCCAGGCCTTCACGACCCAGGTCGCGATGAATTGCTCCATCTGGGCCATCGTGAGCACCGCGTCGCCTTCCGGGTCGGCGCCACGGTCGGCGACGTCAACTCCCGTGTAGCCGGGCAGCTTCTCGAACACCAGCGAGCGGATACCACCGAAGACGCGCTCCACTGCGGCCTTGTCCTGCGGGCGCAGCACGCGTGCCGGCAGGATCCGGCAACCCATCGCCTCCTGGACGTCCACTAGGTGGTGATTGCGGTAGACCGAACCGTGGTCGGAGGTGACAGTCTCGGGGGTGAAGAACGGCAGCCCGGCCACCTCGTACCCGGCGAACTCCGAGACCATGGCCGCCGGCAGCCCCGGATAGGGCCACTCCATGTCCTCGCCCCACTCCTCCCTCATGGGCAGCGGCAGCATGACATCGCGCAGCACCATCGCGACGTCCACCGAGGAGTCGGACACCAGGGTCAGCCGGAACGCGCAGATGGAGTGGGTGTAGACGTCCAGTGCCAGGGTGAGGTGGACGGTGACCGGGTCGCCGAAGACGTTCTCGCGGACCATTACCGGCAGAATCGTCGTGTCCAGCGCAACAACCTGCCCGGGGCGGGTCACCAGCACATGCCCGTTCTTGGTGGGCAGTTCGGCCGAGCGCTCGTACTTCGGCCGGGCACCACCCGGCCCGAACCACTCCTTCCACACCCGCAGCAGCGTGTGATAGCTGGGGACCTCGATCTTCTTGCCCTGGGGCTTCTCGCCCTTACCGTCCTCCTTCCCCTCCTCCTTCTCGAAGGTCTCCCTCACATAGCGACGGATCATGATCTCGCGAGTCCGCGCGCTCACTCGGGAGCGATGTTGCTGCGTCTCCGCCCTGACCGCGAAGATGGCCTCGCGGACCTCCTCGCTGACGCTCGGGTGTCCCCCGCTCGCCCGCAGCCACCGGTGGTCAGCGCAGCCCACGATCCCGTACTTCCTGCGGCGCTTCTCCCACCGCTCCAGCGTGCGCACCCCGACGGTTGCGACGCCCAGGAGCAGCTTGGCCTCCTCGGGCCGCAGCACCGCCAGCTCAGCGACCTTCGCCGCCCTCCGCTCACCCAGCGTCGTACGGTCCGGGTCGTACTCGGGGCGAGGCTCCCCCGGCTCGGGCCGGAACGGATCACCACTGCGGAAACCGCAGTTGACCTCCATCAGATGTGCGAAACGCTGTTCCATCAAAGGGCGCTTCTCCGGCTTCACATCACTCCACGAAGCCGGCTGCCGCCCTCGGTTGGCGCCTTCCGCCGCCGTACGCGAAGACGGCCGACACTGCGGATGATTGACCAGGAAACGGAAGCTCACCCGCTGGCGCTCGCCGTCCCCGCGGACGAGCTGGACCCGCCCCAGATGCGGCTCCTGCCTCTCGACCAGCCACTCCACCTCGTCGAGCACCACGCCCGCGCCAGGCGAGAGGTCCAGCGCCGCCGCCCCCATCATGAGACGCCTCCTGCCAGCACCACCCGCGACCTGTCCGTCAACGGCTGAGCAAGGTCGAGCCCGAGCCTGCGGTGCCAGAGCAGGTGCAGCAACTGCGCCCGCGCCACCGGCCAGTACATCTGTTCGGCCGCCAACTCCCCAAACGTCACGCCTGCTTCGGCTTGGGCAAGCAGATCGGGCTGCACCCCGAGCACGTCTCGCGTCGGACGACGCTTCCCGTAGAACGCACTGATCGTGGACCGCACATGTGGGCGCCACTCGGCCGCGACCGCATAGTGCCATCCGCAGACAAGCGCCACTTCCTCAGCAGCCGCGAACGACTCCAGGTCCTCCGGTTCGATCAAGTCTCGGGGTCGCACGTCGATCAACCAGGTCCCCGCCCGCGTGACCGCGAAGAAATCCGGCGTGTGGCTGCGCCACTTCTCCGCCGCACGGAACCGGATACGCAGCGGCTGCGCCAGCACCTCGACCAGGTCACCGGCGAAGTCCAGGGCCACGAGCAGCTGGTCCTCTTCGAGGCTCTCGAACCCGTGCAGGCGCTTCGTCGACACCAGTGACTCCAGACCAGGCCTGTGCCGCTGCTCCCGCCGCCAGGTGAACCCCCGCATCGGCCCGCGGCTCGCCACCGGCACCTGCCCCAGGTGTCGGACCGGGCCCGTGATCTCGTCCCCGGCGTACTTCCACGTCGCCGTCCACCGGTCCGGCCAGCCATCGGAGATGTCCAAGCCACTCCGCCCCGCATCTAGCGTGACCGGGACCAGCAGGTCCGTCCACTTACAGCGGTGGGACCACAAGGGGCGCCGGGTATCGCTCATGCTCCCAGGGAAGCCGCACGGCTCCCCTGGGAGGAGCAATCTTCGAAGTTGACGACAACTTGCCAGCAAAGAGCGCGGATCACGTCAGCAACGATGCGAATTCGGCGACAGATGTCGCGCTCAGAGCTTCGCGAAAGGCCAGGTCGGGACTGGAAGATGACGACACCTACCGTGCTCAGTCTCAGGAGGATCGAAGAGCGTGGCGAGCCGGTGGTGCTGGTGCTCTTGGCTGTCAGGACGGCTGGACTTCGTCGAAGAGGGCGAGGGCTGCGGCGGGGTCCGGGCTCACGAGGCGTTCCAGGCCGGCCGTCGTGATCTTCGCCCATCTGCCCGCCCGCGCCCACATCCGCTCCTCGAAGGCGCGGACGGCCTCGTCGAGGTCTGCGGGGCCGGCGGCGATGGACTCGGCGAGTTCAGCGCCTTCCAGCATCGCGAGGTTCGCGCCCGCTCCCAATGGGGGCATCAGATGGGCGGCGTCACCCAGGAGCGTCACACCGAAGACATGGGTCCAGGTGTGGGACACGGGCAGGACGTAGAGGGGGCGGTGGACGAAAGCGGTGCCGTAGCGGAGGAGGTCGAGGACGGGGGAGGCCCAGCCGTCGAACAGAGCCAGCAGGCTCGATCGCACGGCCTCGATGTCGGCCAGGTCCAGGTTCGCGTGCCAGTCCAGTGGCGCACGGAACTGGGCGTACACCTTGACGTGGCCGCCGCTGTTGCGCTGGGCGACGAGAGCTCGGTTCACGCCGTACACCGCAACGGAACCGTCGCCGATCAACCGGGCGAGGTCGGGGTGGCGGGTGTCGACGTCATCGAGGGAGGTCTCGACCGAGGTGACGCCGGTGTAGTGCGGCGTCACCGGCGAGACTGCCGGGCGAGTCCGGGACCAGGCGCCGTCAGCGCCGACCACGAGGTCGAACGTTTCCTGTCGCCCGTCCGCGAAATGGATCAGTACGCCGTCCCGGACCCCCGGCACCACCTGTGTCACGTCCCGTCCCCACTGGACGTCGAGAGGGCCGAGTAGCAGGTCACGGAGTTGCCTGCGGTCGATCTCGGGATTGGCCCGGTCACCTGGACGGGGCCGCCAGTCCCGCAGGACGGTCCCGGCCGTGTCCAGGATGCGCATGGCCTGCCCCTCGGGACGGGACAGCGCCCGGAACTCCGCCCGCAGCCCCGCCTTACCCAGTGCGAGCTGGCCCATCCCTTCGTGCAGGTCCAGCGTTCCGCCCGGGGGGCGGGCGTCGGCGGCGGGATCGCGTTCGAGGACGGTGACGGGGTGGCCATGGCGGTGCAGGACACGGGCGAAGGTGAGGCCGGCGGGACCGCTCCCGACCACGGCGATACGACGTCTCATATCGATATAACGTATTCTTCCAATACGGTGTATCGCAACAGTACGATGTGCCCATGACTGTGTGGGACCGGCCGGAGCCGCCGACTCGCCCCGTGCCGCTCGACCGGGAGCGGATCGTCGCCGCCGCCATCGCGCTGGCCGACGAGGGCGGGTTGGAGGCGGTGTCGTTGCGCAAGGTCGCCGCCCGGCTGAACGCGGGCCCGATGCGACTGTACGGATACATCTCCACCAAGGAGGAGCTGTTCGACCTCATGGTGGACGAGGTCCAGGCCGAGATCCTCCCCGAGGAGCTGCCCGGTGACTGGCGGGAGGCCCTGCGCGTCCTCGCCCACCGCACCAGGCAGGCAGCTCTCCGTCACGAATGGCTGGCCGACCTGCTCGGCCGCCGCCCGGCCCTGGGCCCGAACGGCCTCGCCGTGACCGAGGCCACGCTGGCCGCCCTCGACGGCCTGACCGACATCAACACCGTCATGCGAGCCGTGGAGACGGTCAGCGCCTACTTCACCGGCGCGATCAGGCGCGAGATCACGAACCTGCGGGCCGAGCGCGCCACGGGCCTGTCCAAGCACGACTGGCAGCGCGCCCACGGCCCGCATGTGACAAGGATGCTGGCCACGGGCCGCTTCCCGGCACTGGCCAAGGCCGTGCACGACGGCACGGACGTGGACGCCGAGACATCCTTCGCGACCGGCCTGGACTGGGTCCTCGACGCTGTGGCCGCCAAACTCACCCGGCCGTCGACCTGACGCTCGGCTCCGGCTGAATGCGAGCGAGGTCGGGGTCGGTGCCCACGGGCCGTGCTGTCGCAGCCGTTGTGGCCGTTCTAACGTCAGGCGACCCGGAACTCGTTCGTCTGGAGTTCGCGGGGGCCCGAGCCGGGGTCGATGTGGACGGTCACCCGGTGGGGGCCCTCGTCGAGGCGGCCCAGGCTGACCAGGCCGGTGTCCGGGCAGCCGGGGGCGAGCTGGCCGGAGGTCCACACGGAGGCGACGACGTCGCCGTCGCACTCGACGGTGACCTTGGCCGTGCCGCCGACGTCGCCCACGTTGAGCAGGTCGAAGCTGATCCGGGTGCCGGCGTCGTGGTGGGGAACGGCGTGGCCGTGGGGGTTGTCCGCGGGATCGGGCATCACACCGATGCCGCCGTCCGCCAGCTCGAACTTCGCTGACATGGCAGTTCCCTCCTCGGAATCCAGCATGGCACGGGCCCGCCGGGGCCGCCCGGCGGGCCGGGACACCCACAAAAAAGTGGGTACTTGGCACCGTCGGGCGGCCGTAAGAGGCTGTTCGCAGGCGGCCGGGACAGCGGTCAGGATGTGTCAGGACGTGTCAGGACGTGTCAGGACGCCTCCGCCAGCCGGTCCAGGCGGCGGTGCCCCCAGTCGGAGAGAGGAGCGAGGGCCTCGGACAGTTCACGGCCGAACGCGGTGAGCGAGTACACCGTCTTCGGCGGCAGGACGTCGTACACCTCCCGGTGCACCAGACCGTCCTCCTCCATCTCGCGCAGCGTCTGAGTCAGCACCTTCTCGGTGAGGCCCGGCAGCTTCCGGCGCAGTTCGCCGGGGCGGTGCGGGCCCGACTCCAGCAGCCACAGCAGCAACGTCTTCCACTTGCCGTCGATCACCGCGATCGCGGCGGTCACTCCGCAGACATTCACGTCCCGGGCCCGGCTGCGCGTCATCGTCACCCCATTTGTTCGTTATCAGTCATCAGTCGGTTTTATCCGTCTTGCAGGACAGCAGGAGCTTCCCCATGTCTACGAACGTCACGGACCCCGCGTCCGCTTCCGTCACCGTCCTCGGCCTCGGCCCCATGGGCCGCGCCCTGGCCGCCGCCTTCCTGGACGCCGGCGTGCGCACCACCGTCTGGAACCGCACCCCGGGCCGGGACGCCGACCTGGTGGCACGCGGGGCGCGGCGCGCCGCGTCCGCCGAGGAGGCGGTCGCGGCGAGCGGGCTCGTCGTCGTCTGTGTCGTCAACTACGACGCCTCCGACGCGATCCTGCGCCAGGACGCCGTCACCGACGCCCTCAAGGGCCGTACTCTCGTGAACCTCAGCGCCGACACCCCGGACCGCGCCCGCGACACCGGCGACTGGGCCGCCCGGCACGGCGTCCGCTACCTGGACGGCGCGATCATGACCCCGACCCCCACCATCGGCACCCCCGACGCCGTCTTCCTCTACAGCGGCCCCGAGGACCTGTACGCGGAGCACCGGCCCGTGCTGGACGTGCTCGGCGGCGCCCACACCCACCTCGGCGAGGACATCGGCCGCGCGGCGGCGTACGACCTGGCGCTGCTGGACATCTTCTGGACGGCGATGGGCGGCTACGCCCACGCGGTGGCCCTGGCCCGCGCCGAGGGCGTCTCCGCGCGGGAGCTGACCCCGTTCGCCCAGGGCATCGCCGCGATCCTGCCGCCGCTGTTCGAGGCGTTCGCGGACGACGTGGACAGCGGTACGTACTCCGGTGACGTGAACCCGATCACCTCGGGCGCCTCCACCATGGCCCACATCGTGCACGCCTCGGAGGCGCACGGCATCGAGGCGAGCGTGATGCGCGCCATCGAGGGGCAGGCCCGCCGGGTCATCGGCCTGGGGCACGGCAAGGACGGGTTCATGCGGGTAGCGGAGATGCTGGGGCGCACCCGCCGCCCGCGTCCCTGACAACGTCCGGCGGGATCGTCCGGCCGGATCACCCAGGAAGGTCCTCCGGCCGGACGATCCCAGAAGGTCCTCCGGCCGGATCGTCCAGCCAGGTTCTCCCGTCGGGTCTCACCCCGAGCCCTTAATCGGCTTGCCGCGCCCGGCAGTTCGCCGCTAGCGTCCCCGTCATGACTGCCGGGTCGGCCTTGTGCCGTGAGCGAGTTGGGTGCCCGGCCTCTGAGTGAGGCCGGCGGGGGTCCCCCTTGCACGGGCTCTGCCGAGGGCTCGGGGAAGGGCCAGGGGCCCGCCTTCCTCTCCGTGAACAGACGCGATCAGCGAAGACCACGGAGTGAGGAAGAGAATTGCCCGACGACACCAACGACTTCAACGACTTCAACGACTTCAACCAACAGATCATCGACGAGTTCCGGGCCAACCGGGGCCGTCTCAGCGGGATGTTCGAGAACGCCCGGCTGATCCTGCTGACCACCACCGGCGCCCGCTCGGGCCGGCCGCACACCACCCCGGTCGGCTATCTCCCGGACGGCGGCGAGCGCGTCCTGGTCATCGCCTCGGCGGGCGGCTCCCCGCGCCATCCCGCCTGGTACCACAATCTGCTCGCGCATCCCGAGGTCACCGTGGAGACCGGTGCGTTCACCTACCGGGCGCGGGCGGTCCCGCTGACCGGCGAGGAGCGCGACGCGGCCTTCGCGCGGGCCGTGGAGAGCGACCCGGGCTGGGCGGCGTACCAGGAGAAGACCAGCCGGACGATCCCCGTGGTCGCCCTGTACCAGGCCGGGGACGGCGGCCCCGGGGACATCAACGCCGGCTCCCTGGCCGAGGCGATCAAGGTGGTGCACGACGCCTTCCGCCACGAACTCGCCTTGCTGCGGGCGGAGATGAGCGGCACCGGCTCCGCCCTCGGCGCCCAGCTCCGCGTCAACTGCCTCACCTTCTGCCACGGTCTGCACAACCACCACACCGGTGAGGACACGGCGCTGTTCCCGTTCCTCGCCGACCGGCATCCGGAATCCGCCCCGGCGATCGCGCGGCTGCGCGAGGAGCACGAGCGGATCGCCGCCCTGGTGGAGGAGTTGCGCCGGGCGGTGGACGGGACGGCGGCGGACCCCGCGACCGCCCGCGCGGAGGTCGAACGGCTGGCCAGCGAGCTGGAGGCGCACCTGGCCTACGAGGAGGAGCAGCTGATACCGCTGCTCACCTGACGGCCCGGCCCCCGCTAGAAGGGCAGCGGCCGGCCGTGCACCACCGTCAGCGCGGACACCGCGCGGGTCAGCACCACGTACAGCCGGTGCAGCCCGCGCTCCTCCGCCTCCGCGACGGCCGCGGGTTCGACGGCGACGACATGGTCGTACTCCAGGCCCTTGACGACGGACGCGGGCACCACCGCCACCCGCGCGCCCGCGTCCACCGCCCCCGCCGCGTCCGACGCCTCGATCCCGGCCGCCGCCAGCGCCGCGCGCAGCCGGGGCACGTCCGCGTCGGCGACGACGACGCCCACGGACCCCTCGCCGCCGAGCGCGTCCCGTACGGCCGTGACGACCGCGGCGGGCACGTCGTCGGCCGCGCGGACGGTCAGCTCGCCGTCCCGGCGCAGCGAGCGGGGCTCCGGGACGGCGACGTGGAGGCGGCGCAGCAGCCGGTTGGCGAGGGCCAGCACGGCCGCGGGGACGCGGAAGCCGGTGGTCAGCGCGGTGACGGCGGCGTCCGGCTTGCCCAGGTGGCGCAGCAGGTCCGGCCAGTCGCGGGCGGCCCACGGGGTGGTGCCCTGGGCCAGGTCGCCGAGGACGGTGAGGGAGCCGTGGACCGAGCGGCGGGCGATGGCCCGGCACTCCATCGGGGAGAGGTCCTGCGCCTCGTCGACCACGATGTGGGCGTAGCCCTCGGGGTGTTCGATCAGCCCGGCGGCCTCGTCGAGCAGGACCAGGTCGGCGGCCGACCAGCGCGCCGACTTCCAGGAGCGCGGCGGGCGCGGCCACAGCAGCGCCTTCTGCTCGTCGGCGTCCAGCACCCCGTCGGCGGCGCGGGCGAGGGCGTCGGGGTCGGCGAGCAGTCCGGCGACGACCTCTTCGGGCCGCGCCTTCGGCCAGACGGCGTCCAGCCACGCCCCGAGCGCCCGCGCCCGCTCGATCCGCCGCGTCCAGGCGGTGGTGCGCGGACCGCCGCGCCGCTCGGCCTGCGCGCGCAGCACGGCCACCACGCGTGCGCGGACCCGCTCCCGCCCGACGGCGTACGGCGGCTGCTCGGCGCGTACGTCCGCGACGATTCCCCGCAGTTCCTCGGCGGAGACCCGCCAGCGGTAGGAGCCGTCCGGTACGGCGAGGGCGTCGGCGCACGCGTCGGGGCTCGCCCGCTCGTACAGCGCCCGGCGCAGCACCTCGGCCATCCGGGCGTCGTGCTTGACGGCGGCGGCCCGCTCGTCGTCGGCCGCGGTGACCGGGTGCCGGGCGATCTCCTCCTGGACGGTGGACTGCCGTACGCCGGTCTCGCCGAGGGCGGGCAGCACCTCGGCGATGTAGCCGAGGAAGGTGCGGTTGGGGCCGAGGATCAGCAGTCCGCCGCGCCGGACGCGCTGGGGGTGGGTGTAGAGCAGGTAGGCGGCGCGGTGCAGGCCGACGGCGGTCTTGCCGGTGCCGGGGGCGCCCTGGACGCACACCGAGGTGGTGAGGTCGGTGCGGACGAGGTCGTCCTGTTCGGGCTGGATGGTCGCGGCGATGTCGCGCATCGGGCCGACGCGGGGGCGTTCGATCTCCCGGGCGACGATCTCGCTCGCCCGGCTCTCGGCCCGGGCACCGTCCCGCAGGTGTTCGTCCTCCAGGCCGGTGAGGTCGGCGGAGTCGCCGCGGCTGCCGGGCGCCCAGCCGAAGCGGCGGCGGACCGCGACGCCCTGCGGGTCGCGGGCGCTCGCCTGGTAGAAGGCGCGCGAGACGGGGGCGCGCCAGTCGACGACGAGGGGCGGGGCGGCAGGGTGCTCGGTGATGCGCAGCCGGCCGATGTGCAGTGTCCCGAGCGCCGCCTCGGGTTCGAAGTCGAGGCGGCCGAAGAACAGCGGCCCTTCGGGGAGTTCGCGCAGTTCCCTGGCCTGGGTGCGCAGCCGGCGGCCGAGGACTTCGGCGTCGGCTCCGGAGGCGGAGACGTCCTCACCGGTGACGACCTGCTCCTGGGCGCCCTCGATCAGGGCGGTGAGGGCGGCACGGCAGCGGTCGTGGTGGGCGCGTTCGAGGCGGAGGGTGTGCTGGAGGGCTTCCTGGGCGTGGTCGGGTGACGTCATTCCCACGAGCGTAACGGAATGACGTGACCGAGTTAAATTTCTTACCGAGTCATCGAGCGAGGTGCGGAAGCCCGGCCGCGAGCAGGTCGTACGCCCGCTCCGCCGCCGCCACCGCCTCACCCCGTACGTCCGCCGCCCGCTCCCCGGCCGCCATCCGCCGCCAGTTCTCCTGCGCGAGGATGCGCTGCACGGCGACGATCTGCCCGGCGGCCAGCCGGGCGACCAGGTCGCCGCCCAGGGCGTCCGCGAGCGCGGCCTCCGAGCGCTCCAGCAGGGTGTGCAGGCGGGCGACCAGGGCCGGGGTGCCGTAGAGCAGGGT
Organism: Streptomyces sp. NPDC052773; assembly: GCF_044547145.1. Taxonomy (NCBI): domain Bacteria; kingdom Bacillati; phylum Actinomycetota; class Actinomycetes; order Kitasatosporales; family Streptomycetaceae; genus Streptomyces; species Streptomyces sp. NPDC052773. Next base: position 71,041 of record NZ_JBITZX010000003.1, on the reverse strand, counting down.
GTGGAAGGCCAGCACCTCCGGGTCGTCGTTGAGCCCGGTCACGGGGTCGCGCCGGTCCAGTCCGGCCAGGAAGTGCCGGCGCAGGGCGACCAGCGGGGGCGCGTCGGACCCGGCGACCACGCGCGCCGCCTCGCCCTCGTGGTCGGCGATCCGGTGCAGGACCAGATCCTCCTTGGCCGGGAAGTACCGGAACAGCGTCGGCTTGGAGATCTCCGCCGCGGCGGCCACCTCGGCGACCGGCACCGCGTCGAACCCCTTCTCCAGGAACAGCCCGATCGCGAGGTCCGACACCACCTGGTACATCCGCTGCCGCTTGCGCTCACGCAGCCCGATCTCTCCCATGACCCTGAGCCTACGGTCGGCCCCGGGCCCGCGGCCGTCCCCCACCGCTCCCTGAGGCTCCTTGGCGTTCCCTGACACTCCTTGACCTCAAGTGCGCTTGAGGCCGAAGACTGCGCACGGAAACGAAGATCCCCGGCAGGCGGAGGTGTGCGCGGTGCTCACGGCGCAGGTGAAGGAGTTCGGCGGTCCACAGGTGCTGGTGCCCGTGGAGGTGCCCGACCCCGTCCCCGGGCCCGGGGAGGTGCTGATCGAGGTCGACCACGCCGACACGATCTTCCTGGAGACCCAGCTCCGGGCGGGCTGGGGCGGCGAGTGGTTCCGGATGGTGCCGCCGTACGTGCCCGGCGGTGGGGTCGCGGGCACCGTACGGGAGCCGGGACCCGGGGTCGGACCGGAGTGGCGGGGGCGCCGGGTCGCCGCGTTCGTCGACGGCAGCTACGCCGAGCGCGCGCTCGCCCCGGCCGACGCCCTCACCGCCGTACCGGACAGCCTCGCCCTGCCGACGGCGGCGGCCCTGGTCCACGACGGGGTCACGGCGATCGGCCTGCTGGAGCGGACCGCCCTCACGGCCGGAGACCGGGTGCTGATCCTCGGCGCCTCCGGCGGCATGGGCACCCTCCTCGTCCAGCTCGCCCGCGCCCGCGGCGCCCGGGTGGTCGCGGCGGCGCGGGGCGCGGAGAAGCTGGCGCTGGTACGGCGGCTGGGCGCCCACGAGGCCGTGGACGTCACCGCCGCCGACTGGCCGGAGCGGGCCCGCGCCGCCCTGGGCGGGGGCGCCGACGTCGTCCTCGACGGCGTCGGCGGCTCCCTCGGCGCCGCCGCCCTCCCGCTCACCGCGCCCGGTGGCCGCTTCTCCGCGCACGGCGCGCCCTCCGGCGACTTCGCGGACGTCGACCCGGCGGAGGCGGCCCGGCTCGGCATCACCCTCTACGGCATCGCCGACGCCCAGTACCCGGTGGAGGAGGTCCGCCGGCTGCGGTCCCTCGCCTTCGCCGAGGCGGCGGCCGGGCGTCTCACGCCGGTGATCGGCGAGGTGGTCCCGCTGGCGGAGGCGGCCCGGGCGCACGCCCTGATCGAGGACCGGTCAGTGGTGGGGAAGGTGCTGCTGCGGGCGGGGAGTTGAGCCTGGTCCGCCCTCCCGCAGCACCCTCAGCAACGTCTCCAGCGAACCGATGACGTCCCGCGCCCCGGCGTCCGCCAGCAGCCTGGCCTTGCGGGCGTTGCGGGCGTAGCCGAGGAAGGTGACGCCGGCCCGGCGGGCGGCCTCGTGGTCGACGGGGCTGTCGCCGATCAGGAGGGCCGCCGCCGGCGCCGCGGTGAGCGCGTTCAGGGCGCGGTGGAGGTGGTAGGGGTCCGGTTTGAGGCGGTGGAGGGCGGCGTCGCGGCCGTAGATGTGCGGGCCGAAGCAGTCGGCCAGGCCGCGGCCGGCGAGGTAGGCGCCGATGACGCGCGGGGAGTTGTTGGAGGCGACGGCGAGGCGGACGCCGAGCGCGGTCCAGGTGCGGATCAGCGGATCGGCCCAGGCGGTCGGCATCGCCGTGGCGGTGGCCCGCAGCTCCTCCTGGGTGAGGCGTTCCTCCAGCTCCGCCGCCACGCCCCGGCCGAGCCCGGCGCGGTCCACGGCACGCAGCACGACCTGCGGGTCGGCGGTGCGCCGCTCCGCCTCGGTCAGCAGTCCGCGCAGCCCGCGCGTCTCCAGCCAGTCCACGAGCCCGCCGGCCACCCCGGGCGCCGGGTGCCCGGAGAACAGCCGGCAGATCGGCCCGTCGAAGTCCCACAGCACGACCTCGGCGCGGGCGACCAGTCGCCGCAGCCGGTCGGTCGGGCTCGCCACCGGTTCGGTCCGCGTCGTATCGGAAGTCACAAGGAGAGTGTCAGGTCCGTGGTGATGGTTTCCCAGAGGGCGTCGAACCACTTCTGGGATTCGTCCACGAACGAGGCGTCGCGCCGACCGGCGTCCCGGTCGAAGGAGAACAGCAGCGACTCGGTGCCGAGCGCGTCGTACATGTCGAGGACACCGGCCTCGGTGGCCTCCTCGCGGCGCGCCACCATGTAGTACGCGATCAGCGCCTCCGAGCCGTTGAGCAGGTACAGCTTGACCGGCGGGGTGAACGGCAGGGCACGGAACGACACCCGGACGTCGATGCCGTGCGAGACGGTCAGCATCCGCAGGTTGTGGCGCAGTACGTGCCCCTGGGCGTTGCGCATGGCGAGCCAGCGCTGGTGGACGGGGTTGTCGTCGCCGTCGCCCTGCCCTTCGACCGGGACCGGGAAGGCGAGGTTGATGTCCCGGGACGGCAGCAGGACTCGGACGTCGACCGACTCGGGGCGCAGCCGCCCCTCGTGGATCAGGCGCAGCGGTTCGCCCAGGGCCAGCATCAGCGTCTCGGCGGTCAGACAGGCGGCGTCGATACGAACGTGCGGGGCGGTGAAGGCGTGGCTGAGCCGGGGGGCGAGGCCCACCATCGCCGGCTGCGGCGCGGCGGCGGGCGGCGCCGCGCGGTCGGCGATCCGCGGCGGGCTGCCCTTGCTGACATGGCTGAGCAGCCCCTCCTCCTGGAGGACGCGCAGGGCCTGGCGTACGGTGCCGCGCTCCACGCCGAACTCCCCCGCCAGCTCGGCCTGCGTGGGCAGCCGGTCCCCCGGCCGGAGCCGGCCGTCGCGGATGCGTTCGCGCAGGTGGACGGCGATCTCCTGGGCCGAGGTCCGGTTGCCGCCACGTACTGCCACGTTCTCCTGGGTCACAGCCAAACGCTACAACTCAACACCAGCCCGCGGAAGTTGCCCAGCAGGTGGTTACAACTGACCCCCAAGTGGGGAGGAAGACAGTCAAGTTGGCCACCAACTTCCACAACTTTGTCCAAGCTGTGGAAGGTTGGCGGACTCCCATCCGGAGGGGAGCCGGGAGCCCGGCGGCCGGCGCACCACCAGCACGACCCCACAACCGAACAGCACACCCACAACAGAAGAGCACGCTACGGATGCGTGAACCCGTCGGCCGCCGAGCGAAGGGAGACTCAGAACGAGTCCGGGCACCAAGGACGCCTGGACGTGCGCAGCAGGGCGTCGGCCACCCGGGCGGCGCCCGCTCGTGTCTCCCGCACCCGCCCCACGGCCGCCAGCCGCACCGCCGACTCGTCTCCCAGCCACAGCGCCCCGAGGTCCGACACGTCCAGCGTCAGATCGGCGTCCCGCGAGGTCGCCGCACACACGCCCCGGCCGTCCTCGACCTCCAGCAGATACCGCCCGTTCGCGAACCCGCCCGCGTCCACGACCTCCAGCACCAGCCGCCCGGACCCGGTGTACGTCCGCGCCTCCAGCGCCCGTACGACGTCCAGGATCCGCACCCACATCCAGTCCGCCTGGGTGACGATCCGGGCGGCGCGCGGGTCCGGCAGGAACAGCGGCAGCAGGTCGTCCGGGGCCCGGTAGCCCGTCTTCACCGTGGTGATCCAGTCGATGGAGCACAGGAACCGCCACAGCGCCCGCTCCGCCTCCGGGCGAGCCGCGACCAGCCACTTCACGGTCGCGGTGTTCAGCGGCTGCTTGGCCTCGCCCCACCGGTCGTCGGCGGTGTACGCCACCATCCCGTCGACCTCGCCGGACGCCGAGCGGTACACCGCGTAGAACGGCTCCTTGCGCTCAGGCCAGATCCGCAGCTCCCCGGTCTCGATCCGCCACCACCGCTCACCGCGGTCCACCGCGCCCGGCGTCGCGCGCCGCACCCGCTCGTACAGCTCGGGCCCCAGCTTGCCGACCTCGGTCACGTCGACGAGGTCGATCCGCCCGCCGTCCTCCGGTCCCGCCCAGCGCGGGTCGAGCCCGGCGCGCGGCACGTCGACGGTCCACTCGGCGACCGTGGTGACCGGGCCGAAGCCGTAGCGGCCGTAGATCGGGTACTCGGCGGCGATCAGCGTCGCCACCACGTCCCCGCGTTCCTTCGCCGCCGCCAGGTCCCGGCTCATCATCCGCGTCAGCAGCCCGCGTCGGCGGTGTGTCGGGGTCACGCTCACGTTGGTGACGGCGTTCGCGGCGACGACCGCGCCGCCGACCGCGGTCAGCTCCTGCGGGAACGAGCGCAGCGTCGCCACGCACCGGCCGTCGTCGAAGGCGCCGAAGGTGCGCTCCGGCACGATCGCGGTCGCCCGGGCGGCCAGCACCTCCTCGGACACCACGGGGCCCTGGAGGAACCCCACGGCCAGGGCCCGCTGCCAGTCCGGCGTCTCGTCCTCGGTGATCGTGCGTACGTCGAGTGCGTCGAGTGCGTCGCGGTCGCTCATGGCGTCACGGTAGGCGCCCAAGGCGCGGGCCGTCGCGGGGATTTCATCACGGCGGACCACAGCAGCGGGACGCCGCGAGCGGTCCCGGCAGCAGGTCACCGCGAGCGGTCCCGGCACCGGATCACCGCGAGCGGTCACAGCAGGAGGTCGTCGACCTGCGCCTCCCCGTCCCGGTATCGCCGGGCGATCTCCGCGCTGCACTCGTCGGCCGTGCGCTGGAGCCGCTGGCGGCGGCGGGAGACCTGCTGCTCGTAGCGGACGAGCCGCCCGATGCCGTCGGTCAGCTCCGCGTCCGTCCGGGCGTCCAGCGCGGACAGCTCGACCTCGCCCAGCATCTCGGCGGCCAGCCGCCGGTACTCCTCGCTCTGCGGCGTCCCCAGCGTGACATGGCGGGCGGAGGAGCGGTGCCGGGCCGGGGCGTCGGTCAGGATCTCCGGCAGCCGCTCCACCACCGACCCCTCGCCCACGGCCACCACGGACGCCGGTCCGCGCCGCGCCAGCTCCGCGCGCAGGATGTCGATCCGCCCCTGCAGCAGCCGCCGCACATAGCTCAGGTCCGCCTCGTCGCGCTGGGCGTCGCGGCGCAGCCGGCGCAGTTCGGGCAGGCTCAGCGCCGCCAGGTCGTGCTCGGGCGGCTCCGGCAGCAGCGGCGGCCGGCCGGCGCCGCCGACGCCGCCGGAGCTGTCGGGACTGTCGGTGCGCTGCATGGGCGGCCGCAGTGTCGCCACTTCCTCACCCGTGCTCGGTGTGCTCATGTGCCTCTACCGTCCCCTCGACCGGTGTGTGGGAAGCATCGTGCCACCCCAAGTGGCCGCTATGTGACCGAGTGCCCCCGAACGGCCCCAGATGGGCGGGTTAGGGATCGAAAAGCGGCCACGGCATGATGGTCGTATGCGAGCTGTGGTGCAGAGGGTGGACGGCGCGAGCGTCGTGGTGGACGGCCGGACCGTCGGGGAGATCATCGGCGAGGGACTGTGCGTGCTGGTGGGCGTGACGCACGACGACACCGAGGAGAAGGCGGCGCAACTGGCCCGCAAGCTCTGGACCGTCCGGATGCTGCACGACGAGAAGTCATGCAGCGACATCGACGCCCCGCTGCTGGTCATCAGCCAGTTCACCCTCTACGGCGACGCCCGCAAGGGCCGCCGCCCCACCTGGAACGCGGCCGCGCCCGGCGAGGTCGCCGAGCCCCTGGTCGATGAGGTGGTCGCCCAGCTGCGGGCGCTGGGCGCGACGGTGGAGACGGGCCGGTTCGGCGCGCAGATGCGGGTGTCGCTGACGAACGACGGCCCGTTCACCGTCCTGATCGAGGTCTGAGAACCGCTACCTCGTACGGCGTACAACCGATGTCGTACGCCGTACGGCCGACGGGGTGACGCCGACGGCCCACCGCTTACGGCACGACGACGACTTCCTGGGCCGCCGCGGTGTCCCCGGCCACCAGCCGGGCGTCCACCGGCACGTTCCGCTTCACCAGGGCGAGGGCGACCGGGCCCAGCTCGTGGTGGCGGACGGAGGTCGTGATGAAGCCGATCTTCCGCCCGTCGGGGCCGTCGTCCGCGAGCCGGATCTCGGTGCCGTTCGGCGGCAGGTGGACCTCGCTGCCGTCCAGGTGCAGGAAGACCAGCCGGCGCGGCGGCTTGCCCAGGTTCTGCACCCGGGCGACCGTCTCCTGGCCCCGGTAGCAGCCCTTCTGGAGATGCACGGCGGTGCCGATCCAGCCCAGCTCGTGCGGGATGGTGCGGTGGTCGGTCTCGAAGCCCAGGCGGGGCCGGTGGTGCTCGACGCGCAGCGCCTCGTACGCGAGGATCCCGGCCGCCGGGCCGGCCTGCTCGGCGAACTCCTCCAGCCGCTCGCGCGGCAGGAACAGATCACGGCCGTACGGGGTCTGTCGTACGACGACACCCTCCGGCGCCTCGGCGATGGAGCCGGCGGGCAGGTGGACGACCGCGAAGTCGGCGGTGCGGTCGGCGACCTCCACCCGGTAGAAGAACTTCATCGACTCCAGGTACTGGATCAGCGCGCCCTGGGTGCCGGGCTCCACGTGCGCCCACACCGTCGTGCCGTCGTCCACCAGATACAGCGCGTGCTCGATGTGGCCGTGGGCGGAGAGGATCAGCGCCTCGGTGGCCTCGCCCGTGGGCAGTTCGCTGACGTGCTGGGTGAGCAGCAGATGCAGCCAGCTCAGCCGGTCCTCGCCGGAGACGGTGACGACCCCGCGGTGCGAGAGGTCGACGAAACCGGTGCCGTCGGCGAGGGCGCGCTGCTCGCGGAACAGGTCGCCGTAGTGGGCGGCGACGCCTTCGTCCACGCCCTCGGCGGGGACGGCGCCGGGCAGGGACAGCAGGGGGCTCTTCATGGCTCCAAGCCTACGACTCGGTATTTGAACTCTTCAGCGAACAGTCCTCGCACCGGCCGAAGATCGCGAAGTGCTTCAGGTCCGTGTCGAACCCGAACTGCTCGCGCAGCTTCGCGGTGAACTCGGCGGCCACGCTCAGGTCCGCCTCGATGACGTTGGTGCAGTCCCGGCACACCAGGTGGATGTGATGGTGCCGGTCGGCCAGGTGATACGTCGGCGCCCCGTGCCCGAGGTGCGCGTGGCTGACCAGCCCCAGCTCCTCCAGCAGCTCCAGCGTCCGGTAGACCGTGGAAATGTTGACCCCCGACGCCGTCTTCCTCACCTCGCTGAGGATGTCGTCGGGGGTCGCGTGCTCCAGGGTGTCCACGGCTTCGAGCACGAGTTGCCGCTGCGGGGTCAGCCGGTAGCCGCGCTGCCGCAGATCGCTCTTCCAGTCGGTGCTCACCACACCGGCCAGTCTAGGACTACTTGAAGAAGGCGATCCCGTCGTCCGGCATGTCGTCCGGCAGGGCCTTCGCCCAGCGCTCGACGTCCTCCGGGGTGACGACCTTCTTCAGGTGCGCCGACATGTAGGGGCGCAGCTCGACCTCGGGGGTCTGCTTCTCGCCGACCCACATCAGGTCGCTCTTGACGTAGCCGTAGAGCCGCTTGCCACCGCTGTAGGGCTGGGAGGCGGGGGTGCGGGCGACGGCGTCCGTGACCAGGTCGATCTGCGGCTTCTGGTGGGCCATCTCGCCGTACCAGATCTCGATGACGCCGTCGTCGCGGGTCATGGTCACCTCGACCTTGCGGTCGGCGTCGATCCGCCAGAAGCCGTGCTCCGACTCCAGGGGACGGACCTTGTTGCCGTCCTTGTCGAGGACCCAGGTGTTCGAGTGGTACTCCAGGAAGTCCCGGCCGTCGTGCGAGAAGGTGACCTCCTGCCCGAAGTTGCACTTCTCGGAGCCGGGGAAGTCGTGCACGCCCGCGCCCACCCAGTTGCCGAGCAGGAAGGCGAGGGGGACGAGGTCCTTGTGGAGGTCGGACGGGATCTCGATCATGAGCAGAGGTTCCTAGGGGGTGTTCAGCGCTGGCCCTGGTACAGCTTCTTCACGGTCAGACCGGCGAAGGCGAGAACGCCGACGGCGACCAGGACCAGCAGGATTTCGAAGAAGAGCTCCACGGCGTGCTCCTTGGATGAGCGTGGTGAGGTACGGACGTACAGGGCCAGGCCCCAGCTTACGCGGCCGGGGCCCGGCCCACTTTGTGAGGTGCCTCGCGGGGCAGCCGGGCGCGGATCAGCCGAGGAGCTGGCTCTGGAGAGTGATCGTCTGGTGGAACGGCAGCGCGGGCGTCGCGCCCCTGCCGGACTGGACGACCAGCGCCAGCACGTCACCGGCGCCGAGGTACGCGTGCCGGACCTGCTCACGGCCGTACGGCTCGGGCTCCACGTGGGCGGACCGCCGGACGTTGTCGACCTGGGAATCGGAGGTGAGCCCCTCGTCGAAGACGGACAGTTCGGTGCCGCGCACCTGGCGGGGCGCCCGGTCCTCGGGGACCAGGTAATCGGAGAGCAACCCGTCCACGACCTCCGCCGTACCGAAACGCAGCAGGTAGACGCGGGTCCGGGTGCCGTCCTCCGTGGTCCAGCCGCGCGCCGCGATGTGCCGCAGCCCGGCGTCGGCCAGCTTCAGCCGGAGCGTGTCCCTGTCCTCCTCGAACGGGAACTCCGCGAGGAAGTCCTCCGTCGCCAGCCAGCCGTCCGACCCCCGCAGCTTCGCCGTCTCCGTCGCGCCCCGCGGGGCGGGCAGCACGAGAGCCCGCAGGTCGGCGTGGTGGGTGCCGGCGTCGTTGCCCTCGGCGAACGGCCCCGGGCTGCCGGAGGGCAGCGGCGGGCGGGTGAGTTCCGGATACGGCCAGCGGCCGTCCGACTCCGTCGCGAGTCCCGGCACGTCCGTCCGCTCCATCCGCGTGATCCCGTACGCCGTCCCCGCCCAGGCCGCGGCGAAGGCGCAGACGGCAGCGGTCCAGCGCAGGGCCGCGCGCAGGACGCGGCGGTCCTTGGGCGGGGGCGGGGGGTCGGCGGGGGCGGGTGCCGTGGACTCGGCCGGCGAGGCGGAGGCCGGGGGTTCGGCCGGTGCGGCGGGGGCCGTGGGCTCGGCCGGTGCCGCGGATGCCGTGGGCTCGGTCGGTGCGATGGACTCGGTCATACGGCCTTCCCCGGTTCCTCGATGCGGTCCAGCTGGTCGGCCAGCAGGTCCGCGACGTCGTCGGCGTTCAGTTGGGCCGGTCCGGACGCGGTGACGGTGACGAGGACGTCGCCCTCGTACGCGGAGCAGAACATCGCGTCCAGTTCGCCCTTCTTCACCTCGCCCTTCGGCGGCAGGAAGCACCGTGCGTTCTCGTGGCCCCGGACGGCGGGTCCCTTGCGCAGGACGTCCAGCGCCTGCAGGAACTCGCTCTCGAACCTGGAGATGCTCCGGACGGCCTGCCTGTCCTCCATCTGCGTCAGCACGACGGACACCGCGGTCGACCTGTCCGCGAACCACTCGTCCGTGGAGAGGGAGACGTAGCTGCGCATCGCCATGCCCTTGACCCGCTGCTTGTCGATCTCCTTCTCCAGCCGCTTGCGCTGGGTGCGGGGCAGATCGCGCAGCGCCTCCTTGCGCAGGGCGGCGGCCCGCTCCCCGCTGAGCCGCGCCTCCGACCCGAACCCCGGCAGGTCCGGACCGGGCTCCCAGGTGTCGTCGTACGGCACGAGCATCCCGGCGAGGCCGCCCGCGCGGGCCGCCTCGGACTTCTCCGCCGCCTGCTCCGGGAACGCCCACACGGGCTCGCCCGGATCGCGGTCGGCGCCGCGCACGGTCACGACGGTGTACCCCACCCCGGCGACGAGCGCCCCGACGAGCAGGAGCGCACCGGCGACGGCGGCGACACGGCCCCGGCGTACGGATTTCCTCACCGGGCTCCCGGCCGCGGTCTCCGCGGCGGCCTCGGGCTCCGGCTGCTGGTCGTCGTTCACAGGCGCTCCATCTGCCGCTCGGCCAGGCCCACGACCGTCGCCTTGGGGACCGGCTTGTCGGAGTAGACCCAGATCTCCATGGCGATGTCCCCGCGCCCGGCGTGGGCCTCCGCGCCGTACAGGGGCAGGTAGCCCGGCTCGGTCACCGGGCGGCTGTGGACGTACGCCCGGCCCTTCTCGGTGCCGTCGACGGGCCAGCTCTTGGAGCCGGACCGTTCCTCCGCGTAATAGCCGGCTTCCTCGACGAGGTCGGCGACCGCCAGGCTCTCCTCCTGGTGGAACTGGACCAGCCGGATCTCCACGGTGGTCCCGTCGCCGGTCTGCCAGCCTGTGACGGCGGCCCGGCGGAACTCGTCCTCGATGAGCCCGCGGAAGGCGTCGGCGGGCCGCTCGTAGCTGTCGGCGTAATCGGCCAGGTCCATCCAGCCGTCGCTGCCCTCCAGCCACTCCGCGTCCTTCGCGCCGCGCGGCTTCTCCAGCAGCAGCCGGCGCAGGTCGCCGTCGGTCCTGACCTGCCGGTCCCGGGCGGCGGACAGCGGCTCCGGGGCGGGACCGTCGGCCTGCGGGAGCGCGGTCTGCGACAGCGAGGGCAGCCGGGTGGGCTCGCGCTCGGCCTGGACGAGGTAGCCGGTACAGGTTCCGGCGACGGCGCCGAGGACGGCGGCCGTGGCGATCAACACGGTCGTACGGCCGCGGCGACGGCGAGGCGGCGCGAGCGGCACGGGCGCCTCGGGTGCCGCGGGCACATCGGGTGCCGAGGGCACATCGGGTGCCGCGGGTGCCTTGGCTGCCTCGGGCGCCTTGGCTGCCTCGGGCGCCTCTGGCGCCTCTGGCGAAGGAGCTGACTGTCTGTCCTCTTCGGACTCTTCCATGACGTCCCCCCACAAAAGGTGAGCTGCGCGTTCCGTATGCGCGCCCCCAGGAGACTCGTGGCCACGGCATGGAGTTGCAAGCGAGTTGATTACGATTCGGGCATGGCGAAGAAGCTCGTGATCAAGGTGACGGCCGGGGCGGACGCTCCCGAACGCTGCTCGCAGGCGTTCACGGTGGCGGCGGTGGCCGTGGCCAGTGGCGTGGACGTGTCCGTCTGGCTGACGGGCGAGTCCGCCTGGTTCGCGCTGCCCGGCCGGGCGGCCGAGTTCGAGCTGCCGCACGCGGCCCCGCTCCCCGACCTGATCGACTCGATCCTCGCCGCCGGCAAGCTCACCCTGTGCACCCAGTGCGCGGCCCGGCGGGACATCACCGAGAAGGACGTCCTCGAGGGCGTACGGATCGCGGGCGCGCAGGTCTTCGTCCAGGAGGCGCTGGCCGAGGACACGCAGGCGCTCGTCTACTGATCGCCGGTCCGCGTCGGCACGTACAGGCAGAAGGGGTGCCCCGCCGGATCCAGCAGCACCCGTACGTGCGCCTGGGGCTGGAACGCGGCGAGCCGGGCGCCCGCGAGGAGGGCGGCGGCCGTCTCGCCCTCCAGGTCGTCCACCGCGATGTCCAGGTGGACCGCCATCTGCTGCCGGTCCGGCTCGCTCGGCCAGACCGGCGGCACGTAGTGGGGCTCGGTCTGGAAGGACAGTCCGGTGCCGCCGTCCGGCGGGCGGATGTGCACCCAGTCCGGCCCCTCCTCGCCGTTCCACACCCGCCAGCCGGGCAGCAGCCGCAGGTAGAAGTCCGCGAGTTCACGCGCGCTCGGCGCGTCCAGGGTCGCCGCCACGAGTCTCATGCGCCGGGAGTACCCCGCCGGGCGGGGCCGACGCCCGTCACCTCGGACGCCGCCCGTCACCTCGGACGCCCCCGTCACCTCGGACGCTTCTTGCCGTCCAGCTCGTCCCACCACTCGTCGGAGAGGGGATCGCCGGAAGGGTCGTCCCACCAGCGGTCGTCGGGGCCGCGGCGGTTGGCGATCACCGCGGCGACGGGCGGGATCACCATGGCGACCACGCACAGGGCGACGGCCGCCTCGGTCGACCAGAGGCGGACGACGCTCCAGGCCAGCACGAAGAGCACCAGGCAGGTGCCCATCAGGGCGAAGTAGACATGCCGCCGCCGCGCGTACATACGTCCAGCGTAGGCAGGCCTCCGGACACGGTGAAGGGCCGCACCCCAGGCGTCCAACCCAGGGGGTGCGGCCCTTCCGCCGTACGGGTCCGTCAGGGTCCGTCAGACCGCGATCGCGACCTCGGCCAGCGCGCCCTTCTCGGCGACGACGACCGTGCGGTCGGCGGTGCCACCGGGGACGAGGGCGCGGACGGTCCAGGTGCCCTCCGCCGCGTAGAAGCGGAACTGGCCCGTGGCGGAGGTCGGGACCTCCGCGGTGAACTCGCCGGTCGAGTCCAGGAGCCGGACGTAACCGGTCACCGGCTCGCCGTCACGGGTCACCTGGCCCTGGATGGTGGTCTCACCGGGCTTGATCGTCGAGGCGTCGGGGCCGCCGGCCTTCGCTCCGCACATGTCTTTCTCCAAGAGGGGTCTGACCGGAAGGCCGGTCGTCGATTGCTTGCCGGGATTACTTGTTGGCGCCGAGCTCGATCGGCACGCCGACGAGGGAGCCGTACTCGGTCCAGGAGCCGTCGTAGTTCTTGACGTTCTCCACGCCCAGCAGCTCGTGCAGCACGAACCAGGTCAGGGCCGAGCGCTCGCCGATGCGGCAGTAGGCGATGGTGTCCTTGGAGAGGTCGATGCTCTCCTCCTCGTAGAGCTTCTTCAGCTCTTCGTCGGACTTGAAGGTGCCGTCGTCGTTGGCGTTCTTCGACCACGGGATGTTGCGGGCGGTCGGGACGTGACCCGGGCGCTGCGACTGCTCCTGCGGCAGGTGGGCCGGGGCGAGCAGCTTGCCGGAGAACTCGTCGGGCGAGCGGACGTCGACCAGGTTCTGGCTGCCGATGGCCTTGACGACGTCGTCGCGGAAGGCGCGGATCGCGGTGTTCTGCGGCTTGGCCTTGTACTGGGTCGCCGGGCGCTCGGGCACTTCCTCGACCAGCTCGCGGGCGTCCAGCTCCCACTTCTTGCGGCCGCCGTCGAGGAGCTTGACGTTCTCGTGGCCGTAGAGCTTGAAGTACCAGTAGGCGTACGAGGCGAACCAGTTGTTGTTGCCGCCGTAGAGGATCACCAGCGTGTCGTTGGCGATGCCCTTCGCCGACAGGAGCTTCTCGAAGCCCTCCTGGTCGATGAAGTCGCGGCGGACCGGGTCCTGGAGGTCCTGCGTCCAGTCGATCTTGATGGCGTTGCGGATGTGGTTCTTGTCGTACGCCGACGTGTCCTCGTCCACCTCGACGATCGCGATGTCGGGGTTGTCCAGGTTGTCCTGAAGCCAGTCGGCGTCGACCAGGACGTCGCTGCGGCTCATGCTCTTTCTCCTCCGGGGCAGTTGCGGCGGGGCGTGCGAGTGAGAGGCGTGCGCGGACGGCCGCCGCGAAGCGGCGCGGCTCGGCGCACGGATGCCCTGGGCAGGGCGGGGGGTGAATGCGGCAGGCGGATGCTGCCGCTCAGACGGTGCGACAGAGCATGGCGGCAACGCGGCACAGGTCTACTGCCCGCCGCTTCGTGAGATCCGCCTGTCGCTTCATGCGGTCGATCGTAGGGACGGACGGGCGGGCGTGTCACCGGTGTGTCGCATGGTGAGACGCGATCGTCCGGATTGCGAGAACGCGAAAGCGCCCGGGCCGTCGCCGGACGGCTCGCGGGCGCCTGCTTCGGGGCTCACATCTGCGGTACGGACGGGCCTGTCTCGCTCCTCGGACAGCCTCGGACAGCTCGAACAGGCTCGACAGCCCCGCACAGGCTCGGACGGCAGCCTTGGAGACCGCCGTCCCGACCGCCGTCCCGACCGCCGTCCCGACCGCCGTCCCGACCGCCGTACTGGCCGGTCAGCCGGTCCTACCCGGCCAGCCGGACGTCGGAACCCTGCACGGAGATCTCCACACCGTCCGGCGCGGCCTCGACCTTGTCCAGGCGGATGCCGCCCGGGAGGTCGTCGATGGCCTGCTGGAAGTCGGTGATCTTCCGGACCGAGTTCTCGGCGAGGTCGAGACCCGCCAGGTCCGGCAGGGAATCGGTGCGCACCTCGACGTTGTCGCCCTTGACGCTGACGGTGCTGAGCACGGACAGCTCCCGGGTGCCGATGACCGGGACGTCGACCTCCACCCCCACCTTGATCTTGCCGTTGCCGCCGTCGGCGAGACTCACCACGCGGGCGGTGATGCCGGGGGCCACCTCCGTCGGCTCCGACTTGGCGGCCTTCATCAGCTCGTCGTAGGCGATGGTCGCCGTGCCGGTGGCGGAGGCGGCGGTGGCGGAGCTGTAGTCACCGGAGAACCGCACGCCCTTCATATGGGCCTGGAGGTCGTCGATGCGGATCTTCTCGCCCTCGCCCGCGGCGGCCTCGTAGTCCTGGATGCCGACCTCCACGTCGTCCAGCTCGCCGCCCGCCACCTGGGTGAGGAAGGGGAAACCGTTGATCGACACGTCCGGGGTCCGCGGCAGGCCCTCGGTCGCGCGCAGCCGGTCCGCGGCCTCCCCCTCGGCGAAGTGCACGGCGATGCGGTCCACGGCCACGAAGAGTCCGCCGAGGATCACGACGACGATCAGAAGTATTCGCAGCGCGCGCATTTTTCCCCACTTCGGCCTTCGACGACGACCGCCACGGTAACCCTGCGGGGCCGCAACGGCGGGGACTGTCGATCAACTGTGACAGGCGGGGGCGCCGTACGCGCACCGAGCGCGCACGGCTCAGCCCAGCGTCCGCCCCAGCACCCACACCACCGGGGCCGCCGCCGTCAGGGGCAGGGCGACGCCCGCGGTGAAGTGCACGAAGCGGGACGGGTAGTCGTAGCTCGCGACGCGGTGGCCGATCAGGGCGCAGGCGCCGGCCGCGGCGCCGAGGAGCGCCCCCTCGGTGCCGGTGCCGGTCAGGTTGCCCACCGCGATGCCCGCGCCGGCGGCGGCGAGCAGCGCGACGACGACGGAGGCCGGGGTCGGCAGCGGCAGCGCGCGGGCCAGGACGGCGACCGCGACGGCCGCCGCGCCGATCGTGACCGCGTCGGACCCGGCCGCCAGGTAGCCCGTCGCGACGACCGCCAGTGCCGCCGAGACGACGGTGGCCGTCAGGCCGTACAGCCGCTCGTCCGGGTCGGCGTGCGAGCGCAGCTGGAGGACGAGCGACAGCAGCACCCAGACGCCGAGCGTGCCGAGGATGACCGCCGGGCCGTGGTCCTGGCCCGCGGCCAGCAGCGCCACGTCGGCCGTGAGCGCGCCCGCGAAGGCCAGCGCGATGCCCTGCCGGGCCGGCCACATGCCGTTCAGCCGGAACCAGCCGGCCGCGGTGACCGCCTGGAGGACGACGAGTGGCACGAGCAGCGCGTACGAGCCGGCCGTGGCCGCGCCGGACAGCAGCGCGCCGAGCAGCGCGGTGAGGGCGGCGGGCTGGAGGCCGGGTTCGATGATCGGGGAACGGCCCTCCAGCCGGGCCCGCTGGGCCGCCGTGAGCGGCGCGGCGGGGGTGGCGGGCGCGGCGGGCTCCGGTTCGGGAGCCGGTGCCGGTGCCGCCGCCGCGGGGGCCTGGGGCTCGTACGGCTGCTCGGGCATCGCGTACGGCTGCTGCGGCGCGTACTCCGCCGTCGCCTGCTGGGTCTGGGTGTCCCAGGTCTGCCCCTCCCACTGCTGGGTGTACTGCTCCTGGTACGCGGGCTGCTGCTGGTACCCCTGGAACTGCTGATACTGCTGATACTGGTGATGCTGCTGGTACTGGGCTTGCTGGTACGGCTCGTAGCCCTGGTACTGCTGCCCCTCGTAGGGCTGCTGGTCGTACGGCTGCTGGTCGTTCATCGGTCCGGTCACCCTCCTGCGAACGGCGGGAGCACCTCGACCGTGCCGCCGTCGGTCAGCCGTACCGTCTCATGTCCACGGGTCCCGACGGGATCGCCGTCGATGAGGAACGAGCATCGCCGCAGCACGCGCGCGAGTTCGCCGGGGTGGCGCTCCCGCACCGCGGCGAGCGCGTCGGCGAGCGTGGCCGCCTCGTACGCCTCCTCGGCGACCCCGGCCGCGGCCTTCGCGGCGGCCCAGTAGCGCACCGTGACCTTTGCCATCTCGTCCCTCACGTCAGTCCACTCATGACACGGCCAGGCTAGCCCGCCGCGCTGAGAGCCCAGTCGCCGATCCGGGCGAGGAGGGTGTCGTCGGCCGCGTTCTCGGCGTGGCCCATGCCGGGTTCGATCCACAGGTCGCCGTGGTCGCCGGCCGCCGAGGCCAGCATGTACGGGTGGTCGAGCGGGAAGTAGCCGTCCCGGTCGCCGTGGACGATGAGCAGCGGGGTCGGGGCGATCCGCGGGACCGCCTCCACCGGGGAGAGCGGGACCGGGTCCCAGTCGCGGTGGTGGATGCGGGTGCGGAAGCCGTAGCGGCCGACCAGGCGACCGGCGGGGCGGGTGACCAGCCAGTGCAGGCGGCGCATGGGGGCGGTGCCGCGGTAGTACCAGCGGGCCGGCGCGCTGACCGAGACCACCGCGGCGAGCTCCTGCTCCCGGTGCAGCGCCGCGTGGCGCAGCACCACCGAGCCGCCCATGGAGAAGCCGACGGTCACCACGCGCGTGTGCCCGAGGCCGCGGGCCCAGTCCACGGCGGCGGCCAGGTCCAGCACCTCACGGTCGCCGACGGTCGAGCGGCCGCCGGAGGCGCCGTGGCCGCGGAAGGAGAAGGTGACGACGGCGCCGTGACGCGCGAGGGCGCGCGCGACCCGGCGCACGTGCGGGCGGTTCACATCACCGGTGAAACCGTGCGCGATCACGAACACGGGGTGGCCGGCGGGTGGCCGCGCCGTGTCGTATACGACCGACGGTGGTTCGTATACGGCTTCGATCCGCACCCTGTCGGCCGTGTACAGAAACGTCCGCTTACGTGCGGGGACGGTCTCCCCGGCCGTCTCGCGATGCGGACGAACGGTGGATGGCGGGGTGGATCGGGCCACATGACCTGCCGGACCTGAGCTCATGTGGGCTATTCTGCTGGGCAGAGGACTCGGGCAGCGTAGCCCCCGGGTCCTTTTGTGCTTTCGGAAGCGTTGTATACGACGCGGGAAACCGCAGGTGTACGGGCCGTCGATCGCATGAGTGGCAACAAGCGGCCCCCGGGCCGCCGTGGATCCCAGGGGCGCGGGGATCCGCACCGTACGAAGCAGTGCCGCAAACGTCCTCGCAGGGACCGAGGAGGAACCAGACGTTATGGGCGAGCGAACCGTGCACGAAGGCATGACGACCCGAGCGGGTGAGGCTCGATGAGTTCTCTGCTGCTCCTGACCAATGCCCTTCAGCCGTCGACGGAGGTGCTGCCCGCTCTCGGCCTGCTTCTGCACAACGTGCGGGTGGCCCCGGCGGAAGGGCCGGCCCTCGTCGACACCCCGGGTGCCGACGTCATCCTCATCGACGGCCGCCGCGACCTCCCGCAGGTCCGCAGCCTCTGCCAGCTCCTGCGCTCGACCGGCCCCGGCTGTCCGCTGATCCTCGTCGTCACCGAGGGCGGCCTCGCCGCCGTCACCGCCGACTGGGGCATCGACGACGTCCTCCTCGACACCGCCGGCCCGGCCGAGGTCGAGGCGCGGCTGCGGCTCGCCATGGGCCGCCAGCAGATCGTCGCCGACGACTCCCCCATGGAGATCCGCAACGGCGACCTGTCGGTGGACGAGGCGACGTACTCCGCCAAGCTCAAGGGCCGGGTCCTCGACCTGACCTTCAAGGAGTTCGAGCTGCTGAAGTACCTCGCGCAGCACCCGGGCCGGGTCTTCACCCGCGCCCAGCTGCTCCAGGAGGTCTGGGGCTACGACTACTTCGGCGGCACCCGCACGGTCGACGTGCACGTACGGCGGCTGCGGGCCAAGCTCGGCCCGGAGCACGAGTCGCTGATCGGCACCGTCCGCAACGTCGGCTACCGGTTCGTCACCCCGGAGAAGGTGGAGCGCGCCGCCGAGGAGGCCAAGGCCGGCCGGGCGAAGGCGGAGAAGGCGAGCGAGGCGGACAGCGTGACCGCGCCGGCCGCCGCGGAGGCGTGAGCCGGCACGGCACCGAGACCGGACCGGGCATACCGGACAGAGGCCCGGCCCGGATACCGGACTCCGGCGACCGCTGCTCCGGGCGGGCGCGGTCAAGGTGCAAGACGCCCTGCCCAGAGCCGTTCTCTCCGCGTAGACTCCGCGCGTGGCCAAGGTGACTCGGGATGATGTGGCGCGGCTGGCGGGGACTTCGACCGCCGTCGTCAGCTATGTCATCAACAACGGACCCCGGCCGGTCGCCCCGGCCACGCGCGAGCGTGTCCTCGCCGCGATCAAGGAACTGGGGTACCGGCCCGACCGGGTCGCCCAGGCGATGGCCTCCCGTCGCACCGACCTCATAGGCCTGATCATCCCGGACGCCCGCCAGCCCTTCTTCGGCGAGATGGCGCACGCGGTCGAACAGGCCGCGTCCGAGCGCGGAAAGATGGTCCTGGTCGGCAACACCGACTACGTCGGCGAGCGCGAGGTGCACTATCTGCGCGCGTTCCTCGGGATGCGGGTCTCCGGCCTGATCCTCGTCTCCCACGCGCTGAACGACCTCGCCGCCGCCGAGATCGAGGCGTGGGACGCCCGGGTCGTCCTGCTGCACGAGCGCCCCGAGTCCATCGACGACGTCGCCGTCGTCACCGACGACCTGGGCGGCGCCCAGCTCGCCGTACGCCACCTCCTGGAGCACGGCTACGAGTACGTCGCCTGTATGGGCGGCACCGCCGAGACCCCCGCGGTCGGCGACCCGGTCTCCGACCACGTCGAGGGCTGGCGGCGCGCGATGGAGGAGGCGGGCGTCCCGACGGAGGGACGGCTGTTCGAAGCGCCGTACAACCGCTACGACGCCTACCGGGTGGCCCTGGAGATCCTGTCCGGCCCGGACCGGCCGCCCGCGATCTTCTGCTCCACCGACGACCAGGCGATCGGCCTGCTCCGCGCGGCCCGCGAGCTGCGCATCGACGTGCCCGGCGAGCTGGCGGTGGCCGGCTTCGACGACATCAAGGAGGCGGCGCTCGCCGACCCGCCGCTCACCACGGTCGCCTCGGACCGCTCCGCGATGGCGCGCGCCGCGGTGGACCTCGTCCTCGACGAGGGGCTGCGGGTGGCGGGGGCGCGGCGGGACGAGCGGCTGAGGGTGTTCCCGTCGCGGTTGGTGGTGCGGCGGTCGTGCGGCTGTGAGCAGTAGTACGCGTCTGTGAGCAGCAGTACGCGTCTGTGAGCGGCAGTACGCGTCTGTGAGCAGGGGCACTCGGTAGCGCTCTGCCCGGTAGCGCCTTTATATCGGGCATACGAGGTTCTGCCGGGCTTCTCAGGCAGCCCTCAGGAAGCTCTCATGGTCGGGCGACAAGCTCATGGACATGACCGAGAGCAACGTGAACCCCGAGTGGCCGCCCCCTCCGGCGTACCAGCCGCAGCAGCCCACCGCGCTCCTGGCGGAGCCCGTGTCCCGGCGGCGCACCAAGAGGCGCGGGCCCGTGGCCCTGCTCACCGCCGTCGCGATCGTCGCGGCGGCCATCGGCGGCGGCACGGCGTACGGCATCCAGGAGCTGACCGGCGGCGACCCGGTCGCGACGAGCAGCAGCACCAGCACCACCGTGGTGCCGTCGAGCCAGAAGGGCACGGTCGCCGGGGTCGCCAAGGCGGTCAGCCCCAGCATCGTCGAGATCGACGCCACCTCGAACGCCGGGTCCTCCACCGGCTCCGGCGTGATCATCACCAGCGACGGCGAGATCGTCACCAACAACCACGTCGTCTCGGGCGCCTCGCGGATCACGGTGACGACCAGCGACGGCAAGGAGTACACCGCCCGCGTCGTCGGCACCGACAGCGGCAAGGACCTCGCGCTGATCAAGCTGGAGAACGCCTCCGGGCTGAAGGCGGCGACGCTCGGCGACTCCGACGGGGTGCAGGTCGGCGACCAGGTGGTGGCGATCGGCTCCCCCGAGGGCCTGACCGGCACGGTGACCAGCGGCATCGTCTCCGCCCTGAACCGGGACGTCACCGTCTCCACCGGTGACGGGCAGCAGCAGCGGCAGCCGGACGGCGGCTGGCCGTTCGAGTTCGGCGGCCGGGAGTTCAACGGCGACACCGGCTCGTCCACGACGACGTACAAGGCGATCCAGACCGACGCGTCCCTGAACCCCGGCAACTCCGGCGGCGCGCTGATCGACATGAACGGCAACGTCATCGGCATCAACTCGGCGATGTACTCGGCGAGCGGTTCCTCCTCGGCCGACGCGGGCAGCGTCGGTCTCGGCTTCGCCATCCCCATCGACACCGTCAAGGCCGACCTGGCGAAGCTGCGGGCGGGCGCGACCGACTGAGAGCGGCCGAGGAGTCGTGCGAGGCTGAGAACGTCAGCCCTCAGCCTGCCGATCACACCCGAGGAACCCACGCCATGAGCCCCGCCGAAGGCGACCGTGACCCCCAGCGCATCCTCATCGTCGACGACGAGCCCGCGGTACGCGAAGCGCTCCAGCGCAGCCTGGCCTTCGAGGGGTACGACACGGAGGTCGCGGTCGACGGCGCGGACGCCCTGGAGAAGGCGACCGCGTACCGGCCCGACCTCGTCGTCCTCGACATCCAGATGCCGCGCATGGACGGCCTGACCGCGGCGCGGCGCATCCGCGGCGCGGGCGACACCACCCCGATCCTCATGCTCACGGCCCGCGACACCGTCGGCGACCGCGTGACCGGCCTCGACGCGGGCGCCGACGACTACCTGGTCAAGCCCTTCGAACTGGACGAACTGTTCGCCCGTATCCGCGCGCTGCTGCGCCGCAGCTCCTACGCGGCGGCGATGGCCGGCACGACCGCCGAGGCCGGCGAGGTGCTGACCTTCGCCGACCTGCGGATGGACCTCGCGACGCGCGAGGTGACGCGCGGCGGGCGGCCGGTGGGGCTGACCCGCACCGAGTTCACCCTGCTGGAGATGTTCATGGCGCACCCGAGGCAGGTCCTCACCCGCGAGCAGATCCTCAAGGCGGTGTGGGGCTTCGACTTCGAGCCGTCGTCGAACTCGCTGGACGTGTACGTGATGTACCTGCGCCGCAAGACCGAGGCGGGCGGCGAGCCGCGGCTCGTGCACACCGTCCGGGGCGTCGGCTACGTACTGCGGCAGGGCGGCACCGAGTGAGCAAGGCGGTACGGCGCCTGCGCGCGCTGCCCCTGCGCTCCCGGCTCGCGCTGCTGGTGGCGGCGGCGGTGGCGTTCGCGGTGGCGGCGGTCTCGGTCAGCTGCTGGTTCGTGGTGCGGGGCAAGCTGTACGCCGAGATCGACGACAAGCTCGGCAACGTCCGGGTCACGCTGGACGCGATCCAGGACACCCTGGCCGACTGCCGCCGGTCCCCCGGCGACGCCCGGTCCTTCGGCCCGCCCACCCAGGTCTACGCCGAGCTGGTCAGCGCCGACGGGACGTACTGCGTCTTCGACACCTCCGCGGGCGCGGTGCGGGTGACCGCCGCCGACACCCGGATCGCCGCGCAGAACCCCGGCGAGGCCCCCTTCTTCCGGGACGGGAAGGACTCCGACGGCAACGCGGTCCGTACGATGACGCGTCCACTGGGCGGCGGGATCGCCCTGGTGGTCGCCCTCCCCCTGGAGGACACCGAGGGCACCCTCAACGAGCTGGCGCTGCTGCTGCTCGCGGTCTCCGGCATCGGCGTCGTCGGCGCCGGCGCGGCCGGGCTCGCCGTGGCCCGTGCCGGGCTGCGCCCCGTCGACAAACTGACGGAGGCCGTCGAGCACGTGGCCCGCACCGAGGACCTGACCATCCGCATCCCCGTGGAGGACGACAGCGAGGACGAGATCGCCCGCCTGTCCCGCTCCTTCAACTCGATGACCTCCGCGCTGGCCAGCTCCCGCGACCTCCAGCAGCAGCTCATCGCGGACGCGGGACACGAGCTGCGCACACCGCTCACCTCCCTGCGCACCAACATCGAACTCCTCACCCGCAGCGAGGAGACCGGCCGCCCGCTGCCGGAGGCGGACCGCAAGGCGCTGCTCGCCTCGGTGAAGGCGCAGATGACGGAGCTGGCCGCGCTGATCGGCGACCTCCAGGAACTGTCCCGCCCGGACACCGCCCAGCACGGCGGCCTGGCACCGGTCATCCCCTTCCACGACGCGGTCGAATCGGCCCTGCGCCGCGCCCGGCTGCGCGGCCCGGAGCTGACGATCACGGCGGACGTCCAGCCCTGGTACGTCCGCGCGGAGCCGGCCGCGCTGGAGCGGGCGGTGGTCAACGTGCTCGACAACGCGGTGAAGTTCAGCCCGGCGGGCGGCACGATCGACGTACGCCTCGACGGCGGTGTCCTCACGGTCCGCGACCACGGCCCGGGCATCCCGGAGGACGAACTCCCCTACGTCTTCGACCGCTTCTGGCGCAGCCCCAGCGCCCGCGCCCTCCCCGGCTCGGGCCTCGGCCTGTCGATCGTGGCCCGCACGGTGCAGCAGGCGGGCGGCGAGGTGACGCTGACTCCTGCGGAGGGCGAGGGCACGGTGGTGACGATCCGCCTGCCGGGGGCGGCTACTCCTCCGCCGGAGGCTCCGTAGCAGGCTCGGGCTCCTGCCAGAAGAGCTGTTCATCGAGCCGCCACTCCGTCTGCCAAGGCGGTCCCATGAAGTCGTCGGTCACTCGCCCGGCTCCGTCCTCAGAGCCTTGTCCCGAATCCTCGCCGCCTCGTCGAGGAGGGCCCTGGCCTCGGCGATGTCGGTGGACTCAGCCGCACGGAGTTCCAGGTCGTGCAGGCGTGCATCGAGCTCCGGATCACGAGCGATCGTGTACTCGATCCACCAACGAGCCATGAACGCGGGAACGGGTCGAAGGTCGTACGTGTCGGCGATCGCCCGCTTCCAGTGTTTGTCGAAGTCGGGCAGAAGCACAGGTGCGTGCTGGGCAATGGCCTCGCGCAGCGCCTTGGGAGTCCGGGAGAACGGGACCCGGGCCCCCTCCGGTGCTTGATCGAGTTCCTGTGCCATGGGATCACCGTGACCGAACCGCACACCTTCGCGTCCCGGGTTTCCCACCCGCTTCACCCGCGAGCGTGCGGAGCCCGCTCGCGCTTGACGCCCTCCACGAACGCGGCCCACGGAGACGCCCCGAAGAGCAGGACCTGGCCGGCCGGGGTCTTGCTGTCGCGGACCGGGACTGTGCCGGGGCAGTTGTCGGCGACCTCGACGCAGTTGTTGTCTCCCCCGTCGCTGTAGGACGACTTACGCCACACGACGGTGGTGAGGTCGGGGGCTCGGTTCATGATCCGGCGACCTCCGTCAGCTCTTGACGCCGTTCACGAACGACACCCACGAACCGGCCCCGAACACGAGCACCGGGCCCTCCGGGGTCTTGCTGTCGCGGACCGGGACTATGCCGGGGCAGTTGTCGGCGACCTCGACGCAGTTGGTGCCACCCCCGTCGCTGTAGCTGGACTTGCGCCACACCGCGGTGCTGAGATCGGGGGCTCGGTTCATGATCCGCACTCCTCCAGAAGGCGTTTGATGAACGCCGTCGACTCCCTCGGAGTCAGCGCCGCATCCCTGACCAGATCGTAGGACAAGCAAAAGCGCAGTACCTTGTCCGGATCCTGGACCAGCTCGCCGAAGCCATTGCCCTCCACCCAGGCAACAGGGTCGCCGATTCGCTTCCAAAACAGCCAGAGATGGCTGTCCATGAGGTCGTGAACACCGGCTGTGTACGGCAGCACCTGAATCGCCACATTCGGCAGTGCCGCCGCATCGATGAGGTGCGACAGCTGATCTGTCCACACCTTCGTGTCGGGAACCTGCCTTCGCAACGCACCTTCGTCCAGGATCACGCGCAAGTTCGGTGCCGAAGGCCGGTGGAGCAGCTCTTGGCGTCCCATGCGGACGGCCACCTGCTCCTCGACTTCGTCCCTGTTGCCTGCCGTTGTCTGAGCACCAGACAACCCTGACAACACCGCACGGGCGTAGTCCTCGGTCTGCAACAAGCCCGGCACGCGCAGCTGGAACATCCACATGATCCGCGCCGTTGCCTCCAGCTCCATGAACGCTTTGTACTTGTCCTTGACGACTTCTCTGCGCGCCTCGCGCCACAAGCGGACCAGCAGATCACCCGACCGGTAGTAGCTGTCCAGGTCCTCCATGACCGCACGCTTGGAGAGCCGTTCCCCGCTCTCCAAGCGGCTCAGGTAGCTCTTGTCGTACCCGGTGTCCTCGGCCAGCTGCCCGAGCGACTTCCCCGCCTGCTCCCGCAGGAACTTGAGAGTCCGGCCGAGCGCAGCCCGCCCCGACTCCGGTTCGTCGTCAACCATTTCGCCCACGTCACCCCTCCCCGTTGCCTGGGCGCCAGACAACACCGAACCTCTTCCGCAGCGTACGCGTGATCCGTAACCATCGAGGCACGAAAGGTAATCACCGCTCGTCAGCCACCCCTGCCACGCCCCGGAAGGGCACCCCCATGCCTCTGCGCCTCCGCCTGCGGCTCGCCGCGCTCTGCGAGACCGTCCTGCTCGCCCTCGTACGGCTCCTGCTGCCCGCCGAGGGACGCCACCGCGCCACGGCGCCGCCCCCGCCACCGCCCCCGCCCGCCCCGCCGATCGCCCTGGAGCCCGTCTGGCTCGACACCCCGCTCGTACGCCCCTACCTGGAGGTCCCCGCATGAGGCTGCTGCCCTGGACGGGCGTCGACGGCAAGCCCTGCTACCTCAGCAGCGACGACCCGCACAGCCCCCTCTCGCGGCTCGCCGACGACATCGAGGCCGCCCAACTGCGCTCCGCACAGGAGGTGCTGGCCGGGGCGAGGGCCGCCCTCGGCGACGCCAAGGCGGGTGAGCGGGCCGTGCGGTTCGCGCTCACCCGGGCCACCGAGTCCCTGGCGGACGTCCTGCGGATCGCGGTCAGCCGGCGGTGACCCGTACGAAGACCGCGTCGCCCGGTGACGTTCCCACCGCAATGGCCTTTCCGGGGTCCCAGCCCACGACCCGGTAGGCCCTGATGGGGGTGGCCGCGCCCGGATCGCCGTCGTTCGGGGTGTCGTCGCAGGGCGGCAGGACCGCGGTGCCGATGCGCTCGGCCACCTCGAAGTCGTCTCCGCCCCGGTCCATGTACGTCCGCCCCTCGTACCGCACCAGGTAGGCGCAGGCGCCCGCCGCGTCGCCCGCGCTCTCCCCCGCCGCGCACCCGGTGAGCGCGAGCAGCAGCACCGCCGGTCCTCGTACCGCCTTCATCCCGGCCTCCTGTCGTCACTCACTCCGACGCCGGGCCCGGCCGAATCGTTCGGCCACCCCGGCAACCCTTCCGCCGTCCGCGGCGACTGTTCGTCGACCATCCCCACACCCCACGGACGGAACGGAACCCGCATGAGTGAGACGACTCGTGGCAAGCCCCGCAAGCCCCGCAGGGCACAGCACCGCAGGCGCCGGACGACGGTGCTCGCGGCCGGTGTCCCCCTCGCCCTGATCGCCGCGGGGGCGCTCGTCTACGGCGAGAACGCGCAGCCCGAGGCGGCGGCGGCCGAAGCCCCCGCGTGGGCGACGGCGACCGCCGACGGCTTCGCCTCCGTGAACTCCCTCGGCCAGAACGGCACGTACGGCGGCCGGGGCGGCCGGACCGTCACCGTCCGCACGCTCGCGGACCTGGAGAAGTACGCGACCGCCGCCGAGCCGTACGTCATCGTCGTCGCCGGGACCATCACCATGTCCCCGGTCGGCAAGGAGATCAAGGTCGCCTCCGACAAGACCATCATCGGCTCCGGCACCTCCGGGCACATCGTCGGCGGCGGCTTCTTCCTCGGCCCCGGCGTGCACAACGTGATCATCCGGAACTTGACGATCCGGGACTCGTACCAGGGCGTCTGGAACGACAAGGACCACGACTACGACGCGATCCAGATGGACGGCGCGCACCACGTCTGGATCGACCACAACGACCTGCGGCACATGGCGGACGGGCTCATCGACGTCCGCAAGGACAGCACGAACATCACCGTGTCGTGGAACAAGCTGAGCGACAACAACAAGACGTTCGGCATCGGCTGGACCGAGAACGTCGTCACGGACATCACGATCCACCACAACTGGTTCCACGAGACCGAGCAGCGCAACCCGTCCACGGACAACGCCGCCCACGCGCACCTCTACAACAACGTCCTGGAGGACACCCCGGGGACCGCCATCACCTCCTCCTACGGCAACTACTCGCGCGGGAAGACGAAGATGGTCCTGGAGAATTCCTACTTCCAGGGCGTCAAGAACCCCGTCATCAAGGACGCGACGGCGTCGATCGTCCAGCGCGGCAACGTCTTCTCCGGCACCAGCGGACGCAACGAGAGCGGCGGCACGGCCTTCGACCCGAAGACGTACTACGGCTACACCCTCGACAAGGCGGCGGACCTGCCCGCACTCCTCAAGTCCGGCGCCGGCCCGCGCGGTTCCCTGGGGACCACGGCGACCACGACCGCCGCCGCCGCGGCCACCACCCTCACCGTCGCCAAGGACGGATCCGGCCAGTACAAGACCGTCCAGGCCGCGGTGAACGCCGTACCCGCGAACAACCCCTCCCGCGTCGTCATCGCCGTGAAGCCGGGCACGTACCGCGAGACGGTGAAGGTCCCCTCGAACAAGCCGCACGTCACCATCCAGGGCACGGGCGCCAGTCGCAAGGACACGGTGATCGTCTACAACAACGCCTCCGGCACCCCCAAGCCGGGCGGCGGCACCTACGGCACCGGCGGCAGCGCCACCGTCGCCGTCGAGGCGGACGACTTCCAGGCCCGCAACCTGACCATCGCCAACGACTTCGACGAGAAGGCCAACCAGCACATCTCCGGTCACCAGGCCGTCGCCCTGCGCACGGCGTCGGACAAGGTGTTCCTGGACTCGGTGATCGTGGAGGGCGACCAGGACACACTCCTGCTCGACACCGCCGCGAAGGACCGGCTGGGCCGCGTCTACATGACCAACTCTTATGTCACCGGCAACGTCGACTTCATCTTCGGCCGCGCCACCGCCGTGATCGACCGCTCGGTCATCACCCTGAAGAAGCGCTGGGACGGCACCTCGGCCGGTTACGTCACGGCCCCGTCGACCGCCGCCAACCGCAAGGGCATCCTGATCGCCAACTCCACGGTGACCGGCGCCGTCTCGGACCGCACCTTCTACCTCGGCCGCCCCTGGCACGCGGGCGGCGACGCGACCCTCGACCCCCAGACGACGGTCCGCAACACCACCCTCAGCGCTGCCATCCGCTCCACCCCCTGGACCGACATGAGCGGCTTCTCCTGGAAGGACGACCGCTTCGCGGAGTACAAGAACACGGGCCCGGGAGCCGGTTCCGCCGGTTCCGACCGACCCCACCTGACCGACGCCCAGGCCGCCGACCAGGAGGTCACGGACTGGCTGTCCGGCTGGACGCCTACGGCCTCCTGAGGCCCACGTCAGGCTCGGGGCGCCCCTCCGGGCACCGTCGCCCGAACAGGTGAACGCAGGGCGTTCCCCCCTTCCCCGGATGATGTCGGCGGCGGTCCGTAGGGTGTCCCCATGCCGGAAGACTCCCCGCTGATACAGAGCCTGCGTACGGCAGTCGCCGCCGCGCCCGCCGACGTGCCGTTGCGACTGCATCTCGCCGAACTCCTCCTGGACGCAGGCCAGTCGGAGGCGGCCGTCGCCGAGGTCGCCGTAGCGCTTCAGCACGCCCCCGGCGACGCCCAGGCCCGGGACCTCATGGCCCGGGCCATGGGGGTGGCTCAGCAACCGGCCGCGCCGAGGCGCGAGTTCGACTGGAAGGCCGCCGAGGAGCAGGTCGGTGACGTCGTGCCGCCCCGGTTCGTCGAGGCGCCGGTGCGGGCCGACGGGCGGGGCGATACCGGTGACGCGGATGCCTGGGAGGTGGAGAAGCCCGGTGCCGTGCGGCTCGCCGACGTCGGGGGGATGGAGGACGTGAAGGCGCGGCTGGAGGCCGCCTTCCTCGCGCCGCTGCGCAACCCCGAGCTGCGGAAGCTGTACGGCAAGAGCCTGCGCGGCGGGCTGCTGCTGTACGGGCCGCCCGGGTGCGGGAAGACGTTCATCGCGCGGGCCGTCGCGGGGGAGCTGGGCGCCGCGTTCCTGTCGGTGTCGGTGAACGACGTGCTCGACATGTGGATCGGCAACTCCGAGCGCAACATGCACGAGATCTTCGAGACCGCCCGGCGCCAGGCGCCCTGCGTGGTGTTCCTCGACGAGCTGGACGCGCTCGGCGCCAAGCGCAGCCGTACCGCGCACAGCGGGATGCGCAACACCGTCAACCAGCTGCTGACCGAGCTGGACGGGATCGACTCGGCCGCGAACGAGGGCGTGTTCGTGCTGGCCGCCACCAATGTGCCCTGGGACGTCGACCTCGCCCTGCGCCGGCCCGGACGGCTGGACCGGACCATCCTCGTCCTGCCACCCGACGCGCCCGCCCGCGAGGCCATCCTCCGCTACCACCTGCGGGACCGGCCCATCGAGAACGTCGACCTCGGCAAGCTCGTCAAGGTCACCGACGGCATGTCGGGTGCCGACCTGGCCCATGTCTGCGAGGCCGCGGCGGAGCGGGCCCTGCTCGACTCGGCGCGCACCGGCACCGTACGGATGATCGGCATGGCGGATCTGCTGGCCGCCGCCAAGGAGGTCGTGCCGTCCGCCGAGCCGTGGTTCGCGTCCGCGCGGAACGTGGCGATGTTCGCCAACCAGGGCGGGATGTACGACGACCTGGTGGCCTATCTGAAGAAGAGGCGCAAGCTGTGACCACCGCCCAGCACCCCGCCGTCGAGCGGGCCGACCTGCTCATCGATCTCAAGCGGTACGACGAGGCCAGGGAGCTGCTGGCCCGGCGCCTCGCCGAGGATCCGGAGGACATCCGGGCCTGGGTCAAGCTGGCGCGCAGTCATCTGGCCGGGGAGCGGAAGGACGGGACCGCCGCGCTGGAGGCGACCCAGCGGGCGCTGGCCCTCGACTCCTCGGACGTCGGCGCGATCGTCATGCACGCGCACGCCCTGCGCGCCGCCGGCCGCTTCCTGGAGACCGAGGACGTCCTGCGCGAGGCGATCCGCCTCGACCCCGGGAACTGGCGCGCCGTCGCGCTGCTCGCCGACTGGCAGTGGCGCATCCGGGGCATCCGCTCCGGGAGGGCCAACGGCGGTCAGGGCCGGCGCGAGGACCACGTCGCCGCCCTGCGGGAGTCGGCCGAACTCGCCGAGGAGGCCATCCGGCTGGCCCCGGAGGAGGTGTACCCCTACGAGGTCGCCCGGGTGATCGCGGACATGATGGGCGACCGGGCCGCCGCCGACCGGCTGGACGACGCCATCCTCCGGATCGACCCGCAGCACCCGGAGGCCCTGGCCCGGCACACGCGGAGAGCCGCGTCCGCGCCCGGCGTACCCGCCGCCCGAGCCGCCACCCTGTACGCCGACGCGCTCGCCGCCGCCCCGGACTCCGAGCCGATGCGGCAGGGCCTGGACGAGGCGTCCTACCGGCTGCTGCGCGGCATCCGCTGGCTCGCCCTGCTCTGCCTGGCCCTCGCGGGCGTGGGCATCGACCTGTTCGCCACGGACGGCGAGACGCAGCGCGAGCTGCCGCTGCCGCTCGGGCAGCGGCTCTGGGACCTGGTCCCGATGGCCGTGGTGTGGGCCCTGGGCGCCCTGCTGCGGTACCGCGGGCTGCGCGCCGGCATCCGGGTCAACCTGCGCTCGCTGGTCCGCCGCCGCCGCTGGGCCCGGATCGTCCTCGGGCAGGCGGCGTGGGCGATGCTGTGCGCCCTGCTCGTCGTCGAGATCCCGTGGACCGAGCGCACGGTCCCGCAGGTGCTCTTCTGGGCGGGGCTGCTGCCGACCCTCGCGACGATGTGGTTCGACCGGAGGAAGACCGGCTGAGCCGGGGCGGGCGAGAGGGCCTGAGCGGGCGGCAACGGT
The DNA here is from genome assembly GCF_044547145.1 of Streptomyces sp. NPDC052773. Taxonomy (NCBI): domain Bacteria; kingdom Bacillati; phylum Actinomycetota; class Actinomycetes; order Kitasatosporales; family Streptomycetaceae; genus Streptomyces; species Streptomyces sp. NPDC052773. The sequence continues at coordinate 41,138 of NZ_JBITZX010000003.1, read as the reverse complement.
CCGCTCCTCGGTCCGGACACGGCGAAGGGGCCCGGGGACAGCGTCCCGGGCCCCTTCGCGCGGTCGGTTACTTGATGACGTTCACCCGGTCCGCCGCGGGCGCCGGCAGCGGGCTGGTCGCCGAGGAGTTGGCGGCCAGGTAGGTCTCGAAGGCCACCAGGTCGTCCTTGCCGACCAGCGGGTTCGCGCCCTTGGCCAGCTCCGTGAAGCCGTCGCCGCCGCCGGCGAGGAAGGAGTTGGCGGCGACGCGGTAGGTCTTCGCCGGGTCCAGCGGGGCGCCCGCGACACGGATGGAGTCGGTGACGATCCGGTCCGCGCCGGTCTTCGTCAGGTCCAGCGTGTACGTCAGCCCCGACGGCTGAAGGATCTTCGGGGCGGCCGCGTTGGCGCCGGAGACCTGCTGCTGGAGCACGGTGAGCAGCTGGGCGCCGGTGAGGTCGACCAGGTTCACCGTGTTGGCGAACGGCTGCACCCTGAAGGCCTCGCCATACGTCACCACGCCGTCGCCCTCACCGGCCGGGGAGGACGCGTACGTGAGGCCGGCCCGCACCCCGCCCGGGTTCATCAGCGCCACGTCCGCGCTCGGATCCACGGACTTGGCGTAGGCGAGCTGCGCGTCCGCGATCACGTTGCCGAGCGTGGAGTCGTCCGGCGCCTTGGGCTGGGCGAGCTCGGAGGCGATCCAGCCGATGGGCCGGTTCTCGACCGGTGCGGACATCGCCTTGTAGTGGGCGATCAGGTCGGTCATGTCGCGGGCCGGGTTCTCCCGGACGACGACGTGGTTCGCGGACTTCACCGACGTGCGGACGATGTCGCCGCTGCGCCGGTCGTAGGTCAGCGTGGTGTCCGTGTAGAGACGGCCGAAGGACGCGGCGGAGGTCACCGTGCGCGGGTTGCCCTCCGGGTCCGGGATGGTGCACGCGTACGCCGCGTGGGTGTGGCCGGTGACCAGCGCGTCGACCTTGGCGGTCACGCCCGTGGCGATGTCCGCGATCGGGCCGGAGATGCCGGAGCCGGGGCCGTTCGAGTCGCAGTCGTAGTTGTACGCCTCGGACGCCGGGGCGCCACCCTCGTGGATCAGCGCGACGATCGACTTGACGCCCCGCTTCTGCAGTTCGCGCGCGTACTTGTTGATCGTCGCGGTCTCGTCGAGGAACTTCAGGCCCTTGACACCATCGGCGGTGACGATGTCCGGAGTGCCCTCCAGGGTCACGCCGATGAAACCGATCTTCACGCCGTTCTTCTCCCACACATAGGTGGGGTCGAGCATCGGCTTTCCGGTCTTCTCGTCGACGACGTTCGCAGCCAGGTACGGGAACTGCGCGCCCTCGAAGGTCCGCCCTTCCTCGTAGCAGCCGTCCTTCGGGTGGCAGCCGCCGTTCTGCATCCGCTTGAGCTCGGCGGCGCCCTCGTCGAACTCGTGGTTGCCGACGCCCGCGACGTCCAGGTCGAGGGCGTTCATCGCCTCGATCGTGGGCTCGTCGTGGAACAGCGCGGAGATGAGGGGGCTGCCGCCTATCAGGTCGCCCGCGGCGGCCGTGATCGAGTACGGGTGGCCCTCGCGGGCCTTGCGCAGCGAGCCGGCCAGGTACTCGACACCGCCGACGCCCTCGATGGTCTTGACGCTGCCGTCCGGCTGAAGCTCCGTGAGCCGCCCCGAGGAACCCGTGGGGGGCTCGAGGTTGCCGTGGAAGTCGTTGAAGGACAGCAGCTGCACGTCCTGGTAGCGGCCCGGCTTGTGGCCCGTGGTCTTCTCGTCGGCGCTGGCGGCCGACGGCAGCGCGGCGGCCAGCGCGCCGGCGGTGGCGAGGGCGGCGGCGGCCGCGAGCAGCCTGGTCGTACGGCGTCTGCGGCGGTCCTGCGGCGGAGTGGTGGCTGGCATGCGCCCCCCTGTCGTTCTTTTCCGGGTGTGTGAGGGTCCCGGCGCAGCCTAGAGTCAACGCGCGTAGCGCGACAGGGGGTTCATGGTTACAGCCTGGTTTCCCTTTGGGTTTCCCCTTGCGCTGGTCCGCGCTTTCCCCGTACCGCCGATTTCGGGCCGCCGCCCCTTACTCTCGTAGGCATGACCAGCGACGACTTGGCACGGCCCGGCCCCGCGCGCGCCCTGGAGACCTACGCGGCGCTCTCCACGGAGCAGATCGAGGCCGTTCTCGAACTGCTCGCGGAGGCCGCCCGCGTGGACGGCCAGCAGGCGGTGTCCGAACAGGGCCGGCTCCAGCTGCGCGGCGGGGAGCGCGAGGGTGTCTCCCACCTGCTGCTCACCAGCGGCGGCGAACTCGTCGGCTACGCCCAGCTGGAGGACACCGACCCGGTGGAGGCGCCGGCCGCCGAGCTGGTCGTCCATCCCTCGTACCGCGGTCACGGCCACGGCCGCGCCCTCGGCACGGCGCTGCTCGCCGCCTCCGGCAAGCGGCTGCGGGTGTGGGCGCACGGCGGGCACTCGGCCGCCCGGCATCTGGCGCAGGTGCTGGGGCTGACCCTGTTCCGTGAACTGCGGCAGATGCGGCGGCCTTTGTCCGATTTCGACCTGCCGGAGCCGGTGCTGCCGGCCGGGGTGAGCGTGCGCACCTTCGTGCCCGGGCAGGACGACGCGGCCTGGCTCGCCGTCAACGCCGCGGCGTTCGCGCACCATCCGGAGCAGGGCTCCCTGACCCAGCGCGACCTCGACGACCGCAAGGCCGAGCCGTGGTTCGACCCGGCGGGCTTCTTCCTGGCCGAGCGCGAGGGCGAGCTGGTCGGCTTCCACTGGACGAAGACGCACGCCGAGGAGCAGCTCGGCGAGGTGTACGTGGTCGGGGTCGCGCCCGGCGCCCAGGGCGGCGGCCTGGGCAAGGCGCTCACCCTGATCGGCCTGCGTCATCTGGCCGCGCAGGGGCTGCCGACGGCGATGCTGTACGTGGACGCGGACAACAAGGCGGCCGTGTCGGTGTACGAGGGCCTGGGGTTCACCACGTACGAGACGGACCTCATGTACCGGTCCGAAACCTGACAGTTCCTCACACAAGGTTCGTACAGGGGGCGGCGATCTTGACGCCGCCCCCTCTCTTGCACCACCCTTTCACTACTCAATTAGTGAAAGGGTGGTTTTCCGAGTGGTCGAATACCGCATCGACCGGCGCAGCGGAGTCGCCACCTATCTCCAGATCGTCCAGCAGACCAAACAGGCCCTGCGCCTCGGCCTGCTCCAGCCCGGCGACCGGCTCCCCACGGCCCGCGAGGTCGTGGCCGCCACCGCCATCAACCCGAACACCGTGCTGAAGGCCTACCGCGAGCTCGAACGCGAGGGCCTGGTCGAGGCCCGCCGCGGCCTCGGCACGTTCGTACGGCGCTCCCTGGGCGCCGCCCCCGCCGACTCACCGCTGCGCGGCGAGCTGGAGCGGTGGGCCGAGCGGGCCCGCGCGGCCGGGCTGGAGCGGGACGACGTGGCCGCGCTCTTCACTTCCGTACTGGACAAGCACTTCTCCGTACCGGACCAGCACCTCCCGCAGAAACCGGGAACGAACAAGGGGGACCAGGAATGACCGACACCGCCATCGAGGCGGCCGGACTCGCCAGGAGCTTCGGCCGACGCGGCCGGCGGCGGGCGCTGGACGCCTGCTCCTTCCGGCTGCCCGCCGGGCGCGTGTGCGCCGTCGTCGGCCCCAACGGCGCCGGCAAGTCCACCCTGCTCACCCTCGCCGCCGGGCTGCTCGCCCCCACCGAGGGCACCATCCGGGTCCTGGGCGAGCCCCCGGCCCGGGTCCGCGAGCGCATCGCCTACGTCGCCCAGGACAAGCCCCTGCACCCCCAGCTCACCGTCGCCGACACCCTGCGTCTCGGCGCGGAGCTGAACCCCGGCCGCTTCGACCCGGCCGTCGCCGCCCGCGTCGTCGCCGAAGGCGACCTGGACGGGGGCACCCGGATCCGCTCCCTCTCCGGCGGCCAGCGCACCCGCGTGGCGCTCGCCCTCGCCCTCGGCAAGCGGCCCGAGGTGCTGCTGCTGGACGAGCCGATGGCCGACCTCGACCCGCTGGCCCGGCACCAGCTGATGGGCACCCTGATGGCGGACGCCGCCGACCACGGCACCACGGTCGTCATGTCCTCGCACGTGGTGGCCGAGCTGGAGGGCTCCTGCGACTTCCTGCTGCTCGTCGGCGGCGGCCGGGTCCGCCTGGCCGGCCCGCTCGACGACCTGCTCGCCGCGCACACCCTGGTCACCGGCCCGGCCGGCGGCGACCTCACCGCGCACACCGTCGTCGAGTCCCGGACCACCGGACGCCAGCTCACCGCCCTGATCCGCCCGCGCGGCCCGGTCTCCGACACCTGGCAGCGCGCCGAGCCCTCCCTGGAGGAACTGGTCCTCGCCCACCTGCGCGCCCCCGAGGCCCCGGCGCTGCACCTCGGCACCGCCGAGCCCCTCGACACCGCCGCGGAGGCCGCCGTATGACCGCCGTGACCGCCGCCACCGGCACCGCCCCGGCCACCCGGGGGCCGCGCGGCCTGACCTGGATGGTCTTCCGGCTGCACCGCTCCGCGCTCTGGTTCTGGCTGATGCTGCTCGCCGTCGCCGCCGGAACCCTGCTGTGGGCGTACGGTCCGGGCGCGGACGCCGCGTGGGAGGAGTTCCGGCGGATGGACTGCGGCCCCACCGGCACCCCCACCCTGTCCTGCGACTACGCGGGCCCCGCCTACCAGAACTACGACCGCGCCCTCGCCCTCGGCGCCGGGCTGCTCACCCTCGCCCCGCTGCTCACCGCCGCCTGGGCGGGCGGCACCCTGACCGGCCGCGAGCTGGAGAACGGCACCGCCCGGCTCGCCTGGGTCCAGTCCGTCTCGCCGGCCCGCTGGCTGGCCGCCAAGCTCGCCGTGCCCGCCGTGGTCCTCACGACCGGCGCCCTCGCGCTGACCGCGCTGCACCGGCTGGTGTGGGCGTCGGACGGCGAACTGCGGAACGGCTGGCGGGAGTGGTACGACCCCACGACGTACGTCGCCAACGGCCCCCTGCTCATCGCCTACCTCCTGCTCGGCCTGGCCGTCGGCGCCCTCGCGGGCCTGCTGCTGGGGCGCGCCCTGCCCGCGCTCGCCGTCGCCGCGCTGACCCAGACCGCCCTGCTCACCGCGCTGGCCGCGCTGCGCCCCCACCTGTGGCCGGTCGAGACGCTGATCGGCAAGGACCAGTACCCGGACTGGATCGGCCTGGTCGTCGGCGAGGGCGCCGTCACCTCCACCGGCGCCCGGATCGACGACCCGATCTGCGTCGACGACGCCCGCTGCCTCGCCGAGCACGACGTCGTCGGCTTCTACCGCGACTACCACCCCGCCGGCCACTTCTGGCCGCTCCAGCTCGTCGAGACCGGCATCGTCCTCTCCGTCGCCGCCCTCGCGGTCCTCGCCGCGTTCCGGCTGCTGCGGCGCCGTACGGGAGCCGCCGTATGACCACCGGCACGACCGCCCTGGCCGCCCCCGCGCCGCGCGCGCCGTGGCCGCTGGGCTGGCACCAGCCATGTACACGGGCACCGACCTGCGGAAGGTAACCGTCACCTACCACCCCCACTCCCACTTCTGGCCCCTCCAGCTCGTCGAGACCGGCCTCCTGCTCGCCCTCACCGCCGCCGCGACCGGCGCCTGCCACCTGCTGCGCCGCCGCACCCGCTGAGCGACGGCACCCTGAGCCGCGTACGTCCCTCCACGGGGGGAGGGACGTACGCACAGGTGCGTACGCGCGGGTACGCGCCTCCCCCGCCCCAGGACCCCCGCGAGCCGCCGCCCGCTATCCCACACGTCATGTCGCCGTAACCATCGATTCAGACACGCTTGCGACGCTCGCCGAATGAAGCCCGCCGTGCCAGAGCCTTCACCCCCGCCCGAGGGGAGCTCGGGAAACGGAAGCGCGGACGCCAGCGCCGTGCTCCCGCCCGCCCGCTCCGACGCGCCTGTCTCCCTCGTGGCGCGGAAGAATGGCTCTATGAGCCAGCAGAACGCCCAGGCACCGGTCCCGCAGGTCCAGCACGCCCAGCCCTCCGTGGGCTCCATCGCCGCGCACCGCCCGCACACCGTGGCGGCGGCGGTCTCCGACCTGGAACCCGACATCGACGCGGACCTCGACGTGTACGAGGAGACGCACGCGGACGGTGCCCAGCTGCCCCAGGGCCGCTTCCTCGACCGGGAGCGCAGCTGGCTCGCGTTCAACGAGCGCGTCCTCGAACTCGCCGAGGACCCCGACACCCCGCTGCTCGAACGAGCGAACTTCCTGGCGATCTTCGCGAGCAACCTGGACGAGTTCTTCATGGTCCGGGTCGCCGGTCTGAAGCGCCGTATCGCCACCGGCGTCGCCACCCGCTCCGCCTCCGGGCTCCAGCCGCGCGAGGTGCTGGAGATGATCTGGGCCCGCTCCCGCGAGCTCATGGCCCGGCACGCCGCCTGCTACCACGAGGACGTCGCCCCCGCCCTCGCGGAGGAGGGCATCCACCTCGTCCGCTGGAGCGAGCTGACCGAGAAGGAACAGGCCCGCCTGTTCACCCTCTTCAAGCACCAGATCTTCCCGGTGCTCACCCCGCTCGCCGTGGACCCCGCGCACCCCTTCCCGTACATCTCCGGCCTGTCCCTGAACCTGGCCGTCGTCGTGCGCAACCCGGTCAGCGGCCACAAGCACTTCGCCCGCGTGAAGGTGCCGCCGCTGCTGTCCCGCTTCCTGGAGGCCTCCCCGGGCCGGTACGTCCCCATCGAGGACGTCATCGCCGCCCACCTCGAGGAGCTGTTCCCGGGCATGGAGGTGCTGGAGCACCACGCCTTCCGGCTCACCCGGAACGAGGACCTGGAGGTCGAGGAGGACGACGCCGAGAACCTGCTCCAGGCCCTGGAGAAGGAACTCATGCGGCGCCGCTTCGGGCCGCCGGTGCGCCTGGAGGTCGAGGAGTCCATCGACCGCGAGGTGCTGGACCTCCTCGTCCGCGAGCTGAAGATCAGCGAGGCCGAGGTCTACCCGCTGCCCGGCCCGCTCGACCTCACCGGCCTCTTCCGCATCCACGGCCTCGACCGGCCCGAGCTGAAGTACCCCAAGTTCGTCGCCGGCACCCACCGCGACCTCGCGGAGGTCGAGTCCGCCTCGCCGCCCGACATCTTCGCCGCCCTGCGCCGGCGGGACGTGCTGCTGCACCACCCCTACGACTCGTTCTCCACGTCGGTGCAGGCCTTCATCGAGCAGGCCGCCGAGGACCCCGACGTCCTCGCGATCAAGCAGACCCTGTACCGCACCTCCGGCGACTCCCCGATCGTCAACGCGCTCATAGACGCCGCCGAGGCCGGCAAGCAGGTCCTCGTCCTCGTCGAGATCAAGGCCCGCTTCGACGAGCACGCCAACATCAAGTGGGCGAAGAAGCTCGAGGAGGCCGGCTGCCACGTCGTCTACGGCCTCGTCGGCCTGAAGACCCACTGCAAGCTGTCCCTGGTGGTCCGTCAGGAAGGCGAGACCCTACGGCGCTACAGCCACGTCGGCACCGGCAACTACCACCCGAAGACGGCACGCCTCTACGAGGACCTCGGCCTGCTCACGGCCGACCCGCAGGTCGGCGCGGACCTCTCCGACCTCTTCAACCGCCTCTCCGGCTACTCCCGCCGGGAGACGTACCGCCGTCTCCTGGTGGCCCCCAAGTCCCTGCGCGACGGCCTGATATCCCGCATCGACAAGGAGATCCAGCACCACCGCGCCGGCCGCCCCGCCTACGTCCGCATCAAGGTCAACTCGATGGTCGACGAGGCCGTCATCGACGCCTGCTACCGGGCATCCCAGGCGGGCGTGCCGGTCGACATCTGGGTGCGCGGCATCTGTGCCGTACGGCCGGGTGTGGCGGGCCTGTCGGAGAACATCCGGGTCCGCTCGGTCCTCGGCCGGTTCCTCGAACACTCCCGGATCTTCGCCTTCGCCAACGGCGGCGAGCCCGAGGTGTGGATCGGCAGCGCGGACATGATGCACCGCAACCTCGACCGCCGGATAGAAGCGCTCGTCCGGGTCGTCGACCCCGCCCACCGGGCCGCCCTCAGCCGGCTGCTGGAGACCGGGATGTCGGACTCCACCGCGTCCTGGCACCTCGGCCCCGACGGCGAATGGACCCGGCACGCGACGGACGGGGACGGCGGGCCCCTGCGCAACATCCAGGAGATGCTCATAGACGCCCGGAGGCGCCGGCGTGGCACAGCGACACCTTGACCCGACGGACCCCATGGCCCCGGTGACGGGGGACGCCCTCGCGGGCTACCTCCGCGCCCAGGCCACGGAGTTCCTTCGCGCCCTGCGCCAGCACCGCGAGACCGGCACCGGGGACTCCCTCGACGCGGCCCGGGCCCTGCGCCGCGCGGCCCGCCGCATCAGCGGCAGCCTGCACACCTTCCGCCCGCTGCTGGACGCCGACTGGTCCGAGGGCATGCGCCCCGAACTGGCCTGGCTCTCCGGCACGCTGGCCCTGGAACACGCCTACGCGTCCCGCCTGGAACGCCTGCTGAACGCCCTGCACCGGCTGTCGGGCTCGGCGGCGTTCCCGGTCCAGGGCGGCACCGCCACCGGCGACAGCCACCCCCCGGCGGCCGCCGAGCGCGGCAACCTCACCGTGGGCGCCGCCAAAGCCGGCAACCTCACCGTGGGCGCCGCCAAAGCCGGCGCCCTCCTCGACCGCCAGCTCACCCTCGCCCGCACCCGGGCCCACTCCACCGCCCTCCAGGCCCTCGGCTCCTCCCGCTTCCACGCGGTGGCCGACAAGGTCGCCTTACTCGCCAGCGAGGTCCCGCTCACCGCCACCGCGGCGGCCACCGAGCTGCACCCCCTCGCCGCCGCGGCCGAGGAGCGCCTCACCGACGCCGTCGCCGCCCTCCCCCTGGTCACCGCGGGCAGCCCGTACAACGCGGAGGCCCTGATCCACGGCCTCTCCCCGGACCCGGCCCCGCACCCCCAGGACGCCCCCTGGCACCAGGTCCGCCTCCTGCTGCGCCTGCACCGCTACGCCCGTGAGGTCCTGGAGGGCGAGAACACACCGGTCGACGTCCGCCTGCTGGCCGCGGGCCAGGCCCTGAACCGGCACCGCGACGCCTCCGAGGCCGCCGCCGCTGCCGCCGCCGCGGCCCGCACCCCACGGATCGCCCCGGCCACCGCCTACGCCCTCGGCGTCCTCCACGCCGACCAGCGCCACGAGGTGGAGGCGGCCCGGTTCGCGTTCCAGCAGTCCTGGCAGAAGCAGACGGTGGGCACACCGTGAGAGCCGACGGCGGACAGCAGCCCTCGACCGGCCGACAGGCCGGGGCCCCCGTCGGGGCGGACGCCCCCGTGCGGGCCGCCGGCTGCGTCCTGTGGCGCCGCTCGGCGGCCGGCGGGGCACCGGAGATCTGCCTCGTGCACCGGCCCAAGTACGACGACTGGTCACACCCCAAGGGCAAGCTGAAGCCCGGCGAGGACCCGCTGTCCGGCGCCCTGCGCGAGGTCGAGGAGGAAACCGGCCACACGGCGACGCCCGGCGCCGAGCTGCCGACCCTGCGCTACCTGGCCAACGGCCGCCCCAAGGAGGTCCGTTACTGGGCGGCCGAGGCCGGCCCCGGCACCTTCGTGCCCACCGACGAGGTCGACCGCATCGCCTGGCTGCCCCCGTCCGCGGCCCGCGACCGCCTCACCCAGCCCCGCGACCGGGACCTCGTGGACGAACTCCTGGCCGCCCTGCGGGACGTCTGACGCCCGGCTCACGCCTCTCCGGCATGTCCCGCCCCGTCCGTGCGTGCCTGACTGCGCGCCCGCCGGGCGGGCCCGCGCCAGCCGCAACTGCACCGCGCCACACAAAACGGCCCCTGCTCCACCGTCGTCACCCGGTGTTCCGCATGGTTTCGGCCAGGGGCGAGCCGGTCCTGCTCGGTCACGCCGCCACGGTAACCGGCGAAGGTGAACAGCTCGCAAGAGCCCCGTCCCGCGCCTCGAGCCCCGCCCCGGCGGCGTGACGGCCCAACCTACCCGTCGTTAACCGGACGACAGGGGGCCCGTGACGGACTGACGGACGGCTGGGGGTAGGCAGGCGATGGCGGAGCGGCAGCACGGCAGGGCGGGCGGGACGGTCGTCGCGGCGGGGCTGATGGCCTGGATCTGTCTGGGCACCACGGGATGCCAGAGCAGCGGCGCCGCCGCCGACGACGCACCCCTCGCCGACCCGGTGCAGGCCCTGCACCGGGCCGCGGACGTCCTGGTGGCCGCACGCACCTCGAAGGCGCACACATCGATGGAGATGGCCACCGGCGGCACCCGCGTCACCATCCGCGGCGAGGGCGTCTACGACTACACGCGCGGCCTCGGCCGGCTGAAGGTGATGCTCCCGCACGACCCGGCGGGCTCGGCCGGGCGCCGCCCGATCACCGAACTCCTCGCGCCGGGCGCCCTCTACATGAAGAACCGCGGCGCGGGCGTCCCGGCCGACAAGTGGGTCCGGGTCGACACCACCACGCTCTCCGACGGCAACCTGGTCACGGGCGGCGCCACCGACCCGCTCGCCGCGGCCGAGGTGCTGCGCGGGGCGCGGACGGCGACGTATGTCGGCCGTATGGAGTTCGCGGGCACACCGGTCCGCCACTACCGGGGCACCGCGAACCTCGCCGAGGCCGCGAAGAAGGCCTCCCCCGGCGCGAAAGCGTCCCTCGCCGCGGCGGCGAAAGGGTTCGCCACGGCCGAGGTTCCGTTCGATGTCTTCCTGGACGACGAGGGCCGGATCCGCAAGATCCGGCACCGCTTCAGCTTCGTCAACGGCAGCCGGAAGACCGCCGTGGTGGTGGCCTCCACGACCTTGCTGTACGACTTCGGCACCCCCGCCGACGTACGTCTGCCGCCCGCGCGGGACATCTACGCGGGCCGGATCGCGGAGGAGTGAGGGGGGCGCGCAGGGCGGAGTGACCGGCTGGAACTAGCCCGTCCGTGCCATGCGCGGTGCGCGGGCCGCTCCCTACTCTAGGAGGCGGTGACGGCAGAGAAGAGGTGATGCGCGTGGCTCCGGTCGGCGGTACGGCGGTTCAGGACCACGTGGCACTCGCCGAGATAGAGCTGTGCGGGGAGCTGATCATCGCGGCCTCGGCCGCCGAGGACCGGCTCAGCATGGAGAGCATCGACCAGGTCCTGCGGGTGGCCGAGGAACGCGCGGACGAACCGAGGCCGTAGCCGCCGGCGCGGTCAGGTGCGGAGCATCCGCCCGATCGCCTTGGTCGCCTCTTCCACCTTGGCGTTGATCTCGTCCCCGCCCTTGAGCGCCGCGTCGGCGACGCAGTGCCGCAGGTGTTCCTCCAGGAGCTGGAGCGCGAAGGACTGCAGGGCCTTCGTGGAGGCCGAGACCTGGGTGAGTATGTCGATGCAGTAGACGTCCTCGTCGACCATCCGCTGCAGGCCGCGGATCTGCCCCTCGATGCGGCGCAGCCGCTTCAGGTGCTCGTCCTTCTGGTGGTGGTACCCGTGGATGCCCCGATCGTGATCGGTCACCACGGCCTCGGCGGAACCCTCCGCGGCGATCTCCGCGACGGCTTCGGCGGGCACACCGGCTCCGGCCTCGGTGGTCGTCATAGCGTCCTCCATCCACATACCCCTACTGGGTATATCGTACTGGACTTTGCCGGGTATGGGCCCTTTACCGGAAGGCCGGGCCGTCCCCCTGCGCCGCCCCCGTGCCGATAACTCTGCCTGATGGGCGACACTGGATGACGGCCCGATAGCCGTGGCCGGATGATGCGCCTAGCATCAGCCTGACCGAAACCGATGCATCCTGAGGACCCCACGTGCGCTTTCGTCTGACCCCCAGGGAGACGAGCTTCTACGACATGTTCGCCGCATCCGCGGACAACATCGTCACGGGCTCCAAGCTCCTGATGGAACTGCTCGGGGCGGACGCCTCCGCCCGGGCCGAGATCGCGGAGCGTATGCGGGCAGCGGAACACGCAGGTGACGACGCCACGCACGCGATCTTCCACCAGCTGAACTCCTCCTTCATCACGCCCTTCGACCGCGAGGACATCTACTCCCTCGCCTCGTCCCTCGACGACATCATGGACTTCATGGAGGAGGCCGTCGACCTGGTCGTCCTCTACAACGTCGAGGAACTGCCCAAGGGCGTGGACCAGCAGATCGAGGTGCTGGCCCGGGCCGCGGAGCTGACCGCCGAGGCCATGCCCCACCTGCGCACCATGGAGAACCTCACCGAGTACTGGATCGAGGTCAACCGTCTGGAGAACCAGGCCGACCAGATCCATCGCAAGCTGCTCGCCCACCTCTTCAACGGCAAGTACGACGCCATCGAGGTGCTGAAGCTCAAGCAGATCGTCGACGTCCTGGAAGAGGCCGCCGACGCATTCGAGCACGTGGCGAACACGGTGGAGACCATCGCCGTCAAGGAGTCCTGAGGCGTCGATGGACACCTTCGCTCTGGTCGTGACCATCGGGGTCGCGCTCTTCTTCACGTACACCAACGGCTTCCACGATTCGGCCAACGCGATCGCCACCTCGGTGTCGACGCGCGCGCTCACCCCGCGGGCGGCGCTCGCGATGGCGGCCGTGATGAACCTCGCGGGCGCGTTCCTCGGTTCCGGCGTCGCCAAGACGGTCAGCGAGGGCCTGATCGAGACACCCGAGGGCTCCACCGGCATGGGGATCCTCTTCGCCGCGCTCGTCGGCGCGATCGTCTGGAACCTCATCACCTGGTACTTCGGCCTGCCCTCGTCCTCCTCCCACGCCCTCTTCGGCGGCATGGTGGGCGCGGCACTGGCCGGCGGTACCACCGTGTACTGGGACGGCGTGCTGGAGAAGATCATCATCCCGATGTTCGTGTCACCGGTGGTGGGCCTGCTGGCCGGCTACCTCGTGATGACGGCCATCATGTGGATGTTCCGGCGCACCAACCCGCACAAGGCCAAGCGCGGCTTCCGTATCGCGCAGACCGTCTCGGCGGCCGGCATGGCGCTCGGCCACGGCCTCCAGGACGCCCAGAAGACCATGGGCATCGTGGTCATGGCCCTGGTCATCGCCGACGTCGAGGACTACGGCGACCCGATCCCGATCTGGGTCAAGGTCGCCTGCGCCGTGATGCTGTCGGCGGGCACCTACGCGGGCGGCTGGCGCATCATGCGCACCCTCGGCCGCAAGATCATCGAGCTGGACCCGCCGCAGGGCTTCGCCGCCGAGACCACCGGCGCGACGATCATGTTCGGCTCGGCGTTCCTCTTCCACGCGCCGATCTCCACCACCCACGTGATCACCTCGGCCATCATGGGCGTCGGCGCCACCAAGCGCGTCAACGCCGTCCGCTGGGGCGTCGCCAAGAACATCGTCCTCGGCTGGTTCATCACCATGCCGGCAGCGGCGACGGTGGCAGCGGCGTCGTACGGCCTGGTGCACCTGGCGTTCTTGTAACGCCACGGCGGAAGACGCGGGCGCCGGTCCCGCGAAAGCCGCGCACCGCACGACAGACGCGCACTTCAGCGCCGTAGGACAAACGCACGGGCCCGCCCCCGGGAGCCAGGGGCGGGCCCTTTTGCGACCTCGCGGTGGCACCGCCATGCAGCACCGCGAGGAGTCGATGGATCAGCCGAAGCGGCCCGAGATGTAGTCCTCGGTCGCCTGCACCGACGGGTTGGAGAAGATCCGCTCCGTGTCGTCGATCTCGATCAGCTTGCCGGGCTGTCCGACCGCGGCGAGGTTGAAGAACGCCGTACGGTCGGAGACGCGCGCCGCCTGCTGCATGTTGTGCGTGACGATGACGATCGTGAACCGTTCCTTCAGCTCACCGATCAGGTCCTCGATGGCGAGGGTGGAGATCGGGTCGAGGGCGGAGCACGGCTCGTCCATGAGCAGGACGTTCGGCTCGACGGCGATCGCCCGCGCGATGCACAGACGCTGCTGCTGACCACCGGAGAGCCCGGAGCCCGGCTTGTTCAGGCGGTCCTTGACCTCGTTCCAGAGGTTCGCGCCGCGCAGCGACTTCTCGACGATGTCGTTCAGTTCGCTCTTCTTGTAGTTGCCGTTCAGGCGCAGGCCCGCCGCCACGTTGTCGAAGATCGACATCGTCGGGAACGGGTTCGGGCGCTGGAACACCATGCCGACCTCACGCCGCACGGACACGGGGTCGACGCCGTGACCGTACAGGTCCTCGTCGTCGAGCATCACCTTGCCCTCGACCCGTCCGCCGGGCGTGACCTCGTGCATGCGGTTCAGGGTGCGCAGGAACGTCGACTTGCCGCAGCCGGAGGGGCCGATGAAGGCCGTCACCGAGCGGGGCTCGACGGTCATCGAGATGTCCTCGATCGCCTTGTGGGAGCCGTAGTAGGCGGTCAGTCCGCTGACGTCGATTCGCTTGGCCATGATTGCTTCACTTCCAGAATGCTCGATCGGTCGCTGTTGGCCGCGTCAGCGACCGGTCTTCGGGGCCTTCCAGCGCGCGATGCCACGCGCCAGCAGGTTGAGGATCATCACGAAGGCGATCAGGGTCAGGGACGCCGCCCAGGCACGGTCGTAGGCCGCGGGCGAGCCCGCGCTCTGCGAGTACTGCTGGTAGATGTACAGCGGCAGCGACGCCTGCGGGCCGTCGAAGGGGTTGTTGTTGATGAACGGGTTGCCGAACACCAGCAGCAGCACGGGTGCCGTCTCACCGGCGATACGGGCGACCGCCAGCATGACACCGGTGGTGATGCCGCCGACCGCGGTCGGCAGGACGACCTTCAGGATCGTGCGCCACTTCGGCACACCGAGCGCCAGGGAGGCCTCGCGCAGCTCGTTCGGGACGAGCTTCAGCATCTCCTCGGTGGAGCGGACGACCACCGGCATCATCAGGATCGCCAGGGCGAGCGCGCCGGCGAAGCCGGAGAAGCCCATGTCGAAGATCAGCAGCAGGCTGAGGATGAACAGACCGGCGACGATCGACGGGATACCGGTCATCACGTCGACGAAGAAGGTGACGGCCCGGGCGAGGTTGCCGCGCCCGTACTCCACCAGGTAGATCGCGGTCAGCACACCGATCGGCGCGGCGAACAGGGTGGCGAGGCCGACCTGCTCCAGCGTGCCGATGATGGCGTGGTAGATGCCGCCGCCCGGCTCGGAGTCGGCGACCAGGCCCATGGAGTGGGTGAGGAAGTAGACGTCGAGGACCTTCACACCGCGCGAGACGGTCGTCCACACCAGGGAGACCAGCGGCACCACGGCGAGCAGGAAGGCGACCCAGACCAGCGAGGTCGCGATCCGGTCCTTGGCCTGGCGGCTGCCCTCGACGCGCGCGGCGATGACGTACGTAGCGAGGACGAAGAGGATCGCGGCGATCAGACCCCACTGGATCCGGCTCTCGATCCCGACGGCGAGGCCGCCGCCGACGGACACCGCGACGGAGCCCGCGGCGATCGCCCAGGGGGACCACTTCGGCAGACGGGCGCCCTGGAGGGAGCTCGGACGCTGGACGGCGGTCGTGGTGCTCATGCGTTGGCCCCCGAGTACTCCTTGCGGCGGGCGATGATCGCGCGGGCCGCGCCGTTGACCAGCAGGGTGATGACGAACAGGACCAGACCGGAGGCGATGAGCGCGTCCCGGCCGAACTCCGTCGCCTCGCCGAACTTGCTGGCGATGTTCTGGGCGAAGGTGCCGCCGCCCGGGTTGAGCAGGCTGCCGTGGATCAGGAAGTCCGGCGACAGCACGGTGGCGACGGCCATGGTCTCGCCGAGCGCGCGGCCGAGGCCGAGCATCGAGGCCGAGATCACGCCGGAGCGGCCGAACGGCAGCACCGCCATGCGGATGACCTCCCAGCGCGTGGCGCCGAGGGCCAGGGCCGCCTCCTCGTGCATCTGCGGGACCTGCTTGAAGACCTCGCGGCTGACGTTGGTGATGATCGGCAGGATCATGATCGCCAGCAGGATGCCGACGGTGAGCATCGAGCGGGGGGCGCCGCCCTCCCAGTCGAAGACGCCGGTCCAGCCGAAGTAGTCGTCCAGCCAGCCGAACAGGCCGTCCATGTGCGGGACGAGGATCAGGGCGCCCCACAGGCCGTACACGATGGACGGCACGGCGGCGAGCAGGTCGATCACGTAGGCGATCGGGCCGCTCAGCCGGCGGGGGGCGTAGTGGGTGAGGAACAGCGCGATGGCGACGGCGATCGGGACCGCGATGACCATGGCGATGACCGAGGAGACGATCGTGCCGTAGGCCAGGACAGCGATGCCGAAGACCGGCGGCTGGGCGCTGGTGTTCCACTCGAAGGTGGTGAGGAAGTTGCCCTCGTTCTCGCTGATCGCGAGGGTGGCCCGCCAGGTGAGGAAGACCGCGATGGCGGCCATGATCACCAGCAGCAGGATGCCCGAGCCGCGGGACAGACCCAGGAAGATGCGGTCGCCGGGCCGGGTGGCGCCGCGGGCCGCGCGCTTCTGCTCGGGGAGGGTGGGCTGTGGGGTGGGGGGAGGTGCGTCGGTGGGTGCTGTCGTTATGTCCATCGGGGTCTCCGGTCTGCGGAGCCGCGCTCGACGGGCGGCTCGGTGGAGCGGTGCGCGGGGCGCTGCTCCGGGCGGCGGTGCACCGGACGGTGCGGTCCGGTCCCGGTCGGGACCGGACCGCACTCGGGTCAGCTCAGCTCTTCGATGGTGGTGCGGACCTTGGCGATGATGTCCGCGGGCATCGGCGCGTAGTCGTTGGCCGCGAGGACCTTCTGGCCGTCCTCGCTGGCGATGTAGCGCAGGAAGGCCTTGGTGGCGGGCAGGGTCTCCTGCTTGTTGCCCTTGTCGCAGACGATCTCGTAGGTGACCAGGGTGATCGGGTAGGCGCCCTCGGCCTTGGTGGCGTAGTTCAGCTCCAGGGCCATGTCCTTGCCGGTGCCCACGACCTTGGCGTCCGCGATGGCCTTGGTGGCGTTGTCGACGGTGGCCTCGACCGGCTCGCCGGCGCCCGTGTCGATGGCGGCGGCCTTGATGCCGTCCTTGGCGTACGACAGCTCCATGTAGCTGATGGCGCCGGCGGTCTGCTTGACCTGCTGGGCGACACCGGAGGAGCCGGCGGCGGACTGACCGCCCTTGGCCTGCCAGGCCTTGCCGCCCTCGTACTTCCAGTTCTCCGGGGTGGCGGCGATCAGGTACTTGGTGAAGTTGTCCGTGGTGCCGGACTCGTCCGAGCGGTGGAATGCCTGGATCTTGAGATCGGGAAGCTTGGCGTCGGGGTTCAGCTTCTTGATCGCCGCGTCGTTCCACTTGCTGATCTTGCTGTCGAAGATCTTGGCGATGGTCGGCGCGTCGAGGACCAGGTTGTCGACACCCGGGACGTTGTAGCCGACGGCGATCGGGCCGCCGACCATCGGCAGGTCGATGCCCTGACCGCCGGAGCACACCTTCTTGGAGGCCGCGATCTCCTCGGAGTCCAGCGCCGAGTCGGAGCCGGCGAAGGCGACCGTGCCCTGCGTGAACGCGGTGACACCGGCACCGGAGCCGCCGCCCTTGTAGTTGATCTGAACGCCCTTGCACTGCTGGGTGAACTGCTTCACCCAGGCGTCGATCGCGTTCTTCTGCGCCGAAGAGCCGTCGGCCAGCAGCTGACCCTGGGCGTCGTCACACTTGATCGAGCCGGCCGCCTGCGTGCCGCCCGTCGGGTCGGCACCGGTGCCGGGGTCGTCGGAGCCGCACGCCGTGAGGGCCAGGGCGCCGGAGACGGCGAGAGCACCGAGGGTGAGGGCCCGCCGGTTCTTGCGCTGAAGCTTCACTTTCGGGAGTTCCTTCCGGGAGCCGCCGTCCTGAATCCGGCGGCGTGCGAGAAGTGCGGGTGAGACGGGCGCGGTGGCGGACGTGGCATCCGGGCGCGCTCGTCGTCAGCAAGGCCGAAATTAGGCAGAACAGGTGAAGCCGCCTATGGCCGGAAGTGAACGGGGGGTGAACCCCTGCGGACGGTGCGGTTAGGTCACGGAATGCTTACGGGGAGAACACGTGGAGGTCCCGGCCCCGGCCTGCACGGCTGCCGACACCGCAGACTCCCAAGAGCGAGTAAAAGGGGCATTTGCGTGGAAGGTACACCACTTTCCGTGCACGGCGGGAGTACCCGATCGGGTAGGGAACCCGAGGCCCCCGGACCCCGTCTCGTTCCCCGAGAGCACCGGTCGGGGGAAGGCGGGCAGCGCATGGAACGGCGTACGTTCATCGGCGGCGGTACGGCCGCGATCGCGGCGGCGGTCTCGGCCTCGGCGTGCGGCGGCGGCGCGGGCCGCGCACAGGCGACCGCCCCCGCGACCGGCACCTCCGCGTCCGCCGCCGGCACGGGCACCCGGACGGCCACGACCAGCGCGTCCACCCGGGCCTCCGCCGCCTGGGGCGCCCTCGCCCGCGACCTCGACGGCGCCCTGATACGCCCCGGCGACGCCGCCTGGTCCACCGCCCGCCAGCTCTACAACACCCGCTTCGACGCCCTGAAGCCCGCCGCCGTCGCCTACGTCGCCCACGCCGACGACATCGCCACCACCCTCGCCTACGCCCGCGCCCACGACCTGCGCGTCGCCATCCGCAACGGCGGCCACTCCTACGCGGGCTGGTCCTCCGGCAACGGCCGCCTGATCGTCGACGTGTCCAAGCTGAACCGGGTACGGGCGAGCGGCGGCTCCGCCGTGGTCGGCGCCGGCGCCAAGCTGATCGACGTCTACCGCGCGCTCGCGGCGAAGGGCGTGACCATCCCGGCCGGCTCGTGCCCCACGGTGGGCGTATCCGGCCTGGTCCTCGGCGGCGGACACGGCGTCGTCTCCCGGGCGTACGGCCTGACCTGCGACAGCCTCACGCGGGCCACACTGGTCACGGCCGACGGCAAGCAGATCACCGCCGACGCCGACCACCACAAGGACCTCTTCTGGGCGCTGCGCGGCGCGGGCAACGGCAACTTCGGCGTCGTCACCGAACTCCACTTCCGCACCCACCCGGCCCCGCAGGCGGTGACGGCGTACCTGTCCTGGCCGTGGTCGAGGGCGGCGGCGGTCGTGAAGGCCTGGCAGGAGTGGGGCCCGGACCAGCCGGACGAGATCTGGTCGTCCCTGCACCTGGCCAACACGGCGGGCGGCTCCCCGCGGATCTCCGTCGCGGCCTTCTCCCTCGGCACGTACGGCGAGCTCCAGAACGCGGTGGACCGCCTGGCCGCCCGCGTCGGCGCCTCCGCGAGCAGCGTCTCGCTGCGCCGCCGCTCCTACGAGGAGGCCATGGAGATCTACGCCGGCTGCGCCTCCTTCTCCACCGACGCCCAGTGCCACCTGCCCGGCACCACTCCCGGCCGCTCCCCGCAGGGCGCGCTCGCCCGGGAGACCTACGCGGCCCGCTCCGACTTCTTCGACCGCTCGCTCTCCACCGCGGGCATCCAGACCCTGCTCACCCAGATCAAGGGGGTCCGGGGCGGGGCGGGCAGCATCGCGCTCACCGCGCTGGGCGGCGCGATCAACCGGGTCTCCCCCACCGCGACGGCCTTCGTGCACCGCCGCTCCCGGATGCTCGCCCAGTACCTCGTCTCCTGGCGCGCGGGCGCATCCGGCTCCACCGCCCAGGGGTGGCTGGATTCCGCCCACCACGCGATGCGCCCGCACGCCTCGGGCGCGGCCTACCAGAACTACACGGACCCGGCCCTGAAGGACTGGCGCACGGCGTACTACGGCGACGCGGCCCCCCGCCTGACGAAGCTGAAGCGGACGTACGACCCGGGGCGGGTGTTCACGTATCCGCAGGCGCTGTGAGGCACCGCGGGCACTCGGAGGCGCCGCCCGGCCGCTCAGGCGGCGAGGTCCCGCTCCTCGCTCTTCTGCCCGGCGGTCTCCTGCCGGGCATCCGGGATCACCGCGTCGCGGCTCCCCGCGGAGGGCCGCTTCCGGATCAGCCACCCCACGCGCGGCGAGCGCTCCATCGCCCTGGCGACGGGCGTGAGCAGCGCCATGGCGACGGGCGAGAGCAGCAGCGCGACGGCGGTGCCGAGCGCGAAGCCGCCGACGACGTCGGTCGGGTAGTGCACGCCCATGTAGACCCGGCAGAACCCTTCGAGCAGGGCGAGTACGAGCCCGACGAGTCCGAACCTGCGGTTGGCGACGAAGAGCCCGACGGCCATCGCCATGGTGATGGTCGCGTGGTCGCTGACGAACGAGTAGTCCGTCTTGCCGGAGACGAGGACCTCCAGGCCCTCGTGCTCCAGGAACGGCCGGGGCCGCTCCACGAACCCTCGTATCGGCACGTTCACCAGCACGGCGACACCGGCCGCGAGCGGCGCCCACACCAGCGCGGCGACCGAGGAGGCCGCGTCCTCCGCGGACTCCGCCCGGCGCCGGCCGGTCCACCAGCACCACAGCACGAGCAGCACCATGGCGAGCAGCAGTCCGTACTCGCCGACGTACTCCATGACCCGGTCGAACCAGTGCGGTGCGTCCTTGGCCAGGCCATTGATGTCGTAGAGCAGCTCGACGTCGGGGTTCGACCCGGATTGCGCGAGTCCAGCCATGGTGCAGCGGCCCCTTCGTCGTCATCTCACCGGCGCATCCTTGTCGTGCGCCGTCCTGCCACCCCCGTGGTCTGTAGTGCGATCGGCTAGGTCATCGGGCTAGGTCAATCGGCTACGTCAACAGGAACGCACGGTCCCGGTCTCAACGTTCCACGTTCCACTGAATGATCACGCAGACGTTATCGAAGAGAGATACATCGCCGCAGCTCAGGGGTGTGGTTCACGCTCGGTTCCGGCCGTTTCAGACGGCCGAGGGCAACGCTTTTGCGCCATCCTCGGTGACTCGGGTCGCCCCGAAGTACTTCTTCGTGTCGATCGGGTCGAACCGGATCACGGCGCCCGTATAGGGCGCGTCGATCATGTACCCGCCGCCCACGTAGATCCCGACGTGGTCGATGGCCCGCGAGTTGGTCGGGTCGGGCGAGAAGAACACCAGGTCCCCCGGCAGCAGTTCGTCCCTCGACGGATGCGGCCCCGCGTTGTACTGATCGTTCGCCACCCGCGGCAGCTTGATCCCCACACTCTCGTACGCCGCCTTGGTCAGCCCCGAGCAGTCGAAGCGTCCGCCCTGCTCAGGCGTGCCGTTGCCGCCCCAGAGATAGGGCGTGCCGAGCTTCTTCTGCGCGTAGTGGATGGCTCCGGCGGCCTGCTTGGAGGGGTCGAGCCGGGTCTGCGGAGCGGCAAAGCTCTCCTCCAGCGAGGTGATTGTCTTGACGTAGTTCCGGGTCTCCTTGTACGGCGGCACACCCCGGTACTTGATCACCGCGTACGCGCCCGCGTTGTAGGCGGCGAGCATGTTCTTGGTGGGGTCGCCGGGCACGTCCTTCACGTACTTGGCGAGCGTGCAGTCGTACTTCGCGGCCGATGGAATCGCGTCATTCGGATCCCAGACGTCGCGATCGCCGTCCCCGTCGCCGTCGATCCCGTGCGTGGCCCAGGTGCCGGGGATGAACTGCGCTATCCCCTGCGCGGCGGCGGGGCTCTTGGCGTTCGGGTTGAACCCGCTCTCCTGGTACAACTGCGCGGCGAGCAGCGCGGGATTGATGGCGGGGCAGAGATTGCCCCACTTCTCCACCAGCGGCTGGTACGCGGCGGGCACCGAGCCCTTGGCCAGCGTCCTGCTGCCGCCGCGCAACCCGTTGACCAGGTTGCCGGCGACCAGGTACACGCCGACGACGAGCAGCATCACGAAGGCGAGCGAACCACCGACCACAGCAGTGCCAACGATCCACGCCTTACGCACCGTCAACCGCCCCTCACCATCCGGGAGTACGCCCCCGACAGTGTAGAGGCGGCCCCCGCGCGAGGGGACGCCACAGCTCGCGGGCGATTCAGATCCGGTCGGCGAGCAGGACGTAGTCGTAGTACAGGGGGTCACCGTCCTCGTCGACCGGGTACTCGTAGCTGCTCTGGTTGGCGAGGATCACCTTCAGCTCCGGCAGGGCGTCGAACCCGAGGTCGTTCTCCTCGACGGCGTGGCCCCGCTCCGCGAGTTGCTCGAACAGCTCCGCGCTCGGCGTGCGGAACACGTCCAGCCCGTCGAGCACCACCCGCACATCGGCGTCCTCGTTCCGGAAGCGGTACAGCTCCACCCCACTGAGCACGCCCTTGGTGAACCCGAGGACCACGTCCAGCTCGTACGCGTCGTGGGTGAGCACGATCTGCCCCGGTTCCTCATCGCTCGAGGCGGTGCGGAGCACCCCCCACTCCGCGACCGCGGCGCGCGCCTCCTCGACCGGCATACCGAGCCGGAAGGGGCCGACACCGGTGTGCGGCACAAGTTCCAGTTCCATGGTCACTCCCTCGGGTCACGCGCCCCGGACCGTCACGCGAGCAGGGCGTTCTCGTCGATGGTCCAGCCTCGCTTCTTGAGCATCTCCTGGAGCGGCTTGTTGTCCTTCAGGCTGCGCACCATCTCCTCGATGTGCTGATCGTACTTATCGGGGAACCGCCGCTTGATGTCGTCGATGTCCATGCGCATGGCCTCGGTGATGCGTCCCGAGTTGATCAGCTCGCGCTGGTACTGCTGCCAGGCCTGGGACTGCAACGAGTAGCCGGTGCTGTAGAGCTGGTCGTGGTCGGCCTGCTCCATACGGATGGCCGGGCCGTTGTTGACCTTCTGCTTCCTGTGGGGCTTGTTCGCGAAGTAGAAGCCGGGTTCGATGACGTCCTTGTACGCCGACTTCGCCGGGATGTGGTTGACCTCCATCCGCTGCGGGTAGCGCTGCCCGTTCGCCTGCCGGTTCGCGGGCAGCAGTCCGCCGTACCAGCCGCCGTTCTGCGTGCACCCCTTCGCGACCAGCCCCTCGGGGTCCATCCAGGTGAAGGGGTTGACGACGTACGCGGCCGGGTTGGGGGCGGGAACGAGCCCCAGCGGGTCCGAGGAAACGTAGCGGGCGGTCTCGGGGTCGTAGTGCCGGTTGAGGTTGTAGTGCAGGCCCGTCTCCGGGTCCGCGTACTGCCCGGGGAAGCGCAGCGGCGTGTGGGCGCGGGCGTCGCGGTTGCGGGTCGTGATGCCCCAGACCGTGGAGCGCTTGTGCCAGGCGATGTCGCCCTCTTCGCCGACGAGTTCGGTGGGCGTGCCGATGACGTCGGTGACGATGGCGAAGAACCGGCTGTCCACCTCGCGCCGGTCGGCATCGGCCGGCAGCCTGCGCTCGAGCTGGGCCATCGGCTGATGGCCCTCGTACTCCCAGGTGAGCGTCACCCCCGTGGCCGTGTCGGTCTCCTCGGCCAGCTGGGTGCCCTCCCAGGCGAAGCGGACCGCCGAGACGGCCGTCCGGCCGTCCGGGGACATGCGGTGCTTGGCGGTACGGCGGCCCAGCGCGTCGTAGGTGTAGCGCCACTCGGTGCCGTCGGGGGTGGTGCAGGAGACGAGGCGGTCCTCGGCGTCCCACGTGTAGCGCCAGGTGTCGGGCTTGCGGGACAGCCGCCGCTTCTGCCGCAGGACGACCCGTCCCGCGGCGTCGTACTCGTAGCGCACCCCGTCCGAGCCGAGCAGCCGGGTGCCGTCGTAGGTCCGCGGGCCGCGGCTCTCGCCGTGCCGGGCCCGGTCGGGCCAGTGGGCGTCGGTCTGGTTGCCGATGGCGTCGTAGCCGTAGCGCTCCGACCAGTCGCCCGCGGTGACGCCGAGCGGGCGGCCCACCGGGTCGAGTTCGAACCGCCACTCCGTCCCGGCCTCCTGGTCCGTGACGCCGGTCAGGAAACCGTCCGCGCGGTAGCGGTAGGAGCGATTCCGCAATGTGCCGCGGACCGTGGTCAGCGACCGTGCCGAAAGGCGGCCGAGCGTGTCCCAGTGCGTGTCGAGGATCACCGGCGCGTGTGCGGGCCCCAGCGTGCGCCGCGTCTCGCGGCCCAGCTCGTCCCGGGTGAAGCCGAGCGCGTGCCCCCCGCAGTCCACCCGCACCCGCTGGCCCGCGGTGTCGTACGCGTACGAGCTGACGGCGTCGGTCGGAGTCGTGCGCGAGACCAGCTCGCCGTGCGGGTCGTAACCGAACCGCATGCTGCGGCCGTCGACCGTCTCCGCGAGCAGCCGCCCCATGGCGTCGCGTTCCAGGGTGAGCGTGGAGAGGGGGGAGACGGCGGCGACGAGCCGGTCACCGCTGTCGTAGGTGTAGCGGGTCACCACACCGTCGGCGTCCTTCTCCAGCACGTTGCCCACCGCGTCGAACGTGAAGCCGATGCGCTGCCCGAGGGGAGTCGTCCGGGCGACGAGGCGGCCTGCGGCGTCGTACTCGTAACGCGTGGTGCGCCCGTCGAAGTCGGTCTCGGACTCGGTCAGCCCGGACGGACCGTAGCGGTACCGCCACGCCCTGCCCTGCGGGTTGCGCACCCCGGTGACGCGCAGCTCGGTGTCGTACTCGAACTCGTACCGCGCCCCGTCCTTGCCGGTGCGGGCGGCGAGCAGGTCGAACCACGTGTACTCGAAACGCGTGACACCGCCCAGCGGGTCGGTGTGGCTGAGACAGTTGCCTTCCTCGTCGTACGTCCACTGCTCGACCGACCCGTCGGGTGCCGTGCGCCGGGTGAGCCAGCCGTCCGCCGTCCACTCCAGGCGGGTCACGGAGCCGGCGGGGTCGACGGACTCTCGGGGCCTGCCGAACGCGTCGCGGCGGACCGTGTACGTGGCGCCGTGCCCGTCCGTGACCGACAGGACCAGGCCCGCCTCGTCGTTGACGCGCGTCTCCGTCTCGCCGGTCGGGAACGTGACCGTCGCCAGGGCGCCCGTGGCGTCATGGGTGAAGGTGGTCGAGGTGCCGTCCGGTGCGACGACCGCGGTCCGGTTGCCCCGCTCGTCGAAGACGTTGCGCCACACGGTGCCGTCCGGGCCCGTCACCGTCTCCGGCAGGTGCAGCGCGTTGTACGCGGTCGACGCCTGCCGCCCGTCCGGGTACCGCACCGTCAGCAGGTTGCCCGCGTCGTCGTAGGTGAACCGGGCCGTGTGCCCCAGTTCGTCGGTGCGCGACAGCAGGTTGTCGTAGCGGTCCCACTCGAAGTGGACCGTGTTGCCGAGCGGGTCGGTCTCGCCGATCGTCTGGCCCAGCTCGTTGAGGCGGGTGATGGTGACCGCGCCGGTCGAGTCGGTGAAACGGGTCTCGCGGGCGGCGAGGTCGTAGGTGAACCGCGAGGACAGCGCGCCGTCGGGACCGATCGTCTGCACGACCCGGCCGGCCGCGTCGTACACATAGCCGTAGGTGTGGCCGTTGCGGTCGGTCCAGGACGTCACGCGGTGCGCGTCGTCGTAGGTGAACCGCAGCGGCACGCCCCGGGAGCCCGAGACCGCAACCAGATCGCGGCCGGAGTCGTCGTATCCGAACGAGGCCACGCGGACCGGGCCGTCCGGTGTCCGCACCTCCAGGGCGGTGACCCGGCCCAGCTCCGGGTCCGAGGTGACACGCACCCGATAGCCGCCGTCGTGCAGGACCGTCACGGGGATGCCCTCGTCGTCGCGGGCGATCTGGAGGCCGTTGCCGTTGCGGTCCTCGATGTCGGTCAGCCAGTACAGGCTGCCGGAGGAGTAGGGGTTGCCGGTGAAGCGGCGGGTCAGACCGGAGCGGACGCCGGTCGTGGCGTAGGTGACGTCGCCCAGCGCCGACTTGCCGACGTAGGTGAGGGGGATGCGCTCTCCCTCCATCGGCAGCACCTCGTCGCCCGCCTGGAGCGGCAGCCGCGGGTACTGCAGCAGGGACCCGTCCTCGCGCGCCCAGATCGCGCCGCCGCCCGTCAGCTCCAGCCGCTCGTCGAGCGTGGAGGCCCAGCTCACCCCGAAACAGTGGCCGTAGCGATAACCGGATATGTGGGTACGCCGCAGCACCAGAGGCAGGACACCGGGCAGGACCAGGTCCGTCTGGGAGAGCACCATCTCACCGCTCGCCACGTCGACCGGGTCGGTCTTGCAGCGGCGCTGCACCAGGGCGATGGCCTTCTGACGGGCGTTGTCCAGTGCGGTGCGCAGCGAGTCGGGCACCCGCCGTCCGGCACCGCCGCCCGGGCGGGCGTGACCGCCGCGTGCGTCGCCGTCCTTCTTGCCGCCCGCGATCGCGTTGAGCCGGTCCCGGACGTCCAGGTCCTTGTTCTTCTCGAACCGGGAGGCGGCCTTCACCCGCTCGGGCACGGTCTCCGTCACATGCTTGGAGATCTTCTTCAGGGCCTTCTCGGTGCCGTCGAGCGCGCCGTGCAGGATCGACTCGAAGGCCTGCGTGAACGGGTCCTTGCCCTTGGTCCGCCCGAAGGCCGTCTTCGCGCGGGTCAGCCCCGCCGAGGAGTTGAGGTTCAGGTCGCCGCCGTGCAGCGAGATCTTGCGGGAGCCGTCCTCGAACGAGACATGGTCGATACGGGTCCTCTTGCCCGCTCCACCGCCCGGGGCGTCACCCCCGGTACCGCCGCCGGCGGAGGCGAGCCGCATCCCGTCGTGACCGCGTCCGTGCCCGCCGCCTCCGGTGCCGTCGCCGCCGGGACCGGCGGGCGGCATCGTGAACGCTCCTTCGGCGAGGTCCAGGACCGTGTCCTCGACCATCACCTGAAGCTTGGCGTTGACCGGCTCCGTGACCCGCGCGATCAGCTCCTCGACGACCCGGTCGGCGGCCTCGTCGACGATCTTCTTCATCAGCTGCCGCATCGCCGCGATCTCCGCGGCGCCGAGCAGCGCGGACAGCCCGCCCGTGAACGCGGCGAGCCCGAGCGAGATGCCCACCGAGGCCGCCATCGCGCCCAGCTCGATCTCGGCCTTCCGCTTCATCCCGAAGATGATGTCCGCGACCACGTCGCACGCGTCCGCGAACAGCCGCGCCAGCTCAGGCACCTTGTCCAGATGCCCGGACTTGACCTCGCCCCAGTGCTTCTCGATCGCGTCCACGGCCCAGCCCTCGGAGGAGGAGAGCATGGCCGTGGCCGCCTTGTAGGTCTCGCCGCCGTGCTTTTCGAACTTGTCCGCGAAGTCCCGCATGGCGTCGGCCATTTCGCGGTAGTCGTCCTCGTCGACGTTCGGGAAGTTGATCCCGATGAAGTCGAGGATTTCATCCAGCCAGTCCGGAAGCGTGTAACCCACGACTTCGCAACCCCCGTTGATGAAACATCAGTTCGCCCGGTCACTCAGGAGCGATGCCTCTGGTGACGCAGCACGTCGAACGATAGTTGCATGCGGGGTCACATGTGCGAATCGGGGTTGCCTGCGCGGACGCCGGACACCACGGCCGAGTGGTGATCACGGGCGCGGTGGCGGTGCTCCCCCGGACCTGACCGCAGAGGTGACGGACGGCAACAGCCCGCCTCTCACGCCGGCGCCCCGTCCTCCGTGACCGCCTCGGCCTCGGCCACGCCCTCCGCAGCCTCCGCCACGCCCTTCGCCCGCGTCAGCGGAAACCGCACCCCCGTCAGCTCCTCCGACACCTCCCACAGCCGCCGCGCCGCCACCGGATCGCTCGCCGCCGCCGAGCGGCCCACCAGGGTCGGGGCGCCGCGCATCCCGGCGAGGCCGTCGGGGCCCGCGTAGCTGCCGCCGGGGATATCCTCCACCGCGGCGTAGAGCGTCGGCAGGGCGCCCGCCGCGTCGTCCTGGGCGAAGAGGCGGTTGCCGAGGGCCATGGCCAGCCGGCTCACCCGACTGGCGGCATGGCTCTGGAGATTCGTCGCCGCGTAACCGGGGTGCGCCGCGAGCGCCCGGACGGGGGAGCCGGTCTCCGCCAGCCGGCGCTGGAGCTCCAGGGTGAACAGGAGGTTGGCCAGCTTCGACTGGGCGTACGCCCGCACCGGCGTGTAACCCGACGTCAGATCGAGGTCGTCGAAGCGGATCACGCCGTAGCCCCCGCGGTGCATGGCCGACGCGACCGTCACCACCCGGTCGGTGACATACGGCAGCAGCAGGTTGGTCAGCGCGAAGTGGCCCAGGTGGTTGGTGCCGAACTGCATCTCGAAGCCGTCGCGGGTCCGCCGCCGCGGCAGCATCATCACGCCCGCGTTGTTGATCAGCACATCGACCGGCCGCTCCTCCCACCGCTCGGCGAACTCTCGTACGGAGGCCAGATCGGCGAGGTCCAGCCGCCGCACCTCCGTCCTGCCACCCGCCTCCGCCGCCGCGGCCCGGCCGCGCTCCTCGTCGCGTACGGCGTAGACGACGTGCGCCCCCGCCCGCGCCAGCTCCCGCGCCGCGACCCGCCCGATGCCGCTGTTCGCGCCGGTGACGACCGCCGTCCGACCGGTGAGGTCGGGCAGGCGGCTGACGTTCCACTTGGCCGGCCGGGCCGGCTTGCTCGTCGTCATACCCATCTCCCCAAAGTAGGCAGCGCCAACAATGCTGTCAATGACAACAATGGTGGCGGCGACAACAAAGCTGGCAGCGTCAACATCGAGATACGATGACCCCCATGCCCCACCCCGAGAGCGGCAGCCGCCCCTACCACCACGGAGACCTCCGCGCCGCCCTGCTCTCCACCGCCGAGCGCACCCTCCGCCAGAACGGCGCCGGCGCCCTCTCCCTGCGAGAACTCGCCCGCGAGCTCGGTGTCAGCCACGCCGCCCCGGGCCGCCACTTCAAGGACAAGCAGGCCCTGCTCGACGCGCTCGCCCTCACCGGCTTCCAGCGCCTGGCGGCCACGATGGACGCCACCGACGACCCGGCCCTCCCCCTCGAACCCCGGCTGACCGCGCTCGCCCGCGCCTACCTCGGCTTCACCGTGGACAACCCCGCCCTGCTGGAGCTGATGTACACCCGCAAACACGACCCGGACATCCCCGAGCAGCTGGCCGGCGCCATCGCCCGCACGAAGGAACCCTTCTTCCGGATCATCACCGACGCCCAGGAGCGCGGCGAGATCGTTCCGGGCGACCCCGAGCGCATCGCCCTCCTGGCCGGCGCCGCCCTGCACGGCGTCGCCAGCTTCACCGCCACCGGCCACCTGCCGCCCGAGACGGCCCTGACCGGCGTCGACGAGCTGGTCCACCACCTGCTGCACGGACTGCGTCCCCGATAGCCTTCACCCGAACGGCCCCCACCCGCAGAACATCGGCGCGACCGTTCACCCGTCGTACCGTCAGAAACCGACGCAGTCACCAAAAGTGACACAACGACGGAACCACACCACAGGTTCCGCACCCGCTTCGTTGCCCGGCGTTACCTGCCGTGATACACAGAGTGACCATACGAGCTATTCGTACGAAACCCGCCAAGCAATGACGCCAAGTCGACATACCTGGGCGTCATTGTCGGCGAGAATGAGGCCTGACCTCTGCGCACCGCAGGGGGACTGCGGAACTACCCAACAGGGGCGGTGACTTACATGCTCTTTGCGGCCGACAAGGGAGACATCAACACCATCATCGGCGGGATCGCTCCGGACTGGGGCCCCTTCGGCAGCCTGGGCAACGAGGCCAAGGTGATGATCGAGGTGGTGATGGCGGTCGCCATCCTGATCTGTCTCGGCATCGCCATCTGGGGCGCCGCGAAGCAGCGCATCGGCGCGACCGCGCTCCGCGACACCTTCAGCGCGGAACAGGGCAAGGGCCTCATCATCGCCGGCCTCACGGGCGTCTTCATCATCGGATCCCTCGGCACGCTCTTCACCATCGTGTACGGCATGGCCGTGTAGCCCGGCGCGCGCCGCCGCCCGCCGCGGGCGCGCCCAGTCCGCTCCGGGCACGCCCGGTCCCCTCTACCCCACCCGCCCGTCGTGCCCACCGGCTGAGGTTGCGTTTCCCTGATGTCGAGTCACCACACCGCGCCCGCGCGGGAACCAGCACGGCTACCGTCGTACATCCACGCGTTCTTCCGGTACGAGGGTTTCCGCTACGACGTCGAGGGGGCGGACGCGGCATGAGTCTCGGAGACGAACACGAGCCGGGTGCCTCCGGCGGTTACGGCGGCAGCGGGCACACCCGCACCCGCCTGCCCGACCCCGACCCCTACGGCGGCGCCCGCCGGCCCGGCCGCACCTCCTCCCGCAGCCTGGTGACCGTCGTCGGCGTCGTCGTCCTCCTCATCGCGGCGATCGCCTTCGCGAACCGGGGCGGCGACGACGCCCCCGCCGGCGCGGAGGACGCCGCCCAGCCCCGCCCCGCGGCGACGGCCGCGAGCGGCGTGACCCCGGTGAAGTCGGGCTTCGCCCGGGATGAACAGGGGGCGCAGAGCGCTGCCGCGAACTATGCGGTCGCGCTCGGCTCCGCCGAGATGTTCGACAAGGCCAAACGTGACGACATCCTGCGGAACATCATCACGCCTTCCCGGGTCGCCGACTTCGAAGCGACGCTGGACAAGGCCTACTCGCCCGCGTTCAACAAGAACGTCGGCCTGAACGAGGACGGCTCGACGCCCAAGGGCTACACGTTCGTGTCGCGCACCAGCCCGATCGGCACGAAGGTCACCGAGGCCTCGGCGAACACGGCCACGGTCGAGGTCTGGTGCAGCGGCCTGCTCGGCCTCGCGGGCGAGAACTCGAAGACTCCCGTCACCAACAGCTGGTTCACCATCACCATGCAGCTCGAGTGGACTGCGGACGACTGGAAGATCGTGACGCACTCCCAGAAGGAAGGCCCCGCGCCCGTCCCCGGCGACGACAGGGCCTCCAGCGCCGACGAGATGGCCAAGGCCGTCCAGGAGTACGGAGGGTTCACGTATGCCCGGTAGGCGCCGCGCACTCAAGCTGACCGCCGCCCTGGCGGCCGTACAGACCACCGTGGTCCTGGCGGCCACGCACGCCCTCGCCGCCCCCACTCCGTCCCCCACATCCTCCTCGAAGCCCTCTCCGACGTCCTCGGCGTCACCCTCCGCATCTCCTTCCCCGAGCAACGATCCCTGCGACCTGATCCACGGCCCCGCCAAGGACTACTGCGAACGCGGCGAAGGCCGCGGCGGCAGCTCCCGCTCCGGTGGTACCGACACCCTCGACCCCACCTCCACCCTCGACCCCCTCTCCTCCCTCGCCAAGGGCTGTGCCGACGCCGCGTCCTGGACGATCGACAAGCTCAGCGAGGCCGTGCAGGAGACCGCGAACGTCGACTTCACGAACCAGACGTTCCTCCAGCAGTACGCGGTGGTCTTCGCCGCGTCGACGATCCTCACGCTCCTGCTCTGGCTGCTCGCGGTCGCCAAGCGCGCGGTGCGCGGCGTCCCCCTCGCCACCGCCATCTCGGAGGCGATCGGCTTCCTCTGGCTGACCGTCCTGGCCTCCGCGTTCACCCCGCTGATCCTCTACACCGTCGTCTCGGCCACCGACGGCATCACCGACGTCCTCGCGAAGGCCACCGGCGACCAGACCGACACGTTCTTCGGCAACTTCTCCGCCGCCCTGGAGAAGGG
This sequence comes from Streptomyces sp. NPDC052773, assembly GCF_044547145.1. Classification (NCBI taxonomy): domain Bacteria; kingdom Bacillati; phylum Actinomycetota; class Actinomycetes; order Kitasatosporales; family Streptomycetaceae; genus Streptomyces; species Streptomyces sp. NPDC052773. Next base: position 9,906 of record NZ_JBITZX010000003.1, on the reverse strand, counting down.
CGAGGACATCGGCGGCGGCCCGATCATGTTGATCGTCGTCTCCCTGGTCAGCATCCTCGCCGCGGGCGTCCTGTGGCTGGAACTCGTCATCCGCGCCGCCCTGCTCTACGTCGGCGCCCTCCTCGGCACCGTCGTCTACGCCGGCCTGGTCGACAAGAACCTGTGGGGCCACGTCCGCCGCTGGGCGGGCATCATGATCGCCGTCATCCTGGTGAAGCCGGTCATCGTGATCGTCCTCGGCCTCGCGGGCGCCCTCTCCGCCGACGACGGCCCGGACGCCTTCTCCGCGGTCGTCTCCGGCCTCGCGATCATCCTGCTCGCCATCTTCGCCAGCGCGATGATCTACCGATTCGTCCCGGGCTTCGGGGACGAGATCGCCGGCTCCCGCAACAACCGCATCATGGCGGGCGCCGAGAGCAAGGCGGCGGCCGTCATCAGCAGCCCCGCCAGCCTCGTCGCCCAGGGCATCAAGACCCACAGCTCCCGCGCGGACAACAACGGCGGCCAGGCCGTCAACACCGGCACCGGCAGCACTCCCCGCCCGGCCAACACCGCCGCCGGCGGCGTCGCCGCGCACAGCACGCGCACCTCGACCGGTGGCGGCGGATCTGTCCCCTCCGCCGCGCCGCCGCCCCGCTCGTCCAGCCCGGTGAGCACGCCTCACGCCAGCAACACCCGCAACAGCAGTACCCATCGCACGGGAGGTGAAGGGCGTTGACGACCGACTCCCATCTGCCCCATCCGGTCACGCCCCGCCGTACATATCTGATCGGCCGCGCCCGGCCGAACGCGATCGTCGGACGCAACCGCGAGACCGGCGAGATCGTGCTGATCATCTCGGGCGCGTTCCTCGGCATGATGTGCGGGCTCCTCGTTCCGGTCCTGTCCCTCCGGATCGTGCTCCTCATGGGTTTCCCGCTGCTCGCGCTGGCCGCGGTCTACGTGCCGTACAAGCACCGCACGTTCTACAAGTGGTTCGAGATCAACCGCAGCTACAAGCGCACCCTCCGCCACGGCGCCACCTACCGCTCCGCCGCCATGGAGGCCGGCACCCGCCTCGACGGCCGGGAGGTCGAGGTCGGGCCGCCGCCCGGCATCGGCCGTATCACCTGGCTCTCCGCCCCCTTCGGGCCCGACGAGATCGCCGTACTCCTGCACGCCGACCGCAAGACGGTCACCGCCTGCATCGAGATCGAGGGCCCGGGCGTCGGCCTGCGCGACTCGGAGGACCAGGAAGCCCTGGTGGACCGTTTCGGCACCCTGCTGAAGCACGTCGCCAACGGCGACGGCTTCGTCACCCGCCTCCAGATGCTGGCCCGCACCCTCCCCGCCGACCCCGACGCCCACGCCAAGGACGTCGCGGTCCGCGGCGACGACCGCGCACCGGCGTGGCTCCAGCAGTCGTACGACCAGCTCCAGTCGATGGTGTCGACCAGCAGCGAGCAGCACCGCGCGTATCTCGTCGCCTGTATGCACTACACCCGCGAACTGGCCGCCGAGGCCCACGCCATGGCCCGCGCCGCCCGCCCGCACGGCGGCAAGGTCGACCGGGACGCCGGTCTCGCCGTCGTCATGGCCAGGGAACTCACGGACATCTGCTCCCGCCTCCAGGAGGCCGACATCCGGGTCCGGCAGCCGCTCGGCCAGAGCCGGCTCGCCTCCCTCATCCACTCCATGTACGACCCGGACCACCCGATCGACCACATCCAGGCGATGACGAAGCGCAACGCCTGGCCGGCCGAGCTGGACGCCATGGAGCCGACGTTCCTCCAGGCGAAGACCCGCGAGTCCGCCACCCGCGCCCCCTGGTGCCACGCCACGGCCTGGGTGAAGGAGTGGCCGATGACCCCGGTCGGCGTCAACTTCCTCGCCCCGCTGCTGGTCCACACCCCGGACGTCATCCGCACCGTCGCCGTCACGATGGACCTCGAACCCACCGAGGTCGCCATCGAGCGCATGCTCACCGAGAAGACCAACGACGAGGCGGAGGCGTCCCGCGCCGCCAAGATGAACCGCACCGTCGACCCGCGCGACATCGCCGCCCACAACCGCCTCGACCAACGCGGCGAGGACCTCGCCAGCGGCGCCGCGGGAGTGAATCTCGTCGGCTACATCACCGTCTCGTCGCGTAATCCCGAGGCCCTGGCCCGCGACAAGCGCACGATAAGGGCATCAGCCGGAAAGTCGTATCTGAAGCTGGAATGGTGTGACCGCGAGCACCACCGCGCCTTTGTGAACACGCTGCCCTTCGCCACCGGCATTCGGAGGTAGGACCTGATGCGGGACCCGCTGTCCGTCCTCACCGACGCCTTCACGTCCTTCCTGTTCGGGAAGGTCGAGACGACCCGCCTGCCGGTCCGCACCTCGACCGGCCAGGCGCAGGCGGTCTACCTGCCGACCGCCGCCCCCGGCCTCGGCGACTCCGGCGTCATCATCGGCCGCGAGGTCTACTCCGGGAAGGGGTACATCTACGACCCCTTCCAGCTCTACGGCCAGCAGCTCCCCGCCCCCCACTGGCTCGTCCTCGGCGAGTCCGGCAACGGCAAGTCGGCGCTGGAGAAGACGTACGTCCTGCGCCAGCTGCGGTTCCGCGACCGCCAGGTCGTCGTCCTCGACGCGCAGGGCGAGGACGGCGTCGGCGAGTGGAACCTGATCGCGCAGGAGCTGGGGATAACGCCCATCCGGCTGGATCCGATGGCCGCACTCGACCACGGCATCCGGCTCAACCCGCTCGACCCGGCGATCACCACGACCGGGCAGCTCGCGCTGCTGCGGACCATCATCGAGGTCGCCATGGGCCACGGCCTCGACGAGCGCTCCGGCTTCGCGCTGAAGGTCGCCCACGCCTACGTCAACGAAACCATCGTCGAACGCCAGCCCGTCCTCTCCGACATCGTCGAGCAACTGCGCCACCCCGAGCCGGAGTCGGCGGAGGCGATGAACGTCGACATAGACGACGTACGGGCGTGGGGCCTGGACGTCGCCCTGGTCCTCGACCGGCTCGTCGACGGTGACCTGCGCGGCATGTTCGACGGCCCGACCACGGTCGGCATCGACCTCGACGCACCGCTGATCGTGTTCGACCTGTCCCACATCGACCGCAACTCCATCGCCATGCCCATCCTCATGGCGATCGTCGGCGTGTGGCTGGAGCACACCTGGATCCGCCCCGACCGGAAGAAGCGCATCTTCCTGGTCGAGGAGGCCTGGCACATCATCAACAGCCCCTTCGTCGCCCAGCTGTTCCAGCGACTGCTGAAGTTCGGCCGGCGGCTCGGTCTGTCCTTCGTCGCGGTCGTCCACCACCTGTCCGACGTCGTCGACGGCGCGGCGGCGAAGGAGGCGGCGGCCATCCTGAAGATGGCGTCGACGAGGACGATCTACGCCCAGAAAGCCGACGAGGCCAGGGCGACCGGCCGGGTCCTCGGGCTGCCGAGGTGGGCGGTGGAGATCATCCCCACCCTCACCCCCGGCATCGCCGTCTGGGACGTCAACGGCAACGTCCAGGTCGTCAAACACCTGGTCACCGAGACCGAACGCCCCCTCGTCTTCACCGACCGCGCGATGACCGAGTCCGCCAGCGACTTCCTCGACCACGACGCCCTGCGCGCCGCCGAACTGGAAGCCGAGGAGCGGGCCGCGGCCTTCGTCGAGCAGCACCTCGGCGACTCCGAGTCCACGGTGGCCTGACGATGAGACCGGACGACCGCACCCACCACCAGGGCGCCCAGGGCGGCATCCCCGACGGCCTGCTGATCGGCATACTCGCCTTCCTGCTCGGCATGACCCTGATGGTCTGGACGGCCACGGGCCTCGCCGCCCTGTTCGCCCACGGCGCCTGGCCGGACGGCGTCACCTTCACCCGTACGCCGCTCGCCATGCGCAGCCTGATCGCCCAGCCGCACGACATCGCGGGCGCCTGGCCGGGCACCCCGGCCGGGCAGCTGTCGGGGTACGGGCTGTTCTGGGGGCTCTTCATCGGCCAGCTGATGGTGCTGGTCGTGCTGACCGTGTTCGTGATGGGCACGGTGGCCCGCTGGCGCGCGGGCCGGGCACGCCGCCGGACCCAGCCGGTGCAGGAGTACGCTCCGACGCCCGCTCCGGAGCCCCGGACGACGGTCACCTCGGGTCCCGCGCCCGCTCCGGAGCAGCAGCAGACGCAACAGCCGCAGTCACAATCACAGCCGCAGCCGCAGCCGACCGTCGTCTCCGGTCCGGCTCCCGCCCCCGCTCCGGCGCCCGAGCCCCCGTACGAGGTCCCCACCCCCCGCCGGGAGCCCGAACCCACCCCGGTCCACGCCCCCGCCACCGGCCCGGCACCGGCGCCCGCCCCGCTCACCCATGCCCCACGGGAGCAGACGCCCACCGAACCTGCCCCCGCCGCCCCCGCCCGGAACCGCCTGATCCTCGCCCCGCGCGAGCTGCGCCACCCCACCGCCGCCCAGGCCGTACGCGACGCCGAAGGCCCCGCCCTCGTCGTCACCTCTAACCCGGCCGTCTGGTCCGACACCAAGGACGCCCGCGCCAAACTGGGCCCGGTCCTCCTCTACGACCCCCACCACCTGTGCGACACCCCCTCCCGGCTGCACTGGTCCCCCACCGCGGGCTGCGAGTCCCAGCAGACCGCGGTCCGGCGCGCCGTGGCCCTCCTCGCACCCGTCCGCCCCACCGCACGGATCGACCAGGCGGTGACCGACACGGCGGAGACCCTGCTCCGCTGCTGTCTGCACGCCGCCGCCCTGGACGGCCGTACGATCCGCCATGTCCACCGCTGGTCCCAGGGCAGCCAGATCCAGGAAGCCGTCCGCACCCTGCGCACCCACCCCAAGGCCGCGCCCGGTTCCGCCGGCGAGCTGGAGTCCGCCCTCACCGCGCACCCCGAGCGCCGGGACATGGCGCAGCAGCTGATCGGCCGGGCCCTGTCCGCGCTGTCCACGGTTCACGTGCGCGAGGCATGTACTCCAAACCGAACTGATGCCCTCGCCTTGGATTCCTTTATCGCGGAAGGGGGAAGTCTTTATGTGGTGGGTGAATCCATCGAGGACCCCAGGACCGACCCAGGGGCGATGCCCTTCCTGACGGCCCTCGTCTCCAGCGTGGTCGAGCACGGCCGGCGCATGGCCGAAAGGTCATCCCCCGGTCGGCTCGACCCACCAATCACCCTCGTCCTGGACGACATCGCGGCCGTGGCCCCGCTCCCCCAGCTCCCGGAGCTCCTGGCGTCCGGCCCCGACAAGGGCATGCCCACCCTCGCCCTGCTCCGCTCCCGCGAACAGGCCCGCAGCCGCTGGCCGCACGACGAGCTGCCCGTCTGACCATCGACCCGCCCACGCGTCAGGCCCTCTTCAGGAACCGCGCCGCGCGTCAGGCAGCCTCCGCGCGGGCCCCCTCTGCGGTGAGCGCCGCCGCCGCGTGACGTGGCGCCGCCGCGTGACGTGGCCCGCGGGCGCGTGCCAGGCGGCCTCCGCGGACCGCGTGCCCGCGTCAGTCAGCCCGCCGGCCACTCCAGCACGAACTCCAGCTCCCGCTCGTCCTCCCGCCCCGCCAGCGGCACCTCCACCCCGCTCGGCTCGAAACCGATCTTGCGGTAGAAGCCCTGGGCCCGCCCGTTGTCCGCGTGGACGATCAGCCGCACCCGCTCCAGCCCGATCTCCCGGCACCAGGCCAGCGCCGCCCCGAAGATCCGCTCGGTCAGCCCGCGCCCGCGGTACTCGGGCCGTACGAACACCCCGACCACATGGCCCTGCCGCCGCTCGACCGGGAACCCCGCCCAGTCCGTCGTCCCGGCCTCCTCGACCAGCACGGTCACGGTCCCCGCCCACGCGCCGTCCGGCCCCTCGGCGATGATCTGCCGCGCCCGGCCCGACCCGTCGGCCGCCCCGGCGGTCCGCTCCCGCCAGAAGGAGTCCGGACGGTCCAGCGCCGTCTCGTAGGTCTCCAGAAAGGCCAGGTGCGCGACCGGATCCCTGAGCGCGGCCAGCCGCAGCGCCTTCGCGGCCGGCCACTCCTCGGCCCGCACCGCGCGCACCACGAACGTCTCGTCAGCATCCACGACAGAACCCATGCGGGCCACCGTAGTACCGGGGTACTACACCGCTCACCCGGAATACTGCCCGCGGTCGGACGCCCGCCGCCCCCGCGCGGACGAGCATCGAAGCATGATTTCGGCCCAGGCTCTCACCAAGCGCTACGGCGACAAGACCGTCGTCTCCGACCTCTCCTTCACCGTCCGGCCGGGCACCGTCACCGGCTTCCTCGGCCCCAACGGCGCCGGCAAGTCCACCACGATGCGGATGCTGCTCGGCCTGGACGCCCCCACCCGCGGCCACGCCACCATCAAGGGCCGCCCCTACGCCGCCCATCCCGCGCCCCTCACCCAGGTCGGCGCCCTCCTGGAGGCCCGCTCCGTCCACCCGGGCCGCACCGCCCGCCACCACCTGACCGCCCTCGCCCTCACCCACGGCATCCCCCGCAGCCGCGTCGCCCACGTGCTGGACCTGACCGGCCTCACGGACGTCGCGAACCGCCGCGTCAAGGGCTACTCCCTCGGCATGGGCCAGCGCCTCGGCATCGCCGCCGCCCTGCTCGGCGACCCGGAGGTGCTCGTCCTCGACGAACCCGTCAACGGCCTCGACCCCGAGGGCGTCCTGTGGATCCGCACCCTGCTGAAGTCCCTCGCCGCGGAGGGCCGCACGGTCCTCGTCTCCTCCCATCTGATGAGCGAGATGGCCCTGACCGCCGACCACCTGGTCATCATCGGCCGCGGCCGCCTCCTCGCCGACACCACGGTCGCCGACTTCGTACGCCGGTCCGGAGCCGGCACCGTCAAGGTCGTCACCCCGCAGGCCCCCGCCCTCGCCCGGCACCTCGCCGCCCCCGGCGTCGACATCACCACCGACACCCCCGGCACCCTCCACGTCCACGGCACCGACGCCGAACACATCGGCCGCACGGCCGCCGCCCACGGCATCCCCCTGTTCGAACTCACCCCCCGTGCCGCCTCCCTCGAGGAGGCCTTCATGGACCTGACCCGCGACGCGGTGGAGTACACCGCCACCCTGGAAGGAACCCCCGCATGACCACCCTGGCGGTCACCCCGGCCCGCGTCCTGCACGCCGAATGGCACAAGCTGTGGACGCTCCGCTCCACCTGGCTCAACCTCGCCCTGATCCCCCTGCTGACCATCGGCACGGGCATCGCCATCGGCAGCGCCTACGAGTCCGGCGACGCCGCCGAGATGGACACCGTCCTCCTCACCCTCCTCGGCATGCAGTTCAGCCAGATCACCGTCGGCGTCCTCGGCATCCTCTCCACGGCCGAGGAGCACTCCACGGGTCTCGCCCGCTCCACCATGGCGGCCGTCCCCACCCGTCTGCCCGTCCTGTGGTCCAAGGCGGCCATCCTCGGCGCGGTCTCCTTCCTCACCGTCCTCGCCACCAACCTCCTCACCTTCCCTCTCGTCCAGACCTTCCTCACCGGCACCGACAAGGAGGCCTCCCTCGGCGACCCGGGCATCCTGCGCGCCCTCGTCGGCAACGCCGCCGGCCTCGCCCTCATCGCCGTCCTCGCCGCGGGCCTCGGCTCCCTACTGCGCTCCGTCCCCACCGGCATCGGCGTCCTGATCGGCGTCGTCATGATCCTCCCGGAGGTCCTGAGGATGCTCCCCTACGACGTCGTCGACGACGCCGTACGCCACTTCCCCGGCAAGGCCGTCGAAGTCCTCACCCACGCCGACCCGGCCCCCGGTATGACCACCCCCGGCACCGCCCTGCTCGCCCTCGCCCTCTGGACGGCGGCCACCCTCACCGCGGCGGCCGTCTTCCTCAAGCGAAGGGACGTATGACCCGCGCACCCCGCACCATGGACGCCATGCCGCAGGCTCCCGAGCCCCTGACCCAGCACATCCAACGCCTCCTCACCCGGGTGCGCGCCTTCGACCGGCGCCACCCACTGGCCTGGGACCTCCACCTGACCGGCTTGTGCGTCAGCATCGCCCTCCTCGACCACGCCGTCGGCGGCTGGCGCGACCTCGCCCGCGCCGCCCCGCCCCCCGGCTGGCTCATCGTCATCCTGAGCCTTGGCTTCTCCGTCCCCCTCCTCTGGCGCCGCACCCACCCCCTCGCGGTCCTGCTCGCCATGACCCCCGCCGCCCTGGTCACCGCCTGGACCGGCACCGTCCTCCAGGCCGCCATGCTCCAGCTGGTCGTCGTCTACAACATCGCCCTGCGCCTCCCCCTGCGCACCCTGTGGTGGACCACCGCGGTCGCTACTCTGCCCACTCTCCTCCTCACTGTCCGTCACCGGGAAAACGGCTGGGATCAGGAGATGGTTCCCCCACTGATGTCGATCGCCGTGGCGGTCCTCGCGGGCATCGCCGTCCGAACCCGCCGCGACTACACGGAGGCCCTCGAGGACCGCGCCCGCCGCCTGGAGATCGAACGCGACCAGCAGGCCCGCCTCGCCGCCGCCGCCGAACGCGCCCGCATCGCCCGCGAGATGCACGACATCATCGGCCACAACCTCTCCGTCATCACGGGCCTGGCCGACGGCGGACGCTACGCCGCCGCGAAGTCCCCTGAACGAGCCGCCCAGGCCCTGGACGCCATCGCCGACACCAGCCGCCAGGCCCTCACCGACCTCCGCCGCCTCCTGGACGTCCTCCGCGACGACCACCAGCACCCCGAAGCCGACCTCGCCCCGCAACCCGCCCTGGCGGACCTCGACCGGCTCATCGACGGCGTCCGCGCGGCCGGCCTCCCCGTCCGCACCACCCTCCACGGCACCCCGTCCCTCTCCCCGGGCCGCCAGCTCACCGTCTACCGCGTCATCCAGGAAGCCCTCACCAACACCCTCAAACACGCGGGCCCGAACGCCACCGCGGAAGTAGTCATGCACCACGACCCCGAGGGCGCCACCACGGTCACCATCACCGACACCGGCCAAGTCCACAACCACACCGTGAACGGCAGCGGCGGCGGCCGAGGACTTCCCGGCATGCGCGAGCGAACGGCCCTCTACGGCGGCACACTTGAGGCCGGCCCCCGCCCGCACCCGGAACGGGGCTGGCGCGTCCGTCTGCACCTACCGGAGGAAGCCCCGCAGTGACGACCGTCCTCATCGCCGACGACCAACCGCTCCAGCGCCTCGGCTTCCGCATGCTGCTGGAGAGCCAGGACGACATGACGGTCCTCGGCGAGGCCGCGAACGGTACGGAGGCGGTCCGCATGGCCGCCGAGCTGCACCCCGACGTCGTCCTGATGGACGTCCGCATGCCCGGCCTGGACGGCATCGAGGCCACCCGCCGCGTCGTCGCCACCGGCGACCGCACCCGCGTCCTGATCCTCACCACGTTCGACCTCGACGAATACGCCTACGCCGGCCTCCGCGCCGGAGCCTCCGGTTTCCTGGTGAAGGACGCCCAGCCCGAGGAACTACTGTCCGGCATCCGCGCGGTCGCCACCGGAGACGCGGTCGTGGCCCCGAGCCTGACCCGCCGCCTCCTCGACGCCTACGCCCACCACCTCCCCACGGGACAGCCGCCGACCGGCACCCCGGCCCCGGAGGACCCCCGCCTGGCCGCCCTCACCGACCGGGAACGCGAAATCCTGACGGTCATCGGCAAAGGCTGGACGAACACCGAGATAGCGTCCCGGCTCCACCTCGCCGAATCCACGGTGAAGACACATGTGAGCCGGATCCTCGCGAAAACCGGCTGCCGGGACCGCATTCAGGCGGTGATCCTGGCGTACGACGCCAGGCTGGTGGAACCCTCTTGAAACGCAGAAAAGCCCCGTGCCTAATGGCACGGGGCTTTTCTCAATAATTGTTCGGCGGCGTCCTACTCTCCCACAGGGTCCCCCCTGCAGTACCATCGGCGCTGTAAGGCTTAGCTTCCGGGTTCGGAAT